>NZ_CP195121.1:617808-1235616 GCF_052057775.1 Methanococcoides mangrovi | reverse complement strand
TATACGGCGACATAATCCACCCGGATGACCTTGATTTTGTACGTAATGACGTGACGCAGCTTGAGATAGAAGGAAGGCAGTTCTTTTCAAAGGAATACAGGATACTGACAAAGTCCGGAGAGGTAAGATGGGTAGCTGAAAGGTCACTACTCGGATATGATGAAGACAATAAGCCATCCTATTACCAGGGCATCATGATAGACATTACCGAGCGAAAACTTGCTGAGGAAGCACTCCTTGAAAGTGAGAAGAAGTACAGGTTCATTTTTGAGAACTCACCGCTTGGGATATTCAATTTCGACGAAAATGCAAACATCACCCATTGTAATGACAATATCACAAAGATCATGGGCGTGCCAAAGGACAGGATCATTGGTATGAACATGATAAGTGATGTTGATGATGAAGAGATGAAAGAAGCGGTCAAGGCCATCTTCTCGAGGGAGGTCGGGCACTACGAAGGAAAGTACTCTAACCCCTTAAGCGGCAAGGTCACACCCATAAAGGCCGATTACAGCCCGAACATCTCGGATGATGGAAAACTGCTTGGTGGTGTCGGGATCGTTGAAGATATAACCGAACGTGTAAAAGCGGAAGAAGCAATGATAAAATATGCAGAGGAACTTGCTGCTGCCAATGAGGAGCTCAAGTCCCTGGACAAGATGAAGGATGAATTCCTTTCCAACGTCAGCCATGAGCTTAAAACACCACTTACATCCATCAAAGGTTATACCGAGCTTATCTCAGAGGGATCTCTGGGCCCACTGACTGATAAACAGAAAGAAGTTGAGACCACCGTCCTTAGAAATGCTGAAAGACTAAAGAGACTTGTGGACTCGCTCCTTTACATAAGCAGGGTACAGTCAGGTAACGTGAAGTATAATTTCGAACCGGTCTCCATTGCCGAGATAATCGACATGACACTTCTGGACCTCAAGATACAGATACAGAATAAACAGCTAAAAGTTGAGAGAAATATCCCGGACGAACTGCCCCTGATAAACGGGGACAGAGATAAGCTCACAGATACGTTCACCAATATCGTTGACAATTCCATCAAGTTCACACCTGAAGGAGGAACACTGTCCTTCACTGTGGAAGAGGAAGAAGAATACCTGCATATTATGCTGAAGGATACAGGCATAGGCATCCCACCTGACCTCATCACAATGCTCTTCAGACGTTTCTACCAGATTGATGCCACAAGGAAGCGCAAGTATGGGGGAACCGGACTGGGCCTTTACATTTGTAAGGAGATCGTCACAGCACACAACGGAAAGATCTGGGCAGAAAGCGAGGGGGAGAACAAGGGAACAGAGATCCACATCCAGCTTCCAAAAGACACAGAACCTCCGGCCCCAGGCCTTCAGGATCACAAACCATCCATCTGATTGATCTCAATTCTATTCTGTTTTTTGATCATACATTAGTCTATTCGGTTCGGTTCTGTTCTATTCTATTCTATTCTATTCTATTCTATTCTATCTATCCCATCTCTTCAAATCATCCTATCCCTTCAATCCATCGAGCTCTTCAATCCATCATATCCATCCAGCCTATTCGACCCCAGATCACCCGGAATGAGCCTCCGTTGGATCTGCATTAAATTTTATCCCATCAATGAACAACAGGATCTATAAGGGAAACCGATTCGTTTTTAACTCTTTGTGGCATACCACGCTACATAACCTTACTAATCCATCTACTAGATAATCACGAGGTATTGAATGAGCGACATTTTAAGAAGAGGCCGCCTGGCTTCCGTTCCCGATGAAGAGATCATAGAGTTCACATCCTCAATGAGCGCTGACAAATGGATATTCAATTCTGACATCCTTGTAGACCTTGCACACACTGTCATGCTCAAAGAGAGAAATGTCATAAGGGCAGAGGACTGCCGGGAAATACTGAAAGGCCTGTTGAAGATCAGGGAAGAAGGTATCGAGAAGCTCGACCATACCTATGAGGACATTCATATCTCACTTGAGTCAAGGCTTATTGACATGGTCGGAGAGGATGTAGGCGGACGCATGCACTCCGGCAGGTCACGCAACGACGAGGTCGCTACCTGTATCAGGCTAACCCTCAGGAATGAGCTTTTGCTGATCATGGAAGACCTGCTCGCACTTCGCAATACCCTGATCGACGTCGCTTCGGAAAATGTCGACACACTCATGCCGGGATTCACACACCTCCAGCACGCCCAGCCAACAACACTGGCACACCACCTGACGGCTCATGCAAATGCCATCGGACGTGACTTTGAACGCACAAGGGACTGCTACGCACGTGTTAACATGAGCCCACTCGGAGCTGCTGCTTTTGCATCCACAGGGTTTGACCTCGACAGGGAAAGGACAAGGACACTACTCGGATTTGACAGGATCATTGAGAACTCTATGGATGCCGTAAGCTCACGCGATTTCCTGATAGAGACAGCATCGGTCTTCGCAAACCTGATGATAAACCTTAGCAAGATGGCAGAGGAACTGGTTATCTGGTCCACTTCCGAATTCGCTTTCATTGAACTGGATGACAGGTACGCCTCCACATCATCCATCATGCCGCAGAAGAAGAACCCCGACACCGCCGAACTGCTGAGGGGAAAGAGCGGAGTTGCCATCGGTTCACTGATGTCCCTGCTATCCATCTGCAAGGCATTACCGTTAAGTTATAACCGCGACCTGCAGGAGGCAACACCTAACATGTGGCGCTCCCTGAAGACAACAAGGTCATCCGTCAGGGTCATGAACGGAATGATAGCGACAATGAAGATCAACAAGGAGAACATGGCAGGCCTGGCAACAGCCGGATTCACCACCGCAACTGAACTTGCGGACACCATGGTGCGTGTCTGTGACATCCCATTCAGGACAGCACACCAGATCGTCGGGGTCCTTGCTCGTGGAAATGGCGAACCCACACTCGGAGAGATCGATGCGGTCGCCCACAATGTGATAGGTGAGAGCCTGAGCGGAAGAGGACTGACAGAGAAGATGGTAAACGAGGCGCTCGACCCGATACTGAACGTCAGGAAGCGAACCGTGACCGGAGGACCATCACCGGAAACCATGCAGCAGCTGATCAGCAATTGCAGGAACAGGGCAGCCGGAGATGAGGGCAGCCTTAAAGGGCTGAAGGCAAATGTTGACAGCGCCATGGAAGCACTGTTCAGTGTAGTGGACGAATGCATGAACGCCTGATAAATGAAAGAATTACAGGTTATTCATATTGACAATGATTATGATTTACGAGGGATGATGATGGATTTTGAACTTGGTGACAGGATAAGGATAGAGAAGGACGGAAATGTCTATGAAGGCATTGTGATGCCAACTACCACCAACCATGTTGTGGTGAAGATGAACAGCGGTTACAATGCAGGTATTGACCCTGAAGGAGCAACAATAACACTGCTTGAGAAAGCCCGACCCAAACAGCCTAAAGCATCATCTAAGAAGGAAAAGGAAGCAAAACAGGGAAAGAAGCTCCCAAACGTCACCATCCTCTCCACCGGCGGGACCATTGCCAGTAAAGTGGACTACCGTACAGGCGCTGTCACCGCACAGTTCTCTGCCGATGACATCGTGGAAGCTATCCCGGAGATCACCGAGATCGCAAACATCAGCGGCAGGGTCGTCTACAACATCCTTTCCGAGAACATGAAGACCGAATACTGGGCCGAGCTCGCACGAGCTGTGGCCGAGGAGATCGAGAACGGTGCCGATGGGATCATTGTTGCCCACGGAACAGACACAATGATGTACTCAGCAGCAGCCCTGTCATTCATGCTTAAGGCCCCTGTGCCAATCGTCTTTGTGGGCTCCCAGCGCAGTGCTGACAGACCCAGCAGTGACAACGCCATGAACGCCATCTGTGCCACCAAGGTAGCTGTCAGTGACATCGCCGAAGTATGCGTTGTAATGCACGACTCGACCTGCGATGACCGCTGCGCCATCCACTACGGTACAAAGGTAAGGAAGATGCACACATCCAGAAGGGATGCATTCCAGTCCATCAACTCCGACCCGATAGGCTACGTGGACTACTCCACAAAGAAGATCGAGACCATCCTGCCATACACCAAACGCGACACCCACAAGCTGGAGCTTAATGCCACACTCGAACCAAAGTGTACACTGGTGAAATTCGTACCCGGTGCTGACCCGGAAATCCTCAATTATTACATTGATTCCGGCTACAAAGGAATCGTCATCGAAGGAACCGGACTTGGTCACGTTTCAACGGAATGGATACCTAACATTAAAAGAGCTACAGAAGCAGGTATCCCGGTTGTTATGACATCACAGTGTTTGAACGGACGTGTCTGCGACCGTGTCTATGATACAGGAAGAGATATTCTGAAAGCTGGTGCGATCGAAGGAGAAGATATGCTTCCAGAAGTTGCGTTGGTGAAGCTTATGTGGGCACTTGGGCAGGGCAGTGATATGAGTGAGATCGCCGAGTTAATGAGCACAAGTGTTGAGAATGAGATCACGGAATGTACGTTGAAGTGAATGGATCGCTTCAACTGCTTTTTTAAAACAATTCAATTTAAAATAGATAATGGGTGCTGTTATGCACCATTTTTTTCTAATTATTTCGATTTGATATCAACTGAAATATCAAATATCTCACTTATCACAGAAGTGCATAAGCTGCAAGAGCAGCAGCTAGAAGTAAACCTATTGCAAACATTAGGATCTCAGGAAGGACTTTTGATGCTGCATCTTCGTTATTGATTATCTTAAGCATAGTAGATTCTCCAATAAGATAAATGTCCGACTTCCATTTAAGTATTGGCACAGACTTACAACATAGCGTCCGTCGATGCTATGGCATACGCAAAATAAGGCAATCTGCGGCACCACAAGCGAGTTGCGGCATTAAGCTGGAATTAAAAAAGGATGATGCATGGCTGCACCATACTTCAGAACCTTACATCGAGGTCAGCTATCATCTGCTGTGTGGCAACGTCAATGAACTTAACAGTTCCGATTTCCCCGAAGGCGATGATATCAGCCAAATCCCCCTCGGCATTTTCATTGGTAAGATGCGTGGCTGTTCCAATTGCAAACCCACCAATCTCATCGGTTTCATTGAAAATGTACAGGAATTCACCGGCTTTGAATTCAAGGTCATCGTCAGTTGTCAGCAGAGTCACATCAACAACATCCCCGTCAACAACCATCTTTGTGTTCGGGGAAGCAAGGTAAAGCTCATCGCCGCCCTGATGTTCGAGCATGATGACAGAATGGTCACCCATACTGTACGAACTTGCCCTGACACTGGACTGCGGTGCCATACCGCCTGTACCCAATCCAAGTGAGAATGCTATGATGATAGTAGCAACAATGATTCCTACTGCAACCAGCATGACCTCAGCGACCACTGGTGACACTGCGTCTTCATTTCGTTTTATGTTAAACATAACAATAACCCCATATATGACATAATAAAAGTGATAATGTTGCTTCGATTGAAGACTTGTTAGTTAATAAATTTGATAAAGAAAAAAGAATGGTGCTTATTTAAGCACCATTGTTATTGAATTTAGAACCTTACATCAAGGTCAGAAACCATCTGCTGGCTGGACACATCGATGAACTTGACATTAAGTGTGTCTGTAGCGATATCACCACTAAGTGTAGCAGCTGTCATGTTAGCTTCAGTACCGAGGGTAACAGTACCACTGACATTGTACAAGTATACAGTTTCTCCAGCTTCAAGCAACAAAGCATCTTCATCTGTCGTACCAAGGGTAACAGCGTTGCCACCAGCGGTAACTCTTGTAATTGTATCAGCAAGGTTAACCTCATCTCCACCCTGGTGCTCAATCATAACAACATTGTAGGTGCTATCAGTATCTGCACTACCTCTAAGGCTTGCCTGTGGTGCCATCTCGGATGGTCCCATTCCAAATACGAATGCTGCGATAACAGCAGCAAGGATTACAGTGATTGCGACCATCAGGATTACACCGATGACCGGAGATACTGCCGAATTTTAGCCTTATTTTGCTAATTAAAGGTAGCTTTGACTATATTTTCCTACAAAATCACCTTAAAAAATAAAAGGTGAAAACATGGCAAAAGAAGCAATGAAAAATTTGAGTGCGTATGTAACGTATGAAGATTTTTTGAAACTTGAAAAAGCTGCTAAAGAGTATGAAGAAAGTACGGTATTAAAGAAAGCAAAAGCTGGAGATTATTCGTTATTAATACGGATACTATTTTTTACAGGTGCAAGGATTGCAGAAGTGGTCGGCAATCCAAGAAGGGTATTTACACAATGTTTGTTCCCAGCTAACAATAAAAGAAAAGGAAACTGCCCTAAATGGAGCAAAGTAAGAGATGATTCTGTTTGCATTGATGCTGACTGTAAATATTTCACAACCTATGTGCAGAAAGAACATCATGGCATACGTGTAAAAGATATTACCAAAGATAGACTTATAGCCGTCTATGGAAAAAATGTTAAATCAACTGAATTGAAAGCCAGAACCGTTATAATTGACAGCAAAACGTTTGAACTAATCCAAGAGCATATCAAGAAACATGGTTTAAAAGCAAACGATAAAATAATAAATCTCAATGAAAACGGTGCAAAAATATTCATTGAAAAGCTTAGGGAACGAGTAGATATGCCGTGGCTATCGGCACACAAGTTTAGACATGGACACAGTATTTTTTGCATCCAGAACGGCATGGACTTAAGAACCCTTCAACAACAGTTAGGACATGCAGACTTGGGAACAACAGCAATATATCTACAGTTCGCAGTTGATGATAGAAGGAAAGTTTACGATAAAGTTTTCACATCAAAACCAAATCAGGTAAAGGTTCAATGCCCAAGTTGTGGATTTTCTTTCAGATTGAAGAAAAACAGAGATATTGAGTTTGAGGACAAACTTAAAACAATATTTGATTGATTCATATAAGCAGAGCAACAATAACGTTAAAATTAGTATTATGGACTGATAATCAGTCCATTATCTGTTTGTACTTCCAGATAGCCAAAAATAAGCCCATGTTGGCAATAAAATAAGAGGTGGATAAAAAGTACAAAGAAAGATAGTGCTTTCTTATATGGTGGTAATTTCACCATGTCATAAGTTTTTCTTCTTTCATTCCTTCACCGATTACATAAATTCCTGCTTTTGTCATTTTTGTAATATGGAAATATCCATCTATTACTGCATTTGGCGGTAAGATACCCTTTGTATGACCTTCTCTTGCAAGTTCTGGATTGTTTTTACTCATAATTTCAATATTTCCCTTCTTAAAAGGATTTTTACCTTTCACCCATACAGGATACATCCCCCATTGACCAAAGAAATATCCATCAAGCCATTGACTTTTATATCTTTCAACAAGTTCCTTCCTGTTAACAATCCGTTGTTCTGTTTTCATTTGACGTTCATGTTCTTTCGGATTTATACCAGCAGGTGTATTATTTGATGCATTATTTTCCAAATTTTCAATTTGTTTCAAATATTTCTGTTCTTTCCTGAACCATATAGCCTTCATCAACTGATATTGTTCAGGTGAAATACTATCCATAGCCATCAAATCTTCGTAACTTTCTTTTTTGGCATCTGAATGTTTATCAAATTCATCCCCAAAATCACGATTTACAGGTTTATCGACATATTGAATATGTGTACCACCAGAACGACCACCTTCGGTATTTACAAAATGATGTTCTACAAATTGCTTCTTCCATTCCTTATGTTCTTCCCATTGTTTACGCCTATAAAATAAGGGGTCATTAATCGCCTTTTGAACACCATTGTCATTAAGAGAATAGACGTATTCCCCTCTTTTTCCGATACGATTCACGTACTGCAAATCAGGTCTGATGATTCTTTTACCATTTTCTGTTACTGCACCTGTCGAATATTTTGACAAATTACTTTTGAATGTGCTTTTCTTCCCTTGATAACCGCTTAATCGGTAGAGGTCATTAAAACTTAATCCATCTGGATAGTTCAAAAGTGGCAGTAAAATTTCTTGTTTCGCTTCACAATCTCTATCGAACTTTTTAAGTGATTTTTTACCATCTCCTTTGTCTTGATTTTCAAATCCCCCACCTGTTTCATTCCCCATTCTTTCATTAAACATTATTTTTCACCTTTATTTCCATTGTGTGTTTGTCCTCAACCATGAGTTGCCGTCTATATACAGCAACTCCTTAATAGAGGGGATAATCCACCTAATTTTTGAACAAGTAGGACAGATTATACCTCAATTTTAAAGAACAAAACTACTATCAGTAGTCAAATTATAGACCATAGACTTTTCATTCAGCTTGTTTGACAATCAGATTCAACATATTCCTCAGAAATTGCACCAAAATCACAAAGATGTTTAGTAAGAAACGCAAAGACACCGAACATTATATTGTTATCATTGGCTACACTGTTTTCAGTAGTTGTAATGATTTCATGATTAATGTCAATCACACCAAAATATCATCAAGTGGGTCGTTAATCTTTGCTAAATCCCTTTGTAAATCTGCAATGCTAAGATTCAGATATGTAAGTGTGGTTTCAATCCGCTTATGCCGGAGATATTTAGAAACAGATAATATCGGATATTCTGCATCCAATAGATGTTGTGCTCTGCTTCTACGGAAGGAGTGAGTTCCAATAACTTTATCAATATCTGCTTTATCACACAATTTGTTGATAACTCTGTAAACCTGTGAACGATGAACCTGTTTTGATTTATTTGAGAACATCACGTAATCGTTCTTTCGTAATCCATTGTGTTTACAATATCGAATTATTTTTTTCAGGGTTTCTACTTTGCATGGTGCTTTTTCCATTTCGGTTTTATCTCTGCCCTTACCGCCGTAGATTTCAACACATCTACCTTCGAGGTCAAGGTCACGCATTCGCACGTTAATCGCTTCACTTACTCGAAGGGCAGGGTCGTAAAGTAAAAGCACCCACACTTCATACTTTTCTTCAATATCCGGCAATGCTAATAATTTCTTAACTTCTGATGGTCGGAGCCATTCTTTATTGTACTTCATAATTTCACCATATAATATATTTACTTATAATTATAAAATACAACAAATTGTATTTAAACGTTGCGTACTCTCTGCAAAAGTTTTAAAACTTATATCAAGAAGCGTTTCCATATATTCTGTGAAAACTAGATTGAAATGAAAATGCAACATAAGATACGGAATGTTGCGTTAACATTTTGATGCGATTAATAAATGCAAAGGATTCCAAATAATTTTAGTGGCAAAAAATGAAATATTATGCTATTAAACATAAAAAGATATTTAATATCTATTGATTATTATAGTTCATTTTATAAAAAATAATTACGAATTATGTATATTTAATGAAGGTGATGTTTTTGGAAAGAACGAGAAAATTATTTACTCCACGAACAAAAAAAATAGTTGATTATATTGAAGCAAATTATCAATTTGGTGAAAACGAGTTCATCATAGATGCTGTAAGCGGAATTATCGGTGGAGGTGTGGTGATGATACCATTCTATTCTACGTTCGGTATGGATGGTGAAAATCTGCATCGAACGATAAGGAAAATGGGATTTGTGTTAACACAAGATAATATAATAGTACATTATCTTGACAAAGATGAATCCCCCCAACTTGCAGTAAATCCCATTGAAACTATAGAAAATGTAGTATATGCCGTTGAAGGAATGATTTTCAAAAATGACGTTTTATCATTCTACAAAGATGGGCACAAATTGGGATTGATAGTTACTAAAAATGAATTAGCTGACAAATTTTTGGAAAATGCTCTAGAATGCATTGAATATCATCAATATGGACATACAAACGAAATAGTCGACAATGGCAACACATCCGTTTCATTGTATTGTACACAATGTGGAGTGAAACTTCCATCAGATGCAATATTTTGTATGAAGTGTGGTACAAAAGTTGTTGCCGAAAACCTTTAAAATTGTATAGATTCCTTTGGAGATATTAGAATCTCCATTGGATGTTATATCGATTTATTTTGCACTTGATTTTGACAGGCGGATTACATCACCCAGTACCAAATATGTGTAAATAACACATCTATTTGCATGTTCTTTTTGTCTTTCAGTATGTGTTCCAATATTTGCCTGTTCATAGATATTCCGAAGGAAGTTGTTGAGATATTCAAGATTAGATTTCATGAAATCATTTGTTGAATCGGAATCTATATTCTCATAGACATATTGGATTATTCTATTGACATGATGGCTGTCTTTTACAGGATGTGCTTTATCATCGAATCCTATAACTTTTTCATCCTTTGGTGGATAAACCGAATCTGCAAAATCATCCAATACAGTTCTGCAAGCGAATGCCACTTGTTGTAATTCCAATGGGCTATCACTACTGATTATATTCTCGTAAGTTTCAGTCAGCTTTTGAAATGCATTAGGACAGATTTCATTGAGTTCCTGGTCTACAATATTCCTTGTTTCATTGAATATATCGGATTCAATTTTCTCGAATTTTAACTCAAATAATACATCTGTTGTTTTGCTATAAATTCTATTTTTTACTGTAACCAATACTTTATAGTGCGTTTGGGAGCTAACAAGTATCGTGTTGTTATTTAATAACTTACTATATTGATTATTGGAAACAATCTCACACCTGCGACCCTTTCCACTTTTGGATATCATTTTTAAGGTTTCACAGTTATCTTTAATGTATATCCATTCTTCCATATTTCCGATATACAGTTTCTGAGGTGCTCTAAATATTCTGTATTGAGGTACATTTTCGTTGTTTTGGTACCCCACTAATTCATAATTAGCCCACAGGTTCTCATTTTTATTATTAGTTAATTTGGTTAACTTGTAATATTTCCGAAGACTTTTTTCAACATCGCCATATTCCTCAATATCCGTAAGAATATCTTCTGCTAAATTGATTGCTTCTTCAATTCTTGAAACCATATCTTTGTTCCTCAATATTAATTATCAAATATTCGTAATTCATTTACTAATTTTTCGATTTCTTCCAGTTTAGATTCATATTTTAAAAGAAGATTCAGTTGGTCTTCTCTTGGATTAATTCTCACATCATCATCAAGCCTAAATTCATCAAAAGTTGAATAAGCATTAGCCAACTTCAATACTGTTTCCATCCCCCTACCATTACCTTCAATTTTTATACTTATCATTTTATCACCTTATAGATGTATCGAATATCAAAGAACATTTGAAATTTCAATACTATGAATATCTTGCAACTATATAAAAGTAAAGTTAGCAAGGTGAAAGTAATACAATAAGTTATGGCACAAAAACACTATCATTAGAGCTAATGTTTCACAATGGAAATATGCGATTGCCATAGAAGCGATTTAAAGCATTTATTGGTTTAAACATGTAACAAGTCCAATTTGATAATTAAATCGCTAATTCGGGCTATTTTAACGGTTTAGGTTAGGAATAATTTAGAACAGTTGAGTTTGTTATATGTTTTAACATCTTCTGCTTGCTGTGCTACTTGAGTATCTTTTACAGGAATCCTGTATCTCTGAACATTCAAATCTCCATCTCCGAGAATTTCACAGTTTCTTCCAAATGGCAACACTGCATAATCATTCATTCTGTTATAAGTCTTAGACTTTGGGAAATAATCGACAGTCTTGTTCTTTCCCTGTATTGCGAATCCACAAGCTGAAAGTATAGATTCGGCAAATAATTTTGCTGTCGCTGAATCCGTTTCTTCAATGAATACATAGATGTAGTACTTTTTACCATCCTTGAAAACATGATGCGAGATGTTTTTTTCATCAAGAATTAAGGAAATAAGCACCCTTTCATAATCAGAGCTGGTTACGAAATGAACTGCATCAGTTGTGTTATCTTTTGAAATTGGATTATATAGCAACTTATTCTGTCCTTTGATGTGATTTGTAATCAAGGTCTTTGAATATTTCTTCCCTTTTTTATCAGATTTTGTTTTGAGGGAAAGTTTTTGCACCTTCAAAAACCGATGCAATAGGCTACTTTTATCATCAAAATGTAAACGAAAACCATTATTTTGCCTTAGTATATTTATACTATGGCATTTTTCGCCTTTTCGTTGACATTTTAAAAGATTTTCCGCAACAGTAGCGGCTATTTTAAGGTGCAAAAACACATCGATTATGTTTGGTTTGGAAATATCTTCATCAACAGTTACATTGATTGTCTTTGCTTTTTCGCCTTCGGGATGTTCGATTGTAGTTTTAAGATTACTACCCCATGTAACGATATTACGACAATCCCTTCCATTAACACCAAGAGCAATAAGAAATGATAATTCTTCACCGTTAGGGTCTTTAACCCTACTCCAAGCTTGCCAAACATTCATTCTCATTGCTTCTTCTCTTGAAATTTGGGATTGTTCTGCACTCTCTGTAAAGTGGTCGTGTGCGTGTGATGGTAATTGCTGAATGCCTATTGCAATACCGAATCTTCTATCACATTCAACACCCATTACATCAGGCGATTGATAGTATGTTATAATTGGGCTGTCAGGGGTCGGATTTCCCTTTTCATCTTCTTCGTAATACCCAAGTTTTGTAAATTTATCTCTCCAATTATTACATTCAGTTATACTTGAGCAGAAAACGATAAAATTATTTTTTCCAATTTGGTCGAAATAGAACCTACAACTTTTTTCAATATCATCTTCCATGCTTTTAAATGAATATCTCCCAAACGGACTAAATGTTTTTTTATCGGGAAATATCGTCATTTTAGAATTAGTTTTGAAGAAATCCCCAAATATCACTTGTTTTACATTCTGTTTATACTTATTACCATGTAACATTTGAGATGATGGGCTAACGGTGAAATCGGAATAATCTTGTGAACCGAAAGTAGCAGACGTGAAAAATGTTTGCTTTTTGTTTGTCATCCGCTTAACAGCATTACTCAAACTCGTATCAACAACGTTTATTCTGATTGTGATATTATTATTGCTATCCTGTTGACCATCTATTACGAGTTCTTTACTTTGTACAATGTTAAGGATGTTGTAGAGTTCCAAAATAAATAATTCATCAACTTTGCCGGATGTACATAATTGTTCAAGTTCACCCATTATTGTTGCAACTTTTATGCTTTCTGACACTGGTTTATTATTTTTTTTGTCATAGCAGAAAAGCTTATAATGTGGGTTTTCAATTTTCACAATTTGATGCTTCTTATATGTCCTTTTATCAGAACTTAATATCATGTCAATTACTTTATTTTCTGCATAAATTATTTCATTTGAAGATGCTATCAGAATAAGTAATTTAACAATTCCTTTCAACTCTTTATATTCGTTAGGAATCCGCTTTAGTATCTGCTTTAATTCAGGTTTTCCGTAAAAAGAACTATCACGTACATAATCTTCAATTTCATATTTTGCAATAAATCCTTGTAAATTATCTTTGTATTTTTCAACATCTCCATCATCAATAACAAGCTGAAGTCCGAGTTTTTCAAATTTCGTAACAAGCTCTTGAATATTTTTAACTGTGTTTAAGTTGATTGGGGAACATCTCGCCTGATAATTGTTCAGTTCATTAATTATATATGAAATGGAATCTGGAAACTGTAATATATGGGCTTCATCATAGATGATTATATCAATGTTTTTCAAAATTTTGTCAAGAATGTTCTGTGCTGATACATCTTTCTCATGATGTTCTTTATTTGTGAGAGAAGCCGCTAATATAAGTGCTGACCATTTATGATAGGTAGTGGCATAGAGGTCTACTTCATCTTCTCTAATTACTTCTGTTAATTTACAGGTGTTATAATGTTTGCATTCTGCTTTATTATTCTTTTCTTCTTTTTCATCGTAGCATTTTCCACCACGCATAATATAAGGCATATCTGATAACTTCGGGTTGTTCTCTATTTTGTCTTTATTAATTATGCAATCGAAATTAGTTGGAATATGGATGTACTTTGCAGGAAAGTTAAATTTATGCGGAATTTGCATTATTGTTTTATTAATAATATCGTTTGTTGGAACAATTACCAATGGTCTTAATCCTGATTGACGACACGCAAGAATCATTGAAGTTGTAACACCTTCTCTTGTTGTCTTAATGACCTGTATATGTTTTTCAGGCATTGATACTATATCGATACCTCTTATGGTTCTATCATCATTAAGGACGGCATCATCCAAACCTTTATATATAAAAGAAGAATTATTATATTTTATAGAAGATTTCATTTTTGACAGCAAGTCTGTGGCAGGGCTTGCGGGTTCTATTTCACCTGCCATGAGTTGCTACCTCTTGTTTCCATTCTTCAAGTTGCATTTTCATAAATTTTTCAAATATTGGACTGCGATGCATTAATTTTTCATTCAGAAATTTATCAAAATCTTGTAATATCTCTGAATCTACCGAGATTGTAATTTTTGCTTTTGTTATTTTATCACGACATTTTATTTTGTTTCAAATATAATTGTAGTATTACTTGTCATACTATATATACATTTCTATTCTATGGTATATGCTTAAAATTGAATAACGTGGACACATTGTGCCGTTAGCTATTCATTTTTAATATCATAAATTGTCATAAATAAAATTAAAAATTGCTGGATATATTAGCAGTATTTAAAAATAGGCGATGATGGAGTTTCATAAGTGCAAGAAAGGAAAATAAACAAAAATCTGCAAAATAATAAAACAATTTTATATGGATTTCTGAATAAATGAGTTGCGGCACTTTTTCCACAAACAAATTATTTATCCTAATATTAGATATCCTTAATTAGCACAGTTCAACCAAGATTGTTGTGCATCAAATAGAGGTGATTTTTCGGAATAATACCCAATCTACCTTACAACATAGCGTCCGTCGATGCTATGGTATACGCAAAATAAGGCAATCTTCGGCACCACAAGCAAGTTGCGGCATTAATCAGAAAAGGAAAAAAGAATGGTGCTTAATTAAGCACCATGGTTATTGAATTTAGAATCTTACATCAAGAGCTGCAATCATCTGCTGGCTACTAACGTCAATCATGGTTACTTCAACGATGTCACCAGAGCCACCAATTGCTGCAGTGAAATTCGTTGTATCAGTTGTTACATTTGAAATGTAATAATCATTAGTACCTGCACCTTTAAGACCAATATAGAGACGCTCACCAGCAGTAAACTCATCGTCAACACCTGCATAAGTAACTTCATTTCCATTGACAAGGAATTTGGTGTTTGCTGTTGAAAGTACGACTTCGTCTCCGCCCTGGTGCTCAATCATTACTGAATTTACGGCATTAACTTCAGTAGCACTGCCTCTTACACTTGACTGTGGTGCCATCTCGGATGGTCCCATTCCAAACACGAATGCTGCGATAACAGCAGCAAGGATCACAGTGATTGCGACCATCAGGATTACACCGATGACCGGAGATACTGCATCTTCATTTCTGTTCATTTTAAACAAAGTATATTCCTCCACTTTTATATTTACTAGGTTTAATTAATACTTTTCTGTTGCTTCTTCTGTACTACTTTTTCTAGCTTATGAGTCCACATCTCATCGCTCATGTCAGTGTACTCACACTCAAGATAGTGCTGAACCGCAGTGCTCAGGGCATCTTTTGTAGACGATTCACCTGACTTTTTCTTGAGTTCTGCAAGCTGGTCCTCAGTAAGTACAGTTTGTGCATGTACAATTTTCATGAGAACCTTCTCCTGATAAGAACATCATGTGAACATACACACAACAAATCTCATCATAATAATAATTATTACACAATTGGATATAAAACCGTTTCGCAGGTGCGGATCAAAAGACAAAGACGTGAATAGCACAGATGGAGATCTAAATATAATAACTATTGCATAGCAACATGCTTCCTCTGAAAAACTGATAATACCTAAAAGTGGCATCAGCAAGCGGCTCGAAAGATAGTGAAAATCGTACAGAATACGAAAAACCCGACTATTTGGAAGATAAGAAAAATAAGAAGAAAAGCCCCATTAAGAGGGAGCTTTCCACCTGTAAAGATAGCCAGAGCGACCTTATGTGATGATTTTGTCGAGCTGACCGGACTCGATGGCGCGGCGAACTTCCATTGCCACACGTCTGCCGGTGCTCATTGGCTTGCGCCAGAGAGTGTTGCCGTATGGGTGACCTACGGACATGTGGACGTTGGTACCGCCACCTACCCTTGGGGCAACATCATATATGTAGAAGTTAAGGTCCTTGTCAATACAGGTCTGGAGACAGAACGGACCGATGACTCCTGGGTCGTAATATTCCTTGGACGCCTTCACGTATGCTTCTGCGAGCTTGAAGACCTCCTCTAGAAGAGATTCACGGAGTGTTGCTGAATTGTGTCCGCAGACAGTGTACTCAGGAGTGAGCTGGTGCTCTGCGAGGGTCATCTGCTGTGGTGCAGGCAGCCTTACGTGGCCGTCAAGGCTTGTCTCGAACCTCCAGTCGATACCGAGCAGCTCGGTCTTGCTCATCTCTTCCTCTATCGGGGAGTAGAACAGGTCGAAGTTGAAGACAGGACCGATGATGTAGCGCTCTATCCTTGCATCCTTGAGGGCTTCCCTTGTGATGACACCCTGTTTGATGAGGGACTCGGATTTCTCCACATATTCGCTGTAGGTTCCTGCCGTGAAGAAACCGCGCTCGAGCTTCTTTACAGCATGAGGCAGCTTTACGATCACAAGCTCATCGATGTCTTCCGGATCGTTGATGCGCTCAGGGAAGGGCAGACCTGCCTTTTCAAGGAGCCAGTAGTAGTCCTGGTCAAGACCTCTCTCCTCACTGCGGAGCATGTTCCTGCTGCCCACCATAGGGATGCGGAAGTCGTTCTCCACTGCATCGATGTCACAGTATGAGGTGAATGACCTGTTAGGAATGAAAAGAATGTTATCGTCAATGAGCTTCTGCTGGTTCTCAGGGAGTAGTATCTCATTGAACCTGTCATAGACAGCATAATCGTCAACAATGCCGCGTACAACATTGCCTTCTCCATCCCTCTGGGATTTGAAGTACTCGGTATAGGTCTTCTCACGGCCGGACTGGCATATTGCAAAGGTCTCAAAACCTTCCTCAATAGCACCGTCAAAGATATCCAGTCCTGAATGGGAAGCAACCGCTCCGATCTTGATATTATCAGTGTAATAGCTCTCAGCAATCTCAATAATCTCTTTCCTGTCGATCATCGTTCTTTCTCCGGATTTTCGTGATACAATAATTCAGTCGTATAAAAGGCTTATTATTGCCATCAGCGATAAATTGCTTCATTGCAATGGCAAAAACAGCAAAAGGAGAGAAGAGAAAAAAAGGAAAGGATAAAGAAGAGAAAGAGTAAGAAAAATAATGAAAAAGTAAAGAAATGAAAGGGTTGAAAGATCACAGGTAATGGTACCTAATAATATCACAGAACAACATCAGATGATACCCGTGTACAGACCGATCACCAAAGGAGTGATAAAGGTCTCGATCCCGGCTGCCAGCAAAAGCATTGGCATGACAAAGCGGAAGAAAACACTGATACCCTGTTTGAAATCGCCTTTTATATCAACATACCTTCCTGCTATAGAATTCATCACATTGAGCCCCATCCTGACGCCCATGGCTGCAGATATCAGTATCATCGGAAGCTCGATGATACCATGAGGCATAATACCCAGAAATATGTAGGTAAAACCGTTCTCCTTAGATTCAAGATATGTAACGACACCAAGTATATATCCATTGGAGATCACGAACAGCAGAGGTATCAGGCCAAACCCAAGTCCCAGCACAAAGGCCAGCAGACTCTTGATGGCGTTGTTGAAGAAGATGAACAGCATGATCTCGATCGGGGTCATGTTCATAATAAGCTCAACCAGCTCATCCAGACCCTCAAGGGCAATATCGGATGATGAGGGGTTAAGTGCCGTGTAGAAATATCCTGCAATGCCGGATAGCACGAACATCAGGACAACTACGGTGATCTCAGGGACCAGGTTGGAAAGATAATCGCGTACCTTGCATATGCCACTTTCACAGACCGTCCTTTTTTCCTCTTTGGAGACAGGGACCTCTGTGGCATCAGGTCCGATCCCTTCATCGATTCCGAGTTCTTCCATTGGAATATCAACCATAACATTATCTCCTGGCATACCAGTATCGCCAGTTCTATCGTCGTCCATTAACATCAGATCCCGAGAGCCATGCGGATAGTGTTCCTGCAGGCAGGGGAAAGGCCCAGTACAATGATGACCATCTTCACGAACGTTCTCAAGTTCCGTGATTCCTCATCGGCCGTGAACTGTGTATCCAGCAGATATATAACAGGCAGGAATATGGCCATTTTAAGCGGATACATCACCAGGGCAGTACCTGTCAGGTCGATGAGATAGGCAGGAACAACATGCTTCTCATAGTAACCAAGGGTGTCAACCCCGATAAAGGTTGAGGATGCATCCAGCAGGTGCGCCCAGATGATCGTCATGTTGAGGCGGTCATTTATGTAAGCCCAGCCGGCCTTCTCCAGCAGGAAATATACTGCGCCTGCAAAAAGGGTTCCTGAAGAAATGATTGCAATAAGGGAGAAGGGACGCTCTATATCTTCCACCATCAGAAGAGAGATTATGTTCAGTGCGAACCAGCCAAGTCCCAGTAATGCGAAGGACCTGTGCCAGTCAGCGACCTTACCTGATGAATAGAGCCATCTCGAGAAGAGAAGACAGACAACGGTACCGACGAACACCACGAAATAGATGTTAGGGGTTATGAACAGGTAGCTAAGAGGCGGTTCAAAGATACCGGCATCCTCCATTACCCTCAGGGAAGAACCTGCAAGAATAAAAGGGATGATGGAGAATACGAACCTCTCGTCGACCCTGACGTTCCACCTATCAAGAAGCTTTGCCACGGCAAAGACACATAATCCGAGTATCAGTGCCCATGTAAGAGTATTTACAGGATTATAACCGCTATCCTGGAAAATAGGATCAAGATAGTACTCATTAACAAATTGCATAATTTTATCTACGAACGGACACATTGATAATCACTTGAAAGAGCTATAGGAACAACCTAATATCACTAATACTTATTAATATATGGTTCGAGGAATACGAAAAACCATACAGATATCATACTAACAGGGACGTGACGCAGGATATGAAACCACAGAAATGGATGCAACTTCCAAGGGATGTCGTGATCGGACATGGCGTCATAGATGATGTAAAGAATGTCTGTGCAGACCTGAAACTCGCTGATGATGCATTGATAGTCACAGGAAAAAGCACAAGAAAGATCGCCGGCGATATTGTGTATGACTCACTGACGGACAGTGGACAGAACGTGGAAATGATAGTTTCCGAAGCAGCATCAATGAAAGAGGTTGACAGAGTCAGGAAACAGGCCATAGGATCAGGTGCTAAATACCTCCTCGGAGTAGGCAGCGGCAAGTCCATAGATGTTGCAAAACTTGCAGCCACCGAGATCGAGGTTCCGTTCATCAGCGTGCCGACAGCTGCATCACACGACGGGATCGTCTCATCCAGGGCATCCATTAAGGATGGGACAAAAACGGCATCCATCCAGGCAAATGCACCCATGGCCGTGGTGGCGGATACCAACATCATTGCAGAAGCTCCTTACCGGCTGCTGGCATCGGGATGTGGTGACATAATCTCCAACTGTACAGCCGTACTGGACTGGCAGCTTGCAAGCCGTCTGCAGAACGTGCCATTCAGCGAATACGCAGCAGCCCTCTCAAGCATGACAGCACAGATACTGATCGATTCGGCCGACACCATCAAACCGGAACTGGAAAGTTCAGCACGAATGGTGGTCAAGGCACTGGTCTCAAGCGGTGTTGCAATGAGCATAGCAGGATCCTCAAGGCCTGCATCAGGTTCCGAGCACATGTTCAGCCATGCGCTTGACAGGGTAGCACCTGTCCCGGCACTTCACGGGGAACAGTGCGGAGTGGGAACAATTATGATGATGTACCTGCATGGAGGCGACTGGAAGCAGATACGCAATGCATTAAAGACCATTAATGCACCGGTTACCGCGGAGGAACTGGGAATTGAAGATAAGTATATATTAGAAGCACTTGTACTCTCACATACCATCCGTCCCGAAAGATATACGATACTTGGCACAGGACTCACACCTGATGCTGCCGAGATAGTTGCAAGGAAAACAAAGGTCATATCCTGAGAACTGGTACAGACAGATTGCAAGTGATCTATCGCCGGAAGATGGGAGTATTTAATTAAATTGAACTAACAATGATAACTACGACAGATCAACTAACGTAGGTATCTGTTATGAACGTTATATTTCAAACATAATTCCAAAGACAACTTTAAAGATAACTTCAAACATCATTACAATTTCATAATAACATAAGGTGATTAAAATGGAGGACATGGATACCGCAATAACACTCATTGGAACCAAACTTGCAAAGGTAGGTGAAGAGTTCTTTTTCGAAGGCGAGACGCCTGAATGTGAACACTGCAAGTTGAAGAACACCTGCATGGCCCTTGAAAAAGGAAGGAAGTACAGGATAGTCAAAGTGAGGAACCAGACCGTCCATGAGTGCTTTGTCCATGATACCGGAGCAATGGTAGTTGACGTTATCAAAGCACCGATCATTGCAGCCATCGACTCCAAGAAAGCGATCAAGGGAGCAACTATACGCTACCAGGAGCCAAATTGTGACGGTGACCTGGATGCTGAGACATATGACCTGTGCTATCCAAAGGGACTTCGCAACGGGGACAAGTGCACCATCAACGAAGTGATGGAAAGCGTTGATGTCGGGTCAAACCCTTCACTCTCCCTGAAGAAAGTGGAGCTATTGCTCTGAAACGGTTCGAATGTCTTTTATATGAATACTGGAAACATGTCCTACATAAAAGCATAAGTGATAATAAAACGAGGTATCAAGATGCCAGAAACTCATGAAAAGATAGATCATGAATTTTATACAACGGCTCGCTGGAACAACTGGCTTGGGCAGGTGAAGGAAAGCGGGTTCGAATTTAAGGAAGAAGAAAACTCTGATAAGGAAGGTGCCGTCTTTGTGAATATGACAGATGATGTCATTCTCGCATGCCTCAAAGTAATTGCAAAATATGAAAGTGGCGCACTTTCTGCAGAAGACGCAATGGCAATACTTGATGATATAAGAGAGATCACAATGACAGAGGTCGAGCCAATATCAGAAGATATTGATCTTATGATCGAGTCACTCCAGACATCCCTTATAGGCAGTTTTGCTGCATGTGAATGCTACATTGCTGAAGGTTTCGACAAGAAAGCAAATATCGAGGATCTCATCAATGCAGCAGTGGAAGCTGAGGAAGCAGAAGACATTGACGCTGCGATCAGTTACGTTGCCCAGGCAGGAGCACTTGTGCTCGATGGTAATACACTTCCGGAAATGGAAGAGCTGCCATACGGACTTGTTGCAGAATGGCTGGACGGCATTGATTCCATCGAAGCTGCCATGATCGGCGCTGACAGCTACAAAGAGGATGACGGCGATTACGACGTCGTCTGATCTTTTTTTATTCATTTTTCAATAAAATTGACATCATCTTTTCCCGTATATTTAGCCACCATTGGCATGATTGTCTTTGAACTTCATTAAGGCCTTTTTCTTTTTGTGTCACCGACCTGCCGAATAAACCCGAATTGTTTTTATGTAATCACATTATCTAGGGAGTAACACAAATGGTGTACAAACGTAAGAACACCATGAACAAACAATAAAGTTCAAACATAAGAGGTAATAAAAATGAGCGAAAAGATCGGAATCCTGGCTATCGGACACGGAAGCAGACTGCCATACAACAAGGAAGTTGTCACAGAGATCGCAGATACCATTGCAAAGAAGCACCCTGAATACGTTGTGAAGGTCGGTTTCATGGAGAACTGCGGCCCATCCGTAGAAGAAGGACTTGAATCATTTGAAGGTACAGGCGTTACAAAGATCGCAGCAGTACCAGTATTCCTTGCATCAGGTGTACACATCACAGAGGACATCCCGGAGATCCTCAAACTCGACCCTGAGACAAGCGAAGGTAAGATCACAGTCGATGGAAACGAGGTCACTGTCGTCTACGGCAAACCACTTGGTCACCACGAGCTTCTTGCAGACCTCGTGTTCGAGAGAGCAACAGAAGTACTGTAAATAGAAACTCACTTAATATGACTGCAGGTCAGAGGGATGCTGTCGTGCTCGACCTGACGCACGCCGGCATACCAATTGCAAAAGAGATGGTACGACTTGGATACAATGTCCGTGCCATTGATGTCTATGATACACTGGACAAAGCGACGATCTCCGACCTGCAGGAGATATTCCCTGTTTTTTCTTCCAGAGAGCCTTTTGAGCTCAGAGCCACTGAGACAATAGTCGCACCTGTACACCTCAATCCTGAATTGCATGTTCTCAAAAATGCAAAGGAAAAAGGGAACACCATCATCAGCCACCACAAAGCGGTAGGCGAACTTATTCTGGAGAGTGAACGGCTTTCAGGCATAAAGGTCATCGAACTGACCGGCACAAAGGCCAAGACCAGCACCGCATCCATCCTTGCAGACATCCTCTCAAGAAGTCTGGATGTTGTACTTCACACATCAAGGGGACTGGAACACTGGAAGAACGGCATTGCAACCATCATCCATAAAGGACTCAGCATAGCCCCCGGAAGCATCCTTTCTGCTATCGAAAAAATAGAAGATTCGAACATCAGGCCTGAAGTGTTCATCTTCGAGACTTCCATCGGCGGCACAGGGTGTGCCGATATCGGGGTCATAACGTCCCTTGAGCAGGACTACGGAATCGCAAACAATACCGGTCTTGCAAGCGATGCAAAGTTGCAGATACTGGATAATGCAAAGGAAGGAAGCCTGGCATTTATCAACGTAGGTGCCGGAAAAGCACTGCAAAGGGCTGCTGAGAAAGGTATTGAACTTATCACATTCAGTGATAATAAAGATAAGGCCGCAAATGTTGATCTTGGGGTCACCGGGAACAATGTTGTGATCTCTTCAAAGGACCGGACAATTGAAGTTGCCATGGAGGAGGGATTCGACCTTACCGCTTACCTGACTGCACTCTCTGGAGCTGCAGCGATCTCAATAAAAATGGGAATTGAAGATAAGCAGATCGTTGAGACATTACATAATTTCAGGGGCCTTACGGGAAGGATGGTGAAAGATGAGCTCGAAGGCAGGATACTTATTGATAACTCCAATTCGGGCATGGACATCCGTTCTGTGAAAAAGGCACTTGATTACGCTTCCGGAATAAAGGCGGATACAGGTTCCTTTAATGGCGGGAAAATTGTCATGGTGCTAGGAGAGGAAGCCGAACAGGTATGTGAAGGCCTTCCACCGGAAGATGTATCGGATTTCCTGGTGGAGAACGGGATACTTCTTGACAGGATAGTGCTTGTTGGAGACCGGATGCGTGATATAAAATATGATGACGCATATTATGCAGGAACATTTGAGGACGGACTATCCATTGCACGGGAAAATACCGATGCGAGTGACATTATTATACTATGTGTTAAATGCTTCAGATAAAAACGATCAATGAAAAATGAGGACCTATCATGGAAAACAAGAACATTTCTATCATACACCCACGACCAAGCTCCATCGTGGCTGCATTGTACACTTTGAGGGACCTGAACGTTGATGTTGCGATACTTCACGGACCACCGGGATGCTCTTTCAAACACGCAAGACTGCTGGAAGAGGACGGGATACATGTTGTTACAACAGCCCTCGACGAAAGTGGTTTCGTTTTCGGAGGACATGATGCACTTGTCAACATACTCCATAAGGTAAACGACATGTTCCACCCCAAGCTTATCGGGGTCGTAGGAACCTGCGCAAGCATGATCATAGGCGAAGAAATGCGTGAACCTATAATGGAAGCCAATCTTGATGTACCTGTAATCGAAGTGGAAGTTCATGCCGGATACAGGAACAACACCAAAGGTGTACTCTTCGCACTGGAATCTGCCCTTGATGCAGGCATCATCGACAGAGATGAGTTCAAGAGACAGCAGCATCTTCTGGAAGAGGCCACCAACGTCGAACTGCGCCACGGTGCTGCAAGTAAGGAATACCTTGCACCATCCCGCGGTGATGTGAAGTACAAGGTGGCACAGAGGATCATCGAACTTCTCAAGGAAGGCAAGCGCGGAATTACTATAATGAACGCCAAGAAAGAGACCGGTTACATGTTCGCAGACATCACGGTCGCTGTGAACGAGGTCGCTGAACAGCTTGGCAAGGCTGATAATATCATCAATATGTCCAACACAGACACTGGTCTTGGACTCCCGAGGGTTCGCCACCATGCAGAATGCATCATGAACGACTTTGAGGAAAAGGGCATCAAGATACATGAGATCATTGGCGGACTGGACGAGTACCCGGTTGCGGGTGCTATCATTGACAAGCTGATCAAGGAGAAATACAGCTATTATGATTTTGTCGTGATCACCGGAGTTCCACACGCCGTACCAATGGACCACATCTCCGGCATGGAGATAATCTCCGTCACCAACGGGCCAAGACAGGTACTTCCTCTCAAGGAACTGGGACATGAGCACGTGCTCGTGGAGATCGACCTTCATCCAAAGACACTTGGTGTCAACCACATCGTAGAGTCCGAGTTCGGAGCCACATTAAGGGAAGTTGCAAAGGAATCCATCTAAATGGAGAGTTCAGAGATGACAGAACAAAAAAGAATAGCCATCTATGGGAAGGGCGGTATCGGAAAATCAAGCACCGCATCCAATGTTGCAGCTGCCTGTGCGGATGAGGGATACAAGGTAATGATCATCGGCTGTGACCCGAAGAGCGACTCATCCATCACATTGCTCGGAGGTAAGCGCATACCGACAATCCTCGACCTTCTGCGTGACGGCGTCGATGTGAAAGAGGAAGATGTGATCTATGAAGGCTACAAGGGCGTCAAATGCGTCGAAGTAGGCGGACCTGAGCCGGGTATCGGCTGTGCGGGACGTGGAATTATCGTTGCTATCCAGACCCTCAAGAAGATCTCGAAGTCACTCAACGAAATGGACCTCATCATCTATGACGTCCCCGGAGATATCGTGTGTGGCGGTTTTGTCGCACCTATACGCAAGGGACTTGTGAAGGAAGCATACGTGCTGACATCAGGCGAGTACATGCCACTCTATGCAGCGAACAACATCTGCAGAGGACTGGCAAAGATCAACACGCCCCTCAGCGGCATCATCTGTAACTCCCGCAGTGTAAGCCGTGAGGAAGAGATCGTCACAAAGTTCGCATCAGAGATCGGAAGCGAGCTCATGGCATTCATCCCGAAGGAGCAGATCGTACAGGACTGCGAGAGGGACGGATTCTCTGTTATGGAAAAAGCACCTGACTCCAATGTTGCACAGGTCTATCGCAAACTCGCAAAGGCCATCATGGAAAGGAACAGCTCGGTCATGCCCGAAGCTCTTGATGATGAGCGCCTGAGAGAACTTACAAGATAAAAAGAGACATCTCATGCCGGAAGAAACTGCAGACAGGAAAATGGACATGCCAAGGATCCTCCTGGCAGCCGACAGGTCGTCCTCAGGCAAGACCACCATCACGGCGGGACTGCTTGCGGCCCTCACTTCCAGAGGATACAGTGTACAGCCGTTCAAAGTGGCTCTTGACTACATCGATCCCAGCTACCACTCTGAGATAACAGGACGCCGTGCACGCAACCTTGACGGCTACCTCATGGGAGAAGAAGGCGTGCTCGATGTGTTCACACATGCATGTGAGGTCGATGGGAAAGCGGATATTGCTGTTATCGAAGGCGTGAGAGGACTTTTCGAGGGACTGGAGAGTCTTGGAGAGACAGGGAGCACTGCCCAGGTTGCCAAGATGCTGAACTGTCCTGTTATTCTGATAATCAACGCACGCAGTATCACACGTTCCGCCGCCGCCCTTGTGAACGGCTACAAGAACTTCGACCCTGAAGTCAACATTGTCGGCGTGATATTGAACAATATCGGCGGCATGAGACATGCTCAAAAAGCAAAGGAGGCAGTTGAGCACTTCACAGGCGTTCCAGTGCTGGGAATAATCCCGAGGGACAGCGCAATGCAGATATCCATGCGCCATCTGGGACTTGTCCCTGCCATCGAGGAAAGGCGCAGGATCAACGATCTTGACGAACGGATCGCTGCTATCGAGAAGAGAGTGTCCGAAGGCATCGACATCGACAAAGTACTGGAGCTTGCAGGACAGGCCGAACCTGTGGAAAGACCGGAAACTTCGGTTTTCACAGCAAGCGAACTTGAAGGAGATGCTCCTGTGATCGGTATCGCACTTGATGAGGGTTTCAATTTCTATTATCATAACAACCTTGAGCTTCTGGAGCTTGCAGGAGCAAAGATAGAGTATTTCAGCCCGATCCATGACAGGCATCTGCCGGATGTGGATGCGCTTTACCTCGGCGGCGGGTATCCGGAGCTTTTCGCTTCCGAACTGGAAGCAAACGAGAGCATGAGGAAGGATATCCGGAAGGCATCCGAAGAAGGACTACCCATCTATGGAGAATGCGGTGGCCTGATGTACCTCACAGAACGCATCACCACAGGCGTGAAGGGGAAAGGAACATACCACATGGCTGAAATGCCGGAATCCACGCATGAGATGGTCGGGGCCCTGCCCGGACATTCACTGATGGGGCACAAACGTGTGGTCAGCTACAATATCGGAGAACTAGATGTCGATACGGTCATCGGCAAGTGCGGGAACTCCTTCATAGGACATGAGTTCCACCATTCCGAGGTAACAGAACTTCCATCCGATGCGAAGTTCGCCATAAAACTGTCACGCGGAACCGGCATAAAGGATGGATGGGATGGTCTTATCAAAAATAACACCCTTGGAGCATATGCCCATCTGGAGGCATCCTCTTACAGGGAATTTGCCACATCCTTTGTGGAAGCTGCAGCAAGATACAGGAGGGAAAAAGCTTGAAAGCAGAAATAATCAAAGACCGTGTTCTTGTGGAGAAGAAAGGGATCAACGAACTTTATAATACCGGTTACTACGGCAGACCAAAGAACAATGGTCTGGAACTTACACTCATTGAAGCTGCATATCTTGCATACCGCGGGAAGATCGATGTTGAGCATAACGGGAAGGTACTTGATTTTGCAGGATTCTTCAAGACCGCTTCAACCCTGCAACCGGCTTTCGAGCTTAAATATATCGTTTACAAGGACCTCAGGGAAAGAGGGTTCTACGTCCAGCCGGGAGTTACTGATTTCCGCATATACCCCCGTGGAAGCCATCCGGGAAAAGGTGCTGCAAAGCAGTTCGTATATGTCAGGTCAGAAAGGGTTCCAATGCCGCTCAAGGACCTCCTGAGATCACTGAACGCAGCCGAAAATGTCCGCAAGCAGATGATCCTCGCCATCGTGGACGAAGAGAGTGACATCACGTTCTATGAGGTGAAGAGACCGAGAATAAAAGGTGGAATGGGAGATACACTGTACCCGGACATCAATACTGAAGCGACGTTCCTCGAGGACAGGGTCATCATCTGGGATGAGGATGCATCAACCTCACTGTTCGAGAACGGTTTCTATGGCAAGCCACTTGACAAGCAGAGGCTTCAGTTATCACTTGTGGAATCACGCTACCTGCTTGACAACGGTGTGATAAATGTCAAAGACCGTCAGGACAATCCAATGAACAGCGATTCGTTCACAGAGATCGCTTCAAAGATCGAACCGGAGTTCCACCTGAAAAGCAGTGTGTACACAGACCTTCGTGAGATGGGAGTTGTGCCGAAGACCGGATTCAAGTTTGGCAGCCATTTCCGTGTCTACAGCCAGGTGGAGTCGCCTGCAAAGATGCCACACTCGGAATACCTTGTGCACTCCATACCTGCGGACCATGAATTTACACTTCCTGTAATGTCGAGGGCAATCCGTCTGGCAAACAGTGTCAGGAAAAGTATGTTGTATGCTATCTCTGAAGATGAGGGAATCGACTACATTGATATCGGAAGAGTGAAGATGTGATCTTCTCAGGATCACTCTTCAAAATAACATTTATTAACTATCTTTTCAAATAATCCGGCATGGAAGCACTTTATCTGAAAGACTGTTACCTCAGGGAATTCGAAGCAACTGTGACGAGCGTGAAGGATGACAAATTCGTTGTTCTTGACAGAACGGCATTCTACCCTGAATCCGGTGGCCAGCCACATGATACCGGAGTTCTGGTCAGCGATGGAAAGGAATACAGGGTCGTGTTCGTCGGGAAGTTCGACGGGCAGATAAGCCATGAGGTCAGTGAACCCGGACTTAAGGAAGGCGATAAGGTCAAAGGCATCATCGACCAGGACAGACGAACCCTTTTCATGAACTACCACACTGCATCCCACATCCTCAGTGCCATCATACACAATGAGACCGGAGCAAAGATCTCCGGGAACCAGATAGCAGAGGACAAGACACGTGTGGACTTCAATCTGGAGAACTTCGACAGGGAGCAGATCGACTCATACGAGGCAAAGGTCAATGAGGTCATCGACAGGGCGATCGATGTGAAGATAGACATCCTCCCAAGAGAAGAAGCACTAACAATACCCTCCGTAGTCAAGCTCAAGAACGCATTCCCTCCGGAGATCGAAGAGATACGTGTTATCAGAATTCCTGAGATCGATGACCAGGCATGCGGCGGTACACACGTTAAAAATACAGGCGAGATCCCGCATATCGAAATCTTCAAGGCCGAAAATAAGGGAAAGAACAACAGGAGGATCTATTTCAGATTCGCCTGATCTTCTTTTACACTTTTTTAATTAGTTTTGTCCTTTTTCAGATAGATCCGGCCTTTCTCATTGACATCATATCTGAATTGACATCGTTTTGTTTGAGCTCAGCCCTCACTTTCCTCGAAGTACCTTCTTACAAGCAGTACTACACTTGAAACAAGCAGCATCACCAGGAAGATCGCAATGACCATACCCTCAAGGGTGAAGTCCTGCCATGAATGTACAGACACCCACATGCCGCTGCGTGTGACGAATGTTGCGAATATGACCAGTATGAAGGATACCACAGCGAGCATCGGTGCAAGGAACCTGTATTCACCATGTTGGACCCTTGTCTGGGAATGCAGGTAAGCTGTAGCTGTTATCCAGGGGATCAGTGATGATGTCTCGACAGGGTCCCATGTCCAGTACCATGCACCCCAGCCAAGGACCTCATATGCCCAGAATCCGCCAAGACCTATACCTGCAGTGAGGAAAAGCCATGCCACCCTCATCCAGTCCCTGGATATCCTGACCCACCTACCATCATCGATTAGAAGGGTAGCAATAGCAGCTGCAAAGGGAATTGTAAAGGCCGCATACCCAAGGAACAGCACCGGAGGGTGGACTGCCATCCATGGGTTCCTCAGGAGAGGGTTCATACCCTGACCGTCCGCAAGCGGGTATGCTGCTACGAAAGGGTTCCAGTTGGAGATCTCGGCGTATGAACCCAGGACACCGTAGTACATGGAGAACGGGTTCTTCAGTACCAGCAACAGCAGGAATACCGTGATGATGGACAGACAGATCGAACGGGTGATGTTCATGATCCGGGTATCGAACAGCTCTTTCGTGTGCCCTGTATACTGAATTGCCAGAAGCATCAGCAGGATGAACCATGTCCAGAGCAGGAAGGAACCTTCCTGGCCTGCCCATAATGCGGAAAGGCGGTAGACAAACTCAAGGTCGACGCTTGAATGCATGTAGACATAAACGTAGGATGACGATACCTTGACAAGATAAGAGGTCAGCATCAGGATCGCAAGTGTTATCGTGGCTGTACAGCCAAGTTCAAGCTTCCTGGAAAGTGAACCTGCATGGGTATTGTTCGTCCTCAGGTGGATGATGGAATATACGGTTGAAGCTGCACCCAGGATAAAAGCTATCCATATGAGGATCATACCGAAGTTCATTTTTTACCCCCCTTGCGTCCTTCAGTACCTTTGTTCCTTTTCCCTTTGATCTTAGGAAGGGTGTTCGCGGAACTACCGTCAACCGAGTAATCGACCAGTACCAGAGAAGCAATTCCGGCAAGCATAATGAACAGGCCGCCCCAGATGAATGTGATGAAAGGTACGGTCCTCATGTAGACGCTAACCTCACCGCTGGTCTCATTAAGTGCCTTTGGAGCAATGAAGAGCTCTTCAAACACACCACGATTAACATAAGTAGTTGTGTACGTTTGTCCCCATTTGAAATCAGTGATATATTTTATCTGTCCACTGTCAAAATAAGCCCCGTTCCTGTAGATATCAAAATCAACGTAGGTAGCATAAGAAGAACCGGGGTACTCTTTGTATTGAGAACCTTCGAAAGTTGAATCCATTCCGGTCACTGAGACCATATAGTTCTGCTCTTCGAACTATCCGACAGAGTCCATAGACACCACAGCAGAGCCATCAACTTTCATGTTACTGCTGGCGACAATACCTATGAGAATAAGGATGATACCGAGATGTATCACATGTGCACTGACACCCCGAAGTTTCATTACACGAGAATCCCTTTGCATGGACATGTAGATCTTATAGAACGTCGTTACCAGTGCCATACTGACCACTGGTATGGTCACATCAAGAGGGAGATTCCCGAAAGGAGAAAGAAAAGCAAATGCAACGGATATTGCCACCGTGAAAGCACCAACGAACAGTGTCTTCCTGGCTCCGAAATATCCATAAAGCAAACACATCGTAAGCAGTATCACCAGTGCTGCTGTGGGAAGAGCGCTTCGGCCGTTGAAGTACTCTGCACTCATGCTCATCTCGACACCTGTGGTCAGCCTGACGATCAGTGGTGTCAGCATCCCGAACGTTATAAGAGCAGCAAGGAGCAGCATGGTAAGCACAGTTGCAAACATGATGTTGCTGCTGTTTACAAGGTCTTTGCTTTCTTTCATGGGATTCACAATCGTTATCCCCATTAAAATATGTATCGATACTGTCATAAAAAAGCCAGAATTAATAATGATATAAATTCTGGACGGGAAAAAACTGAAAGGCAGTAATTGGACTGCCCTGAGAAAAAGTTGTATTTTGTTCAGTCCACCTTTGTGAACTTAGAATGAACAGCTCCGCACACAGGACACCTTTCAGGTGCTTCGCCTTCCACGGTATAACCACACACCTCACATACATAGTAGTCAACGTCCTCATCGCCATCCATGTTGTCCAGTGCCTTCTGGTAGAGCTCGGCGTGGACCTTCTCGACCTTGTTCGCAAGATCAAAGCTGCGAACTGCCTGTTTGTTGCCTTCCTTTTCTGCTTCCTCGATAAAGGCAGGATACATTTCGTTGAATTCCATAGTCTCGCCGGATATTGCTTCCTGAAGGTTCTCCTGAGTGCTCTTTACCTCCCCAAGGACTTTAAGGTGGTTATGAGCATGGACGGTTTCCGCATATGCTGCAGCCCTGAACAGTTTGGCGATCTTTGTGAAACCTTCCTTATCAGCCATTTTTGCAAAAGCAAGATACTTCCTGTTTGCCATTGATTCGCCGGCAAATGCCTCTTTGAGATTTTCGATGGTGCTCATGAAATTCCTCCATTTTTACTATATTGCAAGATAACTGGGTACATATCAAATATATGATTAATGGAAGGAAAAATCTCAGGAAGAATTCATAGATAAAAGGATGAGGGATTAAAGTAAAGAAGAAAACAGAAAAAGAAATAGGAACAAACGTAATTGGAAAAAGAAATTAAAACCGGATATAGAGTTGGTTTTATATATCAATGAAGCAGATTAAAGCAAAAAACATTGAGTTGATAACACGATCGAGCTAATTGTTCTTGCAGTATGGTTAATGCTTCCGGCATACCTGCCGAATCCTTTCGCTGCCGTCTTTGGAGGAGGAAGGCCCATAGATGGTGGAAAGACGATGTCAGACGGAAGGCGCATCCTAGGGGACGGGAAGACCTTCCGTGGCTTCTTTGCAGGCCTTATATGCGGAACCCTTGCAGGACTATTGCAGATGAGGCTGATCGAAAGCTATCCGGTAATACTGGGAGCACAACTTCCAACTTTCGGAACAGGCGGACTGAACACGACCATCGTTGTGTTCGCACTTGCATTTGGTTCACTCTTCGGGGACATGTTCATGAGCTTCTTCAAGAGGCGTCTGGGACTAAAGCGAGGAGCACCACTGCCTGTAGTGGACCAGCTTGACTTTGTCATAGGAGCATTGATATTTGCCTACCTGGCATCACCATACTGGTTCTCCGAGCAGTTCACATTCAGGATCATACTGGTTATCCTGATCATCACACCCCTGCTTCACCTTGTGACAAATGTCATAGGATATTTCATAGGTGTCAAGAAGGAACCATGGTAAATACCAAAAAAGGAAAGGATCACAATGACAACAGCATCAGAAAACAAGGAAGAAATCATAGAAGCACTCAAGGCCTGCGGAGCTGTCAGGTTCGGGGACTTCACCCTGGCATCCGGAAAGAAGAGCAAGTACTACATCGATATCAAGAAGGCCAGTTCAGACCCCGGCACACTGAAGATAATCGCAAAGCAGGCAGCTGCAAAGATCACAAAGATGGACATCGACATCGTTGGCGGTGTCGCGCTGGGCGGGGTACCTATCGCCACAGCTGTATCCCTTGAAACGAACCTACCCCTCCTGCTGATACGCAAATCTGCAAAAGAGTACGGGACCGGCGGAAGGTTCGTAGGTGATGCTGAAGAAGGAGACAGGATCGTCCTGCTGGAAGATGTGACCACCAGTGGCGGTTCTGTTATTGAGGCAATTGGTGCTATAAGGGATGCAGGATGCATCATTGACAAGGTTATCACCGTTGTGGACCGTGAGGACGGTGCTACAGAGAACCTCAGTGAGATCGATGTCAAGCTTATCCCGCTTGTGCGTGCAAGCGATCTGCTTGGGGATAAGTGAAATAATTGAGATGCAGCAGTCATTTTACTGCTGCAATGGCTTTTTTACTAATCACTAAATAATTTCTTTTTATCTCATTTTAAATACTTGTAACAACATAGCCTATAGAAGAGTGGGTTATTAGTATTCATATAGAGGTATCAAAGTGGAAACCGGGTCTATAAGTACCAGTATCCCGGATATACCAGTATCAGTTACAGATTCAACTATGCCTCTAAAAGATGAATGGCTGCATAATTACACATCCTAACTAAGAAACAAGGTGAAATGATGTTCTGTTACCAGTGTGAAGAAACAATGAACGGAGAAGGCTGCACAAAGAACGGGATGTGCGGTAAGCAAGGAGAGGTCGCAAACCTCCAGGACGATCTCATCTATGTGCTTAAGAGCCTTGCATTCTACAACCAGAAAGCAAGAAAGGCAAAACTTTCAGAAGCAAGCACTGACGATTTTATGCTCGATGCACTGTTCTCGACCATAACGAACACTGATTTCAGGGCTAGTGGGATCCAGGAACGTATTGACAGGGCTTTTGAAATACGTGATGAGATCAGGCAGAAGCTCCTGGACAACGATGCGCTTGATGAGAGCGAACTTCCGGAGATCGCAACCGTGACCCCGGAAAACCTCAAGGACAGGGATACAGGCATCCTTGCGACAAAGGACGAGGATGTCCGGTCATTAAGGGAACTGCTGATCTTTGGTCTCAAAGGGATTGCAGCATATGGACACCATGCAATGGTGCTTGGACAGGTCAATAAAAAAGTGCTTGCATTCGTAGAAGATGCACTTGTGGCAACCACAGATGACAGTCTGACCGATAAGGACCTCATCGCAATGGTCCTGAGATGCGGCGAGAAAGGTTTTGATGTAATGGCAGCGCTTGACCAGGCGAATACCACTGCATTCGGAAACCCGGAACCTACTGCTGTAAATATCGGAACAAGGGACAGACCTGGAATTCTCGTGAGCGGACATGACCTGAAAGACCTGAAGGAACTCCTGGACCAGACCGAGGGAACAGGCATCGATGTATATACCCACGGTGAGATGCTGCCTGCAAATGCATATCCTGAACTTAAGAAGTACGAACATCTTGTAGGCAACTATGGAGGGTCATGGTGGCACCAGAAGCAGGAATTCGAGAGCTTCAACGGACCTATCCTGCTGACAAGCAACTGTATCGTTCCTCCAAAGAAGACCTACCTTGACAGGTTATACACTACCGGGTCTGTAGGTTTTGACGGTGCCACGCACATCGTAGCCAAGGATGGTAAAAAGGACTTCTCAGCCATCATCGAACAGGCAAAGACCTGTGAACCACCGGTACAACTGGAAGAAGGTACTGTCATGACAGGTTTTGCTTACAACTCTGTGCTGACCCATGCCGACAAGATCGTTGATGCCATCGAATCAGGCAAGATAAAGAAGTTCATTGTCATGGCAGGCTGTGACGGACGTCACAAGAACAGGCAGTACTACACAGATTTCGCAGAGGCATTGCCAGAGGATACTGTCATACTTACCGCCGGGTGTGCAAAGTATAGGTACAACAAACTCGACCTCGGGGAAATTGATGGGATCCCAAGGGTACTGGATGCAGGACAGTGCAATGATTCATTCTCACTTGTCATTATCGCACAGGGACTCATGGCCAGACTTGGATTTGAGGATGTAAACGATGCACCCATCTCGTACAATATCGCATGGTACGAACAAAAGGCGGTCCTTGTATTGCTCACCCTTCTCAGACTCGGCATCAATGACATCACACTTGGCCCTACACTACCGGCATTTGTCTCACCGAATGTCCTCAATGTACTGGTGGACAAGTTCAACATAACAGCGAACACCACCGTAGAAAAGGACATGGAGAGGCTCTTAAAATAAACTCTTAACTATGGAGACGAGGATATTATGAAAATAGTGGAATTAGATAAAGCACCTGAGAAAGAGAACCCTCACAATGTACTTGCCAAAGGACTTTTTGATACCGAGCAGGTACAGGTCGTACACCTCGAGCTTAAACCCGGAGAGTCACTTAAGTTGCACAAGACACCAATGAATGTGTTCTTCTATGTGCTCGAAGGTAGCGGTATCGTTGTGATCGGTGATGAGGAAGAGACCGTTTCAAAGGACACGCTTATCGAAAGTCCAAAAGGCATCCCTCACCTACTGAGGAATGAAAGTGACAGCCTTTTCCGTTTCCTCGTTGTGAAGCTGAAAGAATGAAGAGATCATACAACAGAGATCTTTCCCGAATCTAAGAAGATCTCTCTGTACCTTTTTTTATTGATCTTATAGATCAGACCCTTTTTTCTAATTGTTAGTATCGGGCAGCTATCCCTCCAGATCCCGTTGACATCCCTATTGACATATCAAACCTTTACACGAAAACCTGCTTTTACGAATGAATGCAGTAAGTTGGTAAAAAAAGAAGATATGTTGATTCAAACAAAGAAAATAAGTCGGAAACTATTTATTTAATACAAAGAGATTTAGCTCCCTTAACATATTCAAATTAACAAATGTAATGTTATTTTTCAGTAATACAATAAAATGAATTCTTTATTAACATCAATACATTTTTTGTTCAAATGAGGTTATACATATGAATGTTCTAATCGTTGGAGGCGGCGGCAGAGAAAATGCGATCGCAGATGCTGTTGCAAGAAGTGAACGCAACCCTGCAATGTTCTCAGTAATGGCAAAGAAGAACCCCGGAATTGCCAGCTTGTGTGAAGATGTACTTCTGATCAAGGAGACAGAAGTGGAAAAGGTGGTCGAATACGCAAGGTCAAAGAACATCGAGATCGCTTTTATCGGACCGGAAGCACCACTTGCAGCAGGTCTTGCAGATGCCCTTGAGGATGCAGGTATCGGAGTAGTGGGACCAAGGAAGGATGTCGCACGCATCGAGTTCGACAAGGCATGGGCACGCAATTTCATGAGGGATAACAACATCGAAGGCTGTCCTGCATTCAAAGTGTTCTCAAGCGAGGAAGGACTTGAGGACTACATTGAGGAACTTGGCAACGTTGCGGTCAAACCGGCAGGGCTTACCGGTGGAAAGGGCGTCAAGGTCATGGGCGACCAGTTACCTGACACAAAAGCTGCTTTTGAATATGCAAGATCCCTTCTTGATGGCGACAATGTAGTCGTGGAAGAGAACCTTATCGGTGAGGAGTTCACACTGGAAGCTTTCGTTGACGGAAAGAACCTTGCCTTCACACCATGTGTGCAGGACCACAAGCGTGCCTTTGAGAACGACCTTGGACCAAACACCGGTGGAATGGGGTCATATACCGATGCAGATGAGCTGCTTCCTTTCATGAACGTCGATGACATCGAGCCTGCAAGGGAGATCATGAAGGCAACCGTGAAAGCCCTTCATGAAGCAACAGGCACACCTTTCAAGGGAATCCTGTACGGACAGTTCATCCTCACAAAGGACGGTCCAAAGGTCATTGAGTTCAATGCAAGATTCGGTGACCCTGAAGCGATGAACGTACTTCCACTGCTCGATACTGACATGGTGGATGTCATGTCCGCAGTTGTCAACGGAACACTTGATGAACTTGAAGTGAAGTTCGCCCACAAGGCAACCGTCTGCAAGTATGCGGTTCCCGCAGGATATCCTGACGAGCCAACAAAGGACAAAGAGGTCATCGTTGGCGACATCGGCGATGCTATACTGTTCTATTCAAGCGTATATGAGAAAGATGGAAAGGTATACACTACAGGCTCCAGGGCTGTGGCTGTTGTTGGTATCGAGGATACCATCGACAAAGCTGAGAAGATCGCCCAGAATGCACTGGAGAACATTATCGGAGACCTCCACTTCAGAAGCGATATTGGAAAGCCTGAACTGATCCAGAGAAGAATTGACCACATGAAAGAGATACGTGGTTAATTATCAAACCTGAGCTGATAACATGAAACATCTAATATCAATGACCGATCTTACAACCGAAGAGATCATCGAGATCCTTGACATGGCAGAAGATCTCAAGGAGAAGAGGGTCCGCGGGAAGGTCACAGACCTGCTGAAGAACAAGAGCCTTGCAATGATCTTCGAGAAATCATCAACAAGGACAAGAGTATCCTTCGAGGTTGCTATGAGCGACCTTGGCGGACATTCCATTTACCTTAATTCCAGAGATATACAGATCGGACGCGGTGAAACTGTATCAGATACCGCCGAAGTGCTTTCTCGCTATGTTGCAGGTATCACTGCAAGGGTGAACAGCCACAAGACCGTGGAAGACCTTGCTGCTCACTCACAGGTGCCTGTGATCAATGCGCTTTCAGATCTTGAGCACCCATGCCAGATCCTGGCAGATTTCCTTACTATCAGGGAATACAAAAACCACCTGAAGGGGCTGAAATTCGCATGGATAGGTGACGGGAACAATGTATGTAACTCACTAATCCTCGGCTGTGCCCTCGTTGGTATGGAGATTGCCGTTGCATGTCCTGAAGGATATGAGCCGAATCCTGAGATCGTGGCAAAGGGCCGGGAACTTGGAGGGGATATCACCATCACCAACGATCCAGTGGAAGCTGCAAGGGATGCAGATGTGCTCTATACCGACGTATGGGTATCCATGGGCGATGAGGCTGAAAGGGAGAAAAGACTCAGCGACCTTGCAGACTACCAGATCAATTCCGAACTGGTGGACGTTGCAAAACACAATGTTATCGTAATGCACTGCCTACCTGCACACAGGGGAGAAGAGATTACAGCAGAGGTTATGGAAGGACCGCATTCAGTTGTCTTCGACCAGGCAGAGAACCGTCTTCACGCCCAGAAGGCACTCATATTGAAACTGATGGCATGAGATGCCATCCACTTTCCTTTTTTTGAATTCTTCAAATGGTAATGTACTTTTTTAAAGCCGTTGTCCATTTTCAAGCCACGATACCTTTTGCATATTTGTCTCCAATTAAAAGCGGGTTAGGCTATATACGAACGAGTACAACCTATGTATTAGATCAAGAGTTCCCGTTTCTTCTACTCTTGATCGACTCCTTTAGAACTTTTTTGTAAATGAAATATGAAAACAACCTCCGGAACTCCTTTGAAAGGGCCTTCGGGCCCTTAATAAAACCAGAATAGAATATTGAAAATAATATAATGCAATATTATAAAGTACTGATTATTTGAATATGCGTTTTGGAACTAAGAAAGGATACATTATTCATTATACAATAAAAGGAAATGGTGGTTCAAATGTGGGCATTCTCAAGAACGGGAAAAAACAAGAAAGCAAGGGCTTACTTCTCAATCTCAAAGCTAAATGAAACAATTTTCTCTTTAAATTGCACCCTTTTTTCTTTTGTTGAAGACAATCTGCTCTCAAAGGATAAAAAAGAGAAAGATCGATATATATACTATCTCGATTAATCTGAAAAAAATGTAAATATCAGGTATCCAGAACCACAACGCTTAATAATGAAAAACGCCACTATTGGCTAATCACGATGCGAGGGTTGCCCAGCCAGGCCAAAGGCGATAGGTTCAGGGCCTATTCTCGTAGGAGTTCGAGGGTTCGAATCCCTTCCCTCGCATCCATTCTTTTCTTGAAATTTACCATACCTGATCAAATGATATGATGATAAAGGAAGCAAGCATAAGGCTTGTCGCCAATTCTAAAAGATCTCATGATCATATCAAGGAAATATCAAAAAAGAAATATGCAGCTTTCAAAAGAATGCCATCGTATTTAAAAGAAGAACGAAGCCCCTATTACAATAAACAGAACACCTGCTGCTGTTGATATCGTCTTCTTGTTGATCTTTTCCATCATGAACTTACCGACATAAACAGCCATACCTGACAGGACAAATAATGCAAATATCACACCGATGAAGACCATAACCGGATTGTACTGAGTGGCAAAAAGAGCCGAAGCAAGTTGTGTTTTATCACCCATCTCAGATACAAGGATAAGACCAAATCCAGAGATAAAAGGGTTTTTCAGATCGTAGGACCCATCACTATCATCATCCTTACTGTTCAACAAAGTCGTTAATCCAAATAAAATGAACAGGAGCCCTGCACCCAGACGTACATATTCCATCGGGACCTTTTCAGCTACGAAGTTACCCAAAATGATCGCAAGACCATCTGTTAATATGAATGCAAGCATCACACCTGCCAGCAGTGAAGCATGTTTTTTTGTCTTAGTAGATAAGACAAGAACTGCAAGCTGGGTCTTATCACCCATTTCGGCAAGCCCTACAAGCAGGAATGGAATAAGGATATCCGGGACCATGGCACGTTAATAGTTTGCCTTATATAAATTCTGAGTGGTATTAAAAGATAGTTCGAAATTATGGACAGATCTGAAAATATAAAAGCTTCCAATTCTACAAACCAAAATTTCAATAATCTATATAGACAAATTAGGACATCCTGAAAAGGAAGGTTACAAATGAAACTGGAGTGGAGCAAAGACAACATTGTATTCAGATATCTTAATGAAGAAGACATGAGTGAAATAGCATTAATGCTTTCAAAGGAAAGCGTCTGCAAGTACATGTTCTTCGGACCAAATACAAAAGAAGATACGATCACCTATTTTTCACCACTTGCCATTTCAACAGAAGGTGCATTAAAAGAAAATAAGATCCCACACATCAATGTTTTTACGATCCGGGAAAAGGATAACGACAATTTCATAGGCCAATGTGCACTATTCCCAATAGAGTTCACCAATGGGAACTACCTCATTGGATACCAGATCGATGACAACCAATGGAGAAAGGGATATGGAAGCACTGCATGTGAATTCCTGATATATTATGCATTTATCATCCTTGATGCATTCAGACTGACCGGAGATTGTGCGGAAGGAAATATTGCTTCTGAAAGAACAATGATCAAAAACGGGTTCCGTTCTGAGGGAACACAGAGAAAATACTGGCTTCATAATGGTAAATGGTATGACAGACTCCTTTTTGGGTTATTAGAGGAGGATGTTCCTGAGAAGAAACTGGAAGCATTGAAAGAGATCTACGAATGAATTAAAGTGATTGGGGATCAAAAATACCATAGTAGCCCGCTCCATTCAACGTTTGTATCGCTTTCTTTATATTACGTTAGATTCAAACCTTTATTAAGGAGTGTTGGAATTGGTATCAGCTATAGTCATTATTGTTCTTTGTCTTGTGGCATTTGCAGTAATTCACAGCGTAACGGCAAGCCTTCCTTTTAAGCGCATGGTAGTGAAAGCACTGGGTTCCAGGGTAGAGACATTCTATCTGCCGGTGTACAGCCTGATCGCAGTGGTAACGATACTTCCGATAGTTTATCTGCTTTATGTGAATCCGGGACGCATCCTCTATATAGTCTCATCTCCCTGGCGCTGGGTCATGGTAGCCGGTCAATTGCTCGCTTCACTGGCAGCACCAATGGCCTTCCGGGATTCACCCCAGAGGTTCAAGTTGCATTTACAGTTATCCAAACCAGAGACTCCGGGATCAGAGCCACTGAACATCAGGGGAATTTTCCGGTGGATAAGAGATCCTTTCCTATTCTCCGGACTTGTCATAATCTGGCTAACCCCATTTATGACAGTAAACCTGCTGATCGTCTATATTATAACCAGCATCTACTTCTACATCGGATCTGTGCATGTGGAGAAAAGGCTGGTTTCACAGTTTGGTGATGAATATCTGGAGTACCAGAAGAGGGTTCACAGGTTTATCCCATTCATAAAAGGACATTATTGAAGATCTACCGATCCCGGATCATATATTATATCCTGGGCAATATCCACCGATAATGCCGTATTCTCCAATTAAGCAAAAGCTGTGTCTATTACGAATCCCCCTGACCGGCATATATTGAGATCTTCCAATAGATATATATTAAATCGAACACATTTTCTTAGCGGGGAAATGCAATTTGGGGTATTGCAAGTCTTCTGACAATACAATATTGAAATCCATTTCATGATGAAATACTTCTGTGATTCACTGAAATGTTGAGCAAGTCAAACCATACAGAAACTCATTATCTGACAAAGCGGTTATTAGAACCACTTTTGATATTACCTGCTATTGCACCCGCTAACCGGAATAAATGGTAACTTCAAGAAGATCAGATAAAATCAAAGATCTCACAGACATCAAGGGAGTGAAAATAAATGGACAAGATGAAGAAAATGGGGCTGCTAGGAGCAACAGCTTTGATCGGTGCAGGACTGGCAGCATTATCCGAAGAGAAGATAAAAGAGTTCGTCAGGGAAAAGATCGAAGAAGGCCAGATGACCAAGGAAGAAGGAAAGCTCCTTGTTGAAGACCTTGTGAGTGAAACAAAGAAACAGAGACTCAACCTTGAGAAGAATATCATTGAGAAGATCCAGAATACGATCCAGATGGCTGATAAGGAACTTGAGAACCTTTCCGACAAGATCGATGAGATAAAGATCAGGGAACTTGAGTGCGAACTTGAGAAGATGAAAAGTCTGAGGAAAGCTAAAAAATAAGTTTTCCGGCTGCTAGCAATATATTGTAATATGGTGGCTTCTAGCCACTTGCTTTTTCTTTTTTGATCGTCTGCTTCAGGATCATACTTTGGATCATATCAATTTTGAGAAAACCGGAGGAAAACAATGAAAGTCGTAGCATTCAATGGGAGTCCCAGAAAGGAAGGGAACACTTCACACCTGATTGGCCATGTGCTTGATGTACTTGAGAAGGAAGGAATCGAAACAGAAGTAATCCAGCTTGGAGGAAATTCAATTCACGGCTGTACTGCCTGCATGAAATGTTTTGACAAAAAGGACAAACGCTGTGTAATTGAGAACGACATAATCAATGAGTGTATCGAAAAGATGATGGACGCTGATGGGATCATCATTGCGACACCAACATATTTTGCAGACCTGAGCCCGGAAACAAAAGCCCTTATCGACAGAGCCGGATTTGTGGGTAAAGCAAATGGGGAGCTTTTCAAGCGTAAGGTAGGAGCAGCTGTTGTAGCGGTAAGAAGAGCAGGAGGCATCCATGCTTTCGATTCTATCAACCATTTCTTCACGATCTCTGAGATGATAATTCCGGGTTCAAGCTACTGGAACGTTGGAGTGGGGCTCATGCCGGGAGATGTGGATGCAGATGGTGAAGGAATGAAGACCATGGAAACCCTTGCACAGAATATGGCGTGGTTAATGGAAAAGATAAAGGAATAAAAACTGCAAGCATTTCCACAAGTTTCTATTAAATATGGGAGTTACTCCCATTGTTTTTTAAAATTCCTAATTACCATATATCGACAGTCATCACGTATATATGTAAATGAATATATAAATATGAAGTGAATATTCTTGATTGGAATGGAAGAAAACAGGGTACTTGCAGATGCTGTAATTTAGCACTTCTATTTGTAATTCTACAGTAAATTTGTACCGTATTCTGTAGATCTATGCTAAAAAAGGAGGAAAAATATCATGGGATGGTTTGATGTCGTTGCGGGTGTTTGTACAGGTGGTCTGTACACTATTGGAAAAGCTGTTTACCAGGCGGGCAATGCTGCAGAGTCTGCCGGAGATGCAGCAGAAGAGGCAGGTCTGGCGATAGCTGTAATTGGTTCGACGATCGAGGCTGTAGGTGAACAGCTAGAATCAACATTAAAGGAAGCAGAAGAGCTCCTTGTCATCACAAGAATGACCCCAAGGGATGAAGATGATCTCTGGGACGAGGAAAAGGAAAGGCTGAATTCACTCCGTCAGGAAGAGACACGACTTTTGAACAAGCTTTCCGAAATGGGAGTAGAGGATGTAACCGATTTCAGTTTTGACTTCTGGGACATGCTGTCCGATATGCAGAATGTGATCAAAAAGTTCCAGATAATGGCAAGACTTGCTGCTGTCAGGAAAGAGATCCATGACATCTTCTATCAGGAACCGGGTGTCCTTTCAAATACGATCTACAACGCCAAAGAATCACTTGAGCGCTTCAATACTATTGAGCAGCCAATGATCGAGGACATACTGGATTCCCTTGATGACAATCTGGAGGTCAGCGAAGAGGTCCTTCAGGAAGTAAAGAAACTTTTTGTCACTAAAAAGAAGATACCTATTGCAATAACTGACCTCAGTCCTGATATCCGAAACCAGCTGGAAATGTTTCAGAAGGATAAGCTGTATTACCAGGGACTTATCACCAGAAAGGACACGGTTACTGCCCAGCTTGCGAATGTAATCGAAAAGTTCCCGGAGAAGAAGTTCGATATAAACATGGGGTCCGTGGGTATCGCCGGAGCACACATCAGTGCAGGGGATATCGTACATGAGGGAACCCATATCGGCAATGTAGGAAACGTTGGGGACATCGTGGCGGAGAGACCCTACAAGGATTATATTGTTAAGGAAGAAGGCCGAAAAGATATTGAAAGACCGGGTACAGGGATCCGGCATGAAAGAATAACTGATAATGGTTTCATCGAAAAGGAAGAACCTCTCAAAGCCGAAATAGAAAGGGCAGATGCAGCCATCAGGCATGAAAAGATCACTGACGATCATTTCATCAAAAAAGCCGAGAGCGAGATTGGAACCGACATTAACAGGGAGATCGCAAGGGAAGCGGCTGTTGAGGAGCGTGAGATGCGTTCAGCATCATCCACTTATGCACCAGAAGCAGCAAAGGCCACCATGGCAACAATGGCAAATCTCAACATGGCACTTGCCAAAGCCCCAAAGCGTTCCATGCTCACAATGCAGCCTCACGGTGCTAAAATATCCGCATCACTTAGCACCAAGTTCGATGGTTACCAGAGGAACTACGACCTGCTCAAGGCCCAGAAGACCTTCTACTACAGGCAGTCCCTGAAGCTGGATAAGAAGTACGAAATACTTGCAAACAAGTGGGTTGAAGAGCCCGGGATCATCCCAAAGACGTTGGATGAGCTTCACGGAGTGCTGAAGAACGTCCGGACAGAAGAGCAGCCACGCATCGATGAGCTACTTGACAACCTGAACGCGAACCTGACCGAGACCCAGGAGACCCTTTCAAAAGCAAATGACACGATGGATTCCGTTCAGAATGCCCTTTCCTTCCTGGACATGGATACCGGAAAGATCAAGCTGGGTGTCATGGTTATCGGCGGATTGGTCGTGCTCAACCTGTTCGTGGGACTGATAGTGCTTATCAGGATGGCACTTGGATATTGAGAAGTTCTGGTTTGACGTTATTTCGACCTTGGATAACTACTCGGATGGCATTTGCCAATCCGTTTTCTTTTTTTGCATTTGCATTTTATTGAACACACTGCTGAAGCACAACGCCAGCCCAAACGAACGTTTTATATAAAATTCCCTGCACTTATTTCATGGAGCCCGTAATAGGGATCTAAAAAATTCATCATATTTTCAAAAAACAGCGCCGTGAACACGAATGACAGTCGAAGAGAACACAAAGGCAATACTTGAAGAGCTTGGAGAAGTAAAACTTGTAAGCGTCACCAAGACGGTTGACACCGACAGGATCAACGAGTCCATCAGAGCAGGAGCCACCATCATAGGCGAGAACAGGGTTCAGGAATTCGATGAAAAATGCGATTGTATCCCTCCCTGCGAAAAGCACCTGATCGGACACCTCCAGACGAACAAGGTCAAGAGAGCCGTTGAACTCTTTGATGTGATCCAGTCGGTCGATTCCCTGAAGGTGGCAGAGGAAATAGACAAAAGAGCCGGAGAGCTCGGCAAGGTCCAGAAGGTATTCCTTCAGGTCAACATCGGCAACGAACCACAAAAATACGGCTTCGGGACCGATGAGATCGCAGACGCGATAAAAGACATCCGGACACTCAGCAATATTCACGTAAGGGGTCTCATGTGCATCCCTCCGTATGTATCTGCCGAGGAAGCCCGCCCGTATTTCAGAAAGATGAAAGCGATCTTTGATGAGCTGAAGCAGGAGAAACTGGGCAATATCGATATCCAGGAGCTTTCTATGGGAATGTCCGGTGACTATAAGGTTGCCATCGAGGAAGGAGCTACCATGGTAAGGATCGGGTCAGGGATATTCGGGAAGCGGGATTATTGAAGTCAAGTCTAATTCAAATAAAAATATTGAAGTTACCTTTTTGAAAGGCAGCTTCTATGTTACTTAATTTTTAGATCGCTTCAGAGTAGAGTAATTACTTTTTCTCTTCCTCTTTCTTGGCTAATTCCAGCTTCTTACCACAAAGATCACATTTACCTTCGTCTGTTACACCTGGCTGCCTTGGTGCTTCTCCCCCACAAATTGCGCATTTTACCATCTGATTTCACCTCCTGTTAAAATCGATCATAGTAGCGCCCCAATTAAATTCCAATTACTATGGAAACTTGCTACACTATAAATATCAGATATGAAAGCATAAATATCTTCTGAATAAGGTGATCTTACATTGGAGAACCTACAGATTAAAGTCCTGTTCAAAACTTATGATAAAACTCCTTACAGATGTAAATAAACATCAATGTGAAGATATATTCCCCCAAGACCAAAACCAATCTCAAAAAACAAAATCAAAACCTTTATCACCGTTATGCATCATAATGCATAACTATGGGACGCCCGAGAAAAAGGAGAATGGTGAATTTCGAGCACAATGTACGACATTTCAAGCCTTCAGGTACCTGCCTGAACGAGCTGGAAGAGGTCAACATAACCATTGATGAACTGGAATCATTGAGACTCAGCTATCTTGAAAAGATGAAGCAGGATGCTGCAGCAGAGAAGATGCACATCCACCAGTCCACATTCCAGAGGACGCTCCAGAGAACGGTGCAGAAGATAGCTGATGCACTGGTACATGGAAAATCAATACGGGTAGAAGGAGGAGATTATACAATGCCAGGAAAGGACGGAACAGGGCCAATGGGTCAGGGACCAGCCAGAGGACAGAATCAGGGTCAAGGTCAGACCCAGGGACAGGGGTGTGGACGAGGCTTCCGCGGAGGGAAAGGCACAGGGACTGCCGGACCAGGAGGAGAATGCGTGTGTCCGAACTGTGGTCATCAGCAGGCCCATCAGGCTGGAGTTCCATGCCCTCAGGTGAAATGTCCTGAATGCGGGAAAACTATGGTCAGGAAATGACAAACTAATTGGCCTGATGTGGTAAAAATGGGATCAAGGATCATCTACGGACCGATCCTCTCGAGGAGACTTGGGAGGTCGCTTGGGATTGATGTCATCAAAAAGGGAGAATTCAGGAAGAACTGCAATTTCGACTGCATCTACTGCCAGCTCGGACATATTGACTGGAAAATATCAGATCCTTCGGAAGTTGCAGACCCTGTCACCACCGAAGAGGTTATCGATGGTCTCACCAATTATCACAAGAAAGTTGATGACCTTGATTACATCACGTTCTCAGGGACATGTGAACCCACACTGAACCTTCAAATAGGGGATATGATCGAACGGATAAGGGAGATCACTGATATTCCCATCTGTGTCATCACCAACTCATCCCTTGTGAGCAGAGAGGATGTCAGGAAAAGCCTTTCAAAAGCAGACCTTGTGGTCGCCACCCTTGTCTCCGGGAATGAAGATACCTTCCGGGCCATCCACAGACCTGCAAAAGGGATCAGGCTTCAGGATATTATCGAAGGGCTGCGGGAACTGCAGAAGATGAATGGAGGAAAGTTATCCATCGAGGTCATGCTACTTGACTCGAACAACGACTATCCTGTCAATTCCAGCGATGAGGAGGTCGGAAAACTTATCGAAGTGCTTAGATACATCGATCCGGATGAGATCGAAGTGCTTACCATAAGCCGACCTCCGGCTGAGAAGTTTATCGTACCTGTTCCTGAAGCAAGGCTCAAGGAGATCGCACAGAAGTTCGATGAAGAGCTTGGAAGGGAAAGGGTAAGACTTGTGCTTAAAGGGCTCAGGAGGAAGAGGTCGAACATCAAGCATGAGAACCTTGTTGAGGAGGTCTATGACCTGATACTCCGCAGGCCCTGTACCTTTGATCAGGTAGTCCAGTCGCTGGATATTGACAAGGAGGAACTCAAGCCGATAATAGAGGGACTTGTCGGGGAACAGAAGATCACTAAGATATTATCTGAGAATGGAACCTACTACAGGCCAACATAAGTTTGTAAAATTTTCTTATTTTTTCATATAGCATTTATCTTGTAGCATATATTAGTTAAATGGTAGCATTTAGAGGATATCGTTTAGTGATGATCAATAATCATAAAGATACCTGACATCCGGCATTTCAGCTGTTACCTGCAAAGAGTGAAGGGCAGGAATAACATTTATGTCCATGGACAACACAAAATAACTTCTGGGTATTGATGGGGGATCACTATTCGAGATACCAATAACAAACAGACAGATGAGGCTTTGAGGGAGTCTGAGACAAAGTATCGTCTGATATTTGAGAATTCACCGCTGGGGATATTCCATTTTGACAAGGACGGGATCGTTACCGAGTGTAATGAAAGTCTTCTCAAGATCCTCGGTCTGCCAAAAGAAGAGGTCATCGGCTTTAACATGGAAGTGTCCCTGAGGGATGAGAATATGCGGCATGCTCTTGAGGCGGTACTGGCAAGGAGATCAGGACAGTACGAAGGCGAGTATATTCCCACCACAGGATCAAAGATCACGCCCATCAAAGCCAATTTCAGCCCGAACATATCTGAAGATGGCAACCTGAAGGGTGGTATCTGTATTGTTGAAGACATAACCATTCGCAAGCAGGCAGAGGATGCTCTCCAAAGATATGCAGATGAACTTGCAAACGCTAACGAAGAACTGAAATCACTTGACAGGATGAAAGATGAGTTCCTGTCAAACGTAAGCCATGAGCTTAAAACTCCTCTTACCTGCATCGAAGGCTACAGCCAGATCCTTTCCGATGAATCGCTGGGTTCTGTTAATGACCAGCAGAAAAAATCAGTTGATACGATCATACGAAACTCAGAGAGGCTGAGGCGTCTTGTTGATTCACTCCTGTACATCAGCAAAATGCAGGCCGGCTCCATTGAATATTCATTCGGACCTGTCCGGATCGCAGAGATAACAGACCACGTGGTTGCTGATATGCTACCAAGAATTCAGGAGAAGGAGCTGACCATTGAAAAGAAGGTGCCTGCCGATCTGCCTTCAATAAACGGAGACAAGGATAAACTGACCGATCTACTGGTCTACCTCGTTGACAATTCTATCAAATTCACACCAGCAGGAGGCAGAATAACTGTAACTGCCCGGGAAGAAAAAGAAAAACTGCACATCACTGTTGAAGATACCGGCATCGGCATACCAAAAGATTTGATCCCGAACCTTTTTCAGAGATTCTACCAGATCGATGCTTCTACCAGGCGCAAGTATGGTGGCACAGGGATCGGGCTGTACATCAGCAAAAGCATTGTAGATGCTCATAATGGTAAGATCCGGATCGAGAGTGAGGAAGGTGCAGGGACAACAGTTCATGTGGAACTGCCGAAGTAAATGGTCTAAATGCATGTAGGGAATACAAATTATCCGTAACTATTGCTATCATATATTAAGTCCGATGATCCATAGATAAAACAGAAAGCTCTGATAAGGTGATACAAATGCTATTAAAATTCAAGGACAAGGAACCAATTGTTGCTGAAACTGCTTTCATTGCGGATTCCGCGGACATCATCGGAGATGTTACCATTGGCGAGAACTCAAGCATCTGGTTCAATGCAGTCCTCCGTGGAGACATGGGCAAAATAAAGATAGGGGACCGCACAAGCATCCAGGACAATGTAGTGATCCATACCGACCCCGAAACTCCAACAGAGCTCGGTGACGATGTGACCGTGGGTCATGGGGCAGTCCTGCACAGCTGCAGGATCGGCAACAATGTCCTCATAGGAATGAATTCCACAGTGCTTGACGGGGTCGAGATAGGAGAGAATTCCATCGTTGGTGCCAATGCACTCGTTTCACCAGGCAAGAAATTCCCCCCGAACAGCGTGATCACAGGAGTTCCAGGAAAGGTAAGGAGAGATGCTCTACCTGAAGATGCCACCATGATCAGAGAAAATGCAGCAGAATATGTAAAGCTGGCAGCTGAATACAGAAAGCAGCAGAAGAGATGATCGATCATCATATATCCATTAATGAAATCTTAAGAATGAGGACTATGGAACAGCAACTTAAAGATGCGCTTCTGAAAAAATGCAGGGAAATGGAGATACCTCTTGTAGGGGTAGCAAACGTTGAACGCTGGGAAGACCCCCTTTTCGATCCATGGATACCTGAAGAGTTTCATCCTCAGTCAATCTACCCGGAAGCAAGGTCTGTAATTGTCATCGGAATGCCGATAACGCTCCCTGTGCTGGAAACATCTCCATCGATATATTACAGGGAACTCTACAAAACAGTGAACAGTCTGCTGGACCAGTACACCTACCGCCTTTCCAACTTCCTCACTGAGACAGGGCATCCTTCCACCTTCGTTCCAAGGGACGGCTACGGCTCTATCAAAGTGCTTCTGGAAAAGCCAGTTGCCTTCTTCTCACACCGGCATGCTGCATTCCTTGCAGGGCTTGGGAACTTTGGGGTCAATAACACGATCTTAACTCCGGGATACGGACCCCGAATACGATTCGGCACTATTCTCACCACTGCTGAACTCGAACCTGATGACATCATGGAAGAGCAATTGTGCAACCATTGCATGCGTTGTGTCAGGATGTGTCCATCCAATGCACTGGCGGAAAAGGACTATCCGGAAGGGATCACCGACAAGAAAGCCTGTGCTTCCTTTAGCGATGAACTGAACAAACGATACATTGCTCCCTGCGGGATATGCATAAAGGTCTGTCCGATAGGGGAGGACCGCAGGACCTACGGAAGGGAAGATGCTTCAATGTATGAAAAGAAGGATCAGGTCGGGAAGTATCACAAAGCATGGGACCATGTCCGTTCATATGGCGGAAAATAACGGGATATTAACAAACCGATTGAAAAAAGAAAGAAGGATCAAAGGACATCCTTTAAAGCAGCTGCAGCGGTATAGACACTTCCCACACCGCAGATGTAATGGGTGACCTTTACTGCCTGAATGACCTCTTCTTTTGTGGCTCCTGCTTCCATTGCCTGCAACGCAAGGGATGTTACTCCGTTCACAGCACCTTTTGATGCATCAAGTGCCATTGCAATAAGAAGCTTGTATTTCAATGGGATACCATCCTGTTCGAAAGAAGTTACACGTGTTTCCTCAAGAAGCTGGAAAAAGTCTGCATCGGAATCGATGATTACCTGAAGTGGATTTTCTGACATATTCTGATCAACCTCAAATTAACACTGACAGGAATATATATCAATTTGTTCATAATCAAAACGAACATGAAAGCATTTCCATTACCTGAAAAGACAGAGAACATCCTCCGGGAGAACGGGGAAAGCGGTTCCTTCTGGGAAGACAGGAAGGACCGCCATCATTGCGGTATTGACCTTTACGCACCAGAAGGTGAACCTGTTCTTGCCATCGAGGACGGAGAAGTAATCGATGTAGGAATAATGACATCTCCTGAAATGATCTCTTACTGGAATGTCACCCATTACATTGTGATCAGGAACCACTCCGGACTTTTCTGCAAATATGGCGAAGTGGGTTCCTCTAACGTGAAGATCGGGGATACTGTTGAAGCCGGCCAGATAATCGGTCATGTCGGGACTGTTTTGAACAGCGAGAAGATAGATGATAACGCTCCCGAATATATACAAAAGCTGAAGGACAATAATCCCAGCATGCTCCACTTTGAGCTATGGGAATCCGAACCTGTCGTAAAAGACCGACATTATCTCGGTGGGAACTGGTTTGGAGAGGAACGCCCAAAAAAGCTTCTTGACCCCACCGAATATCTCAGGTCCATCAAGACGATTTGAAAAAACTGAAGAAAAAAGATCACAGGACCCTGACAGTGAGGTCAAGGGCCTGCTCATATCCTGTGAGGTTCATCCCCGGTTGCATGTAAATGGCAGAGATGTTCTGCTCACCTGCTGCAACCGCTTCAATTTCCCATTCATGATCCCCATAAAGAGAATCTTCTGATCGCGGGGTGAACTCTTCCCCTCTTACCTGAAGACCGTCCGTCAGGGTCATATTCCAGGTATAAGTATCGGCTTTGGATTCGAACATTCTGACAATCATCCAGTCGCCTTCTTTTATCTCAATTGCATCACCGAAATAGTAGCCATCAACGATGAAGGCAGGATAAAGCTCATTATCGCCTTCGACTATAAGGGTCATTTCGAAATCATCCGGGACATCAGATTCGCCGTTCCAGGAATTATATTCTGCAACTATTGATTTCTCACCAATGGAAAGCGTCTCGAAGGTCCATCCGTAGACAGAATCATCACCTACAGCGCTGTAGGATGACATATATCCGTACCCGTCTTCTATTAAGGATAGGTCATCACTGTCTGAAAGATACCAGTAACCATCTGAAGGTGCAGCAAAGTCGATACGCACAATACTTCCTGCTTTGACCGAAACAGTGCTGCCATTATTCTCTTCTGTGAACACATAATCTGCAGGTATCTTCTCTATCTCAGGGAAAGCCAACCGGTCATCTTCCGCCGGAGCAATTCCAATGGAAAATGCAGCAAGTATCACACCAACGGCCATCACTGGCAGGAGGTATCGCTTTACAGATCTCTTCGTGGAATCGCTGGCATTGTCATAGTAGCGTCCTTTCAATGCCATCATCAGGACAGCAAAAAGACATCCCAGGAAGAACCAGAGACCTATATTATCGGAAAAGTTCGAGAAGAAACTGTGTATGCTATCCATGATCCGGGAACCGGTTTCCCCAGGAACTGCCTTTGCAACTTCCCCTAAAGCCTCATCAGCTGCAAGCTGTGGAGCCATTTCCGCAGGTGCTTCACGCAGGACCTGCTCCTCCACATCGTAAGCCATCAGAGCTTGTTCTGAGAAAACACCGCCATTCTCGATGGCAACAGGTCTTGACAGGTACTGAAGCCCGGCAGCACCCAGAAATGCAGCGCCGATAACTCCGATATACTGCTGCAACATGCTGATTATGGAAGCTCTGCTGACATTCATACTCCCTGGAGCGACAACTATCAGCTTCTGCACAGGCTCGTAGATCTTGACCTCACGACCTTTTTCACTCCACTTGATCCTGTGGACCTTGATGAGATCAGCTTCCAGCAGGCTGTCAATGTTGTACTTGACAGTGGTAATAGAAAGACCGAGCTTTTTCGCGATATCCGTTGCAGACATCGGTTCCTCGGAAAGGAGATCAAGGATCTTCAGGGACTTCTCATTGGAAAGTGTCTGGGTGATCTTCTTTGAATCCTCATTGAGTGGAAGAACAACTACATTGTCCGAACTATCCTGATCAGCGTCCCCGGGTTCACCTTTGTTACTGTTATCAATATCATTATTGGCCATGTTCGCACCAGAAGGTTGACTCATACAACCATGCTTTTGTCTTCAGAAGAGAAGGCAACGACCTTCCTGGAAGGGGCGTAGATATTCTCACCTCCCCCCCTTCCGGAGGATATGCACTTGATCTCCACAAGTTCCGACCCAATCAGGGCCCTGATCTTGTCTTCAACATCCGCAAAAGGAAGACCTGTCCTATGAGAGATCTCACTTGCAGAAAGCGGATCTTCAGAAAGCACTTCAAGTATCCTGAAAGAACCTTCCCTTGAAAGCACTTCAGTTACGGTCCTTGATCCTTCGGAAATAGGAAGGATCAGGAACTTATCAACATTTGCAGTATCTGACACACATTCCATAACTATAGTCCCCTTTTCCTCAATTGTAATTATCTATCAGCATATCACCAAACGATCAGAACATCAGATCATTTCCACATGAACATCGAGCTCGTGCATCCCGGGATCAGTTGGTACCGGATTATGCCAGGTGCTGTAGTAATCACCACTTGAAAGGCTTCCATCACCGTCCACATCCACATGAACTGAAAGGGAATATGTCATCCTTTCCTGAAGATCCGGATGATAGATCATGTATGGAACCGGCTGAATATTATCAGCATCCATTGAAACACCTTCAATTGTATCTTCTGACATGACAACTGATGCAACGTCCTGAAGGCTTACATCCTCTACCTTCAGATAGATTGTAGCATTGGAGAAGGATTCTACAGGTTCATCGAAGATTATCATTCCCTGAACACTATTTTCTTCTGGAACAGAATCGTCACCTGCTTCATGTTCGGTGACTTCATCTACTGATTCATCAGCTCCACCAACTTCATCGGAACCAGTTTCGGTGCATCCCATTGAAAATGCAGTGGCCATTACTAACAAAAGCGTCAGGCCTAATACAAAATATTTGTTCATTTTGGTCATTCCTCAATATTAACTAAATGAACAAATGATCCGTAGATATAAATCATTTATTTAAGCTACAAAATAATTCGTAGTCTTAGAAGCAGGAAATCTCGCAAAAAAAGAAAAAGAATATTATGGGTCGATCAGGCACCTGTTGACTTGAAAACATCTTCCTTAAGGATGCCATAATCATCAAAACTAAAAAGCATGGTCATAAAGATACCAATAGCCACCGTCATCACGGTGGATACATAGATACCGACCATAATAGCCATTTGGTACTTTATCGCAAGGATCGGGCTGGAACCTGCAATAATCTGACCGGTCATCATTCCCGGTAATGCAACCAGACCGATCGTTGACATGCTCGCAATTGAGGGTTTCAGTGCAAGCTTAAGACTTTTCCTTGCATAGGGAAGAACAGCCTCATGTTTTTTTGCACCCAGTGAAAGACTGTAAAGATAGCGGTTCTCGTTCCTCCTGATCGTATCATAGAAATTACTGATGCTTACAATGTTCCCCCTCAGTGAATTACCGAGGAACATACCGAATATAGGTATCAGGTATCTGGCATCAAAGAGGTGGTCGAGGTTTACCACAAAAGTGTTGAAGTAAAGTATCACCAGGAAATTGCCTACTATAAATGAAGCAAGTGTCGGTAATAATAGCTTCCTGAGGTCAAGACCAACATCATTTATGGTAGAATAGGTTGCTGCAAGGACCATTACCATTAGCCATAGAAGATTCACGATCGAATTGTTAAGTTCAAAGAGAAGGGTAAGGAAGACTCCAACAAAAGCAAGTTGTACGATCATCCTTGAAGCCGAAACGACCGTCTCATGGATTATGCCAAGCTTAAGGTAGTGACTTACAAGAAGAGGAATCGCGAGCAACAGGAAACAGGCTACAAGGGACAGATAACCAATATCAACTGCATCCATTCAAACACCCACCGGTACGACTTTTACATCTTTCTTTTCCCATACGTCATCGTGGGATATTATCACAAGTGTCCATTCCTTGCGCTCAAGGAAATAGTTGGCAACCTTTTCCTTCAAAGCAGCATCGAGTGATGAAGTGATCTCATCGAGGAGGTAGATGTCCTTTCCGATAAGCACTGACATGATGATACCTATCCTCTGCTTCTCACCGCCTGAAAGGTCCTCGAAATCCATCTCAAGGACATCTTTCTCAAATCCCAGATAAACAAGAAGCCTCCTGAGCTTGGTGTGGTCCAGTTTACCCTGATTGGACGAATAAGAGAACACCTCCTCGATAAATTCGTTCACCGAACCTTCATAGATATCAAGGTCCTGGGAAACATAAGCTATCCTCTTCCTTGCATCCCACACAGTATCGCTATCAAGCAGCTTTTTTTTGAAATAGAGACTTCCGCTCGAGGGATGAGCAAATCCCATCGGCATCTTCAAAAGTGTGGACTTGCCTGAGCCGGACCTGCCTTTAAGCAGGATACGGTCACCTTTGTTGATATCAAGATCAAAGTGAGACAATACTTCCTTCTCCCCATAGCGGATAGATACATCCTCATACTTCAAAAGTTCCGTACTCATGAGCTTTTTTTCACCTTATTATTTGGACATTTTATAGAAAAATCCATAATACTCAATTGAATAACATATCATTCCCCATTGATAAAGGATTTAAATGTTAGTGGACCTGAATATTATATGAAAGTATTTATCCAAAAAAATCGTGTTTTGCACATCCATTAATACCTATTTCAAATTTCATGTTATTTTATTTAGATGAAAATTATACTCGTAAGATGTGATCAAAACAATAGCGATCAGATAGAAATGAAGAACTAGAAACTCAATCTGAACCCGCTGGAAAACAGATTTGGCGTTTGCCGCCTCGAAGGCAACAGCTCCATACCTGACTGGGCAGATTGTAACGAATTTTGTTCCATTACCAGAACATCAGAAGAACTATCGATCGTCTGTCCTGAGGAGAATATACCATCCAGGATCATCTGCGAAAAGGACTGGAATGTCTCAAGGTCGAAGGTCCTCTGGATTTCTCCCTGATAGGGATACTGGCACGTATCAGTAATCTTCTTGCAGAAGAAAAGATCAGCATTTTTGTTATTTCTACTTACGATACTGATTATGTACTTGTCAGAGAAACGGATTTAAGAGCAGCGATTGGAAAGCTGTTAGAAAACGGCTATATGATATCGGATGAGGAAGAGAACTGACATTATGTATTTCTGAAATTACCTTTCACTGACGTTACATATATACCCCATTTTCTCAATACTTTTTAGTATGAAAAAATGGAAGAAAGCTTCAGAGGAACTTGGGGAACTGATAGGGGAAGCTGTTGCAGAATATGAAGTTGAATTCCGGAAGATGTTCGGAAGCCCTGTCTATTTTGTGAACGGAAACATGTTCATCGGCGTCCATGGAGACGGCATCATGCTGCGCCTGCAGGAAGAAGACCAGCAAAAGCTCTATGATGAATATGACGAAGCAGCACCTTTCACACCGAACGGCAGGCGCATGAGGGAATATGCACTGATACCACCGGCAGTATACGATGACGAAATCGAGTTTCGGAAATGGCTGGACATATCATACAGGTATGTAAGCTCGCTTCCGAAGAAAGAGAAAAAAGAAAAGAAGAAAAAAGTAGCTCCTAAGAAAACAAAAAAAAGTGAGAAATGATGCTTTGAAGCATCACTTCCATTTCTGTTTTCAATTTATTTCACTTTGTTCCTGTTTCACATATCTTCCTTGATGTACTTGATCATCCTCGGTGTCAGCAGCGGAATGATCTGCGGAAGCATGTTAGGCATCAGATTCTCCATTGACTTTGGCATGAGGTCAGGCATCTGTTCTCTCAGGTCGTCAGACATCTGAACACGCCTGCCGACGGCTTCAAGCATGTCTGGCATGACCTTTGGCATTATGCCTGGCAGGAGCATTGGCATCATGACCGGCATCATTGGCTTCATCATGAGGTCCATGCCCGGCACGTACTTGACCATCTTCATCATACCACGCAGCGGAGCAGGCATTGCACCCATCATCTGTGGGAGAAGCTCCACCATCAGGTCGGTCATGTTCTCAGGCTTGAGCAGGTGGATCATCTGGTCGAATGTTATCCACGCAGTAAGTGCGGTGTTCGTGGTGTCAGGGATATTGTAACCCAGACTGCGGGCAACTGTTGCTGAAAGGTCCTGAACCTCTACCGGACTGCCGCTCTTATCTGCAGCGATCCTCAGCTGTACCTGACAGCACGGGCAGGCAGCGACCATAAGGTCAGCACCGATATCCTCGGCTTCCTTCAGCCTCATGTTACCGACCACGTTAGCAACATCCGGGTCTGCGACCAGTGTAAGAACTGAACCACAGCAGTGACCTTCTGCCCTGTTGTGCTCCATTTCACGCAGTTCGACACCCGGAACGGCCTTGATGAGGTCCCTTGGTGGTTCGTAGATTCCACCGGCACGACCCATGTGACATGCATCATGTACCGTGACAACTTTATTGAGAGGTGTGACGAACTTCTCGGAAAGGACATCGAGCTTGTCCTGAAGGACCTGTGAGTAGTGCTTTGCCTCGAAATCATACTCGATTCCGAGCTTCTCAGCCCACTGGCGGTAGAACGTATCCCATACCAGCCAGCATGCAGGACAGGATGTGATCACGGTCTTAACACCCTTCTTCCTCATGTTCTCGATGTTCATCCTCATGATCTTCTCGAAAACGTCCCACTTACCGGCAGCAAGCATAGGGATACCACAGCAGGACTCTTCCTTGCCGAGATAGGTAATCTCCATACCTGCATCGGTCAGCAGACGTACTGAAGCTTCAGCGATGTCCTTCTCCACAAAGGAAGCGGTACAGCCTGCGAAGTAGGCATATTCAGCCTTGTCCTTGATCTTTGGCTTGAGATCCTCAGGGACCCATTCTTCCCTGTTCTTAAGATACTCTCCCCAGATGTTCCTTTCCTTGAGCAGGCTGGCAGCCATGATCTCGAATGGAGGGATGGTCATCATGCCACGCTCAACGACCAGTTCGTTCCTCATTGTCATCCAGGAATCGTTGATCGGAAGGTCAAGCTGGCATCTGTGGTCACACAGTTCACAGGTAGTACAGGCAAGGAAAGTGTCTACCTGCTCCTGTGTCATCTTGTCCCTGCCGGCAAGGTACTCCTTGATAAAGAACCACTTACCTCTCGGGGACTGGGATTCCCAGCCGCGACCGTAGTACTGGTCACACTCTTCAACACAATAACCACACTGGGCACAGGTGTATGCATGGGATACGATGTCTGCAGGAATGTCCTTCTGCTCCCTGAATTTCTCCTCGCCCACACCGCTTCTGTTACCGACGAACCTCATGATAGGCTCGAATGCCTTGGACATTGAGATACCGGCCTTGAGGATACCTTTACCTGAGATGGTCTCAGGGTTCATGATATCATCAGGATCGACCTCCTGTTTCAGTGCAAGCATCTTCTTCAGGCGATCACCATAGACCTTCTCAGCCTCCTTTGCGAAGTAGAGACCTGAAGCATAGATCCTACCGCCATTCTCCTCAGCGATCTTGATTATACTGATACCGAGTGTGAATGCAAGGTTGAACTTGAACGACCTCTCGGAGTGTGGAATGAAACAGAGCAGGATCACATTGCCGTTCTTCTCCACCATACCTTCTATCAGTACAGGGAGATCGATCTTAGCTTTGATCTCATTGAAGACCTTGCCGACCTTGTCCACAGGGACGATGATCTCCGCAGGTATGAACGAAGGACCAAGCCTCTTGACCTTCATGGAGCGGAACCACTCTCCAGCCTCGTGTTTGGATATCTCTTCAGAAAGGACCTTGCCACCATTACTGGTTATGATATTTTCAAGGGCACTAACATCCCTTGACTCTGGATAAATGAAGTTACAAATATATGACTTAGGCAATTCCGGACGGTCCTCGACCACCGGTTCGCCATGGTGAGTTGAAAATGGCATTTCATTCTTCATGCCTGCCCAATCGGGGTTGATAAATGAGATAGACCAGAGTGGCACTTTTTCTGCAGCTACTGCCTGAAGGGCCTTCTGCAGGGATTCGGAATCAGCAAATTCAGCTGAGATGGATGCTGTGTCTTCCAGATTGCGGATCTTCAGGGTGATCTGTGTGATGATACCAACAGTACCCATACTTCCGATGAGGCTGTCCATTTCATCGCCTGTGAAATCCCTGACCTCACCATTTGGAAGAACTGCCCTTGCAGAGACCATGGTGTCCTGGGACCAGCCATATTCATAGCTACCGTATCCGATACCGTTCTGTGCAAGCCAGCCACCCACTGTTGCTGCCGGGGCACTTGAAGGCATGGCACATACAGAAAGGTCCTTTTCGTTCAGCTTCTTTTCAAGGCGCTCCCATACGATACCTGCACCGACCGTGACGGTCATGTTCTCTGGATCAATGGAAATGATATCGTTCAGCAGATTGACATCTGCAATGATACCGCCTTTTGTAGGGATCACACCACCATAACCGGATGATGCACCTGCACGGGGAACAACAGGAATGGAATGTTTGCGGGCAAAGCCCATGAGCTTGACAACGTCATCCTCTGTGCGAAGTTTTACTATCGCTGCAGGGTCGGTGTTTCCTAACATCATCTTTGCCATTGAAGGGAGTGCTCCCACATCATGACAATAGAAGTGTCTTTCGCGTTTGCTGAAATTCACACGGTCTCCAAATATGCTACCGAGTTCTTCCTCCTGAGAGGAGGTGAGGTTTGCTGTGTTTTTTGCCATACGATCTTCCCCCTTTAATACTTGGGTCGTTTTTCAATATAAACTTATTAGATTAATTTTGAATATTTTCCAATTAAAAAAAGAAAATTGGAAAACATGTTCTCCTTTTAGAATGACAATGAATCCTTCGGACATTTGTCAACACATCTTCCGCACTTGATACAATCCGGATTGTTTCCTATATCACGGACCTTGAGCTGCATCGGGCAGGCCTTCTCACAGAGCTTGCAGTCAACACATGTATCATGGTTCATCTGAAGCTGGTACTTGTTACCACCGATGATCCTCTGCATTGTTCCCATGGGACAGAAGTTACACCAGGATCTCGTATTGAACCGGGCTCCAAGTATTGTTCCGATGATGGTAGTCATAAGACATACCGAGACAAAGATGGTACCAATGAGCTCAAAGGTGTTCTGTGCAGCAAATGTGACCGAGATACGGTACATCATGAAAGTTATCATTGCTGTGAAGACAGGGATCCTGAGCCACATGCTTGACAGGATCTTTGGGATCTTCCTTTTCTTTGAGATCTTAATGATGCCGTAATCGAAGTAGCTGCCACGGGGACAGAGGTTACCGCAGAACCAGCGACCTCTGAAGATGCTGGTTATGAACAGGGTACCCATTACAACGACCATGAAGTAACCAAGGACCGGATACCAGAGACCTCCAAGGGAAACTATGATGACCAGTGAGCCAAGATAAGGCCTGATCTTATCGAGATATGCTTTTGTGTTAAACATTTACCAATCCTCCAGTTCCTGTTCGACCTTTGCAACCCATTTGCTGACAATACCCATTATCAGCTCTTTGATCTCTGCTTTGTTGTTGATCCTGTAAATGAATGAATATCCGCCTCCGTCAAGGTTGGTCTGTGATTTTGTGAGTATCCCTTTCTCATGCAGCTTCTTGACAGACCTCTGGACAGTTGAAAGGTCCAGTTCTGTCAGGTTTGCGATCTGTTCAGTTTTGCTCCAGACATCAGGCTCTTCAAAGAAGTACTCCAGCACTTTCATGTCAGCCCTTGTCAGGTTCAGAGCACATTTGATAACATCTTTAATTTTGAATTCCTTACATGCGAAGTCTATCATTGAATCACCGTCGTTATTTGTCAGTACTGCTACATTCTCGCAGCAGTATATAAACGTGCTTAAGTACTGGAAAAAGAAGGATGGTTTTGGCAGTACAGTGGATAACTGTAGTGATTTGGCAGTAATGATTAAAAATGAAAATGTAAAAAGAAATCAGGATTTGAAAAAAGACAAAATTTTGTATTTTTTGTTTCTAACCTTTAAATGATAATACATAGAAACTTACCGATTATCTCCAAGCGTAGGTTTGCCTTATAAAGAAAAAAAATCAAGTGAAGGACTCATTAATGTACCACAATCATGAAAGAATTATGGAAACATAGGCTAAATACATGACAATGTAGTTAGTAAAAACTAATTTAAATTAACTTGACTCATGACCAAACATATAATTAGATTCTTAATGGAGTCAAACACCAAAGAAGAGCTAACAACCAAAGCATACCGATTAAAGAAGGAAGCCATAATACAAAAATTCTATTCGGTTGGGGTAAGTAAGAAGAGGGTCTTTTCAACAATTTTGGAGGTTGGCTAAGACTTAGTGGATTATACAATTGTCTAGTTTGGATTTTATTATCTAAATATCGCCTACGTGCTTTGAAAATGTCCAGATCAGTGTCTTGCTCTATTTTCGATGGATACCAATAATCGTCATCATCTTCTATAAGGCCTATGCTGGATCTCCAAAAATTGGCTGCATTGATAGTGTTTGATATAGTCACAGAATGTAATACACTCATCATTAAGCCAACAATCGGGATGGCTATTTTCAAAATAATAAAGCAAATGTTAGTTTCACTTATTTGATTTGCCAAAACAAGAAATCCCGTGAAAAAAATAGAATTAAAAAGAAGAAAATTATTAGTACGCTCTGAAATAAATCTCCCTTCATGCATGACAAGCTGTGTTAATATTTCATATATATGCATTAAATGTTCATGTCTTTTCAACTTAAGATCATGTTCCGCTTGAGTTACTGTCATCGTCTCATTCCTAATTTAAAGATTTTATAGAAAAAAGGGAAATCAACATAAATTCCATCATCTGTAATAATATTATTAACTGTATATCTTGATACAAATTAAACTTACCCATATTTTTTGATAATAAGAATACATATACACCAACGTACAACAACCGACAATATAAAAAAGAATCACCTGCCGTATTTTACCTACATATTTATCAATGATGGACTATTATCAAAACGACAGGAGATTAACATGAGCACACGCGAGTATATGCTTGGAAACGTGGCGATCGCACGCGGTATCGTGGAAGGAGGAGGTAAGGTCATCTCCGGGTATCCCGGTACGCCCTCTTCTGAGATCGTTGATACGTTATCTGCAATGAAAGAACGTGACTTCTACGTTGAATGGTCCGTTAATGAAAAAGTTGCTATGGAGGTTGCTGCAGGAGCTGCCATGACAGGTGTGCGTTCTGTGGTAACAATGAAACACGTCGGTCTGAACGTTGCAGCAGACCCTCTTATGACACTTGCCTACATGGGTGTGAAGGGCGGAATGATCATCATTGTCGCTGACGACCCTGCATGTCATTCTTCACAGAATGAACAGGACACCCGCAGGTATTCCGAATTCTCACTTATGCCATGCCTTGACCCTTCCACACCACAGGAAGCAAAGGACATGATCCCATACGCTTTCGAGTTTTCCGAGAAGTTCGAGATCCCTGTGATCTTCAGGCCAACAACAAGGATATCGCACGGCAAGTCCGAGATCGAGCTTGGAACTATCACCGACCACAAGGTCGAGGCAAAGTTCGAGAAGGACACCTCACGCTGGGTAATGGTACCAAGCAATGCGGTAATTCGTCACCCACACCTTCTGGAGATACAGAAAGGCATCATGGAAGAGCTTGAGAGCTCACCATGGAACGAGCTTACCATCAACGAGAGCTCAAAGATCGGTGTGATCGCATCCGGTCTTGCTTCAGTATATGCTAAGGAAGCAATGGAGAACCTCGGTCTGGAAGCATCCTTCCTGAAGATCGGAGCATACCCTGTTCCTGAAGGTCTTATCAAGAAGATGTTCGAGCAGTGTGAGACAGTGCTTGTCATCGAAGAGCTTGAGCCAATAGTCGAGGACCGCTGCAAGGTCATCGCAAAGGACATAGACAGCCCTGTGAAGATCCTCGGCAAGACCGGCGGATACGTCCCAAGGGTCAGCGAGCTCAACATCGATAAATGTGTAAAGGCAATGGGAGAAGCATTCGGCATCGAAGTCGATGTTCCGGAGATCGCTGAACCGGAACTTGAACTTCCACCAAGGCCACCAGCACTCTGTGCAGGATGTTCACACCGTGCTACCTATCATGCAATGCTGAAGACCTTCGGCAAGAAAGCTGTGTTCCCAAGTGACATCGGTTGTTACACACTCGGTGTACAGAACGGAACCGTCGATACAACACTCTGTATGGGTGGCAGTATCACCGTTGCATCAGGAATCTACAATGCAGGCGAGAAGCAGCCGATCTGCTGTTCCATTGGTGACTCAACATTCTTCCACACAGGTATCAACGGACTGCTCAACGCTGTCTACAACAAGTCCAATATCACAATTACCATCCTTGACAACCGTATCACCGCAATGACCGGACACCAGCCAAACCCTGGCATGGGATTCACATCCACTGGCGAGCCTACAAAGGAGATTGATATGGAGCTCCTCTGCCGCGGACTCGGTACCGAGTTCGTGGAAACTGTTGACCCGTACGACGTCAAGGCAACAGAAGAGGTGTTCAAGCGTGCAAAGGACTTCGAAGGTCCTGCTGTAGTGATCACCAGACAGGCATGTGTCATCCACGCTCGCAGAGCAGGTGTCAGACGTGTACCTTTCCAGGTCGATACAGAGAAATGTATCGGATGCAGAATGTGCGTCAACCTCGGATGTCCTGCAATTGAGTTCGATAAGGAAACAAAGAAAGCACATATCAATGCAATGTGCACAGGCTGTGGACTCTGCAGTGCGACCTGCAAGTTCGATGCTATCGTGGAGGTGCAGAAATGAGCAGCAAAGCTTCTGAGTTCGATCTTGTGATCTCCGGTGTCGGCGGACAGGGAACCATCCTTGCATCAGACATCATCGGCAGGTCAGCCGTCCTTGAAGGAAAGGGTGTAAGGGCAGCAGAAACTCACGGGATGGCACAGCGTGGCGGTTCAGTGGTCAACCACGTCCGTATCGGATGCGAGCTCGGTTCCATGATCCCTCTCAAGGGAGCAGATTGTCTCCTGGCACTTGAGCCAGTGGAAGCCCTGCGTTACATCGAGTATCTCGCAGACGACGGTGTCATTATCATGAACACCGAAGCTGTCTACCCGGTCACCGTCACAACAGGAAAAGCACCATACCCATCTGTTGAAAGCATCGTGGAAAAGCTCAAGGAAACACACCGTGTCATCGCTTTCAATGCTACCGAGATGGCAGCAGAGGCCGGAAGCAGGCAGGCAATGAACGTCGTGCTTGTGGGAGCAGTATCCAACTTCCTCCCGATCAAGACAGAAACATTGCTTGAGCGCGTTAAGGAAATGGTACCTCCAAAGACCATTGACACCAACGTAAAGGCTTTCGAAATGGGAAGAAGCATGGTCGAATAAGACCATACTTCAATTTCTTTTTGTTTTCAAGACCAGAGATGTACACCATCAGCACAAAGGACTTCAACCTGGACTATACGCTTGACTGCGGTCAGGTGTTCCGCTGGGACAAGAACGGTGACTGGTGGACAGGCGTGGTCAACGGCGCCGTTGCCCGCATAAGCCAGGACCCAAAGACAGGTGAACTTCTGGTCGATTCATCACTTGATGAGGATCTCTTCTATCATTATTTCAGGCTCGATGACGACCTGCCCGCGATATTCGAGCAGATCAACAAGGACGAGCACATGGATATAGCGATCAACAAATATCACGGACTGCGACTTATACGCCAGGACCCCTGGGAATGTCTTATCTCCTATATGCTTGCCACCGCCTCTAACATCCCCAGGATAAAGAAGAACATAGCCATGCTTTCAGCAATGTTCGGGGAAGAGCTGGAACACGGCCTTTACAGCTTCCCGAAAGCAGAGGACCTCGCCTCCACCTGCTGTGATGAACTCTGCGAATGCAGGATGGGATTCAGGACAGCCAGGATAATCAAGGCAGCAAACGCAGTTGTCACCGGCGATATTGTCCTCGATGAACTTTTTAGCCTCGACTACCATGACGCAAAGAAGGAACTGATGTCACTGGAGGGTATCGGTGAGAAGGTCGCTGACTGCATCGTGCTGTTCGCCTTTGATAAGATGGAAGGTTTCCCTGTGGATACCCACGTGGAGAAGATCGTCAGAACCTACTATGGCAACGACCCCTTCTTTGAAGGCAAGGTCACTAAAACAAAAATCGGGAACTGGGGAAGGCACTATTTTGGGAAATACTGTGGGTATGCCCAGCAATATCTGTTCTATCAGAAGCGGCTTGAGGGGCTTGTTTAAGTTTAGCAGGCATGCAGTTCTACGTTGTTTAAGCACTTTGATCGAAACATACGCCAATTGTTGAGATACGATGGACCTTACTAACAAAAAGGTTGCAATCCACTCCTCACATAGCAAGTAGGGCATAGTTAATAGTAAAGAACGAAACTCTATTTTAAAGTTGACAATAACCTCATAAAAGATGTCAATAATTTGACCTTCAATTTGGACTGGCTTTCAACAAAACATTTATTGCTAAAAAAATAAAGATTTTTATTATGGTAGAAACACCAAAACCAAGTCTGAAATCATCCAAAGTCACTGAACGTATAAGAGCAAAAGCATTTGAATTGCTCGAGAAGCATCCAGAAGGTCTTCAATGGTCAGAACTCCTCTCAAAGATTACGGCATCAGACCCCTCTTTTCATCCGAAGACTGTCAACGGATCTATCTGGAAACTTGTCGAAAAATATCCTGATAGAGTATACAAGCCATCTAAAGGGCTTTTCCGCTTACTGAAATATAGATAACATTCTAAAATATTCATCTTGATAATCTTCTTGTTCCTTTCATCATATTGATACAATCCCTCCTCACATGTGCGTTGAGAGTAAACGGTTTATCGATCATCGCATTCTACTTCATGCAGTGTAAGGTACCCTTAGAGAAAACCATCTTCTATTCTGATAGAACATGCCAATGATCTTCTTCCCCAACAGATCAGACCAACATCAGCTTTTAATGTTAATAAAGCATTGATATACATAGTTCATTATTTTTCTAAAGTGTATACAAGGAGATGTTATGTGTGTCGAGAAATATGTGTACATGGAAAAAAGAGGACATCAGAGAAATGGAAGATGAATTCAAAGAACGTGTCACAGGTGCAAAATTCTATTGCAAAAACTGTGGAAGAGTATCAAATGATATGAAGTACCTTTGCAGACCAGGAAAACTCTAAACAGAACATGAGATTCAACTTACCCATCATTTCCACGAGCTCACTACAGATGACTCTCAGAGCCATCCGTTGAGGAAACTTTGCAATCTTTCCAGTTTCATATTCATAACCTTTCATGTGGGAACATCAAAGTAAAATTGTCATCCTCGTACATTTCCATGTCCACCACCCTCATTATTCCATCCGGGAACTCGACTTCGCCCATATAGCTCGATTCAACCGCATCCTCAAAACCATGGCTTAGTTTTCTCACAAGCTTAGCACAATGCCACATCAGGTCCAGGAAATTTGACATATTCACAGTTTCTCCGTCCTCCTCGAACATTCCTGCTTCCATAACACCCATGCTCACGTAACCAAAGAACGGAGGAGCCAATCTCTTCCCATCAGGACTTAAAACCTCATCCAGGTCCATGAATTTGCCATCTCTCACTGCATCCTGAATAGTATAAACCTCTCCGGACAAGTCCTCAATACGTTTATTTTCTTCTGACATTTTCCCATCTCTCCATACGTTTCTATCATTCATTAAATTCATACCCATCGCATAATCCTTCATGGTTATAGGTAACTGTCATTTTTTGTACGCTAACAATTTAGGATGGAATTTCCAACAAGTTTCAGATTTAGTTGCTTTTCCAGCTTGAAAAAAGAAGAAGATCGAATCTTATCCTTGCTCAGTGAACTACTCCAGGCTTACACATGGAAGTTCCTGCTTCATTCCTTTAACCAACGTTCACAAGTCCACAGGCTCACCCCCTCGTTCCGAAGGTGCTTAAATTCCTATTAAGTTTTGTTAATAAAACAAGATTTTTCATAATTATCCACTCCTATTGACAATCAGCTTATAGCATCTTAAAATATTATGTAGAAAAGGGTTTGGCCATTACAGCCCTGCCCTTTCAACAAGAGTATCAGCGATCTGTTTTGCGCTTTCGATCGGGAAGTCCTCTTCTGTAAGAAGTGCACCTGCTTCTCCCGCTGTTATTTCGACATCTCCTGCTTTACATGTGGTGTCTGCACCTGCAGGCATTGCTGCAAGGAGGTCTTCAGGTGTCTTTATAGGGAATGATGCATTTGCAAGTGCGCCAACGATCTGGGAATGGATCTCTTCTTTTACGCTCATATTTTAGTCTCCTTTATAGATTTTTATATGGCTGCATGTCTTCCGGAAGAATTGAACCACAATAGGTAATTGAAAGGTTATCCATATATACTTAAGCGGCATTGCAATGTACTTAGTGCATTCGAGTAACTCAAATGACTCTTAAAGTCATACTGGATACTTTTATAAAGCATGTGAAGTAATCCTCAATTATGTATGAAAACTGCGAAACAGAAATAATCGACATCAAGGTAAAGCTCGATGAGATCCACAAGGACATGAGGACATTTATCGAGGATTCCAATAGAGAACATCTTGAATCACTTCTGGCTTTTGTCCGAGATGATTATTCCAATATCCTGGAAAAACACCTCATTAACGATATAAAAGCAGGTCTTTCAAAGAACATGGTCAGGAAATGTGAACGCCTTGATGAATGTAGATCTGTTTTCACAGATATGTTACAAAAAAATGCAGCCCTTATCAAAGAGCCCTCTGTTGACAGTGATATTTTTGATAAAAAACGCATAGATATCAAAAACTTAAGGAAAGGCATGCCCTACGATAAATGTGACATTTGCTTCTCTGAGGCTGCCGACCTTTTTGAAAAGCAGATCAGCCTCATGCAATCAATGAGGATATATGAGACAAAGAAAGATAAGAAGCAGGATATATCACAGATCCCTTCACAATCCGTAATTGATGACGTGCTCGACCCCCTTTGCCATCCCAAGAGGTTTGAAATATTAAAAGCAGTTTCTTCCCAATCAATGAGTTTTTCTTTCCTTTCCAAACTTACAGGTCTTCGTGGAGGAAACCTTTTGTTCCACCTGCAGAAGCTATCTGACAGCGGAATGATAATCCAGCAACATGAGAGGGGCGATTATATGATCACAAGCAAAGGCTTCAAGGTGATGCAAAGCATCAGTGAGATGTATTCTGCTCTTGCCCCTGAAGAGATGATATCATGAAATGCCAATATGAAAAACGATTATAAGTTATATCAGTGAAATAAAAAATAAGGTGCTTTAAGGATAAGTTATATGCTTATCCGTCATTTCCAATCGCTTCTGCAGGGCATGAGTCCATGGCATATTCGCAATGCTTCTTTTCAGTATCATTCTCCGGCTGTTTATATACGTAAGAATGTGAGACGTTTTCGTTCATCTTGAAATTTTCAGGAGCTTCATCGATACATCTCTGACAGGCGATACACTGATCATCTACGTAAAAAGGTCCTTCCACATTTTCAGCTACTTTGTTATTTACATCTGCCATGAATAGGCCCCCCGAATAAGTATTTATGATAGCTTCCAATTTTTGAAAGCTTTGTATATACTTATTGATCTTCAGAAATTTATAGCACTCGCTTGCCGGCTGAAGATCCAAAATGAACGAGATCTGTCAGATGACTCTCAGAGCCAACCGTTGAGGAAACTTCGCAATCCCTCATCCTTGAGATCAAGGATCTGCTCACCCTCAAGAACGGTGAAACCTTCTTTTACACTCCTGGAGATGTGCTTTCCAAGGGAACATCCTGCAACCTCGGATTCCAGAAGTTCGACAGCATCTGTATATTTGCGAGGGATCTCAGCAACATAGAAGCCGTCCTTAATGGTCAGCGAGTAAGCATCCGGGTTGTCCACATATTTAGACCTGAACGCCTCGGCATGAGACCTCACCCATACAGGTGGTCCCCTGTGCCTTTTTACATCAGGCAGCGTCTTTGATATCAGCTCAAGGAACACGATGGAATCCTCGCCGCTCCATTTGCCTGCCTTGAGGACGATGAACTCGTTCTTCTCAAGCAGTGGTACGATGGAGTGCTCCATCTTGGCGAACTGGGGGTAGAATATGTCATCCACAACGTCCGGTGTCTTGAAAACGATCGCTAATAGTGATGTACCACGGAGGTCCATCCTGTCCAGCAGCTCACCATCGGACATGGGAGGTTCCTGGGAAGCGAAGAACATGCTTTCATCGGGATCCTCAAGGAAGTTCCTGGAAGCATCGATGAAAATGCAGAACTTGTCCAGCGAGAGTGCTGCAGCCACATTCCTTCTGGGGTCTGTGGGGTCGATCACAACAAGCGGATCCTCGAACTTCTGGGCACCATGCTCCATGAGGTCCAGAAGTACACCCGGACGCCACTGCGATGCAGCCTCCAGCACTTTTTCGAATGAACCGTAACTGATCACCAGAAGCTCTGTGAGATAACCTGAGAATCCTTCGGTCTTAAGCTCGGAGCCATAGACACCGGTGCCTTTCATGAACTGCTTGAGCAACAGCACATCGTCCTCGCGACCACTGAGATTTGCTTTTATGAACTCGTTGTGGAAAGGTGTCCTGTCCACTGCGGAAAGGATGCAGGATGCACTGGCTACATTGTAGCATGGTACAAGATCGACATCGAAACCAGCGTACTTCATCTTGACATAAGGATGCTCGGCATAGTGCTCGTCCCACTCTTCTGCCTCTTTTGCTATCTGGCGGCCAACTGAGAGACCGTAGCTTTCAAGGTCCTCACGGCTTGTATCATCTGGGAACATGATGAATATATCAAGGTCATGGGTTCCGGATATCCATGTGCCTCTGGCGGCCGAGCCTACGAGCTGTGTCTTTACACCGGTCAGGCCGACCTTGAAGGTGATGCAATCGATCTTGTACATCAGTTCATCGGCAACCTTTGTAAGGTACTCCCTTTCTTCATCTGATGGCTTGATCTTATCCAGGATTCTCTTTTTGATATCTTCCATGTTCACTCTCTCGATGATTGTCCTTGTACGTACTACTCCTCAAAAGTATAAACCATTTGAGATGAACGGTGCGAAGGTCGGGTCCAATCGTCTTTCAGATGCCTATTCAATTATTGGATTTGTCAAAACAGATAACCATTTATACAGATATAAACTATATTTCAATGTACTTTCAAAGCAAAGATACCATTCGGAAGCTCGAGGGAAAAGGGAAACATCGGGGAGCATGTTCCGGAATGGAAAAATAACAAATCACTACGGAGGAGTATCTAAATGATAAGTGAAAAGATGACAGATGCGCTTAACTCACAGATCAACAAGGAAATGTATTCCGCATATCTCTACATGGCAATGTCAGCTTACAGTTCCAACATCGGTCTTAACGGATTTGCGAACTGGTTCATGGTCCAGTACCAGGAAGAGATGGTGCACGCCATGAAGCTCTACAACTATCTTGTGGACCAGGGTGCACCTGTCAAGCTTATGGCGATCGAGGAACCACCAAAAGAGTTCGGTACTGCACTTGACATGTTCTATGCAACCCTTGAACATGAGCAGTTCATCACAAAGTCCATCAACGATCTTGTGGACCTTGCCATCGAAGAGCATGACCATGCAACCCACATCTTCCTCCAGTGGTACATCACCGAGCAGATCGAGGAAGAAGGCAATGACAATGAGATCATCGACAAGCTCAAGCTCGCAGGCGAGGAAGGTAACGGCCTTTTCATGATCGACAAGGAACTCGCAGTAAGAGTATTCACTCCACCAGCAACAGTAACTGACTGGACACAGGTCAGGTAATATTCATGACAGGAAATACAGAAGAAGTAAAGCAGGTCAAAGGCTCCATGCCAAAAGCCATCAGGATGGCAAAGGAAATGGACGATGACTTCGGACAGGGACTTGCAGGATTCTACAAGGCCATCTGGAAGGACAGGGAAGACGGACTTTCAATGAAGAACAAGCACCTCATCGTTTTCGCCATCGCCTGCTCCAGGAACAACACCAACAGCGCCAAGAAGATCCTTGTGAAGCTCAAGAAGCACGGTGCCACAAGGGCAGAGTTATATGACGCAATGATGATGGCATCATGGGCTGGAGGCATCCAGAACTTTACTGATATCAGTACCGATGTGCTGCCGGAAATGGATAAACTTGGATACTAAGACCTGAGCCGGGTCTTAACTTCTTTTTTGTGGTCGCAAAATCTTTGTGACTTAATGTTGCATAAGCTTCAATAAATGAAGAATTGCATTTTTTGAAAATCTACGACTTTTTTTGCTGTAAATGTTATCCACCGAAACTACAAAGAACGTTATGAAAATCTCAAGAAAATATCTGATTTCTTACATTATCAGAAAGAAGGATATTCAGTCGTCTGATTAGCATCTACTAGACAAAGAGGATATTGATTATGGCATTTTTCTAGAGAGGTAGAGTTTCCATATAGATGGTTGGATTTTGATATCTTCATATTCATACATAGAGAAGTCTCATTAATATAAAAACCAACAGACCCAATGTTGAACCTAAATAAATCCAGCGGATATATTTCCTTCCTTCATCCTCATTATTACTGGATTTCAATAATCTCAAAGATGAATAAGCAATCGAAATATCCATTATAGCAATTGGAACCAAATAAACGGCAGGCAACCAATTTAGTATAAAAGGAATGGATGTCAGCAGAATAACAAAAAAGAAAATGTAACTGCTTAACTGGAGAGCAACTTGTTTTCCATATTTTATTGCCAGGGAATTTGAATTGATTAGAAGATCTCCTTCCACATCCATAGAATCAGCAGCAATCTCTTCTCCAAAATCTATTAATGCGGCAATTATACCAAAAAACCAGACAATATTATTAAAAAATAAGCCTACAGATACGCCACCATAGATAAATGTCATTCCAACAGAAAAGCTAACCATCAGATTTCCAGGTAAGCCACTCTGTTTATATTCTTTGTTATAAAGAAATCCAATTATTGATAAGATAATTGTGAATAATAAAGCTATAGGACTGATCAAATAGCTAAGGATAAAACCAAAGAACATCAGACCTATTGATAGCAATAAAGCTTCTGATGGAGTGACAATGTTCGAAGGGATTGGCCGATCGGGAGTATTGATTTTATCAGTCTCAACATCAAAATAATCATTTAATACTAATATCGAAGCTGAAATAAAAAATACTGAAAAAAAACCTAATATAGTTTCGGGGACGGATGCAAACATTCCCAAGGCCAAAATTTGTCCCATAACAACGCATACTCCAGCAGAGAATGGAAGTTCAAATCTTAATAAACTTATAAGCCCCTGGGTTTTATTCATAATGATGCCTTTTTCATAATAATGTACATTTTTTGTTCATCATAAAAACAAATATATTCAAAGTGTTAAAACAATTCGTTTCAATGCCCTGAAATTTTGTTTGTATTATTCTTTTAAAAATACTTAATATAAAAGTAACATGCTACTATAACCTGCTATCCATAGAACCTGCAAAAATTCTCATTTTAATAATAAGTACAACCTTGCCAAGGATGTAAAGATTAGTAGATTTTAAAGGAAGTAAGAATTCCACAGAGGCGAAATAAGATTTTAAAAAATAATTAGAATAATAGAAAATAAAAACAAGAACCGAAGAGCGAATCATTCACTCTTCGTCGTAATAACCGATCTCTTCCTTTGTAAGGTAGCATGCAGGGTCATCTGCCCAGACATTGCCGTACACAGCCTCGGCCCGTACACGGAAATTGCCGTTGCAGACATCGAACCATTTGCATTTTGCACACCTGTCGGCATTTGCCTTGATGAGGGGTTTCCTGTCCTTAAGACCTGCCATAAGCTCATCGTCAAGGTCGGTCCAGATCTCACTGAACTTCCTTTCCTTAACGTTGCCGAAAGTGTAGTGCCTCCAGAACTGGTCAGGGTGTACTGAGCCGTCCCATGATACACAGCCAAAACCGATACCTGTGGAATTACCACGATTCATCTGCAGGAGCTCGTACACATCCTCTGCACGCTCGGGGTTCTCCTTTGCCAGTCTCATGTAGATGTAAGGACCATCACAGTGGTTGTCCACGGTCAGGACCTCAACTGGCAGTCCCTTCTCATGAAGCTGCTTTGTGCGGTCCATAATAAGGTCAACCGTCTTGCGGCTGTCCTCCAGTGAGAGGTCCTCATCGATGATCTTGGTACCCCTTCCAGCATAGACCAGATGGTAGAAGCAGATACGAGGGATGTTCTCTTCCTCAAGCATATCGAATATCGCAGGAATGTCTGCAACGTTCTGTTTGTTGATGGTAAAACGCAGTCCGACCTTGATGCCCTCTTTCTGGCAGTTGCGAAGGCCCTGCATCGCAGCATCGAAACAGCCTTTCATGCCACGGAACTTATCGTTCGTCTCACGCACACCGTCGATGGAGATTCCCACATAGGAAAGGCCTATCTTCCTGAGGGTCTTTGCCATCTCCTCGTCGATGAGAGTTCCGTTGGTGGAGATCACAGCACGCATTCCCTTTGAGATAGCATATTCTGCCAGTTCAGGAAGGTCCTTGCGCATCAGAGGTTCCCCGCCTGAGAAAAGGATCACAGGAGAACCGAACTCTGCAAGATCATCGATCAGTTCCTTGCCCTGCTCGGTGGTAAGTTCGTCCTTGAACTCGATGTCCTTTGCGTGTGCATAGCAGTGAACACAGCGAAGGTTGCAGCGCCTGGTCATGTTCCAGACAACAACAGGCTTTTTGTCCTTTGCGAATTGCAGCAGGTGTGATGGAAGCCGTTTTGAATCCCGCCCGTAACGAAGGGCGTCTGATGGTTCAACGGTCCCGCAATAGAGTTTTGAGATTCCTATCATTGTGATCCTCCTGCAACATTGACAAATGAGTCGACTTCTGTATTCTGTTTTCCGTTTTTCATATTAAATATCATATTTCGTTTTTCATTCAGTTGTTCTCAAGTGCTTCCTTAGCGACCCTGAGAATTTCCTTGAAAGTGTATTCATCGGGTGTGACGTTCACTTCGACACCGTGTTCCTTCAACGTATTGGCGGTCGGAATGCCGATAGCAGCCACAAGGGAATCCGCAAGAACCTCCCTGATCTGCTCTCCTGCTCCCATGGACTCTGCCTGGTCGAAGAAACTACGCACCATCATGGAGCTTGTGAATGCAAAGACATCGATCTCCCTGTTGAGGCTCCTGGTAATAAGCTCCTCCTGCAATGGCCCCTTTGGCATGGTAAGGGTGTAGACCTTTGTCTCGAGCACGTTCGCACCGCAGTCCCTGAGGCCGGTGATCAGCAGTGTTGAGCCGTAAGCGCTTCTTGCAGTGTCGATGTTCTTGCCCTTTACCTCAGGACAGAGGAATTCAACCATTCCCTCAGAGCTGTAGACACCCGGCATTCCCATTACCTCGATACCGAGCTTTTCCAGTTGCTTGCGGGTGGTCGGACCAATAGCAATGACCCTGGTCTCGTTGAGAGCTTCGATGAATTCATCACGCTTGTCTTCCGGAATCTTTTCCATGGTAAAATCAATACCATTGGCACTTGTAAATATCACATAATCGGACCTGCGGGAGAATACGTTCTCTGTGAAAGTGTCGAAGTACTCGTCTTTCATGGTCTCAAGCTCGATCATGGGAACGGCCACTACCTCAAAACCGAAGGATTCAGCAAGTTTCTTTGAACCTGCAACGTACCCCTGAGGTCTCATGATCGCAATTACAGGCTTACGGTCAGTTGCATCCATATGAACATCTCTTAACTACTATGTCAAATATCGAATATCAAATATCAATTTTCAATTTCCGGTAATGGAGATCCAAACCTTCAGATCATGGAACCGAGTATCTCGTGGAGCTTGACGACATCACCGATCACGGTCAGAGCCGGTGCCTTCACGTTCTGTTCCTTTGAGATCTGTGCGATAGTACCTACAGTACCGATGGTCACGCGCTGGTCAGGACGTGTTCCCCTCTCGACCATAGCAACAGGTGTCGCAGGGTCCTTTCCATATTTCATGAGCTCGTTCATGTTGCGCTCAAGCATCTTGACACCCATGAAGATAACTATTGTACCACCAAATGCTGCAAGGGTCTTCCAGTCAAGAGCTGTCTCTTCCTTGGTTGGGTCCTCATGTCCTGTGATGAAGGTCACCATTGAAGCATGGTCCCTGTGGGTTACCGGGATACCTGCATAGGCTGTAGCTGCAAGTGCGGATGTTATACCTGGTACCACTTCGAACTCGATACCTGCCTCGACAAGTTCCTCGGCCTCCTCGCCACCACGACCGAACATGTATGGGTCACCGCCCTTAAGACGAACCACCATCTTGCCTTCCTTTGCCTTCTCAACGATCACATCGTTGATCTCGCTCTGGGTTAGTGTGTGGTCACCTGCATGCTTGCCTGCATCTATCTTTTCAGCTTCTTCAGGCATGGAATCAAGGATCTGCTTTCCGGGAAGCTGATCATACACAATTACGTCAGCTGTGTCCAGAAGTCTGCGTGCCTTCAGGGTCATAAGTTCAGGATCACCGGGACCGGAACCTACAAGATATACTTTTCCGTATTTTTGAGCCATATTACCAGATATCCTCAATTTCTATTTTTCTGATGGTAAGAACCTGATACAATAAATAGATTGATATTATAATTCATTATGTGACAAAAAACATTCAGAACAAAAGTACCCGGAACCCCGTAAATAAAAAAGAGGTAAATGGACCATAAAAGGGAATAAAAGACCACCTTACGAAAAAGGGTAAGGCAGGAATGATCAGCCCATTTCAATGATGTACAGGATCATTTCCTTGTTCAGCTTGCTTTCGCGTGAAAGTCTTCCAGCGACCTCATCATCGGAAATACCTTCGGACTTCATTTCCCTGATCCTCTCAATGACCGCAGGTGAGACGCTGTAGTACTCGTTGATGTCCTTCCGGTGTCCCCATACATCACCTTCTATAAGTCTTATCTTCTGCATCTCAAGGAACATTTCAATGGACTTGGAAACTGTACGGCGGTATGATGTAGGGATCTGGATAACCTCAACATCCTTGCATCGCTTTACAAGTGAAAAAATATCCTCGTTGGATGGTCTGAATGCCAGATGTATGACCCTCTCATCAGCTTCAAGGTTTTGAATTTCGTCTCTGTTGCTCACTACTCTTATTTTCATAGAAGTACCCCATTAAATTCAAAAAGCTAAAAGAACTTACCAAATAAATTATAGAGATCCGACCTAATAAATAATTAACGATAGAAGATTTCTTTAAAAAGATTGATAGGAAACACACAAGCTGCCCCACAGAGGGCTTTTTTATACAATACCATACAATTTCACGATTCGGACTACATTCCACAGTACTGTACGAGCAATGCCATTGCCCTAAAAAGTGGAGGATCCCGATCTGGTCATCCGATAAGAACGATCGAGTCTGCCGTATCAATGTTGGCTATAACGGAACTGCCATAGCTTGAATAGAAAAGTGTATCGACCTCATACATGGTACTGGCCCCTCCGGTTATGTTCACAGTCCAGCTCACATCCCATGAATCTCCCGAATTCAATGTAACGGGGCAGGTTATTGCGTTGATCTCCAGCAGCGTGTTCTCATACCAGACAACTTACCCGTATTCACCAATACCGGCCACGATATCCATATCATTGTCACCGTCTACATCCGTGATAGAGATCGGGAAGTAGCTGTTGTCAATTGGTGAGTACGTTGGGATCGAATGTTGTGTGAAGGTGGGCTCAGTTACATTGCCATCGTTTTCGTACCAGGAGATCCTGTCATCATTGAATGATGCACACAGGATGTCCATATCCCCGCCACCGTCAACGTCAGTTGCATGGACCGACCTTACCGAACCGGCAGTGGTGGATATGTTGTGAGGTTCTGTGAAATTAGCCTCCTGACATACTTTCATCCAGAATGAAGAAAGGACTTGCCCAGTCTGTCATAGGAATTGCAGTGTCGGCAGTGATACTTCCATATCTTGCCATGGCAGAAATATCCCCAGCTCTTGACCTCCGGCTCACTTCTCAGAGATCATTAAAATAAAGGTCACGCACGACCTGAAAAAGAGAAAAATACAGCCGTTACAAGTAACAGCCATCTTATTAAGAATTATTATCAGTCCCGAACCCATCAGTCCTTAAGGCGAAGCTTCACTGAATCAGCATGTGCCTGCAGCCCTTCCTTTTCAGCAAGAGCAATGATGGTATCACCTATTGAACCAAGACCTTCTTTCGTGATCTTCTGTATGGTGGAATACTTCAGGAAGTGGTGAATGTTAAGACCGGAGTATAACTTCGGATAGCCGGCAGTGGGAAGCACGTGGTTCGTACCTGATGCATAATCACCTGCTGCTACCGGAGCATAGTTACCCACAAAGATGGAACCTGCGTTCTCAATCCTCTCAAGAACTGCATCGTCATCCTTCACCATGATCTCAAGGTGCTCAGGTGCGAAGTCGTTGGATATATCGATGCACTCGTCCATGGTATCGGTCACGATGATGGCCGCATTCTTAAGGGAAGCATCCACGATCTCCTTGCGCACAGCAGCATCTGCCTGCTTCTTCACCTCGGCGTTCGTCCGCTCCGCCAATTCAGCAGAAGTTGTCACAAGGACCGAGACGGACTTAGGGTCGTGCTCCGCCTGTGCAAGGATGTCGGATGCGATCATAGCGGCATCTGCAGAATCGTCTGCAATGATAAGGACCTCACTAGGACCGGCAGGGAAATCGATCTCTGCCTTATCGCGCACCATCATCTTGGCAACTGTTACAAAGACGTTCCCGGGCCCCACGATCTTGGCAACCTTCAATACAGATTCAGTACCATAGGCCATTGCTGCGATGGCCTGGACACCGCCGATCTTATAGATGTGGTCCGCACCTGCAACCTTGCCCGCCACAAGTGTAAGCGGGTTGATCTTGCCGTCAGGACCAGGTGGTGTGCACATTACTACGCTCCTGACACCTGCAACCTTTGCGGGGATTATGGTCATGAGTGCAGTTGAAGGATAGGAAGCCCTGCCCCCAGGAACATAGGCACCCACCGATGCAAGAGGAGTTGCCATCTGGCCAAGTTTGATACCCGGAGTGGGTTCAATGAACCATGTTTTCTCCGGAAGTTGTGCTGCATGGAAGTTCCTGATGTTCTCTGCTGCAACCTCAAGATGCCTTATCATCTCAGCATCAACAAGCCCCATTGCCTCTTCTATCTCCCCGGGAGTGACCTCTATGGCCTGAATGTCTGCCCTGTCGAACTTCCTGGTATATTCACGCAGTCCGTCGTCACCCTTTTCCTGCACATCATGAAGTATTGCTGAAACGGTATCGGTTACGTCCATCAGCTCTCCTGTGCGGTCAAGAAGCTTATCCATCTCTTCTTCGGTGACATCGGATAGGTGTTTGTACAGCATGTGATCATCTCATATTAAGGTAAGAAAGGACAGGAATACACCACATATCTCAGTTTGTTGCAGGTCCGGCCCATATTGAATTATAAAAACATCACTGGAAATCACTGAATGTTTTCTGCTCTTTGTCCAGTAATGTATCTAGAGTATTTGAATTTATAGGTGTGCCCTTTGCGACTTTTTCCTTAACGCGAACACCTATGTTTGAAAGGATATTTGCGGCCACCTTCGGACCCACCAGCTTGGATAAAACGGAATATTCCGCCTTTTTAAGTTCTGTCAGCGACACGAAGCCGGCCTCATAGAGCTTACGTGCACGCACTCGTCCAACACCCCTGATGCTGACAAGCTGCATTAGCTCCGGGCTGGCACCGTAATGTATCCTCTTCTCAAGACCGTGGGCATGAGAAGAATACCCAATCCCGAGAAGTTCTGCCAGCTTCGTGGTCGCATGCATCAGCCACTCCGAGGTGTCCGCAAGGGCATGTATGTCACCCTCCCCAACATTGAAATGATGAGTAATATCGTCCGCAGGCACCTCACGTATCCATTCGTCCAGCAGCATTGCGGTCTTGACCTCACCAAGGAACCACTCATAATCGATAGCCTTGAACTGGTTGGGGATCTCGATGAAATCATCACTATGAGACATCACAAAATCGTTTACCCTTGCATACTCGCTGCTGCGCATGTACAGCTGCCTCATATCAGGCGTGCTGCACACCAGATGAAGAAGTGTAAGGTCTGTCACATGGGCAGCCTTTTTCAGTCCGTCCACGATCTTTGCCCCCGACATCGGATCGATGTATAGCATGGATACAAGTTTCCCGAGTTGAGTTGAGCTAAGAGGAACCGGATCCCCGGATTCATCCTTTACGATCATTTCGTGCTCTGCAAGATAATCGATACAATCATCGATGACCTCTTCAAGGCTCCATGTGTCCTGCTGGAAAGCAAAGAATGTCGACCCCATGAATTCCATCAGCTGTTCCCTGTCAGATGCAAAATCGTTCACAATGGTAGAGAGAACGTGTGTCCTCAGTGCATTCTCGGTACCGAGCTTCGACCAGATGTCCTCTGCATCGGCTTCAACATAGTTCTCCAGCAACTGCTCGAATTCCGCATATTCCTTTGCAAGCAGCACAGATTCTCCATAAGGATCGAGATGGGGACGCCCTGCCCTTCCTGCCATCTGCTTGTATTCAAGAACAGGTATCGGCTGCATTCCGAAATTTGGATCGAACCTGCGATAGTTCCTGATGATCACCCTCCTTGCAGGAAGGTTCAGGCCTGCTGCCAGCGTAGGAGTACTTGAGATCACCTTGATAAGGTTCTGCCTGAAACCGTCCTCCACGATCTTCCTGTGGGCCGAGTTCAGGCCCGCATGGTGGAAAGCAACACCTTTCCTTATGCAATTCGCAAGGACCTTTGCCGTATCGGTCTCACCGGTGGATTCCACCTCTTCTGCCATCTCTGCCAGCCTTCCTTTAACATCCGGGCCGAGCACTTTAGCGACCTTGTTCGACGCAGTCTTGGCAAATCCGGTACAATTCCGGCGGCTGCTCTCAAAAACCAGACATTGCCCACCTTCAAGAAGTGTATCAAGAACAAGATTGGTGGCATTATCTTTATCCCGGCGTTCTATCTTCTTTTGCTTGCCAGGGAAGTTGATGGCCTCTCCAAAGAAAACACCTTCATGCAGATCAGTGGGTCTCCACTCGCTCAGGACAAGTCCTGCATCCAGCCAGTCTGCCATCTCACGGGCATTGCCAACAGTAGCAGAAAGCGCAATGATCTGGCAATCCGGATTCAGCCTCATAAGTTTGGTTATCGTGACCTCAAGGGTCGGCCCCCTGTTCTTTGAATCCAGGAGGTGGACCTCATCCACAACTATAATAGTGATCTCTTCCATCCAGGAGGTGCCGTTACGCAGAAGTGAATCGGTCTTTTCCGATGTTGCCACAATGATGTCGTTCGCTCCCAGCCACTCATCCCTTGAATCAAAATCTCCTGTGGATATGCCGACCCTGATGCCAAAGGGTGCAAGCTCCCGGAAACGGTCGAACTTCTCTGAAGCAAGAGCACGAAGCGGAACGATGTAAAGCGCTTTACCGCCATTGCGGATAGCCTTGAGCATTGCAAGCTCTGCAAGAAGTGTTTTTCCTGAAGCTGTGGGTATCGCAGCAAGAAGGTTCTTTCCTTCAAGAAGACCATTACCGACTGCTTCAGCCTGAGGAGGATATAACTCCTTGATACCCGAATCTTCATAGAAACGGATAATATCTTCGGGAATGTCAAGATCTCTTATCAGCATGGGAATTTCACATCACTCTACAGCGATTGCTCCAGTATCGTATAAGTAATTTCGTAAGACCGGCAGAATTGCATCAACCACAAACGACTAAATAATTAGGTGCTCTACATTAATTGATGCATGTCGAAGAGATCATTTCCCGGCTTAAAGAACTATATCCCGAAGGTTATTTCCATATAAACCGTGAACCGTTCTATCTTCTGATCTCCACGGTACTATCCCAGCGTACACGCGACGAGGTGACGATACCCACAGCCCAGAAACTCTTTTCCGTTCTCGACACACCTGAGAAAATGGCAAGTGCCGATGTGGATGAAATTCAGGAACTCATCAGGGACGTCGGATTCTATAAGGTCAAGTCACAGCGTCTGATAGATATCTCCCGCATGCTTCTGGATGAATACGACGGAGTCGTCCCGGACGATATCAACGAGCTTGTGAAACTTCCGGGAGTTGGCAGGAAAACGGCAAACTGCGTGCTGACCTATGCTTTTGACAAAGATGCCATTGCTGTGGATACCCATGTGCATCGCATATCCAACCGGATGGGACTCGTTGAAACGGATACGCCTGAAGAGACAGAGATCGGGCTTCAGAAAGTGGTCGATAAGGAGCTGTGGAAGGACATCAACGGGCTGATGGTACTTTTCGGGAAGAGCATCTGCAAGCCGGTATCGCCGAAGTGCGATAAGTGTATTATGAACGATATCTGTCCGAAGCTGATCTAAATACCATAGACCAGGATCGGAAATTATATTGATCGATCAAATATAACAGGTTCATCGTCTATTAAAAGTTGTTTTATAACAGGAGAACAACCCGGGCCGATCGAAACGATCACAGATATATTTTCCATCTGCATCTGTATAGGAATACCTTCCCCTTCAGGTACAAAGTAGCTTTCAATCCCCCATCTAACATAAAGCGTATCTTCGTAATTACCCGTTACCACACCTTTCATACATACCCACTTATCACTGACACCAGGTTTTGTATGGCTTATCGAATCTATTGTCCAGTATTCTTCTTTTTCAGAAAGCGTGGCATATACTGATTCACCATACAAAAATTCGCGATCATAAGGAATATTATCAAGGTCTATTGTTGAAATTTCATAGTTCAGGTTAACATAATCTCCCCGGAACACATCCCTTGGATCCACAGGTTCGGTTTTTAGTAAAATATCCTCGCCAAAGCTCAATGCAATTATCTTTGGAAGGAATATCAATGTAATGACGATCAAAGAATAGATCATAAGCATAAGAAATCTCTTCGAGTTCATGCAACAACACCTTCTTTTATCTCGTTTATGATCGAACGCCTCTTATTTTCCAGATACCAGCCAAGTGAGATCAGGATCAGACCTCCGGCAATGAAAGCAAGGGACCTTGGCAATAGCTCGTAAAGTGTTGTAAAATAGAGGTGCAGCACACCTAACACAAAAAAGGACATTCCAAGATCGACAAAAGGAACTATGGCCCCATAGTATCCCATGAGGATGCTGCCAATTGATAGTATGAAGAATACAAGATTGAAAAATATGAACAATATAGTAGCTACCTGCGGGTCAAGTCGTGTGAAGGTATAACCATATTCAGTGACCGATGTTGTAAATGAGTCTATGAGAAAGGTTAGCAACCATGTACCCACCCAGCCTGAAAATGCTATCGAAAGTACGATGAACTCATATTTTGCGTTCCCGATCTTTCTGTACATTGAAAAATTAGATATTAGAAAAATTATCGATGTTACAATGAAAAACAGGAAGATCAACTGGACCTGCCAGGTTATAGGGGTAAGCCCTGCCAGGATCTCACGATATGGTGTTTCCAAACTGAAGTAGAAGTATGAGATAAGAATGAAGAACAATCCAAAAACCTGATGCACAAGCCTGAAATGAGCAAATTTTTCAGATCTCAGATGTAATTGTCCAATACCATAGAGATTGATACCTACTAAAAGGTACAACATAAAGATCTCAAAGCTGCTCATCGACAGATATCTGGCCTGCGAGATATAGAACGCGATCCAGAGAGCAAATGTGAATATGTTCAACGATAGAATGATCCGGGAATTAAATGCATAACCAAAGGGAAGTATTGCCAGGAACCACACCAGCAAAAGCCAATGAGAATTTGAATTAACGTGGAATATCTGTGCGGTGAGGAATATTGTTGCACCAACGAACAATGAAGCAAGGAAAAGCAATGCATCACCCATTTTAGGGTGTGTCCTCCTGTTGAATTTAAATTCCCAGCCAGCGAAGTAAGTTGTGTAGGTCGTACCAAGTAGAAGAACCATCTTTGCGATGGTCGGGATCTTTTGCCAGTTCGATGCAACAAATAGAATTGCCCCGATACCGATCAGAAGAGCGCCCAATATTGAAAGTGCTGTGATGAGCTGTGAGGTATCTTTTTTCCTGTTGACCTTTTCAAGTCCTGAAGTTACTTCATCAAGCCCGTATCTTGACAGGATCGTTTTTGCCTGATCAGCGTCAACGATGCCTTCCTTGTTCCAGACTTCAACCTCTCCCCGAAGCCAGACCTTATGTTCGTCTTCCCCCATAATACTACTATTAAAAATTTAGATGTATTTAATATTTTTGAAATGATGTTGGATGGATGAAGGTCATCGAAGCGAGACCATTATGAAAACACCAACATGTAAGTGAAAAACAGGATGAAGAAAGCAAGGTCTGAGAAATTAGAATGAAGCTGAACTAAAAAAGAAAGTAAAGGAAAACGCCTATAAAGCCGTTTTCCTGTATCAGTCGTTGCTAAGCTCGCCACTGAAGTATCTGTCGTATGAGAACATATCGAAGTGACCGTGACCACTGAGACAGAACAGAATGGTCTTCTCTTCGCCGGTCTGCTTGCACTTGAGTGCTTCATCGATGGCGCATTTAATTGCGTGTGTGGACTCCGGTGCAGGTGGAATACCTTCACTGCGAGCGAACATGACACCTGCTTCGAATACCTCTACCTGATGATATGTTGTTGCATCCATAAGCCCGTCAGCAACAAGCTGGCTGATGATAGGAGAGCATCCATGATATCTCAGGCCGCCTGCATGAATGGCAGGTGGAATGAAATCATAGCCAAGTGAGTACATCTTAATGAGCGGTGTGAGCTTTGCCATGTCACCGTAGTCGTACTCGAACTTACCGTCATTGAGTGTAGGACATGCGGATGGTTCCACAGCGATGATACGTGGATCATGAGTGCCTTCGATCTTGTCCTTCATGTATGGAAGTGCAATACCTCCAAGGTTACTTCCGCCACCACAACATCCGATGACAACGTCAGGATATTCCTCTACCTTGTCAAGCTGCTTCTGTGCCTCAATACCGATCACGGTCTGGTGAAGCAGGACGTGGTTGAGCACACTGCCAAGTGCATATTTGGTGTTATCATTCTTTACGGCATCCTCTACAGCTTCTCCGATAGCGATACCAAGGCTTCCCGAGGTTTCCGGATATTTCTCAAGGATCTGCCTTCCAAACTCAGTATCAGGACTTGGGGAAGGAACTACCTTTGCTCCCCAGAGATTGATCAGGGACTTCCTGTATGGTTTCTGCTCGAAGCTGGAGCGGACCATGTATACCTTACATTCAACGTCAAAATAATTACAGCTAAGTGAAAGTGCACTTCCCCACTGACCGGCTCCGGTCTCAGTGGTTATTCTCTCAGTGCCTTCCTTCATATTATAGTAGACCTGTGCAACAGAAGTGTTTGGCTTATGACTGCCTGCAGGACTGACTCCTTCATATTTGTAGTAGATCTTTGCAGGGGTGTCAAGAAGTTTCTCAAGCCTGTGTGCACGGAACAGAGGAGCAGGTCTCCAGAGCTTGTAGATCTCAAGGACTTCCTCAGGAATATCAATGTATCTCTCAGTGCTCATTTCCTGTTTGATGAGCTCCATAGGAAAAAGAGGTGCAAGGTCCTCTGGGTTCAATGGCTCTTTTGTTTCAGGGTTTAGTGGAGGAGCCAGTGGAGTGGGCATATCCGGAAGGATATTGTACCATTTTTTTGGCATCTCGTTTTCATCAAGTAGGATCTTAGTCTGTTCCATAGATATTCCTCACGTATAAAATGAACAAATAAGTACTATGATGAAGACAAAACTATATTATAAATTTGTTGTGTCCTACATTGTTCATATATTTTCGAGAGATAATACGTTATCCGGGTAAAAAAATCGAGAAAAATATACAGATGTAACTAAATGGAATCGTACAATCTGATCTCCAAAAATTATTGTGATATTATGGTTTGCAACCCAGTGAAACACGCTCTTCCGGAGAAAGTGACAGATAGAAATCAATTATCTGAAAATCATTGAATTCCTTTTCATGCAAAGAGTCAAAGAACCTGTCAAGAGTTGAGATCGTTCTCTTTTCCATCGGCTCCGATGAAGCAAGCGCATCTGCCTCTTTAGAAAGCCCGATCTTGCTCAGGCTTGTAGTGATACGGTCAATAGCCTCTTTGTCATTCTTGAGGAATTCCTGCCTGATCCTGTCAAGGTCACCACTCCCGGGAGAGATTACAAAACCATTGTTATCGGATTTGCTAAATTCCATCTCCCTGCAGTCCCTTGCAGTTATGTCAGAATAAAGATTATTGTATCTGCATGTCAGATCATTATGCTTTTCAAGGTACCAAGCCCAGAACCCATTGTTTGGACTACAATCGGTCATTTCTTTATACACCTCTAATTGCCTGGATCTTGCATTTTCAACAAGCCATTCTTTGCGCCATTTGTTGAACTCCTCTTTCGAACTGGAATTCAATCTGGCAACATGATGTCCTGTAAGACTGTTCGAATTAATCATTCAATACCACCTATGTAACCACTTGCCCGAAACCTGCTACAAAGGCATGATAGACAAGTGCATCTAACTTGAATGATACAAACCTGACCATCGTACAACGGCCAGTTTCATCCCTCTCTTGCAGCCATATCGGTGATACGGCTTACCATTAAAATATTGGCAACCTGCTATTTAATATTATCTCCAGTGGAGACTACACTAATCATCATAATGATGATTCGGGCAGACTTTTTCAGTATGCAAGAAAGAGACATACACAAAAAAGGAGCAGCACACTGCCGTTTTAATGCATATCAAAATATAAATAACATCAAAGCCTATGACAAATAATCCAGCAATATAGAACAGGGGAATAATATGGCATCAAATACCGAACCTACATTCAGCGAAGAGGAATTGCTTGAGAAGCTTGTATCAGGAGAGATCCCTCTAAGGAAGATCGATGCATACACTGACAAAGACACTGCAATAAGGTTGAGGAAATGTGCGATCGAGAAGCTGGAAGGTGTAGAGTTCGAGCATATACATAATTACACCATTGATGCCGAATCCGCTACAAAGCGCAACATCGAGAACATGATCGGTGCTATACAGATACCCCTTGGTGTCGCAGGCGGCATCAAAATAAACGGCGAGTATGCCAATGATGAGTTCATGCTACCCCTTGCAACCACCGAAGGAGCTCTTGTTGCAAGTACCAATCGCGGATGTTCTGCCATCACTGCATCCGGTGGAGCAAACGTCAGAATATTCCAGGACCAGATGACACGTGCACCTGTTTTCAAGATGGACAATGTTGCCCATGCAAGAAAGTTCGTTGACTGGATCAGGAAGTCTGAGACCTTCGAAGAGATGAAGGAAAAGGCAGGTGAGACCACACGCTTCGGGGAACTTATCAGCGTTGAACCATACGTCACTGGAAACACTGTTTTCTTAAGATTTGCCTATGACACAAAGGATGCAATGGGAATGAACATGGTGACCATTGCCACCGATGCAATACTGAATCTTATCTCCGATGAGTTCGGAGCTTATCCGGTATCACTCTCCGGGAACATGTGCACAGACAAGAAACCTGCCGCCATCAATAACATCCTGGGCAGGGGTAAGACCGTGGCAGCTGACGTGACCATCCCGAAGGAAATTATCGAAAAGAAACTGAAGACCACTCCGGAGATGATGGAAGAGGTCAACTACAGGAAGAACCTCCTCGGCTCAGCAAGGGCAGGAGCCCTCGGATACAATGCACATGCAGCCAACATCGTGGCAGCGTTGTACCTTGCATGCGGACAGGATGCAGCCCATGTTGTTGAAGGAAGTACAGCAATTACCACCATGGAAGTCAACGAATATGGTGACCTCTATTGTGCGGTCACAATGCCATCCGTGCAGGTCGGCACAGTGGGAGGAGGAACAAGCATCGGCACCCAGAGAGATTGCCTGAACCTCTTGGGTGTTGCGGGAGCCGGCGAGGTGCCCGGCGAGAACTCAAAGAAACTGGCAGAAATAGTGGCAGCGGCAGTCCTTGCAGGAGAGATCTCACTGATAGGGGCACAGGCTGCAGGTCATCTGGCAAGGGCTCATGCCGAGCTTGGCAGATAATCCATTTTTAGTTTTGATCGTAAGTGTTACTTTGGGATCGGTCTTAATTAAAATATTAAACCCAAAGTTACATTTAACTTTGAATTTAATTTTTGTAACTTCAATTAGTCCTGCGCCTTACCCCTTTGAGCAAGGTATATGCTCTCGATACGCTCGAGGGTCTCGGCCTCTTCAGGAGACTTATCGTCCCTGACATTCACAAGCCTCGGGAACCTTAGCGCATATCCTGATCCGTAATTGGTACTTTTCTGGATCTCCTCGAAGGCCACCTCAAAGACAACTTCAGGTTTCAGCTCGATCTCCCTTCCGGATTCAACTACGATCAGGCCGGAAAGGAGTTCAGTAAGTTCCGCAAGCTGCTCATCTGAAAAACCGGTAGCCACCTTTCCAATAGGCAGGAAATCACCCGTATCCGGATCGAAGCACGCCAGCGCGTAGGATCCGATCAGGTTTGCACGCCTTCCATAACCCCATTCAGCACCAACTACCACAAGATCTAGGGTTTCCATGACGGGCTTCTTCTTCAGCCAGTTCTTACCCCTTTTACCCGGGGAGTACGGTGCGTTTGGATTCTTGATCATCACACCTTCGTGCCCTGCAGCCAGTGCTGCAGCGTAGATCTCATTCACCTTTTCCGGATCATCGGTAAGCACCTGTTCATCGACCCTGATGCTATTGATACTTTCCACACACCCTACAAGGGCGCTTCTTCTGTCGGTAAGCGGCATGTCGATAAGGATCTCATCATTAAGATAAAGCAGATCAAAAAGGTTCAGTGTCAGCGGGATCTCACGTACTGTGGTCTCCACATCATACTTTCTCCTGAAACGCTTAAGGATATCCTGGAAAGCCCTCGGGTTACCGTGCTCATCCACAGCAACTGCCTCACCCTCAAGGATAGCGGTATCCGCCTTTACGTGCTCTTTCACGGCCTGGACGATATCAGGCAGTGATGCAGTAACGTTCTCAAGACGCCTGGAGAAGATGGTGATGTCATCTCCGTCCTTGTGTATCTGGACCCTGGCACCATCGAACTTCCATTCGACCGCCACAACACCCAAGTCATTGATAGCAGTTTCAATGCTCGGGGTGACCTGTGCCAGCATCATCTTGATAGGACGGTTCAGCTCCATACCAAGTTGTGAAACAGCTTCCCTGCCGCCTTCCTTTGCAGCAATTGCCACAAGACCAAGGTCGTTGGTAAGCATGAAACCACGTTCAATATCCCCTGCAGGGACACCGAAAGCTTTGGCGATAGCATCCCTTACGATGCCCTCACCAACACCGATACGAAGATCCTCTATTGCCAGCCTTGCAAGATAGCGGGCTTCCTCCGGGGTTGCTGAATTGAAAAGATATTGAAGGTTCTTGATCTTGGTCGTCTGTGAACCTTTTCCGGTGGTCCGGGATATATTGTTGAACCTCTCGAAAACTTCCATAATTGAAAGAGCCGGAGTCTCGTCCATAAAGGCAGAGAACGTTGCCTGGTTACGGGTTTCTTTTTTAAGTGCTGCAATGGCGGTCTCACCAATATCGCCGGTGTTCCTGACAAGGTTCTCGATCTCTTTGAGAGGAAGACCCGATGACCTGGAAAGAGCTGTGTAAAGAAGACTCGGACCAACGCCCAGTTGCTCAGTACTCCATGCAGGGAAGACGTCCCCCATAACGAAATGTGCAACAACAGGGAGTTCTTCAGTGGATACTGAATGGAACATCTCCGATACGATGTCCGTCATATCCAGTGAACCTGAAGTATGTTCTATTCTTTTGCACACTTCTGCGAATTCTTTGAAGTCGGTCATGCGGATAACTTCCTTTTAGAGATTGCCAATAATACTCACTGAAAGAGATTTATTCCCTGTATATAGATACGATATCACTCAATATCGCACTTGCAGTCTCAATTGAACCCGCACCCCTTCCTGTCACAGTTACTGTGCCTGCAAGATCGGTGTGTACTGATGCAACGTTGAGGGTTCCGCCAACTGCCAGAGGATGTGAAGCAGGCACCAGCCGCGGGGATACACGAAGACGGTCCTTCTTTACCTCCCCTATCAGCTTTATAACATAGCCATCATCATAAGCAAGAGCAAGCGCTTCAGGGGTGATCTTTGTAATACCGGTAACTTCGACGTCCTGGAAAGTGGCATTCTGCCCGAAGATGGAATTTGCAAGAATAACAAGCTTGCATGCAGCATCGATACCTTCCACATCATAGGTCGGATCGGTCTCAGCGATACCCAGTTCCTTGGCTTCTGCAAGCATCTGCTCATAGGATGACTGCTCCTCCATCATGCGTGTAAGGATGTAATTGCAGGTTCCGTTAAGGATACCTTCAATGCTCCTGATCTCATTGCCTGCGAGTGTGCTTTTTATAAGATTGATGATAGGCATTGCACCGCCAACGGTAGCCTCGAACCTGAACTTACAGCCGGATTCGCTTGCAGCCTCCATAAGCTCCTGGTATTTCAGTGTAAGAGGACCCTTATTTGAGGTTACGACGTCCCTGCCGTTCTCAAAAGCGGCAAGCATGTTGATAAGTCCGTTCCCACCGGTCTCGATGTCGGTAGGTGTTGTTTCGATGACAACGTCGTGATCAACGTTCCTGATGATATACTCGCCGGTGAGGTCTTCAACAGCCACAGTACCGGACTCACGTTTTCTTTCAATAGCAGCTTTCAGGTCAATTCCCTCGGTGTTGACCTCAGAACCCTTTGAATCTGATATTGCCACTACATCAATGTCAATTCCAAGAGACTTGAGCTCATCGTCCTTTTTCAGTAAGACCTCTGCAACGCCCTGACCTACTGAACCAAATCCAATAATAGATGCGCGTACTTTTCTCATTGAAACATCACCTTTATGCAAAATCGGCCTCTATGGGTTCTACTAACAGCAGGTCCTTTTTCTGTGCCACTTCTCTTAATACAGACATTGCCTCATGAAGTTCTTTCCTTCCAATAGCATCTATTTTCAGGGAAGCGGATGATTGCCTCTCGATGTGAGGCATGGAAAGGCATATGTCCACGACTTCTGCAAAGCCTGTCTTGTCAATAGTTTCGATCGTGTCCTGTATGTCGGTGTGAACAATGTGACCGATCAGGATGACCGCGCCGTGTTCCATAAAACGTTTTTCATCTACCCTGGAAACACCGATACCATTCTCTTCAAGACGTGAAATAATAAGATCGAGGTTCTCAGGTTCCACCTCGAACACGACCTGTACAGGGATAGTACTTCTTGGTGTTCGTTCTTCATGGTGGTGTACGATGGACTTAAGGTTCCCTTTCAGCTCTGAGATCGGTTGCAGAGCCAGAAGCAACTGTCCGGGAGCATCTTTCAGTTCGATATCCATTGAAACTCTCATGCCTTTCCTCTTAGTTATTCTTCATATAAATGTATTGATAAGAAAAGCTCACAGCTTTGGAACAATATAAAACAACATAAGAAATGAACAGGAAATATCCAAAAAACGGAGCGAGATCCATCTGAGTTCCGTTGAGAAAAGAATTAAGGAAAAAGGAAAACAGGATCACCTCTGGTCATCAGGAATTATTATGATATTACCCCGTCCTTTTTTGAACTTCTCCACAAGACCCCGGTTCTCAAGATCTGAAACTATCAGGCTGACCTTTGCTTCGGAATAGCTGAGTTTCGAGCGCAGGTCCTTCTGAGTGATGCGACCACCCCCGGACCTGATAATATCAAGCACTTCCTGCAGGTCCGAAGGCAATGGGACCTCATCCTGTAAATCATTCTCTTCAGGAATCACTGGCTCTTGAGGTGCTTCAGATAGTTCCTTTCCTGCCATTTCAACTCTATCTTCTCCAACAGGAGAAATTGGCATATCTTCAGCAACCTCTTTCTCCCCGTTCTTCCTTGAGAACAGATAAAAACCGGTTCCGGCCAGTAAAAATACGATAAGAACCGCAACATAGACCAAATTGCGATCATCTGACCCACCTTCAATTGCTTCTGCGTCTTCTTCCAGTGAGGTGATGATGTTCAAAAGATCAGGGTCTTCGCTAAGGTCACTATCATACGAAGGAAGAAGTATCAGGTCTATAATATAGTCGCCATCATCGGTGATGGTTATAGTTTCCTGCGCAGAAGCTGTAAGCGTGTTATTCTCATAATAAGTTGCTGTGATAAGGTATTCACCCGGAGCAAGGTTCATGGAATATACACCATATTTCGCCACGATAGACTGTGGCGGTGTGGAGTTCACTTCAATAATAGCGTTCTCCATCAGCTGAAAAGTATCCCACTCATAGATGGCACCATGAATAGTAGCTGTTCCTTCGGCACTTACAGGAAGTGCTGAAAAGAAACATGCTAAGACACATATACTCAAAACAAATAAGTTCCGGATCTTCACAGTGTAATAATATGGGAAGAAACTATTATAGTTTATTGTTGTTCTCGAGCCCATTTTCAGAGATAGTAGATTATTTTCATAAGATGTCGCAATACAAAACAGATATTGACAACAAGGCAATCCCGAAATATAAAATATCGATGAAAAACATGTTGTGAAGTATTAATAAGAAATAAAAACCTTTCAAAGGCTTATTTTTGATAAATAAGTTACTATCAAGTTTTATTCCATACATTATGCTTTAAAAGTTCCTTAATTACAATGAAGCAGGTATGAAAAACTGCTCATTTCTAAAGTAAGTTTATATTCAAACATCCCAAATATAATTCTGTAAGATAATTTCATGATATTGGAGGAATCCGTAAATGAAGAGAGGAACGATGAAAGGTTTTGCAATTATCGCTGCTGTGCTGATGGTAGTCAGCATACTACCTATGACAGCACTTGCAAACAATGGAAACGAGAACGCACCCGGACAGATGAAAAAGACCGGTGAACTGGTAGGCATACAGGATCGGGACAGGATACAGGAATCAAGGGATGATATCCAGGCCGCCAAGAACGACTATAACAACATGACATCTGAATTCCAGATGATAAAGAGAGATTATGCAAAAGGGGTCATCAATGAATCTGATATGATCGATAGATCTAAGGAGTACCTCAATGACACCGTCGATTACATGATCATCCGTCTGGAAACTATCAGAGATGAAGGTGACTATTCTGAAGATGTAAACACTACCATTAATGATTACATTGACAGTTTCATAGAAATTCAGGAAATACAAATTGCGGATGCTGATTCAAAGAAAGAACTTTCAGATGCACTGAAGGACATCAGGAAACTCTGGAAAGATGCAATAAAGGACATCAGGAAAAGCACAAGAGACAGAGTTGGCGATGGACTTGAAACATATCTTGAGAAATCCGATGACGTTTCCGACCGTCTGCAAGATGAAGTCGACCAAGTGGAAGATGAAGAGGAAGCTGCCGAACTTCAGGAACTTCTCGATGAATACAACCGCCTGATAGCTGAAGCTAAGGCACTGCTGGAAGAAGGAAACCTTGAGGATGCGATCGATAAAACCAAAGAAGCAAACGAGGTTCTCAGAGAAATTCTGGATAATATGAAGGAATCCAGAGACGGCTATGTTAACATGACAGGAGAGGGTGCTCTCAATGCAGAGGGTGACGGCACTATTGTTCTTTCCGGACAGTTTAACGTTACCATCAACGCAACAGACGCAATGCTTGTAATCAAGGACCTTGCAGGAGATGCAGAGATTGATGTCAGCGGAGCATCATACGATGTCGTGAACCAGCAGACAGAAGACGGATATCGTGCCGATGTATATGAGAATTTCACAGGTGATGCCCTCATTAATGGAACAAGGCTTACCGTCATGGTAAGTGGAGAGGATCTGACTGTCTTCGCAGAAGGAACAGGAAGTGCTTCACTCTCTGGAGAAGGAACATACCAGGTAGGTGCAGGTGAGGTGATGCAGTTTGCAGAAGTCGAAGATAATGAAGAAGTCACTGCAACAACTGATTCCACTGAAGAAGAAACCGAGGAAGAAGATGCAGAAACTGAAGAAGTCGATGACGATGAGAACGAAATCGAGATCGAGGTAAAGATCTTTGAAATTAACTCATCTGCAACAGTGGAAATCAATGACAATGTCACCAAATTCATATTTGAGACCATCGACGAAGAGGAGATCAAGAACGAGATCGTGAACGAAACTTCATTGACATATGAACAGGTCAACGACAGCATAAAGTTCGTGATAGAGGATTTCACTTCAGCTTCAATTACTGACACAGAAGAAGAAGAAGAAGAAGAAGAAGAAGACACTGAAGAGCAGGAGGACTGATCGTGGTAAACTTCAAGCACATTGGAATTATTGCTATCCTTCTGATCGGACTCGCTTTCTCCGGTTGTGTGGGTGACCAGGCTGCAGATGATGAAGTTGATGCCGATGCACCAACAGCAGATGAGATACTTGCAGAGGAAGGGGTCGGACTGACCGATTCAGAGATAGAGGATCTCGAAAGCGACCTTGACGAATTGGAAGCCACACTTTCAGAGCTTGATGACGACGAAAATCTGACCATAGAAGAGGTCTGAGCTGCTCGCAGTTCATTCTTCTTTTTTCTTTTTCTTACCTTATTCTTGTTTCTTTTTCGTCTTGTGAAATCTTGCAATGGCAGAAGTAAACTGAAATAATACATCCTTTGTTTAAATGGAATAGCGAAGTTATTATATAGAACTACAAAACAATGGATATGCGGGTATGTGTGGATATATTGAAATGGTAGTTGATCATATCAACTGAATGAAAATCCACCCCAAAATGAGGTAGAAAATGAAGAATATGTTTAAGACCACATTATTGCTGGCATCCCTGACCGGACTTCTGGTCATAGTAGGTGATCTTGTTGGAGGACCTACCGGTATGATCATAGCCTTTGCTTTTGCGATCATCCTGAACTTCGGTAGTTACTGGTACAGTGACAAGATCGTATTGAGGATGTACCATGCAAAAGAGGTCACTGAATCTGAAAGTCCAAAACTGTATGAGATTGTCCGGAAACTTGCAATGCGTGCAGACCTTCCAATGCCTAAGGTCTACATTGTGGAAACATCCATGCCAAACGCATTTGCAACAGGAAGAGACCCTAAACATGCAGCAGTTGCAGCCACAACAGGCATCCTTAACCTTCTGACACCGGAAGAGATAGAGGGTGTACTGGCACATGAACTTGCTCACGTAAAGAACCGTGACACATTGATCAGTGCAGTTGCAGCGACCATTGCAGGTGTGATCACAATGATAGCAACATGGGCAAGATGGGCTGCTATCTTCGGTGGCATCGGTGGCAGGGACGACAATGGTGCAAACAATATCATAGGATTCATTGCACTTGCAATTGTGGCACCTATCGCTGCGACCATAATCCAGCTTGCGATCTCCCGTTCACGTGAATTCGCAGCTGATGCAGAAGGAGCACGCATCTCACAGAAACCATGGGCACTTGCCAGTGCACTTTCCAAACTTGAATACGGTGCACAGCACTACCAGCCACGCAGGAACGATGTTCAGCCAAACGAGAACACGGCACATATGTTCATCGTCAACCCCCTGAGAGGCAGCTCACTGATGAACCTTTTCAGGACACACCCCTCAACAGAGGAAAGGATACGCCGTTTGAACGCAATGTAAGCACAATGTTGCATTTCAAAGGCAAAATAAGTATAGCATAAAACAATCAGAAACTGAAAAGATCTGCCTGACCTGGATCGGTCAGGTGGATCACCCTTATTCCACTGCCTTCAAGTTCATTCGAGAGCTTATAGCGGTGACATCCTTTAGGATTTTTCTCAGCACACATAAGGACCAGGTCATAGCCATTGCTGTTAACTGCCCTTATCTTGTCTGCCAGTTTTTTGAAGTAGATACGAAAATCCTCAGACCGCATGTAATCGGAATAGCTTTCTTCCCTTAAACCCCCAAGACCCGGACAATGAGAATAGGCAATATTGTACTTTGGCAGTACCACTTCAAGGCTCTCCTTGTTAAATTCCTCACGCACCGAATGTGGATAGCTGCGAACATCAATCAGGCAGGACAGGTTGTACTGCTGAAGAATATCGATAAATTCTTCCAGGGACCTGTTACCATAGCCAATTGTGTAGCACCGGTTATCTTCATCCATCGGAATGTCTGAATGGATGTGAAGTTTATTATCTTTTCTGTATTGTGTAGCCAGCAAATAACAACTGGTAATAACCAGTAGCACTCCATTCCTTGCATACGACCATTTTCAAACAGATAGCTATATTACAGGATAATGCTTATTTCAGTACATTATAGCCATTATAGGGAGAATTTGTCATGACGCAGGATGCGGCAATTGGAAGGATCATAAAAGCTCAGACCATCAGTGATGCATGGTACCGCGGACTCAATGTAATATGGAATCACGGGAAGGTCATTACAGATGAAAGAGGAAGCCAGATACGGGAGTTCATGAACCTGATGGTCGTGATAGATGACCCGTACAGTAATGAGATACCTTCCGACATTGCATGGAACGAGGAAAGGCTGGAAGAATATGCAAAACAGCTGATCACCGGTGAAAATGCACAGGATTTCGAATATACATACGGACAGAGGCTTCGCAACTGGGACGAGAAAGTGGACCAGATAGCCTATGTCATTGAAAAACTGAAGAACAACAGAACTACCCGAAGGGCTACAGCTGTCACATGGATCCCTACTGTTGACACCCATGTTGATGAAGTGCCCTGTATGATAATAGATGATTTTAAGATAAGGGATGAAAAGGTCCATCTTACAACAGTGTTCCGCAGCCATGACTTCGCAGGAGCATACCCTGCCAACCTCTATGGCCTATCAAAGCTTCTGGAATACGTTGCTGACAATGTCGGACTCTCACCGGGAACGATCACAACGGTCAGCATCTCTGCACATATCTATGACCATGACTGGGACAAGATCGAGAACATTGTAAAAGGGGTGCAGTAAATGAAAGTAACAGTCGGCAAGTCAGGCGTACACGGAGAGGTGTTCGCACCTCCTTCAAAGAGCTACACACACAGGGCCATAACAGTCGGTGCCCTTTCAAAAGATTCAATAATTCACAGACCACTTCTGTCTGCAGACACACAGTCCACTATCCGGGCCTGTGAGATGTTTGGAGCATATATCGAAAAGGAAGGAGAAGACCTACTTATAAGCGGTGTTGAAGGTGTCCCGGAAGTACCGGAAGATGTAATTGATGTGGCAAATTCGGGAACAACACTCAGGTTCATGACCGCCATATCTGCACTGACCGATGGCATCACTGTTCTCACCGGTGACAATTCCATAAGGGGAAGACCAAATGATCCACTCCTCAGGGTCCTTAATGACCTTGGAGTTGAAGCCTATTCAACACGTAACAACGGCTGTGCACCAATCGTTGTCAAAGGAGGACTCAAAGGCGCTATTGTCAAGATCGACGGCTCCATCAGTTCACAGTTCATATCCGCATTGCTTCTTGCATGCCCCCTCACAAATAACAGCACCACGCTTTCCATAAAAGGCGAGCTCAAATCCAGACCATATATAGATGTCACACTGGAGGTCATTGAGAAGGCAGGAGTGGAGATCCTTGTTGAGGACCATAATAATCCAAAGTTCATAATTCCCGGAAACCAGAGCTACAATCTTGAGGAATACACGGTTCCCGGAGATTTCTCATCAGCATCATACCTTCTTGCAGCTGCTGCAATGACAGATACAAGTGTAACGGTCAAGAACCTGTTCCCTTCAATGCAGGGTGATAAAGCCATCATAGACATCCTCAAAGAAATGGGAGCAAACATCTACTGGGATATGGAAGCAGGAACGGTCACCGTAAAAGGAGGAGACCTTCACGGGATAACCATGGATGCAGGTGCCACACCCGATCTTGTTCCCACCATTGCCGTACTTGGAGCTATGGCAGAGGGTGAGACCGTCATAACAAATGCAGAGCATGTACGCTACAAAGAGACGGACAGACTTCATGCAATGGCTGTGGAACTTGAGAAAATGGGCATATTTACAAAAGAAGAAAAGGACAGCCTGACAATAAGGGGAGGAGAGTTCAAGGGTTCTGAAGTACACGGCTGGCACGACCACAGGATCGTAATGGCCCTGACACTTGCAGGAATGGTCGCAGGTGACACTACTATCGATACCGCGGAATCCATTTTCATCTCATACCCTAACTTCTTCGATGCAATGCGTTCAATAGGCGCTGACGTTATCCTGAGTGAACAGTGAAAAAGGGCTACTGTTCATATTATTTTCTATTTTAGAGCTGTTCCCATGATCTATGATGTCGTTGTCGTCGGAGCCGGACCCACAGGATCCACAGCTGCACGTTATGCTGCCAGCTATGGTGCAAAGGTCCTCATGATAGAGGAACACGCATCCATCGGCACACCTGTGGAATGTACCGGACTCCTTAGCACACGTGCCGTGGCAGAGTGTGATATCGATCCAGATGATGATTTCGTGCTGAACAGCGTACGTGGTGCTTTTGTGCATTCCCCTAACGGCACGTGCCTGCCCATAGACGGCGGGAAAACAAAGGCTTACGTCGTATCCAGGAAAATATTTGACCGGCGCCTGGCCTCAATGGCAGTGGAGGAAGGTACAGAACTGCTGCTAAAAGGACGTGTGACAGGAATGACAGAAGAGGAAGGGATCCGGGCCCTTTCTGTAATGCATATGGGAAAGCCCACCACGATCAGGACAAAGATGGTCATCGGAGCAGACGGAGTAAAGAGCACAATAGCCAGGCATGCCGGCCTTGGAAAAGTTGAGAGGGTGCTTTCCGGAATTCAGGTCGAAGCACCCTACAATTCAGATAATGATGATTTTGTGGAACTGTTTGTCGGGTCAAGAGCACCCGGGTTCTTTGCATGGACAGTTCCGGTTAACGAAAAGATATCGCGGATCGGACTTGCTGTTGAGAAGGGTAATGAACACAATGCAATAGATTATCTAAAAGAGATCATTTCAGCAGACCCTCACATTTGCGACAGGCATTCCCGAAGCACTCTTGATCTGGTTGTAGGCGGTATTCCCATCGGACCGCTTGAAAGAACCTACACGGACGGAGTTCTCATTGCAGGAGATGCTGCAGGACAGGTGAAGCCAACTTCAGGAGGTGGCATCTACACCGGTGCTGCCTGTGCAAAGATCGCAGGAGAAGTCGCAGCAAAGGCTGCACTTGAAGGTGATGTTTCAGCACAGAGACTCGGCTCATATGAAAAACGCTGGAAGAGCGAGCTTGGCCGCGAACTTGGGATAGGGATGAGGATACATGACTTCGCAGGCGGGATGAGCGATGATGAACTGGACGAAATGATAATGTCAATGAACAATCCTGCAATACTTGAAATGATCACAAAATACGGAGATATGGACCATCCATCCAGACTTATCAAAAAATTGCTCAACCCTATGAACTCAAGGCACCTGATAGGTGTGTTCAGGGCTTTTGCAAAGGCTGTCCTGTGAAAGCGAACTATTAAAGGGATCAGTAGATACTGACACCTTTTACACCCGGAAGCCTGAGTATGTCACTGACGAGATCACCGGGGATTTTTGAATCAGTGATAATGGTAAGCTTCGCCTTGTTGCTGAAATGAGGATCGTCCGAAACTGCCTGCCTTATGCTGATCCCGTGATCGGAGATCACCTGCGAAACATTTGAAAGGATACCTATATCTGCAGCATCTTCAGGTGTTATGATGATAACGCCAAGGCCAAGTGAAGGAGCAACATCGCGAAGGAATGGTATTGACCTTACGTTCTGGAAGATGTTCTTCAGAAGTTCATCAGAGAGAATGGTATCAGTAGTGGCGTCGACCACCCTGCGGTCCACACCTGCCTCCTTTGCAAGTTGTGTATGGGGGATCTCAATTGAACCGGATGTTACTTTTCCTTCATCATTCACCTGAAACCCACGTTCAAAAAGGATATTTATGACCTTTTGCTGTGCAGGGTGCTTCTCGAACTTTTTGAGTACTGTGCTCCACATGATAACCAACTTGTTTCCCAAATTATAAGAAATTAAGTCTTAACTCATAGAAAAAAGCACTTAATAAATGTTCCGTTAATAATGAGGTCAAAAAGAAAATAGACAGAAACTATTCAAAATAATATACCCTGATAAAAAGAAAGACATTTTAAGGATAAAGTCATACAGGGCTTAAATCAAGCAGAAAGATGAATCATAATGATATTTTTTACAGACAGGTTCTATTCAAAAAACGGACTTTTCTTAAACCGTTTTGCCACAATGAAATATAAAGGACCTGTAAATGGCTTTAACCACAAAGTTTCACAGTCGATTGCATTCAAGGAGGTATTTTATGAATATATACAGAACTTATGATGATCTTCCAAAGGTAAAGTTGCCAAAGGGACAGGAAGTAAGCATAAGTGACAGTACCATTCGTGACGGAGCACAAATGCCCGGTATTGTCTTAAAGGCTGACCACAAGCTCAGGATATACGAGTATTTACATCAGATAGGAATTGAAAAGCTGGAAACGTTCGTCTACAATGAGCGTGATAGAAATGCTATAAATATGATGTTCGACAGGGGCTATGAATCACCCGAGATCACCGGATGGGCAAGGGCCGTACCTGCCGATATTGATCTGGTCCTTGATATTGAGGATATTAAAGAGACAGGTATTCTGATGTCAGTATCCGATGCACATGTGCTGGACAAGATGGGACTGCCCAGCAGGGAAGCTGCAGAAGAAAAATACCTGAACGCACTGCAGTATGCAGTGGACCATGGTCTTCGCACCCGTGCACACATTGAGGATATGACACGAGCTGACAATACCTATTTTGTGTACCCACTTATCGAAAAGATACTGGAGATCGATCCGGATTGTACTATCCGCCTTTGTGATACCATCGGTTTCGGCATCCCATTCATGGATGTTAATGAGCCATTTGGAATACCAGAGATGGTGAGATACTTAAAAGAGGAACTTAAGGCAAAGAACATTGAGACACATTGCCATGATGACTTCGGATTGGCGGTTGCCAACTCAATTGCCGGTTACTGGCACGGTGCAAACTGGTCAAATGTTACCTTCCTCGGAATTGGTGAAAGGGCAGGAAATGCGGAATTGGAGAAATTATTGCTGTTCCTCAGTCGCCGCATCGAAGGCTTTGACAAATATAACCTCGAATGCCTCTCAGAATTTGGACAGTTCATGCAGAAGGAGATAGGAATAAGGATCCCAAGGAACAAGTCAGTTGTAGGAAGCAACGTCTTTGCCCACGAATCAGGGATCCACACTGCAGGTGTCATCAAGAACCCGTTCACATATGAACCATATCCACCGGAGATCGTAGGTGGTAACAGGGTATTCCTTATCGGCGATTCATCAGGTATCGAAGTACTGCGTTTCAAGGTACAGGATACGCTCAAAGAGCTCATGGGAGTTCAGCTTACCGTCGAAAAGGATGACAAACGCCTGAGATCGATCCAGAAGGACATACACGAGCTTTATGACAAGGAAAAGCGTGTATCCTGTATCTCTGACGAAGAGATACAGGCATACGTCGAGAAATATTTCCTCTTCGAGCCTATAATCGAGAAAAATATGTCAAGGAAAGTAGGACAGGATTGAATAAAACTTGTCCGCTATTAGCGGATAAGTCTACTTCTTTTTTTAGACAATTTGCTTTGTTCTTTATTCAGGACTCATGTGAGTTAACGATAACATCTTCGCCCATAAGTTGTCTTTGTGTTTCACGTTTAGAACTTTCAAAACGCTCCTGCATTGCCGTCTTCTTGCTTCCGACCCATTTGTCCATGACCGCACAGGTCACAAGGTCACCTGTAACATTCACAGAAGTACGGCACATATCAAGAATCCTGTCCACACCTATGATAAGTGCGATACCTGCGGTGGGAATGCCAACACTTGCCAGGATAAGGGCAAGTATGACAATACCAACTCCGGGGGTAGAAGGTGTACCTATAGATGCTCCCACAACTGTTACCATGAGCAACAGAAGAGCACCAAGACTAAGTTCCACACCAAAGACCTGGGCCAGAAAGACCGCTGCCACACTCTGGTAAAGAGCGGTACCGTTCATGTTTATAGTTGCACCCAGCGGGATGACGAATTGTGATATCGATGGCCTGACACCCAGCTTCTCTTCCACGGTCTTGATGGACAGTGGCATAACAGCAGCAGTACTTGATGTTGAAAATGCGAGCAACATGACATCCTTTACAGACCTGAGGAAATCGACAGGACCTTTCCTTGATACTATGAAAATAATTACAAGATAGATCATGAGCATTATCAGAAGGCCCGCGAGTACGGTCCCTACATAGACAAGCATTCCCAGAAGTGCAGCCATTCCCAGGTTCAGCGTGAACTTGCCTATAAGACCAAAAACTGCAAACGGAGCAAGCAGCATGCTCCAGCGTACAACTGTCATGCTAACTTCCTGAAGCGATCCCAGAAGGTCAAGCAATGGTTTTGATTGAGTAGGTGATATTGAGACCAGTGCCATGCCTATAATTACAGAGAACACCACAACCTGAAGCATCTGGCCGGTAACTATCGACCCGAGAGGGTTGGTAGGAAGAATGGTTGCGACCATGCCGGGAACATCCGCAAGACCTGGAGTTAATACCGTATCATTATCTACCGAGGGCATATCCGATCCCATTGTATCCTGGACAAGCTCACTGCTGATGTAATTACCCGGACCTATCAGTAAAGCAAGTCCAAGACCTATCAAAATAGCAATTGCTGTAGTTGCAAGGAAATATGCAACTGTACGCGAACCTAGCATCTTGAGCTGCTCCATGTCCTCGCCAGCAGCAATACCCCTGATGATAGATGCAAAGACAAGCGGGACAACTATCATCTGCAATAGTGCAAGGAAAATATAACCAGGCAATGCTAGCCATTCACCGATCGTATATGATACGCTTGGACTTACAATACCGGTCGATGGTCCAAGCAACAGTCCGGTGATGATCCCTAAGAACATACCAATGAGGATCTTAAGCCAGAGCCTGTCCTTGACCAGTGAATGCAACTGGAAGCTCAGATATTTCAATGAACGCGGGTGTATAACTGAAATTGGTTCAGGAATAGGTTCTCTGATTGACATGATGACTGACCGGATAAGTTTTTCGTGGCCTTGTTGCCACATGATAATTGTACTTACAACCTGTCTCTGACAGGCCCCTATAATAAGAATATCCGATTAGTACGATTTAAAACCTTTGAGATCAAGGGCCTGATGTTAGAGTTCAGGATAGCGAAAAGTCGATCGATCAAGCAAGAGATCGTTCAGAGTATCGGAAGAAAAGAATGGTGTACAGGATCCGCTGATCCCATACACCCCAAGTCCCATTCTCGCCAGAGTCGGACTTAATATAAGTTTTCACACAAATTTTACAACTTTGCAATGATAGCGGCGGTCATTCCGCTAAGGGTTGCGTCTCCACCCATGTTGTAAGTAAGATACTTGCCTTCTCCAATGACATCCTCTGTTGCCTTGAAGACGCATCTGTCTTCCCAACCCAAGCATAAGCGGAAGCTTTAGCTTCCTGATCACATTGTTATTTAGATACTAAAAAGCTCCGGCCGAAACCGGGGCTTTCCTTTTGATTCCACAATAAAATTAAATAGAATCGATAATCCCATTCAAAGTCGCACTAGGTCTCATGGCCCGGGATTTCAACTCCTCATCTGGAGCGTAGTATCCTTTGATATCCATAGCTTTGCCCTGAGCTTCTAACAACTCATTGGCAATCTTCTCTTCATTTTCCATCAGAGCTTTAGCTACAGGTTCAAAAATCGCTTTTAATTCGCTATCTTTCTCCTGATCAGCCAGAGCCTGAGCCCAATACATTGCCAGATAAAAATGAGATCCTCTGTTATCAATCTCATTCACCTTTCGGGAAGGTGATTTTCTGTTTTCCAGAACCAGCTCTGTCGCCTTATCCAATGTTTCTGCTAAAACCAGAGCTTTAGGATTATCAAAACTGTTGCCCAGATGCTCCAGAGAAGCAGCTAAGGCCAGGAATTCACCTAGAGAGTCCCAACGCAGGTGACCTTCCGATTCAAATTGCTGTACGTGTTTGGGTGCCGAACCGCCGGCACCTGTCTCGAAAAGTCCACCGCCATTCATTAGAGGAACGATTGATAGCGTTTTCGCACTGGTTCCCACTTCCAAGATGGGAAAGAGGTCTGTCAGATAATCTCTCAAAACATTTCCAGTCACAGAGATCGTATCTTTGCCCTCTTTAATTCTCTCCAATGAAAACCTGGTCGCTTCAACGGGAGCTTTGATCAATAGTTCCAGACCATCAGTATCATAATCTTTCAAGTATTTGTTCACTTTTTTAATGAGCTGGGAATCGTGAGCTCTTTTCTCATCGAGCCAGAAGACTGCAGGATCGCCTGTCGCTTCGGCCCGTTTAACGGCCAGCTTGATCCAGTCCTGAACGGGTGCGTCTTTCACCTGACACATGCGGAAGATATCTCCTTCCTCTACCGGCTGTTCAATGAGTACATTATTGTTGTCATCGACAACTTGAACTTTTCCTGTACCAGTCATCTCAAAGGTCTTGTCATGTGAGCCATATTCTTCAGCTTTTTGCGCCATAAGCCCCACATTGGAAACGCTTCCCATTTTTGATGGATCAAAGGCACCGTGTTTTTGACAGAACTCAATAGTTTCCTGATACACTCCCGAATAAGAGCGATCTGGAATTATGGCTTTCATATCTTTCAGTTTCCCGTCTGGTCCCCACATGCAACCTGATGAGCGGATTGCTGCAGGCATGGAAGCGTCGATGATAACATCGCTGGGAACATGGAGATTGGTAATTCCCTTATCGGAGTTAACCATAGCCAATGCCGGTCTCCTGGCATACACAGCATCTATATCTGCTTTGATCTCAGCCTGTTTGTCTTCTGGCAGATTCTGGATCTTTGTATAGAGATCTCCCAGTCCCTGGTTGGGATCTACACCCAATTCTGAAAGCAGATCACCATATTTATCAAATATCTCTTTAAAGAAGACCTTAACCACATGACCGAAGATAATAGGATCGGAAACTTTCATCATTGTCGCTTTCAAATGAACGGAGAATAAGACATCTTTAGCTTTGGCATCTTCTATCTGTTCAGCCAGAAATGCCTGAAGCGCTTTTTTGTTCATAACAGCTGCATCAATGATCTCTCCGGTCTGAAGAGGGGCTTTGTCTTTTAATAGTGTTTTATTACCAGCGTCATCTGTAAAGAAAATTCTGAAATTGGTAGCCTCTTCAATTTCAACAGATTTCTCACTGCCGTAAAAATCTCCGCCGGTCATGTTGGATACATGGGATTTGGAATCGGACTTCCATTCTCCCATGGAATGGGGATATTTTTTCGCATAATTTTTTACAGATTTAGGAATTCTGCGGTCAGAATTCCCTTCTCTCAATACAGGGTTAACAGCACTGCCCTTGACAATATCGAATTTCGCTTTGATCGCCTTTTCTTCATCATTAGAAGGATCTTCGGGATAATCGGGCAGATCATATCCCTGAGCCTGGAGTTCTGCGACTGCCGCTTTAATCTGGGGAACTGAAGCGCTGATATTGGGTAGTTTTATAATGTTGGCTTCCGGAGTTAAGACCATCTCTCCCAATTCGGAAAGGGCATCGGAAATCTTCTGGTCCTCTGTCAGCCTTTCGGGAAACTGGGCAATGATCCTTCCAGCCAGGGAGATATCCCTCGTTTCCATAGTGATTCCGGCGTTTTTCACATAAGCCTGTACAATAGGCAGGAGCGAACTGGTTGCCAAAGCCGGAGCTTCATCGGTTTTCGTATAAATGATTGTCGATTTCTGCGCCATGTTAATCCTTTTCTCTGTAAATTAATAACGTTTTATCGAATCGAAGCGCTTTATTCTATATAAAGAGACCCCATCCCTTTTTAGCCAGGAATTCATCATTTTGCACAATGATCTCTCAGCGGCTCATTGTCATCTCCAGCCTATGCCAGGATAAACAATTTGCTGATCTGATCCGATATCAAGACAACATATAATATATCATCACATCAAAATAGAAAATCGTAAATTGATTTCACAAAGTGGTGTAAACATCATGTCAGACATCCTGTTCTGGGTTTATCTGGTAAACTCGATCCTGCTGATAGACCACGAGATCGATTCCGCTTACTGGGAAGAGTGGAAGCTCTTCAGATTGCCAGGTGGAATCACCGGATTCCTCCTGATACACATTCCAGTACTATTTTTTGTGCTATACGGACTGGTACTGATCTACCAGCAGTCTTACATGGGACTTATATGCTCATTGATCCTGAGCCTTAGCGGAATATTTGCATTTACAGCCCATATGTATTTCATAAGTAATGGTCGGGACGAATTCAAAACAACGATCTCGCTACTTATTCTGGCCTCAACGCTGATAGTATCAGTAGTACAAGCCTACCTCACCATCAACCTAATTCTAAAATGATGTAGCAAAAAGACAGTAACATTATCTGCCATCCCCACATCTATTAACACATGAGCACATCACCAAAGATCCCCATCACCGATGAGCACATGCACATCGACCCCCGTGCGAAGGGACTGAAAGCTGTCAGGGAGTTCCAGAACGCAGGGGGAACTCACATCATCCTTGTTTCCAAACCCACATGGACCATCGGAGTTGAGGTCACAGGACCTGAGGACTACAGGATAGTCTTCGATGAGACCGTTGACCTTGCCAGGCAGATCAACGAGACCGGAGTAAAGGCCTTCCCGGTGCTTGGTGTCCATCCGGCCGAGATAACAAAGCTCACCGAACGTATGGAACTTGACAGGGCTGTTGAGCTTATGAAGAGCGGGCTTGAGATCGCTGCAACGTACGTCGATGAGGGAGTTGCCGTGGGGTTAAAGAGCGGACGTCCTCACTATCCGGTATCAGAAGAAATATGGGATGCATCAAATGCTGTCATGGAACACGGTTTCATGCTTGCAAAGGAACACGACTGTGCAATTCAGCTTCATACAGAGAGTGTTGAAGAACCGGAACTGATCGACATTGCCGAAAGGGCAAAGGGAACAGGCATCCGTCTGAACAAGGTGGTAAAACACTACGCTCCCCCGCTTGTGAACGTTTGCGAGAAACTTGGCATCTTCCCGGGAGTACTTGCAGGCAAAGGTGCCATCGAACAGGCCCTTGAAGAGGGAACAAGGTTCATGATGGAAACCGATTATATCGATGACCCTGAAAGACCCGGGGCCGTACTGGGACCAAAGACCATACCCAGAAGGACATTGAAACTTGTGGAAGAGTACGGTGAAGAGCCATTCTGGAAGATCCACAAGGAGAATGTGGAAGAAGTATATGAGGTGGAGATCGAGCTTTGATCAAGCGATCTTAATTTTCTTTCTTTCTTTCTTTCTTTCTTTCTTTCTTTCTTTCATTTCTTCAAACCCCGAAACCTTCCTGCAGGCACTTCTCCCTTCTGCAACCGGCTGTCAGCCTGAGTTGCTCACGGATCTCGATGCAGTTCTGCCATGGGCCATGGATATTGCAGTAGGCGATAGCACAGAACTCACGATACTTGCCAAAGTTCACAAGCCCGAACACAGCATCCGGCTTGACTCCCGGACCGAAGGTTACCCTGCCTATGGTGACCGTATCCATCATCTTGGTACGGCCATAGAGTTCAAAGTATTCGATGTGATGCTCAGGAGTGTTCGGATGTTTCACTTTTTTCCCCACAACAACACGGATGTATTCTTTCCCGGTATCTTCATAGTTCCTGAGGACCTCTATCGTTGGAATGTGTCTTTCTTTTGAACGATCGTCCACTTTATCGGAATATTCGGATCCTATGATATCAGTTAATTCCATTAGTTAACCCACCCTTAGTTCTATAGCATATTTTTGATCAAATGATATATTTAAGTGTGCGAGTAGAAAAACTAAGAATTACCACGAACTTCTAATAGAACATTATATCTGATCTCAACAGCAAACCTTTAATCCTGTCACTTAAATATCTCAAACTCCGACTTATCCTGAGAACATTACATTCCTGAAAACAACTACTTTCCAGAAACCATGTCCCTTAAAAATATAATCGTCAAAGGTGCCAAGGAGCACAACCTGAAGAATGTCGACGTCGTATTCCCCCGTGACAAACTGATAGTCATTACAGGACTGAGCGGGTCGGGAAAATCATCCCTTGCATTCGATACCATATATGCGGAGGGACAGAGAAGGTATGTGGAATCCCTCTCAGCTTATGCAAGGCAGTTCCTGGGGCTTATGGAAAAACCAGATGTAGAGTACATTGAGGGACTTTCCCCTGCCATATCCATCGAACAGAAGACCACCAGCAAGAACCCCCGTTCCACGGTGGGAACGGTTACCGAGATCTATGATTACCTCAGGCTTCTCTATGCAAGGATAGGCATCCGGCACTGTCCGAAATGTGGAAAGGCAATCGAACCCCAGAGCGTTGACCAGATCGTTGACAGCATCATGAGGATAGAAGAAGGCTCAAAGGTCCACATCCTTGCACCTCTTGTGAGAGAACGTAAAGGAGAGTACAAGAAGCTGCTCACGGACCTCAGAGGAGAGGGATTTGCCCGTGCAAGAGTAGATGGCGAGATCGTATCACTGGATGATGTGGAATCCATCGAACTTGGACGCTACTACAAGCACAACATCGAAGTGGTTGTGGACCGCCTTGTGATCAAGAAGGGAATTGAGGAGAGATTGTCGGATTCCGTTGAAACGGCTCTTGAGAAGAGTGGCGGAACACTGATGGTCCACGTTCTTGAAGGCAAGGAGATGGTGTTCAGCGAAAACCTTGCTTGTACGGACTGCGGGATCGGTTTTGAGGAAATGGAACCTTCCGCGTTCTCCTTCAACAGCCCACAGGGTGCCTGTGAGGAATGCCACGGACTTGGAACTTCAATGGAGTTCGACCCCGAACTGATCGTTCCTGATCCCACCCTGACATTGAGAGAAGGTGCCATCGAACACTGGAACAAAAAGGACGGCTATTACATGCAGGCACTGGAATCTGTTGCACAGCATTTCGGTTTCTCAATGGATGTGCCCTTCGAGGAACTTGAGGAAAAGCACAGGGACATCATCTTCAACGGTACCGATGAGATGATCAACTTCGTGCACATCGGCAAGAACGGAGGCATGTGGAAGCACAAAGGACGCTTCAGGGGAGTAATTTCCAACATCTCAAAGACATATGACAATACAGATTCCGAGAACACAAAGGACAGGCTGAGGAAATACATCACCACCAAACCCTGTACAACCTGTAATGGTAACAGATTAAAACCCGCCAGTCTTGCTGTGACCATCAATGACAACAACATCATCGAGGTCACCCAGATGTCCGTGGAGAACTCATTGCGGTTCTTCGAGGAACTGGAGTCAACCCTCACACCTCGGGAATATTCTATTGCAAGGCTGATCCTCAAGGAAATAAAGGCAAGGCTCGGATTCCTCATGGACGTAGGTCTCGATTATCTCACACTGAGCCGCTCGGCAGCAACCCTCTCAGGAGGAGAGGCACAGCGTATCAGGCTTGCCACCCAGATAGGTTCCAGCCTTATGGGCGTGCTGTACATCCTTGACGAGCCAAGCATAGGGCTGCACCAGAGGGACAATCTCAGACTTATCAATACACTGAAGCATCTTCGTGATATTGGCAACACGGTGGTTGTCGTGGAACACGATGAAGAGACGATACTGGATTCTGACTATGTTATCGACATGGGACCAGGTGCAGGTATCCACGGCGGAGAGGTCGTGGCAGAGGGCACGCCGGAAGAGATAATGGCACACCCCGATTCGCTCACCGGCCAGTACATGAGCGGAAAACTTGAGATCGCAGTCCCGGAGAAGAGGCGCAAGCCAACCGGCAAGCTGGTCTTAAAAGGTGCATCACAGAACAACCTCAAGGGTATTGATGTGAATTTCCCGCTTGGGGTCATGGACTGTATCACAGGCGTATCCGGCTCAGGAAAGAGCACACTCATTAATGAGACGCTCAACAAGGTGCTTGCCCAGAAGCTTCACCGTGCAAGGGACAGGCCGGGCAAATACAAGGATATCAAGGGTCTGGAACAGATCGACAAGGTCATCACGATAGACCAGTCCCCTATCGGAAGGACACCGCGTTCCAATCCTGCCACCTATACCAACCTGTTCACACCCATCAGGGAGCTCTTTGCACAGACAAAGATGGCAAAGGCACGCGGTTACAAGCCCGGAAGGTTCAGCTTCAATGTCCGTGGGGGCAGGTGCGAGACATGTTCAGGTGACGGTATCATAACCATCGAGATGCACTTTTTGCCTGACGTTTACGTACCCTGTGAGGTCTGTCACGGGAAGCGCTACAACCGTGAGACACTTGAGGTCACCTACAAGGATAAGACCATCGCGGATGTCCTTGACATGACCGTGGAGGAAGCGCTGGAGTTCTTTGAGAACATACCAAAGATAAAGAACAAGCTCCAGACACTATACGATGTCGGTCTTGGATACATCAAGCTGGGACAGTCCTCGACAACCCTCTCAGGAGGAGAGGCACAGCGCGTGAAGCTGGCAACCGAACTTAGCAGGCGTTCTACCGGCAAGACTGTCTACATTCTTGACGAACCCACAACAGGACTTCATTTCGATGATGTGAAAAAGCTTCTTGATGTGCTCCAGAGACTTGTGGATGCAGGTAACACGGTCATAGTGATCGAACACAACCTCGATGTCATCAAGACAGCGGACTGGGTCATCGACCTGGGACCAGAGGGTGGCGAACGTGGCGGGACCATCGTTGCTGAAGGCACACCTGAGAAACTGGCTAAGAGCAAGGTATCCTATACAGGTGAATTCCTGAAAAGAGTGCTCAAGAAGTAAATTGAAAACTTAAAATGGTCAAAAAAGCAGAGAGTATGGAAAGCTAAAAGGTAAAAAAGGATATCTGACCTGAATGTCAGATATCATAGCCTTCAAAGCAGGAAAGACAGACCATCTGCCCATCTTTTACGCGAAGACGTGTTTCCATTGTTTCCTCGCCACATTCCGCACATGCTATGGAGCGGTATACCATGGCCTTTTCAGGTGGTTCTATCTCCACATTTGTTACGTTGAACAGATCTTCGTCCGGAATGTCGAGGATCGCAAGGGCCCTGTCAGCATGTCTTTGTTTGAACTCTGCCTTTTCCTCATCAGTAGCGGTCCCGTTCCTTACCTTTGGGAAAAGCTCGTTGTAGCGTGGATCCTCACGACTCTGGCGAGGGTTTATTGATATTCTCAGAGCTTTGCGCTCTCCCCTCTTGAAGAACGTGTAAACGTGCTTGCCGAGGTCCTTGAACACAAGGTTTCCTTTTCCAAAGGTACAGCCATTGATCACCTGAATGGCATCAACACTGCATGACTTGTTCTCAACGACCACCACAAGTTCCTCGTCCTCTGATCGGTCTTTGAACTTCTCAGCCGCATAGGTTGCTACCCTGTAACCAATAACAAGTCCAGGGCAAAGGTGCCCGTGGAACTTTACAGCATCTTCCAGTTCCATGATCACACCTTAGAGCTGGCTTCTGATCTTTGCGACAACATTCTCGACCTGTTCCACAGCGGTACCGATATACCTGTCAGGATTCACAAGGTCTGTGATTTCTTCCTCACTAAGATACTGAGTGACCTCTGGCTTTGCCAGAAGGACTTCCTTGAGGTGCTTGCCTGACTCGTGGGCTTCCATTGCGGAGCTTCTCACGATCTCGTGGGCTTCCTGCCTTCCTACACCACGCTTTGCAAGCTCGATCATGATAGCTTCACCCATGTTAAGGCCACGGAGAAGGTCAAGGTTCTTGCGTATGTTCTCAGGATAGAACCTGAGATTCTCGATAACACCGATGGCCAGCTTTAGAAGGTGGTCGGTAAGCACACAGCTTTCAGGGAAGACTACCCTTTCACATGAGGAGTTTGTAAGGTCACGCTCGTCCCAGAGAGTATTGTTCAAAAGTTCCGGCTCGACCATTGAGCGGACTATACGTGCCAGACCGCTGATCTGCTCGGACTTGATAGGGTTCCTCTTGTGAGGCATGGTGGAAGAACCTACCTGTTTCTTGCGGAAGCTCTCCTCGACCTCTGCGATCTCGCTTCTCTGAAGGGAGCGGATCTCCACTGCTATCTTGTCAAGGGTGGTTACTGTGTTTGCCATCCACATGACGAACTCTGCATGGCGGTCACGCTGGATGATCTGGTTCGAGACATCGACACTGCCAAGACCAAGATATTCCATAGTGTATTTCTGGATCTCTATGCCATCCTTGCCGAATGCTGCCTGTGTACCCACAGCCCCGGTCATCTGTCCTACAAGGAGACGTGGTGTAAGCTGTCCCAGACGCTCGAGGTGCCTTGACATCTCACTTGCCCAGATGGCAAACCTGAGACCGTATGTTGTTGGCACACCGATCTGACCGTGCGTCCTTCCTGCACAGACAGTGTTCTTGTGTTCTTCTGCTTTTGTAAGCAATACGTCCAGAAGTATGCGTACCTTATCCTCAAGGATAGCAACTGCATCCATCATCTGAAGAGCAGTAGCGGTGTCCAGGATATCGTTGGATGTTGCACCAAAGTGGACCCACTTGGCAGCATCCTCGCTGCACTGCTCGGAGATCGCAAGGACGATGGCCATCATGTCATGGTGGATCTCATTCTCGATCTCTGTGACCCTTTCCAGATTGACAGAACCTATGCTTCTCTCAATTGCGTTTGCAGCTTCTTCAGGAACTATACCGACCTTTGCTTCAGCCTTCGAAAGAGCAGCCTCTGTCCTGAGGAGCTTGTCAAGACGGTTTGCCTCACTCCAGACATATTTCATTTCTTCGGTACCGTAACGATATTCAATAGGATGGATTGCCATATCTTTTGGTCTCCTTGGATTGTGGAACTATATTTACCAATGAACTATATGGGGTACATAAACAACAAACCCATAAATAAGCTTTGAGCATGAGATTGCATTTCGCATGAAAACATACCTAAAAGAGTGAATAAAAAGGCAATGTTTATCTATTGATAAACACCATAAATTATATTGAGAATAGGGGGAAACTATCATGGAAAAATTACATGTGTTCCTTGATAAGCTTGAAAAGAACGAGTTTACTACCAGGGATATCGACCTTCTTCTAAAGCAGATGGCAGAGGATGCAAAACAGGGAACGATCAGAATGTCAAAGGATGACAGGCAATGGTTCCAGACATATGCATTCGGACTCCAGCAATTCGAGGTCATGTGCAGTAAGGACCCATCCAAAATGAGAGCCGGCGACTGGAGACAGATCGCAGAGGATTTCAGTAAGATCAGGTTCTTCGTCGATGACATGGAAGAAAGGGGTCTTGTAAATAACGTATTCTGGCACGTGGAGGGAATTGTTACTTTCGACATCCCGGATAATTTCGGATACAGGAACTTTGTATATTGCAGGATCAAAAGCTATCTTGAGAAGATATACGGTCTGCAAAAGTGATAAAAATAACAGTATTGTCTGGACAGATTAACAATAGAACGGGCCTGCCGGGGATCGAACCCGGGTTCTAAGCTCCGGAGGCTAAAGTGATATCCACTACACTACAGGCCCATTATACATCATTGTGAAACCCTTAACAGGTTATTAAAATGATGACTTGTTGTAGGATAAACCGGTTATTATATTACTGTTTTGGAACATGAGCTATAAGATAGTCGTATGGTCATGAAAAGACATTTTTATAAAATATGATCATGACATTAGTTCGTTGGTATATTATAATTCAATGAAATATAGTAGATCATTGATATAATATTATTTTTCAAAACATATTAATATTCAATTTAATACATTACACCATGTATATAATGAAATTATCTACGGACAAGATTTGTAAAAACGAGCCCCATTCATGAAAAAGATGACAATGGAAAAAGAAGATCGGAACTCTGAGTGTTATCAAAGGATAGCAGATCTTGAGCAAACCATAAGGGAACTCAAAGAGGAGGTAGCTTTTGTTAACAAAAGATACATGGAAAAAGAAGAGTTCTACAAACTGCATCTTGAGAACCTGAATGATGTTGTCTTTAGTGTAGACAGTAGGGGTAATTTCACCTACATTAGCCCTGCTATCGAACATTTTACAGGTTATTTACCACATGAGGTCATAGGCACCCCATTTACAAGATACATCTATCCTGATGACCTTCCCGGTCTTCTTGAGGATATGGATAAGACAATTAAAGGGGAGCATAAACCATACATGTTCAGGGTTATTTCGAAGTCCGGAAAGATAACACATGTACACACATCTTCAAAGGTTATCCTCAAAGACGGAGAGATTACCGGTCTCAATGGTATAATGGTGAATATCGATCAACTCAAGAAGATCGAGTGTGATCTGATGAGGGAAAAGGAAAAGGCTCAGCATTACCTGAACGTATCGAATGTTATGTTTGTTGCTCTTGACAGGAACCAGAACATCACACTCTTAAATAAAAAAGCAGGGGAAGTCCTTGGTTATTCTGAAAAAGAGATCATTGGAAAGAACTGGTTCGACCTTTTCATACCAGGAAATATAGCTGAAGCCCTAAAGAAGATATTCAACCAGATCATTTCAACTGAAACCAACAATAATGAGTATCACGAAAATCCGATCATCACAAGATCAGGTCAGGAAAGGATAATATCCTGGCATAACTCAATCCTCTACGACAGCAATGGAGCCGCCAGCGGGTTACTTGCCTCGGGAATAGATGTGACTGAAAAGAAAGCCGCTGAAAAAGCCCTGTTTCATGCAAAACTTGAGGCTGAGACCGCCAATCAGGCAAAGAGCACATTTATTGCGAACGTGAGCCATGAACTGCGAACCCCGCTCAATGCAGTTATAGGTTTTTCAGAGATCCTCCTTGAAAAGAAGTTTGGGGATATCAATGAAAGGCAGGAAAGATACCTGTCAAATATATATTCCAGCGGAAAGCGTCTTCTTGACGTCTTTAATTTAATGCTGGAAGTCTCAAAGATCGAATCAGAAGTATTTGAACTTGAATATACTACCATTGAATTAAACGAATTTATGGAAGGTATCAGGGAGTATTTCACACCGATCATCAGGGACAGAGATCAGGAACTTACAGTAAACATCAACACGGATATAAAATGTATCATTGCTGATCTTGATAAGCTGGAAAAGACTCTCATCCACCTCATAGGAAATGCCAGTAAGTTCTCAGAAAAGGGTTGCCCCATTGCAGTTGAAGTTCGTAGCACCGACAGGGACATAATTTTCAGGATAAAGGACAGGGGAATAGGCATCTCTGAAGAGAACATGGATAATCTTTTCAACCCATTTACCCAGGTAGATTCATCCTCAACAAGAGTTCATGGAGGAATGGGACTCGGACTCTGCCTCGCTAAAAAGCACTCCGAGTTACATGGAGGATCACTTAAAGTCAGCAGTGAGCTGAACAAAGGCAGCACCTTTACTTTAACAATACCAATAGAGCCCGAAATCAAAGAATAAGTAATAGTAAAAGAAAATAAAAAAGGAAGGATCATTCCTTTGAAACGTCGTAATAGCACCTTTTAGGTGAGTATATAAGACCTTTTTTCTTCAGGGATGCGATTGCTTTGCTCACGATCTTACTTTCGATATCTGTTGATTCTGCAATGTCGCCCGGCCTTAAGGATTTTTCAGAGCTTTCCAGAGCATTCAGTACTGCTGTTTCGGTTTCAGTTAATGTATCTTCACTCATGATTAAACCTCAAACTGAGATAGATACGTGATAATATAAACGTTTTCTACAAATGATAAAAATAAACGATAGGAATAGTCTTGGTTAAAGAAAAAGATTTTGGAAAAATAAATTAGAAATAGGGAGGAGAGATGTTACAGATAAAAATCTGTAACTTGTTTCAGGTTGTTTTGACCAAAATCGATGTACTCAATTCTGAAGTACGATCTCGATGTTGATGTCTTTTGGAACCTGAATCCTCATGAGCTGCCTTAATGCACGCTCATCAGCTGCGATGTCAATAAGTCTTTTGTGGACACGCATCTCCCAGTGGTCCCATGATGCTGTACCGTCGCCGCTAGGGCTCTTCCTTACAGGAACTACCAGCTTCTTTGTTGGCAGTGGTACTGGACCGGATATGCTTACTCCAGTGCGGTTTGCGATAGCTTTTACCTGATCACAAACACCATCCAGATTCACAGGACTTGTTCCTGATAATCGTATTCTTGCTTTCTGTGCCATGTTCATCTCCTCTAAAAAGAAAGAGAAGAGTGTTATTTCTGTTTAACACTCATGCACATGCCGGCAGCGATTGTCATACCCATATCACGGATAGCGAATCTGCCGAGCTGTGGAATCTCTTTTACAGGCTCAATGCACATTGGCCTGGTTGGTCTGATTGTAACGATTGCTGCATCTCCAGCCTTGATGAAGGTTGGGTTCTCTTCCTTGACCTGACCGGTCTTTGGATCGAGCTTCTTGTCAATGGACATGAGAGTACATGCAGTCTGGGTGGTGTGGCAGTGGAATACAGGTGTGTATCCGACTGTGATAGCGGATGGGTGCTGAAGGACAACGATCTGTCCGGTGAACTCCTCAGCTACCGATGGTGGCTTGTCTGCAGGACCACATACGTCACCTCTCCTGACATCGTTCTTTCCGATACCTCTTACGTTCCAACCGATGTTGTCACCAGGTACTGCTTCAGGAACTTCCTCGTGGTGCATCTCAATTGACTTTACCTCACCGGTTGCACCGCTTGGCATGAATGTGACCTTCTGGCCCTTCTTCATGACACCGGTCTCGACCCTACCTACTGGTACGGTACCGATACCGGAGATGGTGTATGCATCCTGTACTGGGATACGGAGTGGGAGGGAGTCTGGTTTTTCTGGCTCCTTAAGGTTGTTAAGGCAGTCAAGAAGGGATGGACCCTTGTACCATGGGGTGTGCTCGCTTGACTTTGTGATGTTGTCACCCTCGAATGCGGATGTTGGGACGAATGGAACCTCGTCTGCCTTGAATCCGACCATACCGAGAAGCTGGCTGACCTCTTTCTTAACTTCGTTGTACCTGTCCTCGCTGTACTCAGCTGCGTCCATCTTGTTCACAGCAACAATGAGCTGGTTGATACCGAGGGTCCTTGAAAGGAACACGTGCTCCTTTGTCTGAGCCATTACACCATCAGGTGCTGCTACGACAAGAACAGCTGCATCTGCCTGGGAAGCACCGGTGATCATGTTCTTTACGAAGTCACGGTGACCTGGACAGTCCACGACTGTGAAGTAGAACTTGTCTGTATCGAATCTCTTGTGGGAGATATCGATGGTAACTCCTCTCTCACGCTCTTCCTTGAGTGAGTCCATTACCCATGCAAAAGCGAAGGATTCCTTACCTTTCTCTTTTGCTTCTGCCTTGTATTTCTCGATAAGGTGAGCAGGTACTGCACCTGTCTCGAACATCAATCTTCCGACAAAGGTTGACTTGCCGTGGTCAACGTGACCAATAACTGCTAAGTTTATATGTGGTTTCTCAGCCATAATATATTCTCCTTTACTTTGATTGTTAGATGTAATATCTATAATTTTGACCTAAATTGTTGTTCCTACTTTTAAACCTTTCCAGAGGATAGGTTAATTCATGTCAAAAAGATGGATGAAATATCCATCTTACATGCTAAGGAAGTCCTGTGCCTGTGGAAGCTCTTTCTTGAGTCCCTTGCGATCACGGATACCTGAAACTACTTCGCTGATCATGTTGGTTGGAAGTGGTTCAAATCCTGCGAACTCTGTGCTCCACATTGCACGGCCCTCTGTTGCGGACCTGATGTCACCTGCAAATCCAAAGAGCTCGGATACTGGTGCCTTGGACTCGATGATGGTTGTGTCACCCTCGGATGTCATGTTGATGATAATACCACGACGTCCCTGGATCTCCTTTGTAGCTCCACCCATCTGCTCCTGCGGGGTCTGGATGAATACCTTCTGGTATGGCTCGAAGAGTGTGTCGTTTGCCATGAGCATTGCTGCCTGGATTGCCTGCCTGGATGCAGGAATGACCTGTGCAGGACCTCTGTGGACAGCATCCTCGTGGAGCTTTGCGTCCATGAGCTTGACCTTTACACCCATGCATGGTTCCTTTGAAAGTGGACCGCCTTTCATGACCTCTACGAATCCTTCAAGGACAAGCTCCATTGTCTCGTTCAGGTGCTGGATACCCTTGGTCATGTCGAAGTAGGCATTGCTCTCAAAGATATCGACAATGTTCTTCGCCTCATCCTTGTCCATACCTGCTTCAATGAGCTTCTCCCTTCTCTCAAGTTCAGGCATTCTCATGGAGATCTCACCACTACGGATGAGCTCACGTACTTCTGCCTCGAGTGGCTCGACAACAACATAGAATCTGTTGTGCCTGTTAGGGGATTTACCTTCTACAGGACCTGCTGTACCTGTGATGGTCTCACGGTATACCACAATAGGTGGTGTTGTTGTTATCTCTACACCCTTGTCACGCTCGATTCTGTGAGCAATGACCTCAAGGTGAAGTTCACCCATACCGGCCATAAGGTGTTCACCGGTCTCTTCGTCAAGTGTGATCTTAAGTGTTGGGTCTTCCTTTGCGACCTGGCGGAGAACCTCAACGAGCTTTGGAAGGTCCTTCATGTGCTTTGCTTCAACAGCCACAGTGACCACAGGTTCGCTTGCGTGCCTGATGCTCTCGAATGGGTCCATGCCTTCAAGGGTTGTGACGGTTGAACCGACAATAGCATCTTTAAGACCAGTAACTGCAGCAATGTTACCTGCAGGGATCTCGTCCACTTCAAGCCTCTCAGGGCCCATGAACACACCGACCTGCTGGATCCTGTTCTTCTTTGCTGCACCTGACACGTAAACTTCCATACCACGTGTAAGTGAACCGCTGAAAAGCCTTCCTGTTGCGACTTCTCCTGCGTGTGGGTCCATGGAAATGTCAGTTACCATGAATGCAAGGTCTCCCTTTGCGTTAGCGTCAGCCATCTCCTTACCGATACCTTCAGTAAGATCGCCGTGCCAGATGACACCGACCCTGTCTTCCTGAGCATCGATAGGACTTGGAAGGAACCTGATGACCATATCGTTGACTGCTTCGTGGAGTGGGCATTTCTCTGCCAGTGCTTTCATATCTTCAGCACGGCAGTAGTCATATACCTCACCAAAGCTGACACCGGTCTTCTGCATCATAGGAACACTGATAGCCCAGTTATAAAGAGCTGAACCGAATGCTACTGTACCTTCTGCTGCATTGACCTTCCAGCCTGCATTGTAGCGCTCTTCGTTCATGCCTTTGATAAGCTTGTTGACGTGGTCAATGAGCTTACCGAGCCTGATCTGCATCTCCTGTGCATCGACCTGCAACTCATTGATAAGACGGTCGACCTTGTTAATGAAAAGTACTGGTTTGACGTGCTCTTTCAGTGCCTGTCTCAGAACGGTCTCGGTCTGAGGCATGGTACCTTCTACAGCATCAATAACTACTACAGCACCATCTACAGCACGCATTGCACGTGTAACGTCACCACCAAAGTCAACGTGACCCGGTGTGTCGATAAGGTTGATAAGATACTCTTCGTCCTCGTACTCGTGAACCATTGAAACGTTCGCGGAGTCGATGGTGATACCCCTCGCCTGTTCCTCTTCATCAGAGTCCATGAAAAGCTGGCGACCTGCAAGATCCTTGGAGATCATTCCTGCGCCTGCAAGAAGGTTATCTGAAAGAGTTGTTTTTCCGTGATCGATGTGAGCGACAATGCCGATGTTCCTGATCATTACCGGATTACTCATCAGCGCTGTTACACGCTCAACCATTTTTTTCCTTCGTCCCATAATAAAACCTACGATTGAATCTGTAAAAAATAAAGAACAACACGATTAACGTGCTGCCTTTGCGACCCTTTCCTTACCATCCTTTCTGTTGATGGAGAAGCACTTTGCATCACGGTTTGAAGCTGCGATAAGCTCAGATGCAAGGCAGTCGGAAGCGGAGCGCTTTGACTTGAATGATGCCTGGTTTGCACCCATTGTGATGTATCTCAGTGCGATGTCGACACGCCTCTGTGGTGCGGTATCTACTGCTTTTGGTACGGAGATACCACCGTATTTGAGCCTTACGACCTCTTCCCTTGGACCTGCGTTGGCAATGGCCTCCACAAGTACCTGAACAGGGTTCTTCTGGGTCCTCTTGTTGATAACATCAAATGCATCGTCCACAATACGCATAGCAAGCTGTTTCTTACCGGTGTTCTGCTCATTGCGCATCACGTTGTTAACGAGACGCTCAACAATGCAAAGATCGGATTTGTTGAACTGCTGTCTTGCGTGTTTGCCTGACGTGTGTGGAATGATAACAGGATCAAGATTTACATATCTCTTGATACCAGCATCAGTAACCTCTACCTCTGAAAGATCCCATTTTCCGAATAACTTGTACATGGAATTATCTCCTTGGTTTTTCCTTTCTTCCAATGACCATTTCTCTCAGGCTGACGTTGTTGACTGCAATGACCTTGAAGCGTACTCCGGGAATATCACCCATTGCACCACCCATACGGCCACCGATCCTTTCTACGGTCACTTCGTCGTGCTCATCGATGAAGTTGATAGCACCGTCACCTGGGCAGAAAGCTGTTGCCTGACGACCATTCTTGATCAGCTGGATCCTTACACATTTCCTGATAGCAGAGTTTGGCTGTTTTGCTTCAACACCTACTTTTTCAAGTACGATTCCACGACCCTGTGGTGCGCCACCAAGAGGGTCTGCTTTAACATCCAGACCTAAGGTACGCCTGCTGTAGCCGGTGTCTTTCCACCTGGCATCCTTGCGGACCTGTTGAAGTCTGTGAGCTGCATATTTTCCATTTGGCATATATTATCCTCCCAATAATGTTCCGTACATAATGAGTTGAATTTATTATAATTATATGTGAACGATAGTTCACTGTAAGATCACATCATCGATATCGTGATGGCGACTAACTACCATTTTTACCTTTTCAATATTACTTCCATTGCGTCCGATAGCAAGACCTTTTTCACTTGCAGGTACATCCACATAGGCGACCTTCTTGCCACCTTTCTCAGATATATTGACGGACTTGACAGACACAGTACCGAATGCATTCTTTATAAATGTAACCGGCTCATCCGAATATTCAATGAGCTCTATGTGCTTGTCAACGGACTTTTTTACCCGGTTTATGTTGTCTCCACGTTTTCCAATAGCAGCACCCATGTCACCAGTATTCACGACATAGATGACCCTGCCATCATCGATAATACAATCTTTAATTGAGGCGTGGGTCATACTTTCAAACAAAGCAATATATCTTACACATTCTGTTGAAAGTCTGATCTCACCCAATTAATACAACTCCTGATTTAAGCAACTGCAAGTATGTCTGATTCTCCTGCATCCATAATAGCCATTGCTGCAATGGTGAATGGCTTACCGCATGCAGGACCAAGGTCCACACTTGTTCCATCGTAGTTCAGGACCGGCACGCCTGTTGCTTCGATCTGTGTTCTGACGTCTGCAGGACAGTTGGATGCAAGAACTACCATTTTTGCTTCGTTCTTGACAGCTGCATCAATGGTGCGGTTAGCACCGATGATAACAGAACCTGTCCTGATAACTTTGATAAGTGCTTTATCAACATTAATATCCATTTTACATCAACTCATATATTTGTCAATTTGAGATTTGTATTCTAATAACTGATTCCTTATATCTACTTTCTGGTTGTACTCATTGCTCCCCAACGTCTTCAAAGGGATTTCTGGCAACCAGATGAACGTCACCTGTACCAAGTTTTATAGGCTGACCGACAATGATGTTCTCAGTAACACCATTGAGCTCATCCACATCTCCACGCATACCTGCATCAAGCAGGTGGTTCACAGTGACCTCGAACGCTGCACGGGCAAATACACTGGCCTTCTCACCGGAGATTCCATGACGACCGATCTGCTTTACTTCACCATCACAGGTCATGATGTCTGCCACAAGCATGATGTGGCGAATATCAACAGTAAGACCCTGCTCACGAAGGGTATCACTTGCTTCTTTTATGATGGAATTGCGGGCAGCTTCGATGCCGAATACCTCATAGATCTCACCAATATTATTGGTGTAAGTCCTTGTGATATCGACACCCTCAACTTCAAGGACTTCCCTCAGCATGGACCCCTCCGTATAGAGAGTATACTCATCGCCATCTTTCCTGATAACTACCCTCTTGATACCCTCAATACCCTTGAGAGTAATAGTGTGGATCTTCTTGGCAAGCTGAAGCAATTCCCTGTATGAAGATTCGTTAGGATGCACAATTATCTGGTTGCTCACAGCACTTGAGATCTTGACAGCAACACCAAGTTCATCTTCAAGCTTCTCTGCAATAGCATCAACAGTGATATCCCTCTGAACAAGCATTTTCTCGTTCAGGTCGACAACAAGATTCATGTTAGCAAGATCTGTAGTAACATCTGCAAGATGTGCAATGTGAGTTGCTTCGATCTCCCAGGCAACCTTCCTTGCAAGGTCCCTGTCAGTTGCATAACCTTCTGCAAGTGCAACTGTCATCATAGGAGTACTCGGCGTCTTTCTGGCATCCACGATCTCGATAAGACGTGGAAGACCCAGTGTAACGTTGATCTCAGCGACACCGGCGTAGTGGAAGGTACGCATGGTCATCTGAGTACCCGGTTCACCAATGGACTGCGCAGATACAACACCCACAGCCTCACATGGTTCGACACAGGCATAATTATAGTCAGCCATTACACGCTCGATGATCTCCTCAAGTTCTTTCTTGGTAACACCTACCTGCATCACATCGTTCTTGAGGGTCTCAAGTGTGGTCTTCGGAAGTGAAAGACCACCAATCATGGAATCAATAGTTGCTTCACTGATGGACATCATGCCACCTCCTTTCCTGTAACGGCCCTGACAACACGGTGTATCGCCTCAGGCTTACTGTAATCACTCTTTGTGGAGTCGATACCATCTTCTCCATACTTGAACTGGACGATTACACCTCTGGTCTCACGCACGGAACCGTCATACTGGACCTCAAGGTCCTGGAGTGCGTTAACAAGACGCCTCTGCAGGTAACCAGACTGGGAAGTACGTACCGCAGTATCTACAAGACCCTCACGACCTCCTATTGCGTGGAAGAAGTATTCGGTAGGGTTCAGTCCGCTCTTGTAACTTGCCTTAACGAAACCGTGTGCATCTGCACCAAGGTCACCCTTGTCAAAGTGAGGCAATGTTCTTCCGGCATATCCTCTTCTGATACGCTCACCACGAACAGCCTGCTGTCCGACACAGGCAGCCATCTGAGTCAGGTTCAAGATAGAACCACGAGCACCAGACCTTGCCATAATAACCGCAGAGTTCTCAAGACCAAGCTGGTTATCGGCTATCCTACCGGTGTCATCCCTGGCCTTACCCAGGGTCTGCATGATCCTCATCTCGATCGTTTCTGCAAGTGTCCTACCTGGCAATGGTTCAAGTTCCTTTGCCTCATATGCCTGGATAAGTGCAGCCACTTCATCCTCGGCACTCTTGAGCCTTGCTGCGATCTCGACCTTGGCATCCCTTGGGATATCCTCATCACTGATACCGAAGCTCAGTCCGGTCTTCATGACACCCCTGATAGCAAGCCTTGTGAAGTCATCCACGAACTGGGCACCTGCAGTGGTTCCGAATTCCTTGACAACCTTATCAAGGATCTTACCTTTGAAAGCACCGATGGACTGTTCATCGATAGTACCTTTGAGGAGTTCACCGTCTTCGATAACAACGTAAGCATCATGCTCACATTCACTTTTCTTACATGTCTCGCACTTGTAACATACCTGTGCAGGGAACTCTACATAAAGTCCCTTAGGAAGGATCTGACTGAAGATCTGCTTACCATTCCAGTATGGTTCACCACTTTCCAGGTGTCCGGCAGGTTCCGGCAACTCACGCAACTCGGACTTGCGGAGAAGTTCCAGAGCATCGTTCTTACTGATGAAATTCTCATTTCTGGTCAGAAGGAACAGACCTGAGATGTGGTCGTGGATACCACCAATGATAGGACCACCGAAACGTGGGGACAGGATGTTCTCCTGCACCTGCATGAGGATGCTTGCCTCTGCACGGGATTCCTCAGTCTGGAGCACGTGCATGTTCATCTCATCACCGTCAAAGTCAGCATTGTATGGCGGACATACTGCAGGATTGAGCTTGAAGGTCTTGTTTGGAAGTACCTTTACACGGTGAGCCATGATACTCATCTTGTGAAGAGAAGGCTGCCTGTTGAACAGAACGATATCCCCGTCCTGCATCTGCCTTTCGACAACCCATCCGGGTTCAATTTTCTCCACAAGCTCCTCGGCATTCAGCTCGGTCACCTTGATACGGCGACCATCGTCACGGATGACATAGTTAGCACCTGGATGGACCTCTTTTCCACGGCGTATGTACTCCTTCATCAGATCAAGGTTCCTCGAAATGACCCTCACAGGGATGGTCATCTGCATTGCAATTGCGATCGGCACACCGACCTCATTGATACTGAGGTTTGGATCAGGGGAAACTACCGTACGTGCGGAGAAGTTGACACGCTTACCGGAAAGACTGCCTCTGAAACGCCCTTCCTTACCCTTAAGACGCTGGGTAAGTGTCTTCAGTGGCCTTCCCGACCTGTGCCTTGCAGGTGGTACACCTGAAACTTCGTTGTCGAAATAAGTTGTAACGTGATACTGTAACAGCTCCCACAGGTCCTCAATAATAAGCTGTGGAGCACCTGCATCCCTGTTCTCCTGGAAACGCTGGTTTATACGGATGATATCTACAAGCTTGTGTGTAAGGTCGTCTTCACTTCTCTGACCGGACTCAAGTGTGATCGAAGGTCTCACTGTGACCGGTGGGACCGGAAGCACTGTAAGGATCATCCACTCAGGTCGGGCAGTATCCGGGTTCATTCCCATTACACGGATATCATCGTCAGAGACATTTTCGAACCTGTCACGGATCTCGGTAGGGGTAAGCTTGTGACCATCCTCGATATACTCACTTGGCTTCTCGAACTTGATCTCAAGCTGGGTTTCGCCACAGTAAGGACAGACCTTTGGCTTCCTTGCCTCTTTAAAGACATCATTGATGACATCATCAGGGAGGTGGCCCATGTCCTTGTATTTGGAAAGCTGTTCGAGATATTCCCTCTTCTTGCTCTCCTCAAGCATAAGGGAACTGCATTTGCAGCATACTGAACGTAAGATCTTACGGATAGTCTTGTTAAAGCCCACGTGAATCACAGGGGCCACAAGTTCAATGTGACCGAAGTGACCTGGACATTCTCCGGCGCGGCTGCCACAGGTCTTACATTTAAGTCCAGGGTCGATCACACCAAGACGCAGGTCCATAAGTCCCATATCGATAGGGTAACCGTCGTCATCATAGGTGTCCGCAGTTATGATCGATGTGACACTCATCTTCCTCACTTCGCGAGGGGAAATCAGACCGAATTTGATCGCACCGATCCTTTTTGGTATTGAAGGTATCATATTATCCATCTTGCATCACCATCAGACTGCATCATCAAGTCTAAGTCTTGGAGCAACTCCCAGAGATTTGATCTCATCAAGGAGCAACTTGAAAGCATAGCTCATTTCCACCGGGTGGATATCAGTTTCCGCACCACAGTTCGAACAATACCTGACATTACGTGTCCTGTCAAAGGTAGCTATCATACCACAGTGTCCGCAGACAAGCTCAACTACCTTATCAGACTCGTCAAGCAACCTCTCCTTGAGAGTCATTGCAGCACCGTGACCGATCAGTACATCCCTTTCCATTTCACCAAACCTGAGACCTCCTTCACGGGCACGTCCTTCTGTTGGCTGGCGAGTCAGTACCTGTACAGGACCTCTTGACCTGGCGTGTATCTTTGATGCAACCATATGATGCAGTTTCTGGTAAAGGATAACACCTACGAAAACATCTGCCTGGATCTTCTTTCCGGTCACACCGTCGGAGAATACTTCCTTACCCGTGTGTGAGAAACCGTGTTTCTTAAGGCCTTCACGGATATCGTCCTCGGTCTCACCTGAGAAAGCGGTCCCGTTGATACGGCGTCCCTCAATGGAACCTACCTTACCACCGATCATCTCCAGAACGTGAGCGACGGTCATACGTGAAGGGATAGCGTGTGGGTTAATTACAAGATCAGGCACCATTCCGGATTCTGTGAATGGCATATCCTGATACGGAACGATCAGACCGATAACTCCTTTCTGACCGTGCCTTGATGCGAACTTGTCACCGATCTCAGGGATCCTCTGGTCCCTTATCTTAACCTTTGCAAGACGGGTACCATTAATGGATTCGGTCAGAATGACAGTGTCCACGATACCTTTCTCGTTGGAACGCATGGTAATTGCACTTTCCCTGCGCTGCTCAACGGTGATACCGAAATCAGACTGCTCTTCAAGGAACCTCGGAGGACTTGTCTTTCCGATAAGAACATCATTAGGACCTACAATGGTCTCAGGGTTCACAAGACCGTCGATGTCAAGGTTTGCATATGCTTCTGCACTGCGGGCACCCCTGAACTCAGAGTCAGGGATCTCGAACTTGTCCTCCTGCCCACCAGGATAGCGGCGTTCTTCTCCCTCGAATGTCCTCAGGAAGTGACTTCTTCCAAGACCCCTCTCAATGGAACCTTTGTTGAAGACAAGCGCATCCTCAATGTTGTGTCCTTCGTATGACATGACAGCAACAACGAAATTCTGTCCTGCAGGGCGGTCATCGAAATGAATAGACTCACATGTGTGAGTACGTGTAAGTGCTTTCTGAGGATAGTGGAGTACATGTGCACGGGTGTCCGGCCTGAGCTTAAGGTTAGAGGTGGATACACCAATACACTGCTTAATCATCGCTGCACCCATAGTGTTCCTCGGAGATGCATTGTGCTCCGGATATGGAACCATTCCGGTACATATACCAAGCATAAGTGAAGGGTCGATCTCAAGGTGAGTGTGCTTTGGGGTAAGGTCTTCTTCATAAAGACCAATGAAAGCGTTCTCTTCTTCCTCAGCGTCCAGATACTCGATACATCCCTGCGCCACAAGTTCAGGGAATGATAGTTCACCGGACTCCAGCTTCTCGATATGTTCGCCTGTGACCAGAGGTATACCGTCCTCCACAATGATCAATGGCCTTCTGGCGCGACCCATATCCGAATTTATGATCACTTCGTGAATATCTTCATAAAGTGTTACATTTAACTGAGAAGACAACAGTCCACTGCGGCGCTGCTTCCTGATATCCTCAACAAGTTCCACCGGATTGTTATGTGTTCCGATAAGCTCTCCGTCAAGGAATACCTTTGTTTCAGTCATTCAAGTACCTCCATTTTATCATCGCCGAGGGGGTCAATGTTCTCATCCATAAAATCATGATAATCATCCTCTGCCTTATGAGTCACATCCTCAGGTACAATATCAAGTTCCTCTGCATAGATGACATCGGAAGAATAATCAAGTACCTTTTCAGGAACATACAGTTCAACAGGGTTCACTCCGATACCATGCAGGATGTTCTTGACAGAACTCACATCCTCCTCACCGGTCGAGAGCTCGACCATCTGGGCAAAGTTCTTCACAAGACCACAGTTAGGACCTTCAGGAGTCTCGGAAGGACAAAGTCTTCCCCACTGTGTCGGGTGCAGGTCACGGGCCTCGAAGTGAGGCTGTGCTCTTGACAGAGGGGAGATTACACGTCTCAGGTGTGAGAGTGTTGAGATGTAATCGGTACGGTCAAGCAACTGTGATACACCACTTCTTCCACCTACCCAGTTACCCGTAGCAAGTGGATGCTGGAGTCTGTCAGTAAGAACATCGGCACGCACAAGGGTTGCCACATTAAGTTCCCTGTTCCTCATATTAGCCCTCTCGAGCTGGTATTTCACATCACGTGCAAGACGGTTGAAAGCTACCCTGAACAGATCTTCCATCAGGTCGCCTGTAAGTTTTAGCCTCTTGTTGGAATAGTGGTCCTTATCATCGGCACTTCTCCTGCCAAGTGCAAGTTCGAAGCATGACTCAGCCATCCTTCCAAGGAAGTGAGCCTTTGCGATCCGGTCTGCAGGATCATTTCCAAGGTGTGGGAGCAAGTAGCGGTCAATTACGTAGTTTGCACGCTTCATCTGATATTCCCTCGCCTGGCCTGATGCAACACGACTACCGATCTTCTCGATAGCATCCTCAATGGTGTGTACCTCAGCTTCTTCGAGATTCTCGAACATGAACTTCATGATCTCCTGGTCAGTGGAGACTACCTTTACGACATCCTCATCAGTCTCGATCCCGAGGGCACGCAGCAATGTGATGAAGTTGATACGACCGGAAATGGATGGGAATGATACCTCAAGAAGGGACTTCCTGCCTCTTTCCACAACTACAAGTGCCCTGTAACCTCTCCTCTGGGAGAAGACCTTTGCGACCTCGATCATATCACCATAGCGTTCACCGAACTCTGCCAGGATCTTGTTAGGTGCAAGGTCCTCGAGAGTCATTACAACACGCTCGGTACCATTGACGATGAAATATCCTCCCGGATCAAGCGGATCCTCACCGTGCTGGATCATTTCAGAATCATGGATCCCAACCAGATTACAGATATCTGATTTGATCATAACCGGAAGCTGGCCGATCTTGGCTTCCCTTGGCTCCTGTTCCTCACCATTCTGTACAACAGACATCTCCAGGAAAAGGGGAGCTGAATAGGAAAGGTTACGTAACCTTGCCTCGTTCGGATACAACTTCTCAATTGCACCGTCGGCTTCCTTAACTACCGGATTTTCCACCCTTATCCTGCCAAGCTTAACATAGATATCCTCAAGATCGGTCTCGATTATACCCTGCTCATCAATGATCTTCTGGAGACCATTTTTGAGAAACTTGTTGTAAGAGTCAATGTGATGCTGCACAATCTTGTCCTTTGTAAAATAGGCCTCTGATAATATGCTTGTATCTAATGCGATGATAGCACCCTCTTTTAGTTAATTGGATATTTCGGAGTAATAAGATGATTATAATAAACGGCATCCATCTGAATGGATACAGTACTGACTAGGCCGGCTGTGATGTTATGAAGATTCATCATGCAGCGGCCAAAAAAAGTAGAGAAAGAATAAACGGAATGTCTCAAATCTGAAACCTCGTGTTCACTCTATTACATATCTGTAATACAGTGCTTCGCCTGCAGTCTGACTCTTGCGAGTGATCTTAACAACGTCGCCTGGCATCGCATCAATTTCCTGTGCGATGGGATCGGTCACTTTTAATTTTGGTAACTGCTCCCTCTCTACATTATAGTGCTTCAGGACAGTCCTTAGTTCATCCTCATCCATAATCTCATGATTGGGGATTAATTCGTGGTCAAGCAGGCTGAACTTACTCAAATTTATTCCTCCATAAAAACATGCAAGCAAAATATTCCCGGATTGCTGGCGGGCTCGTAGGGATTTGAACCCTAGACCGTCTGGTTAAAAGCCAGACGCTCTGCCTGACTAAGCTACGAGCCCAGTGTGTTACAGTGTCGGGTGCCACATATTACATGTCTCCCACGACGGCACTACAATGGATTGATAGTATATAAGAGTTTCTATCATCCTGCCCCTTTACCTTATGACCAAGATACAAATGCCCGGAACATATAAAAGAATATGCCAATACATCAATAACAGCAACGGATACCATTCAATAGATATATATAATATAATTCACAACTTTTTCAAAGTTACAGGCTCATACATATGGGCAAATATCCCGGACCTCTTTTTGAAACTACCAGTGAATGCTTCCCACAAGCTGACCTTTTTATCTGCAGTATATATTATGTGATGACCATGGCCAGAATATTTACATATCAGACTCATTACTGTGTAGAGAACATACAGAAATTAAAGAACAAATAAAAAGATGAGCTATTGACAGCCTATCAGAAAATCTATTCAACAAAAAAGATATGCAGGACAATTATGTCCCGCACTCCCAGCCTTCCATGTATTCGGTCTGGTGAGATTCAAGTACATCGATCTCTATGCCCATTGACTTGAGCTTCAGTTCAGCAACATAAAGGTCAAGGTCGCGAGGTACCGGGTGGACCCCTGCCTCAAGTTTGTTCTCTGCAATGTACTTGACACACTGTGCCTGGTTTGCAAAGCTCATGTCCATGACCTCTGCAGGATGACCGTCGCCTGCTGCAAGGTTCACAAGCCTTCCGTCGGCAAGCACATTGATCTTCCTGCCCCCTACATTGTATTCCTTGATGTTGTTCCTGACGATCTTGATCGTATCTGCCATTGCAGTGAGATCTTCAAGGTTGATCTCCACATTGAAGTGACCGGAGTTTGCGAGGATAGCACCATCCTTCATTACTTCAAAGTGCTTTCTTGCAAGTATATCCACATTACCTGTAGTTGTCACAAAAATGTCACCATATTTTGCAGCTTCTGTCATTGACATTACACGGTGACCATCCATACGCGCCTCAAGTGCCCTTATAGGATCGACCTCGGTCACGATAACATCAGCACCAAGTCCGGATGCACGCATTGCCGCACCTTTTCCACACCAGCCATATCCGCCGATAACGACGGTCTTTCCTGCAACAAGCAGGTTGGTGGTCCTCATGATACCATCCCAGGAAGACTGGCCGGTACCATAGCGGTTATCGAAAAGGAACTTGGTCATTGCATCATTGACAGCAATTACAGGCATCTTCAGGGCACCGTCCTTGTCCATTGCCTTGAGCCTGTGGATACCTGTTGTGGTCTCCTCGCATCCGCCAAGGATGTCAGGAATCATGTCCTGACGCTCGGTGTGAAGCTTGAAGATAAGGTCAGCGCCGTCATCAATGGTGATGTCCGGCTTCATATCAAGCACTTTATCAATGGCCTCATAATATTCATCGCCACAGCAGTCGTACTTTGCATAGCATTCGATGTTGTCCCTAGTATTGAGGGCAGCTGAAACATCATCCTGTGTACTCAGAGGATTACAGCCTGTAATAGCAACCTCTGCACCACCAATCGCAAGGGTCTCGACAAGAGCGGCGGTCTTTGCCTCAACATGGAGCGCCATTGCGATCCTGTGCCCTTTAAGAGGCTGCTCGCGCTCAAAGTTCTCCCTGATGATAGACAGCACTGGCATGTGATTACGTACCCAGGCGATCTTCATATCACCGGATTCTATCAATTCTTTTTCACTCATATTTGGATCTCCAACTTAAAGCGTAATATATAGTCAATGTACTGAATAGCATGAACAATTCAATAAGTGAACAGCCACCTCATTTCTTCGCATCTACGCGGGATATCAGTTCAGCTGCTGCATCCCGGGCCTCATCGATGACCTTCTGCTCATCCATGCAAATGACCTTGTAATCATCCATAAGCACTTTACCATTAACAATAGTAGTCCTTACATCGCTGCTTCCGGCAGAGTATACAAGGTGTGAAGGCACGTCATACAATGGATTGAGATGTGCTTTGTTCATGTCAACAATAATGACATCTGCATTATAACCTTTCCTTATCATTCCACTGTCGATGTCAAGTGCCTTTGCACCATTGACAGTTGCCATCTCAAGCACCTGCCTTGCAGGAAGTGCCATAGGGTCCATGGTATCGACCTTCTGTAACAACGCCGCAGTCTTCATCTCACCGAACATATCAAGATTATTGTTGGAAGCGCAGCCATCAGTACCAAGACAGACGTTTGCCCCACGCTCAAGCAATTTTGTAACAGGAGCGACACCTGATGCCAGCTTCATATTGCTTACAGGATTATGAGAGATATTGACATTATTGTTGCGGAGTATGTCCATATCGCCATCAGAAAGCCAGATGCAATGTGCGGCAAGCACATCGGGACCAAAGAAATCGATGCTGTCCAGCATGTTCACGGAGCACATACCATACTGCTCCTTCATCTGGTTCAGCTCGGCCTCGGTCTCAAGCACATGGATGTGGATCTTAGCATTGTCCTCTGTAGCCCGTTCCCTGACCTTCATGAGGAACTCCTTTGAGCATGTGTTCGGAGCATGCGGACCATACATTGCAGAGATCCTGCCATCTGCTTTTCCGTTCCAATCATTAACAAAGGATTTACCCTCCTTCAGTTCCCTCTTCCCTTTCTCCTCATCCCACAGCTCGATCATACCATAGGAAAGGGCAGCACGAAGGCCGGAATCCTCAACGACCTTACCGACCTCATCCATGAAGAAGTACATATCTGCAAACGCGATCGTACCGCTTTTTATCATTTCAAGGCATGCAAGACGGGTACCAGCATAAACATCGGATGCTTGCAGTTCAGCCTCTGCAGGCCAGATGTGGTTCTCAAGCCAGTCTGAAAGTGCAAGGTCATCCGCATACCCCCTGAAAAGGGTCATTCCCGCATGGGTGTGGGTGTTCACGAAACCCGGCATCACGACACCACCCTGCGCATCAATTACGGTGTCAGCAGTCTCTTCCGTACTTTCGCAAACATCCGTTATCCTTCCATCCTCAATGACAACAACACCATTTTCGATGTTGTCCGTGGATGGGTCCATTGTAAGAATATAACCGTTCTTTATTATGATATCAGCCATGTTGATCCCTGTACCTGTGATCAGAAGGAGGACTCATCCTCCAGTGCATCAAGATATTGATGCATTATCTTAAGTCTGTCCTCTGCGATCTTCTTTGCAGCGCCAGTATTTAAGCGCTCCATTATTTTAAAAGGTTTCATTTCCATATATTCGGCAAAGCCATCCAGAGGATCTTCCGCATACGCATTCCTTGATGATTCTTTCTCCACACCGCTGGCGTGTTTTAAGCATCTCAATGCACCCATGGACATGACCGCCCTGAATATACCGATAGCACCAAGGGCATCGATACGGTCCGCATCCTGCAAGATCTGCCCTTCAAGAGACTCGGCCTTATGACCGCGGCTGAACCTGTGGGTCCTTATACAGGAAACGATATGCTCAACTGACGAGGTATCAACACCCTCATCCAAAAGAAAATCGCGGGCGATCTCCGCACTATATACGGAATGATCCCCGCCTTCGCGGTGCTCCCTGACGACACCCACATCATGAAGAAGGGCTGCAAGCCTGATGACCTGAAGGTCACCCCCTTCCTCTGCCTGTATCCTCATGCATGTGGATTCCACACGCTCGATGTGTGACATCTCATGGGAACTGGGTTCATCGGCAAGCACGCTCGCAACGAATTCCCGTGTCCTTTCTATCAGATCCATGAGATACCTCACAGATCCGAAAGTTCTTCAAGTTTTCCAATTATCTGCCGGACCGCATCAGAAAGAGTGCGGGAATTGTCATGATCTTCGACAAGCTTGCGCAGTTCGGCCTCATCAAGCCCTTTCATCTCATGGGAAAGGGCGATCATGTTCTCCACGGCACGTATCACATTGTCCACAATGGTCACAGTAGCAGTACGGGATGTCCGAGACAGAGGGTTCAGGTCGATAGTTATCACTTTCTTGCCCATCTCCACAAGTGCCTGGCACCTGTCGCCATCTTCCAGAGGAACAAGTACCACATCTGCATTGTAGATCCCTTCACCGTCCACGATGGCCCTGCTGTGTTGCAGGTCCAGGCGTGCATCGGCCCTGCTGCCAAGGACCTCCGATGCACCATTGGCCTTCAGGTGTTCGATTATCCGGCTGACACGCTCTTCGGTCCTGTGGAACAGGTTCACCTCAAGAGGAGCACCTGTGACCTCAGAGAGCTTCACGAGGGAATCCGGGACAAGGGCAGCCGCATTGCCATTTACGGACAGGACAGGGCGCTTCGCAAGAAGCAGCATGGCAACAGCCACTTTCTCCGCCATAAGAGCAGAGGTGGTGGTCTGCTCACCGATCAGGTAATCGAAACATTCGCCCCGACCCTGTGCGACCAGCCCCTGCTGACTTGTAATTCCCAGTTCCACACCTTCGACTATCTTCTCACGCGTCATAAGGGACGCATACCTTGGATGATCTTTCGGGATCTCGCTCATATTGCATACCGCACTTATCATTTAGTAGCATCCAGGATAATTCCCTGATCTGAAGGAACTATCAGTGTCTGGACTTCCTGCTCTTCAAGCATCTGGATATACTTATAGTTGATAAGTTTAGGGTTCTTTGAAAGCTCCTGGTTTATAAGGCGCAGAGCTTCGGCCTCTCCGGTTGCCCTGACAATGGTCGCATTGGCAATACCGTTCGCCTCGATGATCTTCCTTTCAGCTTCCAGCTGCTCCTTCTGCTTCACAAAGATCATTCTCTGGGCATCCTGGTCTGCCTGAAGCTTGGACTCGATAGCATCGGCCACCTTTTCCGGCAACCTTACATTCCTGAGAAGAACCTCCTCTACGATTATACCGTCTTCAAGAAGAGCTGCCTCCATCTCATCCTTCATCTCTGCTGCGACAAGTTCCCTCTGTTCACCATAGACCTCCATTGCAGCATGTCCCGAAACAACTTCCCTGATAACGGATTTTATTGTAGGCCTTATGATCTTTTCCGCGTAACCAGTACCAAGGTTCTTGTGGACAACGCTTGCATCCTCTGCAACAAGCCTATACCTTACAGTAATATCGAGGCCAAGGGTAAGACCCTCATTTGTCAGTGCATTGATCTGGTCATCACCTATGACCTCACCTTCAGAAGGCCTTGCGGTCATGGTATAGACCTCACTTCTTACTGAGTACTTGGTCACACTTACCCACGGAGGGACTATATGCAATCCTTCCCCAAGCTCATCATCCTCAACACCACCGAACTGGTTGAACTTCACACCAACCTCACCGGCACCGATGGACACAAAGATCGATCCGAAAACTACAGAGAATATGATCAGTACTGTCAGAACAATAGCTGCCCCCCGAAGGACTGTTCCTGCCATTGGAGGTATCTTGATCTCGGGCATAGGCGGTCTCTTTTCCTCATCAGGACCTTTGATATCCCAATCATCTTCTATTACCATAATGTTTCACTCCTTATTACTATACAATGAATTGAATGAGTTAAAAATCTAAGGCATTTTAACTAATAACGGTTTCGTATACATGCGAACAAACATTGATTGCCGTCTTTGATTTTTAAGGGTGTTCGTAAGATGACAATACCCGATAAGTGATAACCTCTCCGAAAGTTGAAAGAACTTCCAGAACATAATCTTTCGCGTCTTCGGAGCAACAGGCAAATACTGTTTCCCCAAGCATTGCCTGAGAAGCCATCCCACCTGCTGAATCTACTGCTTCAATTGCATCTATTACACGTTCACTCGCAAGACCGCATTTTAACGTGAACTGCTTTGAAAGCTTCATGAAATTGTCAACTGTTGGCCGGGACAACAAAGCACTCAATGCACACCTACCTGCTGAATTCAGTTCATTCATGATCCCGGGATCACTTAATACAGAACCTGTGGATAGTTCGCCGAGAACTATACAGTGCACTTCAAAGGTCGGTGCAGGAACACGATCAAGAACGCCATAAGGAGGACAACCGGGTGAACTCCTGATAGGAACCCCACCAAAATACTGCCCCTCAACATCCCCCATTCCACTACCGTTACTAACTTCGGCTATATGTGCAGCTTCAACAATCTGATTTGAAGTAAGACCCAGTGAGAACGCATCATTCAATGAATAAGCGGTGCTCAGACAACCTGCAGCCGATGCACCAAACCCACACCCAACTGGAATTGAAGAAGTACATTCCACACGAACAGGAAAATCCACAAGCTGTTCTATGAGCGAGCGGGTAGTAGCTGCCATGACGGGAACATCATCAAGGAAAACCTCAGTACATTCTGCATCGCCCGTTACAAAAGTATCAATGCCGCCATCAAGAACAAGACCACACCCTGTGGACCCCTTGCGTCGCGGGTCAGGATCATCATGGATCTCAAAAAAACCTGTAATGTGGCCGGGAGCAAAAGCCCTGCCAACAGGAAATTCAGTTGACATCGGATCCTTTTTTCCTGAAGATCCCTTCCACATTATCCGCCAGAGTCTCAGCTATCAGCCTTTTGTTCCCACTTACATGGGTGATAGCATCATCCTTTGCAGAAATAATATGAACATCGTTCTCTACGGTACCCATGCCGATAATGCTTACCTCATTTGCAACAACAACGTCAAGATCTGCGGCTTTAAGGGACTCCCTTGCACGCGATATGAGCTCTTCCTCTGTGACACCTGCCTCTGCCTTGAAACCAACAATGGAAATATCAGGATATGCATCGCGTACTTCCCTTATCAGTTTGCGGGTGCTCCTGAACTTCAAAGTTAGATCCTCACCCGATTTGATCTTACTTTCGCTGGCATCAAGAGTATAATCTGAGATTGCTGCCGCACTGATCAGCATATCATACCCATGTTCAAGTTCCCTGAGAGTTGCATCGATCATCTCACCTGCACTTTCAACAAGGATCTCGTTCACGCCTTCGCAATCAAACCTGCCATTATGGACAAGCGTCACCTCAGCACCCCTGCGATAGAATTCCATGGCGATCTCCCTGCCAGTCCTGCCTGATGAACGGTTTGTTATGACACGGATAGGATCAATGGATTCCGCTGTCGCACCGCTTGTGATCAGCACTTTCCTGCCTGCGAGTGTACTGCTGCCAAGAAAACGCTCCACTTCGAGCAATATCCGATCGTTGGATGCGATCTTTGCGATCCCCTCTTCAAGGCGCGGGCCCACAAATGAGATATCCCAGTCCTGGAGCTTGTTAATGTTCTCCATCACAGCCGGATGCTCATACATGGAGTTGTGCATTGCAGGAACAACGATAACGGGACTACCGGAACCCATTGCGGTGGTCGCGAACGTCGTAACAGGAGTATCATCGATACCATATGCCATCTTGCCGATGGTGTTAGCGGTTGCCGGTGCCACAAGAAGAAGGTCTGCACACCCCTCCGATCCGAAGAACTTCACATGCTCGACCTCACCGGTGATCTCAGTGATAACATCATGGCCGGTAGCATAATGCAATGCATATGGATGAAGGATATGCTGTGCTTCTTTGCTCATCACAGCATATACCTCTGCCCCATTGCGTATAAGTTCACGTGCAAGTTCAACAACCCGTACTGCAGCTATGCTGCCGGTAACAGCAATAACAATGACCTTTCCGGAAAGGGAAGCACTGCTCTGGCCCTTTATCCACATAGTAGGATGCCGTGACATATTCATCAAATCCATTTTGTATTCTAATGATAAGTAGCTTACTGAAAGTTTTTCTTAAAAAGGCATTCTTTTTATTTCTGAAACGCTTAAACTGGGATGAATGTCCGGAAAAAAGAAAGTTGCAACAAACCTGGGTTCACTTCTTAACAAATATTCAGGAAAGGAAAGACTGGAGGACGAGATAGAAAGGCTCCAGTCACACATCCTTGAGCTGGAGATAGACAGGAAAAGGTTCGAGAAGAACGAGATTACCGCTAAACGTGCACTTGCTGCAAAGCAGGATGCTGAAGAGAAGCTCAAAGCAGCTAACGTAAAGATCGAAACGCTCACACATCAGCTTGAAGAGAAGAAGGCAGAAGCAACAGAGGAGATCTCATTTGCACTCATTGAAGAGATAACACTGCCACAGATGACACCATATACTTCCCAGCTGGCATCCATAAGGTCCGACCATGACTCACTTATAACGGCATACATTACAGAAAAAGAGATGGATCTGAATGCAGGACTTTCAAAGAGCATAATGGAAGAACTTGACCAGGACAGCCAGTACCTGATCCAGAAGATAAAATCCGACACAGGATATGTATTATTTTACGACAGGATGCAGATGGTCGGGGAGATCATCGTCCCGCCACTTCCTTTAGAAAGAAGTTCGGTAGAAATATCCGGTTCATTCAATACAGAACAGCTAAAGGAAACTCTCACAAAGGGTATCAATATATGTGTCCTGGCAGCTCACGCCGGGGAATCGCTTATAGGCATATCATCAGATAAAACAGGATTTGATGAGGACATGGTCATCAGAAGCAGCGTCAAATCCAAACATACAAAGGGTGGATTCAGCCAGAGACGCTTTGAAAGGCTCAGGGATGAAGATATCGACCACCATGCAGAGAAGGTGAGGAACGCATTGAAGAACATGCTTGAGCATCCCACCGTTGAGATCGATATGATCATCAAATGCGGGGATATCTTACTGGCAAATTATATCCTTGAAAATATCGATACTGACATCACCATCATGGAAAGGAACATTGATGCCAGGATCGAGAAGCACGATACTGACAGTATAATAAGAAGTCTTTTCAGCTGCCGCCGATATAAACTTTGAAAGGAAAGAACATGGTACGACCGGAAGAGATCGAAGGTATGGTGGACGCACTTGGGGCTGTCACACATAAAGAGATCGTAGAGCTTGTTCAGGAACTTGCCTACACAAGAGAAGAAGATATGCCTGAAGTAGAGGATATCAACGATCTGCTGGAAAAAGCAGTCAATGAGCACCTTCTTGAGATAATAACATCCAAAGAGCTAAAAGGAACGGATGAAGAGGATGAAGAGGAAAAAGAAGGAAATGTTGAGGAAGAAGATAAAAAGGACAGCTATTACATCATAGGACCTCATGCATTCCCTGACTTCCCGTTCGACCTGAGCGAGGTCATTGATATCCTGAAACTTGACAGGCGAGAGGTCGATCCTGAGAAGCTGGCAGCAAGGTTCTCCAAAGAACTGGAAAACAGTATCATAAAGCTCAGGGACGAGATAGGGATATTTGCCAGTGGAGAATGCGGAGGGGATGATACCTCCATTGATCTGCCCACACTTGAGCAGAGATACAGCGACCTCCTTAACCTCTACTATGATTATGATTCATGGATCGAGGGAGGATTCCCGGATATGGAGAACGAGATCCTTTCCATCAGTAAACAGATCGATGCATTGGGAGCAGCACAAGATATTTGATGTTTGTGTGCGATGAGAGGTGAAGATAGACATGGCAAGGCATAGAAGAGATACCTATTACTGGCGTGCAAAAGATGAAGGATACCGTTCAAGGGCAGCCTACAAGCTTTTCCAGATTAACGATAAATTCAATGTAATAAAGGAAGGCGACACGGTAGTAGATCTTGGTGCCGCGCCGGGTGGTTGGCTTGAGGTCGCAAAGAAGATCTCCGGCGGGAAGATAGTCGGAGTGGACCTTCGTCGCATCAAGGATATTGAAGGTGTTGACACCATTAAAGGAGACATAACTTCCGATGCGACAATAAAAAAGATAATAGAACTTGTCGGCGAAGACGGGGCTGATGTTGTCATCTGTGATGCCGCACCGAACCTGTCCGGCAACTGGAACCTTGATCATGCGCGTTCCATAGACCTTACAACATCAGCACTTGAGTGTGCAAAGAAGATCCTCAAACCAAAAGGACATTTTGTTGTGAAGGTATTTCAGGGAGACATGTTCAGCGGTTTCCTTGATGAGGTCCGCAATGCGTTCACATTCACAAGAGCATATTCACCACATGCCTCAAGAGCCGAAAGTGCCGAGATCTATGTGATCGGAAAGAAGTTCCTGACCGCGCCTTTACACAAGAACGACGAGTTCGATGTCGTCATCAAGCAGATGGGCGCCAGCGGAGACGGAATGGCATACATCGAGGATTTCGTTGTTTTCGTGAAAGGGGCTGAAACCGGTGAATCCGTGAAAATAAAGATCACAGATGTTAAACCGAACTTTGCCTTTGCAAAGGTCACTAAACGTTATGAAGAGCAACCATCAGAATAAATAATCCTGATATTTTCTTTTTAAAAAAGCAAAATAGATACCCTTCAGCGATCCTGAAGGGTTGGCACTTCTTCCACCAGAAGATTACCTGCGGCCACTTCATCTATACTGTGAACAACAGCACCAAGCTTTTCGATAGACTGTCTGATCACACCATAATCTATATGATCGCCTTCAATAGTGATTTTGATGTTCTCTGTTTTCTGGTCAACTTCATACAATCCGATGTTAACCCCGGTAACACCATCAATAACGCTCAGATTTTCTGCCAGTTCAATAGTAGATGGATGGTGAGGTTTCAACACATCCAGAACCAATCTTCTTATTCCTGCCAATTTATTCATCCTTCCCAGATCTTCCAATAAGCTACGGATACTTATAGAAATATTATATCATTTAAGATTATCAAAAGCTAGTTTTTCTCAGCAAACCTTATATAAATATTGATGATAATACTGTTCGTACACAAACGATTTATTATTGAAAAAATACCCAACATATATCTGTCCTAAAGCTAAAAAAAATATTTGCATTTTTGATTAATAATCTTCGGGCAACATAATTGAGTACTTACACATCTCGTTTATTGATATCGGTGCAAAGTAAAAAAAAGAAAAGAAATTGTGCTTCACAAGATTGTCATCTCATATAAACAAATACGCCGTGTCTCCTAAAGGAACGATATTCACTAAATGCTCCTAATGCTATGATGCACATTCCAGCTATCCAGAAGATATTGGTTGAAACAACTTCTCCTGCTAAGGATACCATCGATCCTCCTGCAAATATCATAAAGCCGAATCCCATCATTGCCAATCCAACAATTCTTAATCCCCAACAATTCAGGTCTTGGCTAAGGTCAAATGAATCTATTATTTTTGCTAAAAGCCAAGTTCCCGCGAGAATTGCATAAACTAAAACTAAGAATATAGCATAATCTAATGCATGCCCTAAGACTGAATCGTATCTAACATGTTCTTCAAAAACAACTAATGATAGGGCAAAAAGTACCTGTTCTGTTAGTTTCGAGTTATTTCTTATGACTCTAAAATTTGTCAACCAGAACTTGTAGCCAGTCCATATAGTAACAAGAATCAGAAATGTAACTGCAACTTGTTGAATATCTGAAAAGTTGAAACTGTGGACAAACTCAAAAAACAAGTCACTCATTTGCCCAACGAATGACTTATTGGTTGCACCTTTCTCACTATCAAAAATCGTTAACTTAAGAAGAATAAGTAAAGCAAATACAGGTATGATCTTCATGTATTTTTTATTCTTGTTATAATGGTAGCGGAGACCATACTTGTAAATCAAATTATCTAATGCTTTAATTTTAATAAAATCCACTCCTATTTCTTACTATTCAAGTTGTATTATTTGAAAAAGAAAAAAAGTTGATAATATATAATAAATTCGCTAAAATGTGTTTAATAATCTTCGGGCAACATAATTGTGTATCTACCAAGCTCGTTTAATGATATGAATATCTGCTGTTTCTTCCCATCAGGTAATTCGATGTTACCTGAATAAAAAGATTCGGGTTTATCCCTGAAACAATTAGATTCCTTCTGTACAATCTCTAAGGCTTGACTCAATAGGTCTATCAGATTAGGCACATTAATATCATCGGCATCCATGTAGCCATGCGCCATTAGGTTAGTTGTAATGTACCTAAAGATTCTGGACTCCCATTCAGGATTGACCTTAGCGATATCAAATAGGATGCCATCCTCAACAGCTTGCTCTGATGTGTAGCTATAAACAACTTCTCCAAATATATCATTAATATCATCCATGCTATCACATCTTCTGCTGAATAGTCACAACAAATGTCGATCTGTCAGGTGCGATAACAACTAAGCCATCATCATTAGACAAGATTCCTGCTTCCTCGAATGACAGGACTTCATAAGCTAGTATTTCTCCGTCCTCGTCTTCCTCTTCCCAAGTCTTATCCCAGATTGCCTTTTCAAGAAATGTCCTAAAATCAGATTCGGTAGTCATGTTTATCACCGAACAAATTTATTCGAGACATTCCTCATGTAAACTTTGGGAGATAATTCACAATGAAAGGCTACAACGGATTAGAAGGTAGAGGTAGGTAATGATATTAGTACGAGAAGAAAGTTGAATGTGGTGGATGTATGGGAGTGATTTGAATTGGATTTCCTTTGAGTTAATCCCGCAATTATAATAATAATCTTCCTTTTTCTTATCAGATTATGAATCGATTAGATGTTTCTTGTAAAATACGCATTATTATGCCTTTAAAATATGATTAAAGTAGAATATAGCTATAAATTTTATAGAGGAGAGCGTATTGCCCCTTCTTGGGATTAATTATGGAATCTCCGTATATACTACTAAACGAAGATTACAAATAGAAATTGCCGTCTTCAATACTAAATGTTTTCTGTTCAAGAGCATCCAGACAGATTCTTTGTGGCTTGTTAATATTTCTGTATCATATAAGCCAACTGCTTCGATAACTAACAATATTCTTCTGAATGCCAGTGCCTGCGCTAGACAAAGGCAAGCTCTTCTTTGACAGAGCACAGACTAAATTTCATTATGATGCTTATACGGTTATCTTTGAAACATAGATACCATAGTTCGAGAAATCATCTTGACTAATTTCTTCGAGCATTAAGTTATTTTTATTTAGATAATTAATTATCTCTAAATAACCAACCTTTTTTACTGCTTTCAAAATATCAATTTTCATTAGAATATCTTTTGTATAGGGTCTTTTTGCATCTATAAAGGCTATAGAACCCAAGAATTCTCTCACTACTTCGGAATTTAAAGTAGCCAATGTTATTAATGCATATTTTATATTATCAAAGCCAATGAAATAACAACTATCATCTACCATCAATACTTTATTGTTATTAGGAACTAACAAGGAAAAAATAGGTTCTTTGTATAGTCCCGATATGGCTATTTTATATGGCTTAAAAGAGTAATCTCCTATTCCAAAAATTGAAAAATCCGGGTTATTTCTATAAATGATTGATTTTCGCTTGTCAAAATAAGTTTTATGGGATTTAAGATAACTCCATATTTTTGGATACTTATTGGCAATATAAGTAGTATCCTCGCCTGGCTTTTTCTGTGTGACTATAAGGTTTTTAGGAGCGTCAAAAACAATTAATTTTCTAAGATTTGAACTTTTTAAGAATGGATAGACAATATCCTTTTCTAATTCAAAAGTCTCGCCCAGTTTATTTTTAAAACAACCATTACTACAACCTTCTAATTCCATCACTTTTGAACAATCGTGTTTGATGCCTGATCTCCAAACAAAAGGAGAAATACCATCTATTTCTTGCGTTTTTTCGTATTTTGCAATATTAGATACAAATTTGTCTTCAATCCAACCAAACGTATACAATTCAATTTCAGGATTATCTATATCATATACTTTGCATTGAGAATCCTGCAATCCGTGATTAAGTTTGCACACAAACAAACAAGCATCCACATTAACATTAAATTCTTTTTTTGAGTTAAACAAATACATTTTAACTTCTGATGCAGTAAGAATTGTTGCTGGCAAGAATTGAACAATATTTCGAGCAACTTGAGTTTTACAAAGGAATGCCAAATGACCATTCAAACCTTTAAATGTTTTCAAAAGATGTAGTAAGATATATTCTGATATATCGAAGTTTGCCTTCCCAGTAATTGCAGCGAGGCCATTATTTTTCTTGAAATTACTTTTTTTGGGAAGGTTTTTCCCACCTAAGTCTGAATTAGTAACCCACGGAGGGTTGCCGACAAGTAATATTTCTTTATCTTTATCAAAAATCTTAGAGTCAAATTTATGAATGAAAATGTCATCTTGAACAATAGATATGTGGGGTGTATCGTTGTCGGACATCCCATATAAATTCTTAATTTTTTCCTGTGAAGCTTCTACGTAATGCTTTTGAATATCAATTGCAGATAATTCTTTAATACCAGTAAAGGTTTTTAGTGCTGCGAGTATAAAATTTCCTTCACCACAAGTCGGTTCGATAACAATCTCTGGGTTCAACCCCATACTTTTTAGAAGTCTACATACATTCTCAGCGAATGGTAAACTTGTTTGAAAATCACCAAATTCTTTAGACATACCAATCCTCAAATAATTTTTTCTACACCATCAATGGAGTCCATGGAAACTATTCTACCATATTGAATTCTCCACTGCAGTGCATTAGATATTGTAAGATCTCCTTGTTGCGGTGGTTTTTCAATAATTAATTCTGCCAATTCGTGATAAGTAATTTCATCTCCGGGAAGTTTTCGATCTTTCAAAATTCCAAAATTCCAAAAATATCATCAGCATTTGCATTATTTTCTATTGCATTGAGTATTTGTGTTGTAGTTTGATAATCTCCACTTCCCTCTTTTGAAATAAAAGCACAACTAACAAAATTAAGGGTAGAATAATTCATAGAATTTGTTATTATAATCAGTCTTATCATAAACAAAGAGTAAAATATTATGACCAAGGACATGTATCTTTTGTTTTGCATCCCTATAAAGGCAAGAAAATTGTGGTTGTTTTTTGAAGTTGCTTTAATGTCAAATAATATATCTTTTGAAGGAAAATCAATTCTTTTAGCAGATTTCCGTTTATAAAATCATATTTTAAGGATAAATAATCTATAAATCCATGTTCTATAAAAGTTCCAACAGCTTTTCCATCAATTACACCATAAAGTTGAACTATTTTTTCCCTTACTGGTTACTGAGCAATAATTTTTTGCTTATTCTTTCAAAAAAGATACTACAAGCTGTGAATTTTCACTCATTTAATTTGTACCATCCTTTCTTAGTTCTCACAAATGTTTTATTATTTCTCGTTAATGCAGAAAGTAATGTAGCACCTGGAGTTTTGCCAGTTAGCTCTTTTCTTTCTTGAACTTTTTGAAGAATATCTTTCCAGTACATTGGTGAATTGTTATTATTGCGCAATATCTCAACGACATGCCATGATATACTATCTTTTCTTATATCATTTTTCATATATACCATAAATATTCGAAATATTTCATTATATATATCATATTCCTTTTTATCGATTTCATATTCAATTAATCACAATTCACTTCTAAAATGAAAAAAGGGTTAAAGAAAAGATTGGCCATATGCCATTATGATATATGCCTGTGACAGTCATAATAAAAAATTACCAACAATCGGACATAAATTTTGGTTATAGATTTGATAAACTTTAGTACCACCAAATATAACAAATGGAATTTACTGGCCACTGACATTTATAAGATAATACAACAATTAAAAATCTTTAATCATTTCACGTATTTTGTCCATCTTCTTAGCTTCTTTTGCCATATAGACTCCATAAGCTTCTTTTAAACCATTAAAAAACTCTTTCTTCGTTTGTTTTTTATTTACAACTAAGGGTTTTGGCATTTGAATCACACCCCAACCTTGCGCCTCAATGGTCAAACAGCTCCAACAAATATTCTCCACAGGAACCAAACCGGAGTCATTTTCAACTTCTATCCCTTTGTCTGTTTTTCTATAGTTTACAAAAATGAAATAAAGTTCATGACCATCCTGTTCTAACCACTTAATCAATCTTTTTGCAGAAATTATATTTGGAGAATAGTTATTCTTATCAATATTATTACTCTTTACATTAACAGGAAGCTTGTCATCATCATTTAAAAGAAAGTCCCCTATAGCCTTCTTTGTACCTTTGGCTACAGCTCCATACTTTTTAGCAGACTCCATCTCTATTCTTTTATAATCATCCATCTATTACACCTAAGTTCAGTAGTTCTCTAATTTTAACCACTTAAACTTAGTAATGCCTTTCGGCACCTTTAATACAAAACAAATCTGTTTTTATAGTGAGATAAAGAATGTTTGATAATAATATTGAACGATTGAACTGTTATAATTGTAGATTTAGCACATACATAGATGGAGAAGATAGGGCCGAATGCCGTAGATATCCGCCTGCTCATATTGATTTAGGCATCTCTCGTTTTCCTACTGTTAATCGTGGTGATTGATGTGGTGAATTTATAGACATCGCTGGTGAGTAATGGAGGCTCATCAATGACAAAAATAATACCTGTAAATAGCTGTATCGGATGTCCTTTATTAGACTCTACAAAAACTGAGTATGGAATGGAATGCACATATAATCTTTTTTATAGTAAAAAACAACGACTGCTTATGTGCCTGAAGAGATAGTTCTCAAAAAAGAAATATGGAATTGTGTCCTTTGAAGGATAAGAAATCTTAATTGTTTATTTATCATCAAACCTGAATGACAATCTCTCTGTTGCCTGATGCGATAGAGGCAATAGAATAATTATATCAGGCAAAATCAGAACGATAAGCACAAGAGATCTACATGAGAATCTGGATAGAATGTTAAGGACAGCGCCGCACGTAATAAGAATAAGTAAATACTCAACAAAGGAAATAAAACGATATATATGCTCAAGCATATATTTTCAAGTATTACCTTCACAAGCTACTGCTCTTGATTCACCTATGTAGGAATCCATTTTCTGTAATGACTTTCCTCTTTGCCACTTACGAAGATTAAGCTCTCTTCCCTGTTTATACAAAGCTAAAAGATTCATATACGTATTAATACCAAGGATATTTAGCCTATATTTGTACACCAATCGATTTATCCCAGGTTCACGTCCTTTTCTTCGACCAATATATCCATAGTGATGATAGACACTTAATCGATTCCTTATTGTTCCTTTTTCGATTCCAATAATTTCTGCAAGCTCATTACAGGTCACACTTTTTGGATAGATATCATAAAGAGCTTGCAGAACCTTAAATTTCAGATAATTGTGCTTATGATATGTGCGAGTTTCAACATCTGATTTCTCGAACTTGTCAATCATCTGCCCTCCCACATCAGTGATATCATAAACAAGATGTTCCTCGAAATGACCTTTTAGTAATCCTGGTTCTTTCAATATAACAGGTTCAATGAATCCCTCTTCTGTGTATCGTTTTAATGATAATTGCAAATTACCTCTCTCGATTTTGATAATGTTGCTAATGTCATAAATTTCCAAAGGCTCATCTGATTCATCAATGATTTTTAACACTTTATAGAGTCTGTTTTCAATTGTCGTTACCATAATAAAAAAATACCTTTTGACAGGACATGATTTTTTTGTTACTGTCCTTATTCTTAGTGGAATTAAGAAACACTAAATATTACAGATGATACACTAAATTTAAGACTTAGAATTCGATACGTTTGTTCACAAAAACGTGCACAATAGGCACTTATCTTTAGTATTTCTAGAAATTTTACTAAGACTACGCATGGAAAATCTGTACCCTCAAAATAAAGGCGTATGAGGGATTTTATTACCGGACCTATAAATTGGTATCAATTCGTTATGATCTCTTGTCACAGAGGATGTACGTGAGGGAGAATTGATATCTTCGATGAAATTGTGCCACTATAATCCAAATCTGAATTAACAAAAAAAATAATGAGGGGAGAATAGATAAAACCCTCATTGTTGTTTCGACCAGGAGGAAAAGCCTGTCGATATATTTTTAGACGTAAGGAGTTCAGCAGACTTCAAAACAGATTACAGAAGAAATGATGAGGTGAAAAATGTTAAAAGCACTCATCATTATCCCCTCTGATTGTGACAAGGGAGGTTAATTATGTCCTGACAAATCATGGATAAAGTATTGAATAAAACCTTGCCACAATCCGTTTATCTTGTTTTTCCGTCTACATTTAAAATATTCTTCCAATAGCACATGTAATTTGGGTTACATTACGCTTTATATTAAAAATTGAATATACTCTGACTTTTTGTTAATTTGAATAGAAATAATTAACTTTATACCATTTGGTAATAATATACAATTGTCGAAATTCAAAGAATCAGAAGAGGGTTAAAAATCATGCAAAAAATGAATGTCGAAAGTGGGATTGGATTGGGATATGGCCTTTATTCTAAATTAAGTGGTAATTTAAATTTAGGGGAATTATTAAAAAGCTATATCGATGTTGGCCGTGGGTTTGCTTCGATCTCTTCTGATGGGAAATATATAGCAAGCGTAGAAGGAAAAATCATTAACTGTAAAGAAAATAAGTTGATAGATTTTGATATTGATACTGATGGTTATGCAGACGTTTCAATATCCCCTGAAGGCGAATATTTTGCAATAGTGACTGAGCGTGATGTTATTTTTTTCAGTCGTGAAAGTGGAGAATTGTGGCATCAAGAATTAGATTTTAAAATAAAGTGCGAGGGGGGAATGTCTAGAAATGGGGAACATGTGCAAGGCTTATCAGGTTGTGTGCTAATTGAATCGAACCACATTTCTATATCTTCCAATGGAGAATATGTTACCGTTGCGGATTGTATGAGTAATATATATTTATTCGACAAAAAGGGCAAATTGGTTTGGCGTGTTGATGGCGACCAAGAAGAATATGCGGTGGGCACTTCGGGAGCTGTTGCAATCTCTCCAGATGGATCATTCATAGCCACATACCAATCTTCAATATATGATGTTGGGCGTTTCGCAGACTATCCCAAACTTCATAAGATACAATTATTGGACAACACTGGGAAAATTGTCTGGGAACATGGAACAAATATTGAAGATGATGAAAGTGGTCATTCATTTGACTTTACAAGTATATCTATCTCTTCTAATGGAAAATATGTTGTTATGGGAGAAAAGTTACATACCTCCCATAGTTCAAATGGTGAAGGTTGTGTTGTTCTGTTCAATGCAGATGGTGATATTTTATGGACAAATGTAACAAAAGAAGAGGTTATTGGTGTCTCAATTTCTTCGGATGGGCAATATATAGCAATGCATACCGCAGGTGAGATTTCTCTTTTAGATCACCAAGGACATATGATATGGAAGAGTTGTATACATAATTTAGAAAGAAAATATGACCCCCGTGATAATGTGACAAGTGTTTCAATTTCAGCAGATGGTTCCTATATTATGGCGAGTACTGGTGATGGCAATGTTCATATTTTTAAGAATCACATAAATGGTGTGTCTAAAACGTCAACATGGGGACCTGAGAAGTCTACATCCTCTCCGCCACCATTTGACCTAAATGAACTAAATAAACCATTCCGTATTTAATCTGAAAAATATGAGCATACGCTTCGATTCCTTGAACAGAACGAAGCGAGATCCACAGTCATTGACTAATTCCAATTGTATAAAGTCGGATTGTATCCCGACTTTATACGTACAATCATTACTTTTTACACAGGAATGACTTTCTACACAAAGCCGTTACATTAGATTAAATGCTTTTATTGTGGCAAATACGCCTATTCCCATTAGTAAATAGCCAAATACAGTGAATATAACGTTTGTTGCCTCTTTTGACCCTTCCATGGATTGATACATATCAGAGGATTCGTTAATTCCAGAATCTTCATATATGCCACCCACTGCACCCATTCCAACAAAAATCAATATGCCGAATGATATCATCAAAACCAATGCGCCTGAAACATTCATCTTCCATCACCATCCGCAGATGACCAGATCGAATAATTAATGATGTAAAGCATTACAATAATCAGCGTTGCTAATGGTGTGAATCCGAACCAAGTATATAGTGAATCAATAGTCGAAAGGGTACTAGTCAGGTACAATCCCTCATTGCTATGTACAAAGATGTAAGCCATATCGACCATTCTTCCAAACACTACAAAACAAAGAGCAGTGGTTACAAGGGCTTTTACTGCCCTGAACCATGAAACAACTAATGCAGAATCGTCTTCAAACAGCTTCATCTGTATTGCTCCTGATAATACATTTCCGTTTCTTCATCACCGTACTTTCTTTTATGGACTGCATTGTAGTAGAAGTAGAACAGTGCAGTACCGATTCCGGCTATAGCTATGAAGTTGATGAAATCCAATCCAATCAGTACTAATGGTATTGCCCCCATGAAATGGTCGCCTTCAACTGTTTGAGCATAATTTGTAAAATATTTGATAATAGGTCCCAATGCCATGAGGATGAATAAGCCATAAATAAATCTGCGGAATAGAAGTTTTATTCCATCTTGCAAGCTGTCGTCCTTTTCATACATAATTTAACCTCCACATAAAAAATTATTTTCAAAATACATGTGCGTAAGGGTAGATTTCGAAAATGAGGAATGCTAAAGTGATTACTGGAATAAATGCGGCTCTATCATCTCTTTTACGAACTAATGATATCAATAGAAGTAGACCAAAGGACAATGCCATTAGGTTTAGTGCATAAACAAATCCATAAGCCAATGACATTGCTGTAAACACTTTGACATCTGCCATTCCCATGTAATTTTGCTTGTTAACCACTATTCCGATGATGTAAACGATAATACCGCTTAGTATTGATGATATCATTGGCAAATCGGTAACAAGAAACGCCACAACGATGAATAGTCCAGATAAAAGTACAGGTATTAGCTATGTTTTGTAATCAATATAACTCAAAACGAGTAAAAAAATAAAGAAAAAAAGGAGTGTGAATGAACACTCAGCAATCATGAATGGTTTGCAGCATTAATCATGAGGTACTGAATTGCCTCATTTTACGATCTATACTTAAAGGAAACCCATGTAACGCATAATGGCAGCAGCGCCAAGTGCAAGTACCATAAGGGCGGCAAGTGTATATCCACTCTCAATATTAGAAATTACTGACTGACTGAGGTTGTAGAATGGGTCATCTGCTGCGAGGCTTGCAGAATCGACAACTCCGTTAAGAATTACGACACCAATCACCAAAATTGCAGCAACTCTAATGATAGTAGTTGCTACCATACCTGCATCTCCACGTTCGGACTTCTTTACCATTCTTTTTACTGCTGAAATATCCATTTCTTATTCACTTCCGTATATTTTGATTTATATACTCCGTAACACTTTTACAAGTAAATGTGTTAACAAATTAATATATTTTTCACCAGATATATGTACTTATGGAGGGTTTGATAAAAAGAGGACTTTAGCTATTTTAAAATCATATATAACTGGTTTAAAATTCCTTATATCAAAATTAAAATAACATATAACCTTTAAAACTGTCCGAGTTTTTATATACATAGTTTTAAATAATTGTAAATATGGAATCAAATAATTTGATAGATTGGGATGCCAGAAAAGTCAATGGTAAACGCGTTCGTAAAGAACGTACCCTAAAATCAGAAGCTCACTGGCATGGTGAAAGCAAAGAAGTTAGACATCCACAAGGTTGGTTCTTTTGTTTTATGAGTAATACCTACATCCCAGTATGTAACCTGAAAACTTGTCAAAAGAGTAGATGTTATCATCATCCAACAAGGAGTGGTCAAATATGATTCCCTGGGAAATATGGGGTCTTATGATATTATTAGCAACTGTCTGTACAGGTTACAGTTGGCATGTCCGAGATCGCAGTAACTACACAGATATTATCAGCGGATTTGTAGCAGTCCTATTCTGGCTTGTAGGTGGCACGGCATTCTTCTCAGGTATTGTTGCAGACAGCATGACCTATGCCAGTGAGTATATCGCATGGATTTTTATCGGCATTGCCATTATCCAAGCATTGATCGTATTCATAAGAGTAACAGAACTGTGGGGTGAACATTAATGATAGTAAAGAAATATGAAGAATATCGAAAAGGTCAGAAGGTCACGGATGAAGACCACATCCTATTCCGCACAAGATAGGGTCATGTGATGGATTTCATCTTTAACCACGGCAGATTCTGTCAGGTACGGTACATAGAACATGCTGTTTAATACAGCAACCTTCTTTTTTCGAACCTAACTATTTTTACATGAACTGTAAGTTAATTATCCTCAGTTGCACCCATAGTGCCTCAGTATCTCGATGAGTAGATCGCGTGTACCAATCGTAAATAAAAAATAGGAAATAGAGGTAGGACAGACCTACCCATTATTGCAGGTTCTTTCGTTCGAAGACATATTTTGGTCTTTTTTGGTCATCAAAAGTTTGCCTGTGTAAGATACCCTCTGATACCAGCTCATCACAGATACGCTCTATTTCATCAAGGTTATAGTTTGTATCTGGATACTTCATTTTCAATTGATATTGGAAATCAGAACCAAATTTCCAGATGAAGCTGCCGTCATCTCTACGGGCTTTGAGAGCTATTGTCTGAATCTCTTGCTTTACATCAAGATTCTTGCACTTTTGAGTCATGATGCGAGCTTTAGCTTCTGTAAAGCCAATTCCCTCGGAGTCCATCAGTGCCATTATCTGAGTATAGTCGTCAGCCATTAAGATCATCTCACATGAAACAGTCACTATTTAGCCTGTCCATCTGATCCTCATAGTGATTGTTATATTCAATATCATGCAGCTTCTTTTGAATACGGTACAACTCTATCTTTAGACCATTTTCTTCAAGAAGTGTCTCACATAATTTATGTGAAACTGCATGAACAATCTCATCATGTGCATTCTCCTTGTACTTGATTACCTCAATAGAACATTCGTCGTATTCATTATATAATTCAAATTCAACGATGATATGCTATAACATTGTATCAACAAAGAAGTATGGGTGGATACCCATTTCTATGAACTTATCCATATCAGGCACAGGTATTGATGCTGCAATTGGATTCTTTTTATTGAATAGTGCATCTGCAATTTTGAATACATCGTCTACATCTTCAATGGGTCTTTCGTTAAGAACCTCACTGAAATATTGATTAAATTCTGGAACAAATGCAAGAACACTGCACCTTTTTAGCAACCTTTCAGTCGCCAATTCGTAATACTCAAATCCAACTTCAATATCATCTATATTAACATTCTTAAATTTTTCATACTCTATCTTCATTTTAGTTTCCTCCGTATTGTTAAGTGTTAGATCGAGGCGCCTTTCTCTACTACTACTACTACTAACTACGGAGGGATTGTAAATATACTGAAATTACGACTCATATATGATTATGAACAGCAGCCGATAGCGAAAATAAAACGAGGAATGTCTGGTGATATTGAATTTACTTAATATCAGTTACATCCCAAATATCCGTAGTTCCGATTTTGTCAACTCTTTTAACTTTACCTTCCTTCTCTAAATCATTCATTCTAGCTCTTGTAGTATCTTCACTGCAACCAACAATTTCTGTGATTTTACCAATTGTCATCATTTCACCCGATTGGACTGCATATAAAAATTGTTCTTTTTTGAAGTCGAGAACATTTTTAGCATTGGGCTTCTTTTTCTTTTTAGTTGTAGACTCATCTTTTGCTTTATTTGAAGGACGAATTCCAGCATTTTTCATTCCGCTAATCAACGATTCTTTTAATGCAGCCTTTCGATCATCTTCAATATGTCTTTTGTATAGCTCTTGATCTTGCTTTTCAGCATAAGCTATTAGATAATCTTCGTATGCATCTAATTCTTCGTCTGTAGGCTCATAATCAGCATATACATCTTCCTCATCCGTGGGCTCACTATCAGAACTCATGCATAGTCTAATGATATCATTAGAAAAAATATTATCGGTGTGATATATTTTGATTGTGACCGGTCAATGAGCTCGTACATTGGTAGAGAGGGTATCACCTGATACCCTGATATAGGACTGATGATTTTTTGGTATATGCTCAAGGTTTAAGGTTCTCTAAATTGTCTATCAATACATCAAATGACTTTGCACCCAGATACCAAGCACCTTGATTGAATTTTATCACAGATACATCTGCTTTCTGGCAAGCATCAAAGATAGCATCCCTAATTATCTCTGGATTTTCATCTTCATCTTCAATAATTCCAATTGTTTGTGCAACTTTTTTTACCCAAACATCAATTGGCTGTATAACTTTTAATTGATCTATGGGTATTTCATTTTCCAGCTCGTACAAGCAGATCAAGTCTCTCAAATAGAAGGAACTGATTTTTGGACCAATTGAAGTAATATCCTGTAACTCCTTATCAAGATCAATAAGATGGCCTGAATTGATTTTTGAAAAAGAGTCGTTAACAATGTTGTAATCTTTCATCTTGGATATTTCTTTCAAAACACCTATAGTCATATCAATATCACGCGCTCTGCCTACATGACCTTTACCAATTACTTTTTTTAACTCTGCTTCGATTGTAGGGATACTTTCTTCAACAAATATGGATTTAGTCTCCCCTCCATTTTCGCTGATAAAATCTGACAAAACCTTTTTTGTAGCATCCCTTACTTTCTCAGAAACGCTATCCCTTCGGCCTTGGAAATAAATCCTATCAAAAAGGAACTAAAGAGATTCGCAAGAATCTGTTAGTATCTTATCCTTATCATTGTCTGATAAGTGCTTGTCAACATATACATTCCCATAATTTGCTATATTTACAATACTATTGTAGTCCATGAATTAAAAAATGATTTTGTTAATGATAAGTTTTTCTAAAGTATTTGTGGTTTAATAATACATCAGAAATTGCCAATTTCCTATCCACAATCTCATGTGCTTATCGAACGGACATTGCCTAATATACGACGGAGGGTAGTAAATTTTTTAATGATATTTGTAAGGGATTTGTGTGTGTTGTGTTTTAGGAGATATAGAGAGATTACCTAATTTAATCGATAGTTACCTAATTTCAAGAGTAAGTTCCTAATTTCAAAAATCAATAGTAGGCTCCATAATTATACCATATAATTAGGTAATTAGGTAAATTAGGTATTATATTATATGTACGTGGTTCCCATATACACACATTCTCTATAATACGAACATTTAAAAAATATATAGTTAGTTTACACATACATGTATATACGTCATTTTCTTTCCTAATTTACCTAATTTACCTAATTTCAAAAAAAACACGGTACCCAATACCGTTTTTAAAATTAGGAATGTGCCTAATTTTAACCTAATTTTAACCTAATTTTACAAAAAAGATAGCTTACTTTAAAATTAATCTAATAATATCATTAAAATATTTTATTTTTATGATATCTCTTTTGTTAACTTCTGCCTATTTCATCATAATTTCGATTAGGAGTACAATTACAGTCTTGCATCCTACTAAAATTAACAAATATCATTAATATCATCAAAATTATAAAATCTTCATATAAATCTCTAATACCTTCAAAACCCCAACTTCAAGGTTGAAACAGGCAGTAAATAGGCATATTGAAAGGATTCTGTAAATCACGGCTCCCGATATTGAAAAGTGTCATTACCTTTATATATTAAGTATTAATAATATATGTTTGTTAATTAGAACACAATTCAATTCAAAAAAATACAGCTCCTCTCGGCGACAATCTTGTCGATGCTTATCCGCTTTAAGATTTTTTGGGATTGTGTTAAAAGAGCATAACATGGAGGAGAAAAATTTGCAAGAAAGATTAAGAGACGCAGTCTTGAATAGCCCGGATGTTTTTGAAAACATGATGCAGCATGGTTCACCAATAGAACGTTTGTTAGCAGCAACAGCAGTTAAGAGAGTAAAGGAGGCACAGTAAATGAATGCATATAGAGAGAGTTTACAAAAGAATTGGAAGAAACCCTACTCCGTGGCATTTTATGATGAGACAATCGAGCTTGTAGACAAAGCAAGAGGAAACCTATCCAGAAGTTCGTTCATAGACAATTTCCTCAATCAGCACTTGAAGCAGGAGGGTCAGTGAATGACAACAAAAATTGAAATTCAAGTTATTGATGAGTTTGCAGCAAATATCGACAAGGTTAAAAGACCAAACGAAACGAGAGAAGATTTTGTTAAAAGAATTATTAACAGTCAGGTAAACGGTATGATAAGATTTGGCAGAATCAACGGCGAGAGATTGCCGTGTGCAGAATGATAAGCGAGGAAAAAATCAAAAAAATAAGGGAATCAATCCTGAAAGGATCAACTCACCATTGTTTTCACCAATTTTAATAATGGGAGTTCTTCCTTTTGTAACTATTGGTTCCTTCTTGATTAACAATTAAAATAATCAGTCGGAGTTAAAATGACATCAGATAATATCATTAATACAGAAGATATGGAAGGAGAAGTCCTTACAGAAGGGAACGTAGCAATAAAGGAAACAATTTTTGATACATCTTGCTTTATGCCAGAAGGATATGCTATCACCAATAAGAAAAGAGAAAATGGTGTTGGTGGAAAACTTGCTGTTCAAAAACTAAAATACATCGATCAAGACGGTAAGCCAGTCTATAACATTATTTGTAGAACACCGTGCATGATAACAGGAAAAGGTAAAGATCCTGATGATGGTGAATTATGGCTTAAATTGTCATACTTCGACCCAAGCGGAAAAGAGAAGGACGCATGGATAAGAAAAGGTGACATGTTTTCTCGTAAAAGGCTTTATGAAGCACTTGAAAATCATGAATTTGTAATCGATGAGAAAAATATCGGGCATCTTATAGAGTATTTAACAGCAACATATGATGAGAACTACCATTTCTTAAAAAATGGATTTATAGCCAAATCCAATGGTTGGAAAGAAGATACTTCTTGTTTTGTGTTTGGTGACAAAATGTATTGTGCAAATGGTGTACAAGATGTTATAATTCCAGATAAAGAAGCTATAAAAGGTCTAACTAAAATTGGAACGCCTGAACAATGGGTAGAAGCTAATAAAGAACTTTTGACTTATACAAATGTTCGATTCATTTGTTATAGCGCAATGTCAGCTATATTGCTTAGACTATTAGGAACAAAATCAAATCTTGTAGATTTGTATGGTGAATCATCAGGAGGAAAATCGATAACAGATGGTCTTGGAATGAGTCTAATTGGAAGTCCTACTGATTTAGTTATAAATGGGAATTCAACTAATACAGCCATTGAAGTGCTTGTTACGAGATATTCGGATTTGCCTATATGCATAGATGAAACAAGTACTGCGAACCCGAAAACATTGGGGGACATCATATACATGATTGCTAATGAAAAAGGTAAGTCTCGTGGTCATAAGAACGGGGGATTAAGAAAGACAAATGAATGGAAATGTGTAGCGTTAACAAATGGGGAGAGACCAATTACATCAACTGAAGGGTTTACTGGTCAAAAAGTAAGAACAATCGAGCTTTATGGTGGTATCGGTAACAACAATCTTGAAAAAATCGTAGATAATGCCAAGGTATCTAATGAATCAAAATCCTATGGACATATCATCGAACCCTTCCTTACTAAACTTTTTAGTTGTAAAGATGAATTGGAAATTTTACACCATAAGTACAAAACTCAATTTCCAGTAGCCAAAGATAATGTCAATAATCGTATGATTAATCATTTTGCTACAATAACAGTTGCAGGTAAAATACTGGAAGAAGTATATAGCGACATGGGTATCGAGCCTGTTGACCCTTTCGAGATTACAAGCAAGATTTATGATGCTACCGTAATTAATAGTCCTATTGAAAAGCATTCAGTAGTGATGTTAAGGGAATTAAAAGAATGGATTACTTCTGAGAATGCACATTTTATGACGGATATTAGAGTGAGAGGTACAAAGCCAATACAAGCTCAAAATAAACAATCACCACTTTATGGTTGGATTGCAAGGAATGCAGATGGTGATGAAGTAATAGATATAATTCCAAGAGCATTTAATGAAGTCTTTTTAGGAAAAGAAAATAAGAATAAATCAACTGTACTCAAAAATGAATGGAAAGAAGTAGAAGTCCTTGAAACGAACAGAGATAAAAATGGCAATCCTCAAACTACTAAAACGGGAACACATGCAACTCAAGTAAATGGAAAGGCAACTGGTGAAACTGTATATAGATTTAATTCAAAAAAGATGGACGAAATACTTGGAATTGAAAAGGAGATTATGGTAAAAGAGTTAGAGCCAAAATATGAGTGGTAAAATCCCCTCCCTTCTTTTTTTTTAGTTCAGGGTATACCAGGGTATAGGCAGCATCCAGAAATCCCGTCACACGCGATCTACGTGCCGCTCAGAGAAAAAAAATTATGCACTTGCTTTTAGTTGTAGGAATATTTCTCTAAACCTATCATCTTCTGCAAGCGCATCCATTAACATCATCATAACATCTTCCTTTTCCTTCCTTGCATCCTCACTTAATTCATATAGACACTTGCCGCACAATTTACTGGTCTTGGGATTGATCTCTTTGCACCGTGGGCATCTTACAATCGCCATTGCATCATCCTGTTCCTCAACATTCTTCATACCGTACATAGCTAATACCGCATCGTCAGTATCCTTCCCTGATAGGTGAACATAAACACCCGCCATATTGGAATCAGGAGTCCAACCAAGATAGGATTTCATCTGCTGCTCAGTCATATGCGGTGCGAGATGTGTCGCCCTTGCATGTCTAAATGAATGGGGATTAACTCTTTTCTTGACACCCGCTCTTTCAGCAATCTTGCTTAAAGCCTTACGGACTGTATCTGTTGTTATACCCTTTTGGCTCTTGTCTAATGATATCCATAATGGTGCATCGGGATTGTCCTTCTGTGGGTGACAATCAATCCATTGCCGCAGATATGATGCCGCATAAACTAATCTGTTTCTTCTGGCACCTGTCTTACCTTCAGGGAAGATGACTACACAACCATTGTCATCAAACTGAATATTTTTGATCTTGCAAGATACCTGTTCGCCGATCCTTGCGCCCGAGTCATACAATGAAGCAATCAGGGCTTTGTCGCGCGTTGAGTTTGCATGATCTATGAGTTTCTGGACTTCATCTTTGGTCAATAAGTCCTCAGGTAATTTCCGACTATTCTTTAGCGGTTTGATCTCAATCATGTCTACAAGTTCAGGTTTATCGAGGAACTTTAATAGGTCTCGCAAATGTGCCTTGCGCGTCATCTTGGTTGCTTCTGAAAGAGGTTTCACTTTCCCGCCACGTTTGTAAGTGTGGGTTTGAAGAAATGTCAAGAAATTATCTATATCCTCTTCCGATATCGAATCCAGTTCAATATCATTATGACTAAACAATAAAATCAGGTCTGAAATGATATTATGGATTGTACTCTTTGCGACCCTATTCCTTCTTATCAGATGATTAACATATTTAATAGAAATCTCAACATTCGAACTTGAAGTAATAGGAGGAATTGTCTTACCGTCATCCGATATCGTTTCTTTGCCAAGTGTCTTTAAACGCTCGAAATTATTTGCTAACTTCTCTTCGGGTGTCATGTTACCACATTAACATATATTACCCTCATAGGTAATAAACGTATATATGTTGGGTAATTGTTCGTACAAAAACGATTTATATTGGAATGACATCTTAGGGACCATTCATTTTACATAACTTTGCAGGTGAGCAAATGATAGACCTACACACACACACCGTATTCAGTGACGGAGAACTCATACCAAGCGAACTCGTACGTCGTGCGGTCACATTCGGATACCGTGGAATTGGAATTACCGACCACGTTGATTACACCAACATCGAACATGTACTCTCATGTGTAAAGAAAGCAAAATACATGGAAGAGGTCATGGATATCAGGGTACTTGCCGGAGTTGAGCTGACACACGTCCACCCTGCAAAGATAGCACCCCTTGCAAAGATGGCAAAGGAACTGGGAGCTGAGATAATCGTGGTTCACGGGGAATCACCTGTCGAGCCGGTTGCACCCGGGACCAATGCTGCAGCCGTTGCCTGTGAAGATGTTGATATCCTCGCACACCCGGGCTTCCTCACAATGGAGGATGCACAGATGGCAGTGGACAACGATGTCTGCATCGAGATCACCGCAAGGAACGGGCACAACAGGACCAACGGGCACGTTGCAAGGATCGCTAATGAGGTAGGAGCCACAATGGTGGTGGATACCGACACCCACAGCCCGGATAATCTCATCACGAAAGAAACTGCATTAAAAGTGGCTATTGGAGCCGGACTCACAGAAAGCCAGGCAAAGCAGGTGCTTGAGAACTCCGTCCGTTTCATCCAGTAATTTAAGAGCCTTATGGAAGCCTCATAAGAGTCATTCCAGGGAACAACGACCTCGTGTCGGCATATATCCGGCACATCTGCTTTTTTTATTCTACATATTTCAGGTTCGAACAAGCTAAGATATCATCCTATGAGGTTTGACGCCTGTTGATCAGAAATGAGCGAGAGTGTATTTTCCCTTATCGAAAACAAGCTCAAAGGTGAACTCACCGTTTATCGGTCCTTCTATCACAACACCCTCGCTGGTGTTGCTATCCGGATAGGCATCTTCATGGAATATCCATAGGCCACCTTCGTCCTGAATACCTTTCCTGAAATGCACAGTTTCGCCAATGAGAATTACACGTGTTCTGAAACCGCTGGAATAGCCGCAGAGAATAGCATTATCTTCCAAAGACCATTCAGTATTCGAGAGGTTGCCATCACCATCCGGATCAGGGTCTACACCAAAAGCAACATACCTGACATGTTCAGGAAGGGAAAGTTTCACAATACACATCGAACCGTCCGTGCCCTTTGAGGATACATCCCTGGCATAACCCTGTTGTATGGAGGATATCTTCAGAGCAGCATCTTCCAGCTGCCTGTCAATATCAGTATCATCCACCACAGGTCCAATGTTGTTCCATGCAGCAGATGCAAGCAAGATGACCAGTGCGGTAATCGCGAGATAGACCACCATCTTCAGCGGAATGGTGTCCACACCCCGAGTATCTTCGAGAAAACGTTGAAGGCAGCCCACGATCACCACAACTGTTCAGATAACGATCACTTACCGGAAATATCAGTCCAGCCACTCGAAGAACTTGTCAAGTGCCCTGCGCCTGTGAGACAGGGTGTTCTTGATCTCGGTCCCAAGCTCACCGAAGGTCTTTCCCTCATACTCGAATATCGGATCATAGCCAAAACCCCCGGTGCCACGTTCCTCAAAGGCGATCTGCCCTTCCACGGTACCGGTGAACACAGAAGGTTCCCCTCCGGGTTCACAATAGCCGATCACTGACTTGAAAACGGCAGTCCTGTCCTCTTCGCCTTCCATGAGCTTGAGGACCTTCTGGTTTCCAAGGTTCTCCTCAATGAATGCTGAATACGGACCAGGAAAACCATTCAGAGCCTTGATGAACAGGCCGGAATCATCAACCATGACCGGATGTTTAAGTTTCTCAGCAGCCCATTTCGCGCCGTAGGCAGCGATAGGCTCAAGGTTATCTTCCTGAAGCTCGGGATAACCATCAGTGTTCTGTATCAGCTCAATGTCCTTTGCAGCCAGTATCTCCTTTGCCTCTCCGAACTTTCCTTTATTACCAGTAACAAATACCATTTTACGCATAACGACCCCTCTTCTCGATCTCTTTTACACGGAGCAGGACATCGTCCGCCCCTTCAAGCTCTCTTCTGTAACCGCGACAGAATGCTTCTATCAGTTCTTCATAATTTGCATGTGTGCTTTCAAATGTCTGGAACAGCACATGGACATCAACACCCCTGGATTCCACAGAACCGTCCACAAATGCCAGACCAAAATCTATCAGGTAGATACGACCTTCCTTCACGATCATATTGGACGTGGTAAGGTCACCGTGAATGATGCCACCTCTGTGAAGCCGGCCTATCACCTCACCAACCCTTTCACAAATATCAGCATCAACCAGATACTTCAGAGGCATCCCATCGATATACTCCATCTCAATGGTAAAATCATAGATATCATGTATGATAGGAGTTGCAACACCGCATCGCCTTGCCTCCGACATAAGGCGTGCTTCCGCCCTGGTCCTTTCCTTGCGTATCCTCTCATCCAGTTCCTCCACACGATACCTTTTGGGTATGCGTTCCTTGACCACAAAACCGCCTTTAAGACCAACCGTGGCCTCGGCACCACTTCGAAGATACATCAAAGCACCTCCTGATGCTTATCCGCGATCCAGGTCACATCCACCGTATCCGGCCTGAAGCTCGGATCCACATGGGACTGTTCAATAGGAGTTGTGGTCCCGGACCTGAACATCAGCAATCCCGTATATGCGATCATTGCACCGTTGTCACCCATGAATCTCTTTTCCGGAACATAGAATCTTGCACCACGGTCATCGCACATGACGTCCAGCATCTCCCTGAGCCTCATGTTCGCACCCACACCGCCTGCAAGCAACACCTCGCTCTTGCCGGTATGTGCGAGTGCACGCTCTGTGACCTCCACAAGCATTGCAAATGCATTCTCCTGGAAGGAATAGCAAACGTCTTCCAGTGAGTTAGAGGCCAGAGCATCCTTGGCAGCGGTCGATAGTCCTGAGAAGGAGAAGTCCATGCCTTTGACAACATAAGGCATTTTGACATAGCCGGTGGCTTCCTTTGCACATGCTTCCACCTTTGGACCGCCGGGGTGGCTTAAGCCTGCACTCCTTGCAAACTTGTCCAGCGCATTACCTATACCGATATCAAGGGTCTCACCGAATATCCTGTATTTGCCGGCCCTGTGAGCAAGGACCTGTGAATTGCCACCACTCACATACAACACTACAGGATCGCTTGCCGGTGTCTTCCACCTGCCGATCTCGATGTGAGCAATGCAGTGATTCACTCCTACCAGAGGAACTTCAAGGGACATTGCAAGCGCCCTTGCAGATGTGGCAACGGTCCTGAGACAGGCACCGAGGCCGGGGCCCTGAGAGAATGCGATAGCATCAATGTCCTCTGGATGATGACCTTTTTCCCGGAACTCCTTCAGGAGCCTTTCGATAACATCGGATGCATAAAGTGCATGGTGCTGTGCAGCTTCCCTGGGATGAATGCCGCCGGTGGCCGGCCGATAGGTCTCGGTGACCTCCGCGATAACATCATCTTCGTCAACAATAGCTGCACTTAGGTTCCATGCTGTGCCTTCTATACCAAGAACTGTGGTCAATAGGTAATTCTCCTTGAAAAGTAATGTCGCTTTTTTGTGTGTATTAACTTTGCTTAATTACATATAACTTACCAGTTGAGAAACGTTTTAGTAGTTAGCAAGCCAATCCACCATCATGGAAGAAAAAACAAACACAGAACGCAAAGCTGCAAACAGACCGGAGATCACCACAGAAGAGCTCCTGCATAACATCGGCAAGCCACATCTTGGAACACACGTCCCGCCATCGCTGAGCGAAGAACTTCCTGCTCTCGATGGAATTGAGTTCATGCCACACAAGACAGCAGGATTGCAGTCACCTGCAGACATGTGGATCGACAGGGGAAGGATGACCGAAAACCTGCACCACAAAGCGGTTGTGGAGAAGATCCTGAAAGTCAGGACACTTTAAGTTCAGTTATTTAAAGCCAGAATGGTCTGCAACAAGTAGATCATCTAATTATTTTTACTTAAACTAATTTAAAAAGATAAAGGTGGATGGATCAGATAATATCCATCTCACTAAGCCTGTTCGGAAGATAGGTATCTGTCACGAAATCAAGGCCTTTTCCTGCAAAGGCCTGCTGTTCGGCCTTTTTCTTGATACTGAGCTGCAGGCTTATCTGCTCTTTCCAGTAGTCACTTGCAAACCTCGGATCTGTCAGTTCGCTTCTCAATGCATCGATATCCTTGTCAGTCAGCTTGTCAGTGGAAAGTTCGTATTCCACGATATCGGATGGCTGTACACCAATGAACTTCGCTGCAGGTGTTGCCATGAACTCTGAAAGGTGAGCACTTTTGATAGCACCGTAGGCGACAGATGCGAAGATCCTGTAGGACCACGGGTCACCATCAGTAAAGACCACTACCGGAATCCCTAGCTCCTCGTTCATCCTCTTGATAAGACGGCGTGTTGACCTTGCAGGCTGACCTTTAAGGTGCACAAGGATGGCATTGTACTTCTCATCAAAACCGTTCTCGATAAGCCTCGCATACATACCACCAGTCTCTATGGCAATGATGAACTTTGCATCGTGGTCAAGGAACTCAATGTTCTCAACGTTGAACGGGATCTGGTAACCGCTCTCACCGATGTCCTCCTGGCAGTGTATGATACGTGCACCGCGTTTTGTTTCCTCGCGGATCCTGATAGGACCGAACATGGTAGCACCATCCTCCTCAGGACGCATGTGGAAATACTCCCTCTGGAGTGCAGTAATGATCTCAAGGTCCTCGATAAGCCTGTTACTCTCAGCCTGTTCGCGGAACTTGGCAATATCCCAGTTCTCAGAGATATAATACAGCTCCCTCAAGGTCGAACCACGGTCCTCTGCCAGATGGTTCTTTACAAGGAAATCCACCGAGTGCACCGTTTTGAGAAGCTGGAAGGCACCCTTGACGGTCTTGGCGGTCCTCTGGGTCTCACGGTCACCATAGACCCATACATCGCTGTCCTCGCTATACTCGATGTTGTTCTTGGTACGGCTTGAGATGCCGACATTCGGAACGACCTCATCCACGAACTGGTCATAGAGTTCCTCGGCCAACCCGAGCAAGCGGTTCTTTGCCAGCAGGTCGTGCTGTTTTTTCTGTTGTGAATATCTTGACTCTACATCATCTGGCATTTCAGATCACCCCTTTGATAGCTTTTGCACCGGTGACAAGCTCTTCCTCAAGGCCCTCCACGATCAATTGCGGAAGCCTGGATATGTCGGCTTCGGTAACAGTTTCCAGTTTGTAGGTCACTGCCTTTGAAGCATCAGGAGAAAGCTTCATGTTCCAGACATAGTCATAATCGCTCCCCATTGAGATGATCTTTGGTTCGGGTACAACGTCCCTTATCTCATACGGAAGCATGTCGTGAAGCCTGAAATCGGCAAGTTTGCTGCCATGGTTCTTCAAGGTCACTGATACGTTAGCGCCGCCATTATCGTCCAGCTCCACTTTGCGCATCACAAGAAGATTGCCCATTACCTTTGCCACCACAGGGTTGATGTCAGGAACATCGCGATCAAGGGTCTCAGCAAGTTTTTGTGCCATCTTTGGAAGCACTTTGGTTATGATGATCTCCTTCTCACGCCTCTTCTTAAGTGTTCCCTGACGATTCAGGTAACGGTTCAGTTTCCTTGATACTTCCTTGATGGCAAGTTCAACCTCATCCCTGATCTCAGGGATCTCAGCGATTGCATCCTTGGACTCGGAAGTGAAAGGAACGTTGGTGGATGCAACATGAATTAGGATCACCACCGGTCCTGTAGGCATACCGCCTCCCGGCTGGTTCAGACCATACTGTTTCCACTTGATACCTTCCACCGCATGGGTTGTAACACAACCACCCTGCTGGTAGAGCAATGGAACACGGTTGGCAAATCTCATTATATCGATACGGTCATCTTTCTGAAGGTCACCGCCGTATGCAATACCAACCTCCACAACGAAAGGATTACCGGAGAAAACAGAAGCTGATCTTGTGGTGGTTGCAATGAAATCAACATTGAACTCCTTCTCAAGACCCTTGTATATAAGATCCTCACCGATAGGGGAAAGACAATCGGTAGGAGGGGCCATGATCTTGACCTTCTTAAAAGCATCAAGAAGTTTCTTAGACATATCCCTTGAGACCTCTGAAGGCGGCATCTCCGGGTCAAGTCCTGCGGCCTTGCAGATCTCCTCAGCGGTGAGCAGGCCGATCTTGGAAAAAGAATAACGTAAGAACGGTGCAAGTTTCTGGCGCTCAGTGTAACGAAGCATCTTCATGAGCGTACCTAGCTCGATACCGTGAGGATGTGGCAGGATCTCTTTTGCAGACACAGGAAGCTTGTCCGTCGCCCTTTCAAAGATTACCTCATTGCCGTCCGGCTCTATAAGTGTGATCCTTGCATGAGGATTGACGATGGCAGTTGCCTTCAGGTACTCATAGATGGACTGCCTTCGGCCCTTTACATAGGATGCCTCCATCTCCATTTCCACGCGGGTACCATGTGGACGGTCCCAGTCAATTACCTCATCAAGAAGGATCTCAGGCTCGTTGGTGCTGGTGTTGATCATGAGCTCATAGTGATGGGCAGGAGCATCAGTGCCGATCTTGGAAATGATCTTTGTAGGATGGCCTGCTGTCAGCTGGGCGTAAAGGACAGAAGCAGATATTCCAATACCCTGCTGTCCGCGACTCTGCTTCAATGCATGGAAACGTGAACCATAAAGCAGCTTTGCAAACACTTTAGGGATCTGCTCTTTTATGATACCCGGGCCATTATCCTCAACAATAACGGAAACATTGTCCTTTCCCACACGCTCGATGTGAAGCATGATGTCCGGGAGGATCTCAGCTTCCTCACATGCATCGAGGGAGTTGTCCACTGCCTCTTTTACAGTGGTGATGAGACTTCGTGGTGCCGAATCAAAACCCAGGATCTGCCTGTTCTTCTCAAAAAATTCCGCGACACTTATCGCTTGTTGCTTCTTTGCAAGTTCTTCTGCAATTGGGGCTGCCATAGAATATTCATCCTGATATACTAAAAATCGATAGGAAGTAGACTGTACATGCCCTGAGAGATCTCAGGAACAAATGACTGTGATCACTAAAAAATGGGATACAAGATATTTATTAGTTTGCAGCCGGGAGAAAAATGCACACCAGCAGGGAACAGACTTTGGAGGATCTTCCCCTGAAAAGGGATCAATGCAGGAAATCCGGGAAGTACAAAGACTGCATCGATCAAACACACCAAAATAAGGTCCGGAAACTGGAAATATCATTCACCTATATCTTCATTCCAGAGTTCCGGATTGTTACTGATGAAATCCTCCATCATACCAACACATTCATCGAGATCAAGGTCTATGACTTCAACACCATGTGATTCCATGAATTCCTTCGCGCCTTCAAAGGTCCTTGATTCGCCAACAATGACCTTTTTGATCCCGAACTGGACGACCGCCCCTGCACAGAGATAGCATGGCATCAAAGTGGAATAAAGGACCGATTCCCGGTAATTACCGATACGCCCCGCATTTCTCAGGCATGAAATCTCAGCATGTGCCATTGGATCATTTTCCTGAACGCGCAGATTGTGACCTTTTCCAATTATATTGCCATCCCTTACAAGGACGGACCCAATAGGAATACCACCATCATTGAGTCCGGCTCTTGCCTCATCTATTGCTGCTTGCATAAATATATCCATAAGCTCACATCCGATTACTTCAGACAAAAAATATGCTAATCTTAGAAATAACTTACTGAATTAATACAATCCGGCACAGAATTATTCATTCCGGAACTTCCAGCCTGTAGACCCTGTCATTCTCGCGTACCCTGGCCTCGACAGCAAGACCGATCTCTTCCCCGGGTTCAGCCCTCTGGACAGGACCATCATCATTCCTTATCCCGGTCACCTGCTGCTCAAGATAAGTGTTCTTGCCTTCAATGATAATATGATCCCCGACCTCTATTCCGGACTCAAGGAGCTTCACCTCAGCAGCCTCCTGTTTACGGTAGTAGTTGGTAACGACACCTACGGCCTGCCTCTTAACAACAGAGATGTTCATGTCCTGCTCGATGTACATGCCATCAGGACCCGGAACACCAAAATAGAAACCAGTGGAAAAGCCACGATTGAACACCGATGCCATTTCTTCCTTCCAGCCGGCCGCTTTCTCCCTGCTGTAAGTTCCATCCCTGTAAGCATCAAGTGCTTCACGATAACAGCGGGAAACAGTTGATGTATATCTTGTGTCCCTCAAACGTCCCTCGACCTTGAAAGCATCCACACCTGCATCGATAAGCTCAGGGATATGTTCGATCATGCAGAGGTCCCTTGCGCTGAGGAGGTATTTTCCTTCAAGATCGACCTCACTGCCATCCTCACCCACAAGTTTCCAGCCCCAGCGGCACGGTTGAGAACATTCCCCGCAGTTGCCGGACTTGCCAAGGACATAGGCTGAAAGATAACATCTGCCGGATATTGCCTGGCACATGGCACCATGCACGAAAACCTCAAGTTCAGTATCGGTATTCCTTCGGATATCCTTTATCTGCTCAAGACTTAGCTCCCTTGCAAGCACCACACGGGAAGCACCAAGGGACGCGTAGAAATTGACCGTCTGCCAGTTGGACACATTGGCCTGTGTGGAAATGTGAACACGCAAACCTGCATCCACAGCCTTTGTGATAACCGCAGGGTCCCATGCGATCACAGCATCAACGTCTGATGATGCGACTACATCGATGACCTCGTCAAGCTCAGCAAGGTCATCAGGATATATCACAGTATTCAGCGTAAGGTAAGCATTCATCCCCTGTTCTTTGACATCGGAAACAAATGAGTTCAGGTCATCAAGAGTTATATCGCAGGCCCTTGCCCTGAGGCTGAACCTGTCAACGGAAAAATAAACACCATCGGCATGATCCTTACATGCGGAAAGCGCAGCACGGTTCTTTACACCCATCATGAGTTCCGGGATCTTGCCGGATCTTTCTTTTACAGGCTGGTCCATGAGGTAAGCATCGTAAGTGATGGTTTAAATCAGTTATCGTAAGAAACATCAGGGTTAGAGAAGGAATAAAAACAGGAAAAAGGTGGATCAGTCCACCGGCGCATAGATCTCGGTAAGGATTTCCTCAGACGGAACTTCCATGGGATCATTTAGATAGATCTCCCTTGTGGGACCTGTGATGGTAAGGCCCTTTTCAGCTATCCAGGTCTAAAATTCCTGATACGTTGGCCCACAGTCCTCATAAGGACCCTTATGGATAGTCTTTGCCATTTTCCCGCCGGGAAGTTCATAGCAACTGATATTATCAGTCCCCTCTACCCTGCTGGCTATCGGAACAGCGACCTCCACATCGGCAGTTCCTTAACTGTCAGCTTTCGTGACCTCTTCCTCACTTGCTTCATGACAGATGAATGTAGGACCGCCTGTGATCTAAAATCCATTATCAAATGCATAATGGAAAAGTTCAGGAAGCATCTCTGCGATCAGCCTGTACTTTCCAGCCGTCCTCATGCCAATAACGATCTGTGGCTCCACTTCAACGATAGCTATATCAGACATTACAATACCCAAAAAGGGAATTGTATTGAACCCATTTATATGCATCCGGATCTGATCCGTTTTACTTTTCCGGCTTACTGCTCGATGAATGGAAGGGATACCCTGATAATTATAACTGATACAAGACCCCAGGCGAATGGGAGCCAGAGAGGGATGTTCAGGAACAGTGGAGCTGAATAGGTCCAGACACCAAGATGGGTGCCGATGAACTCGGCGGTGCAGCCAAGGATTATACCTGAGATGTAGATGATGTTGTCACCTTTTGCAGACCACCTGTACTGCCTTGCAACATAAAGAAGGACCAACAAGGCTGTTAAGAGAATATTGTTTTCCCAGAACACTACTGCAAGGATCAATGCAATTACAAAGATAACTAATTCTCTCAATATATCTTTACTTAAGATGAAGGTCATACTCTGCCTAAGTCCATCTTTGTATAAGTAATGTACCAGAATAAAAAATAAATCGAACAAATATTTAGAGATGTTTTTAAGAATAATTTTAAAAAGAAAAGCATTTATCACTGATCAAAACAATATATAATTATTGAAATACTGCAGACCAGTATCTCAAATCTCAAGATACGCATATCCAGATATGTTCGGAATGGTGGGGAACATGACCAATGTAGAGGATATCGAGCTTAATAACTATGCAAAGTCTCATGCACTGACTTTCCTGCACAATGTTGAAATCACTGAAAGGTACAGAAAACAGCTTTTCCAGTGGGTTGGAACCTATCTTGATGAGGGTACACTGGAGAACATCATAGCCTATAAAATGTCTGCGGACTGGGACCATCCTTTTGAATCGATCCGCTCAGAAGCTGAAAAGGACCTTGAGCTGACAACACTCTATGCTTCTAAGGGAGAACAGTATGACATCGACCTTATGGTCTTTGAAGGAAACCTCATGATACTTTTCAACGAACTTCTTTCACAGACAAAAGAACATCTTGAAAAGAAGGTAGTAGCACACTAAAATAATAAAGGAGGGCAGTGTCCGAAAATATATTTCAGACCTTAATCCTCTGGCTGCTGGAACTTCTTTTGTATTTACCGAACTCAGAATCCAGCAGAAGTGAACCGTTCAGCACAGGGCCATCCTTGCATACCCTCAGACCCTCGTTGTCCATGCAGCAGGCACCACAAACACCAATTGCGCATTTGAAATACCTGTGGAGACTGAACTCTGCACGGTCATGTGAACCTTTTTCCTCCAGCATCTTGAGAACATTGAACATCATGATCTCAGGGCCACATACACAAATGCGGTCGTATACGGAAACGTCCATTTCTGCCAGTACAGTCGTAACAAAACCACAGGTTCCGGCAGAACCATCGTCTGTTGTCAGATGAACATCACCGGCCTCTGAGAACCTTTTCTCAAAAACAAGTTCTGATGCGGTCCTTGCACCGAGTATCGTAGTTACCTTTGCACCAACAGAAACTGCCTCATCGGCAAGCGGTCCGAGGGGAGCAACACCAACGCCGCCAGCGATGATCAGTATGTTCTCATCCTTTGAAGGTAATGTGAAACCTTTTCCGAAAGGTCCGCGAAGACCGACAGAATCGCCTTCTTTCATTTCAAAGAGTCGGGATGTAGCATCGCCTACTTTCTGTACGGTGATACCGTTCTTGAAGGAACATCCCATAGGGACCTCGTCCACACCACGTACCCAAACCATTACGAACTGGCCCGGCCGGGCATCATCGAGGGATGTGTCGAAACGGAAGGTCCTGATGGTAGGAGTTTCCTCTACGATCTGTACTATTTTTGAATTAATTGGACGCATCAGATCACCTCGTGGGCAAGTCCGGTAATATCCTCAACACCTGCATAGCCTTTGTCCTGCAGGAACTGCTCCATACCTGTCGCGATGTCTCCGAAGACCTCTACACCTTCGTACACAGCAGAACCGATCTGAACAGCACTTGCGCCTGCCATTATCATTTCCACCGCATCTTCCCATGAGGATACACCGCCAACCCCTATGACAGGGATGTCCAATGCCTCATAAAGGTCATAGACACACTTGATAGCAACCGGTTTTACCGCGGAACCTGAAAGACCCCCGAACCTGTTGCCAAGTATGGGATAACCGGAATCAATGTCTATTGCCATTCCACGCAGGGTGTTGATAGCTACAACAGCAGAGGCACCGCCGTTCTCGGCAGCTTTACCAATAGCCTTTATGTCAGTTACATTTGGTGTCAGCTTCACCCATACCGGAACATCCACTGCATCGCATACGGCAGCGGTGATAGCCTCTACCATGCAGGAATCTGTACCTATGGTAGCACCATAGCCCTCTGCATGTGGGCAACTGACGTTTAGTTCAAAAGCATCCGGTCTGGCATCTGCAAGTCCTTCGGCAACCCTGACAAATTCCTCGGCATTGCCGCCGAAGATGCTTGCGATCACAGGAACATCGGCACCTTCTTTTGCGATCTTTATCTCATTATTGAAATCCGCATAGGAAGGATTGGGCAAACCCATGGCATTCAAAAAGCCACAGTCAAGTTTCACCATACTGGGATTCGGATGTCCAGTCTTGGGTTCCGGCCCGATGGATTTTGTCACCACCGCACCTGCACCGGAATTTGCCATACGTACAAGGGAAGCACCCGTGGTACCCATTATACCTGATGCGAGGATAGTGGGATTCCTGAATTCAATGCCCGTGATCTTTACCATAATCATCTAACTCCGATCAATTATTCATCTTCGCATGGAGATAGCTCGCAGACAGCATCCCGAACGAGTTCCTTTCCACCCATTTCCACAAGCATCCTTCCGATGCTTGCCGCATGTTCGCGGTAGTTCTTCATAGGGATCATCTCATCAATGCGAACTTCACGTGTACCATCAAGGGACAGCACTTCCACGAGTACGTGGATCTCATCGCCATCATCATTGATGCGTGCGAAAGAACCAATAGGGACAACACAGCCGCCTTCGACATCTGTAATTAGTATACGCTCTACTTCGGTCTCAATCCTTGACCTCTCGTGGTTAAGTTCAGAACAGATCTTCTCAGCCTCACTTCCGGCTCTTGTGACGACCACAATGGTTCCCTGGTTAGCGGAAGGGCAGAATGCCTCAGGAGGAAGGCGCTGGACGTTCATCTCCCAGCCCATGCGCTGCAGACCTGCCTCAGCAAGCAATATACCGTCATACAGGCCATCCTCAAGTTTCTTTATGCGCGTATTGATGTTACCTCTCAGGTCCTGTACATTAAGGTCAGGACGGAAGCGCAGAAGCTGTGCACGTCTCCGCATGGAGGTCGTGCCGATGATGGCACCATCAGGAAGTTCATCAAGTGTTGAACCGTCCTGGGTGAGAAGCACATCATAAGGAGAATCCCTCTCAAGGACTGCCGCAATAGCAAGCTCAGGGGGTCTTACTGTAGGAAGGTCCTTCATGGAGTGGACCGCAATGTCCACTTCGCCATCGATCATCCTGTCGTCAAGTTCACGGACAAATGCCCCCACACCTGCGACCTCATGGAGGGGGCGGTCTGTGAAAACATCACCTGATGTCTTGATGATCTCCCTTTCCAGTTCATGACCGCGCTCTTCAAGCATTCCGGTCACAAGGTCTGCCTGTGCAATGGCAAGAGCACTTCCACGGGTTCCCAGTATCATACTATGATCACTCCTCAGGATCATTTCAGGTTAGCTGCATATGCATCGAGGGTCTTCTCAATGTCATCCTCAGTGTGAGCAGTTGAAAGGAAGTTTGTCTCGAACTGGGATGGTGGAAGGAACACTCCGCTGTCCAGCATGTTGTGGAAGAACTGCAAGTAACCTTCCTTGTCACATTTAAGGACATCCTGATAGTTCAGAGGCATGTCACCGAAGAACACCTTGAACATTGAAGCAATACCACTGACGTTGTAATCAAGTCCCTTGTCAGCGATGATATCTGAAAGGCTGGAACGCATCATGTTACCTGTTGCTTCAAGCTTTTCGTGTACTTTCTCCTTCTCCAGTACATCAAGGGCTGCAATACCGGCTGCAACTGATGCAGGACTACCGCTGAAGGTGCCTGCCTGGTAAACTGAACCGGACGGGGAGATCATCTCGATGATCTCACGCTTTCCACCGAAAACGCCGATCGGAAGGCCGCCACCTACGATCTTTCCAAGAGTTGTCATATCAGGTGTGACACCAAAGTATTCCTGTGCTCCACCCATTGCAAGCCTGAAACCTGTGATGACCTCATCGAATATCAGGACAACATCATTCTCTTCAGTTACCTTCCTGACCTCTTTCAGGTAATCACCTTCTGGAAGTATAGGACCTATGTTACCAAGTACCGGCTCCATTATAACCGCAGCCATGTCGTCCTGATTGGACTCGATAGCCTCTGTCATTGCTTCGATATCGTTGTAAGCAACCTGAAGGGTGTTCTTTGTAAAGTCCTCAGGAATTCCAAGGGAATCCGGCTTTCCGTGAGTTGTTGCTCCGGATCCTGCCTTTACAAGTACGGCATCGTGTGCACCATGGAAACCACCTTCGATCTTGATGAACTTGTTCTTGCCAGTAAATCCGCGGGCTGCCCTCAGGGCGCTCATGGTAGCTTCGGTACCCGTTGAGATGAATCTCAACATGTCGATGCTTGGATAGAGTGAGGCGATCTTCTCTGCAAGGTTTACCTCGAGTTCGGTAGGGGTGCCATAAAGCCAGCCTTTGTCAAGCTGGTCAATGATCGCCTGCTTGATCACAGGGTTTGCATGTCCCAGTATGTTCGGTCCGTATGCAAGACAGTAATCGATGTACTCATTTCCGTCAACATCAGTTATGCGGGAGCCGCTGGCAGACTTTGTGTAGAAGGGGTATGGCTTGATCGCACGTACCGGACTGCTGACACCGCCAGGGAGAAGCATTTTTGCTTTGTCGAATAGATCCTTGGATTTGTCTAAAGTAACCATTATAACACCATTTTGAATTTGATTTGGAATTTGATCTGAAATTATATCAAGTCGAACTCATCAAGTTGAATAAAGCGATTATTTTCTATTATTTATTTCAACATACTTGCAAGGTCCTTTGCAAAGTATGTCAGGATCATGTCAGCACCTGCACGCTTGATGGAGAGCAGTGACTCGTACATGACCTTTTTCTCGTCCAGCCATCCCATTTCAGCTGCTGCCTTGAGCATTGAGTACTCACCACTGACATTGTAGGCGGCAGTGGGCATCTTGAACTCATGCTTGACACGATAGATGATATCCAGATAAGGCAGTGCAGGCTTGACCATGATCATGTCAGCACCTTCGAGAATGTCCAGTTCGACCTCGCGGATCGCTTCATCTGAATTTGCGGGATCCATCTGGTAAGCCGAGCGGTCACCGAACTGGAATCCGGAATCCGCTGCATCCCTGAAAGGACCATAGAAAGCTGAAGAGTATTTGGCTGCGTAGGACATGATAGGGATGTTCTTGAAGTTCTCATCATCAAGAGCCGTGCGCATGGCACCGATCATGCCGTCCATCATACCGGAAGGTGCCACGATATCAGCGCCTGCCTTTGCATGACTCACAGCGATCTTGCCAAGTATGTCAAGGGTCGGATCATTGAGAACTTCCTCGGTCTCAAAGTTCACGATACCGCAGTGACCATGGCTTGTGTATTCACACATGCAGACATCGGTCATGACCACCATGTCCTTACCGAGGTCTTCCTTGATGGCACGAACGGCCTGCTGGACAATGTCATCGTCACCGTAAGAAGAAGTACCGGTCTCGTCCTTGTGCTCAGGGATGCCGAAAAGGATCACAGCAGGAATACCAAGATCTGCCGCGTCCTTTGCATCATCAACAACCTTATCAAGAGGTAATCTCTGCACACCTGGCATGGATGATACGTCCACAGTAGAATCAATGGTCTCATCCACGAACATCGGATATATCAGGTCGTTCGCACTAAGCTCGGTCTCCCGAACCAGATCGCGTATCTTGCCACTTCTTAACCTTCGCATTCTAACATGTGGGAACATAGTATCAACTCTTATTTTGTAGCTTCATTGTTCTTCATAATCGGACTGATATCAAATAATCGGGATACGGAATCGAGGAACTCCTCGTCATCATATTCCGCAGCATTACGTAATTTTTTGGTAGGCTCCGCCAGTATCTTATTGGTTATTGCACGAGTCAGGTCCACAAGCACCTTGCGCTCGAACTCACCCATGGTATGATAAGCGCTCAGCTTGTTGATAGCATGCTCCATCTCGGTCTCTCTTAACTTGTAGGAGTTGCTGTAAAGCTCTGAGATGATGACATCTGCTTTCTGGCGCTTGTACTGTGCACGAAGAAGTTCAAGTTCCTGTCCTACTATGACCTCAGCTTTCTTGGCCTCTTCCAGCCTCATCTGAAGGTTCTTCTCATTGATAACACGTAAACTGTCAATATTGCGAAGGATCACATGAGGAAGCTCCTCTACCAGGGGATCAATGTCTCTTGGACTTGCAATATCGATCAGAAGAAGTTCATTGTTGCGACCTTGCATTATTTTTTCCACGATACCCTTCTTCAGAACATAGTGCGGTGCAGAAGTCGCACTGATCACAACATCGGCAGCAGAAACATATTTCTCAAGCTGGTCGAACATGACAGCTTCACCTCCAAGCTCCACTGCAAGGTCTTTCGCTTTTGCATAGGTACGGTTGGCAATGTAGATCACATTCATGTCCCTGTGTGCAAGGGCCTTTGTGACAAGGGTACCCATTTCACCGGTGCCGATAACAAGGATATTTTTATCCTTCAGGCCATGCAGGATATCCTCTGCAAGGTCAACAGCTGCAGAAGCAATGGAAACTGCACCCCTGTTGATGAAGGTCTCAGTTCTTACTCTCTTGCCGACCTGTATAGCCTTGCTGAAAGCAGTATCCAGTGTCTTTCCTACAGTGCCGGTCTCTTTTGCTATCAGGAACAGGTCCTTGATCTGACCCAGTATCTGGTCCTCACCTATTATCATGGACTCAAGTCCGGAAGCAAGCCTTAGAAGATGTCTTAAGGATTCATCGTGATCATAGAACTCAACAATATTCGCTGAAACACCCATTTCCCTGGCAAAATGGAACAGGACACTGCTACCCTTTGGGGAAACAACATATATTTCCACACGGTTGCAGGTCTTGAGAACTGCACATTCATAAACAAGTTCATTTGAGTATAACTGATTAAGAACACCTTCAAGGTCCCCGTGCCAGGAATCTTCCATTTCCTCAATGGTCGCCTTGGCATGTGTAATGACCATACTGGATATTTCTGTCACAGTGAACCTCCACAATGAACGCGTATTAGATGTAGCATACCTTCATGAACACGAACATCGGACTTAAATCTAATGTAATATCCCATGATAATATCAACCTTTCTTGCTTATGTGCTCCTGAACTATATCATATGCTTTATTATACCCTTTTTCATATGAGATCTCAAGAGCATCCCATACAGACCTGTCCTCAAGTATCTCCCAGAGAATAGCTTTTCTTGCCTTCTGCTCTGTTATTTTCGATTTAAGGAGAGTTCTGATCTCATCCTGCAGTTTAATCATATCCCCATACTGAGGAGTAATAAACGTTTCGATTTTCCTGCGGGTGTACTTTGACATCGCAGGACTTGAACCGAATGTTGATATGCCAATTGTCAGTCCACCCCTTCTGATAACAGAAGGAATTACCACATCATCTGCCATATCCACACGATTTACCAATGCACCTGAAATACGGGCAAGTTCCACGATCCTGTCATTCAGTTCGACCATATTGGTCGCAGGGATCACAAGGAAAGCATCCGCCACGAGTTCTTTGAGCTTTTCGTCGGATACCGAGGTCAGGTCCATGGATATTAGTTCCACGGAAGATGATGATCCAAGATCCTGAAGCTCAGGAACAAAATCCACACTTACCACGACAGTTTGTGCATATTCCGAAAAGAGGGATGCTTTGCGAAGACCAACTGTGCCTCCACCGAATATCACCACTTTCTTATCACTCAGATCAATGAAAAGCGGCAGATAATTACGATCACCAGAATTTTCTGCCATTCACAACCTCACACCTGTCTTTTTGAATTCACGAACACTGTATAACAACTGATAATCAGTAATACCGGTAGCCCGGGAGATCTCGCTGGCAACATATTCACAGTCTTCCTTTGTATAGGAGTGAACCATTGTGAACAGGTTGTATGGCCAGTCCGGATAGCGTGGCCTTTCGTAACAATGTGTCACCTCGGAAAAACCTGCCATAACAGCACCGACCTCTTCGACAAGTTCATCAGGGACATTCCATGTACACATAGCATTTGCAGTGATACCAATTGCACGGTGACCGATGGATGCACCAAATCTTCGGATAAAACCGTTTTCCTGCAGTTTTTCTATCCTCCGGACAACTTCCTCCTCAGTAATGCCCAGCTCTTCAGCGATCATAGCAAACGGGGAATGGACAAAAGGTATGCCATCCTGAGTAAGCTTCAGAAGTCTGGTATCTAAATCATCCATGACAATATTATTATCAGAACTATTGCCAGAAGTATCATTTGACATCGAACTTCACCCCTATCTTAAAAAGGCGCTTTGTAGGCAGATCGATCAATGGACATCCGGTCTCTTTCCTGAGATCATTAATGATCTGTTCCAGTCGTTCCCTGTTTGCAGCAGATACCGTAAACCATATATTATAATCTGCCAGGCGTAAATAATTGTGTGAAACTTCCTGATGTTGATTGATAAGTTCTGCGATCTCATCGATCCTTGATTCGGGAGCTTTCAATGCAACAAGAGTACTTATGCCACCTACCCTCTTTGTGTTAATGACCGGACCGATCCTGCGCACTGCACCTTCTTCTTTCAGCCGTTCCATACGTTGCAGCAATTCCTCTTCAGAGATACCCAATTGGGCGCTCAGTTTTTCAAAAGGATGGACATCAAGCGGAAAATCCAGCTGGATCAGGTTAAGGATATCCTTATCAGTATCATCAAGTTGTATCATGCGAATGAACACCAAATGTTTTTTTAGCAGGTTCCTGAGTGCTATGCAGACTTCATGCTATCATTAGATTATAATGTTTTCCTGAATATAGAAGGACTTTAGTGAATATATGTGCCCTTTACCTGGGAACATATATACAATAAGGTTCTTCGGCCATGTAGTCCCCTGTGGCAGCATAAGCACGTGCACGACAGCCGCCACATACTCCTTTATAGCTACATTTACCGCACTTGCCACCCAGGCTGTCAAAATCTCTGAGATCATTGAACAATTTGGAATCTTCCCATATCTCCCTGAAGCTCTGCTCTTTTATGTTTCCTGCAACAACAGGAAGATATCCGCATGGCTGAACGTCGCCTGTGCTCGAAACAAAACAGAAGCTCGTACCTCCGAGACAACCGCGCGTCATGGCCTCATAACCATGGGTCTTTACTGAAACCTCGATACCTTCTTTCTTAGCACGCTGGCGCATTATCCTGAAATAATGAGGAGCACAGGTTGCCTTGAGCTGGATACTAACGTTCTTCTGCTGGTCATAGAACCAGTTCAGGACGCGTTCATATTCCACCGGAGGAATCTCCTCATCCTCAAGGTTCTTACCCCTGCCTGTAGGCACAAGCAGGAATATGTGAAGAGCTTCCGCGCCGATCTCGGTTGCCAGATCAAGTATTGCCGGGATCTCATCAATGTTCCTTTTTGTAATAGTGGTGTTGATCTGGAACCCAAGTCCTCCATGCTTAAGATATTCTATTCCTCGCATGGCACCCTCAAATGCGCCGGGAACTCCTCGGAAATCGTCATGTGTATTTGCAGTAGAACCATCGATACTGATGCTTACCCTCTGGACACCTGCATCCTTGAGCTTTTTCACGACTTCCTCATTAAGAAGGGTACCGTTTGTAGCCAGAGCTACACGAAGACCCTTTTCAGTGGCATATTCTGCAACTTCGAAAACATCAGCCCTGGTGAGAGGTTCCCCTCCAGTCAGGATAAGGATCGGATCACCCATTTCAGCGATCTCATCGACAAAGTGCTTTGCTTCATCAGTAGAGAGTTCACCTTCAGGTATCTCAGAGGTAGATGCGCCCCTGCAGTGGACACAGGAAAGATTGCAACCCCATGTAAGTTCCCATGCGATAAGTCTTGGAGGTTTTATCATATCAAACTGTTCTCCTTTATGCCCTATATATAATGTAAGAGTACAATAGAACATTCGTTCAATTTACTTAAATAGTATGGCAATATACTACACAAAACCCATATTAAACCGTGTCGTCAAGACGCGGGTAATACACAGGAGACCACACTTTTCCGGCAGCAAAGATCGATGCAGGGTGAACGGGCATGGCATTAGGAATACAGGCATTTCAGGCAGCTTTTGCCACCACATGGATAGTAATATTAGCATACATCGGATACCTGATCTACAACCGTTCAAAGATGGTTTCCATAATTCGGAAGATTAAAGGATAAAGGTGTTTACACATGGATAAAAAACGAAAGACTATCCTGACCACAATAGCAATAATAGCAGTGATAGCGATCGGATTCTGGGGCGTGGATGTCGAACAGGGATATTACATGGTATCCGACATCACAAATAACCCGCAGGAACATCTGAACAAGAAGATCAACACCATGGGCATTGTGAAGAATGGAACTCTTAACATTTCACCTGAAATGACCACCTTCACACTTATAGATGCAGAAGATGAGAACTTCGAGATAGACGTAAAATACACTGCAGACCTTCCTGCAAATCTGGCAGAAGGAAAAAGTATCAGCCTGACAGGAACAATGGTCTCAGATGATCTTATCGATGCAGAACAGATAGTCATGGGCTGTCCGTCAAAGTACTCCGAATAAACCAAAGGTCAAAAACAAGAAAATATTATTTCCATATACGAGGACATGCGATGAATATCGAAGAATGGGAAGAGTACCAGCTGATCACCGATGCAATGGAGGATATGATCAGCAGCATGGACGATTCATCACAGATGAAAGCAATAGTTGGCCACATTTGCAGATCAGGAGGGAAAATGGTCAGGCCGATCATGCTCATCCTTGCTTCCCGGATATGCGGCGGTGATCCAGATAGGAGTACCAATGCCGCCCTAGCTATCGAACTTATACATTCAGCATCCCTGATACATGACGATATCCTTGACGAAGGCATCATGAGAAGAGGTGTGGAATCCGCACATAAGAAGTTCGGACCTGCAGCCGCAATGCTTGCAGGGGACTACATGATCTCAAAATCCATAGAGCTGATCTCATCATACGATACCCCGGTGGTCAGGGAGTTCGGACGTGCAGGGATGGCAATGGCAGAGGGTGAAACCATTGACATAAAAAGCACTAACGGAACTTTTGAGGACAGCAACTATTTCGATTGCATAAATAAGAAAACAGCATCCCTTTTCGCTGCCAGTGCTGCCATGGGTGCATATATCGCAGATGCAGATGAAACAACAGCAGAACTCTTCAGGGACTATGGAGAAAAACTTGGCATAGCATACCAGATAGTCGATGACCTGCTGGAATACACAGAAACTTCCGAAGATAAAAGATCTTACCATGAATCTGTTTCCATTCTGCAAATATACCGGAAGGGTATGAAACGAGAGGAAGCTGTACAAAAAGCGACCAATGTAGCGATAGAGTATGTGGACATGGCAAAAAACATACTTGCAAATTTCGAGCCATCAGATGCAAAAGACAAACTTCTTAAGATCACGGACTATATCACCATCGAGATGATCCCGGAACTTTAAATTATGAAACCCAGGTGAAGATATGCGGGTATATGAAAAATCAGTAATCAAAGTAAATGCCAGTACAGAGAACGGCAAGGTTGTCCTGGACACAGAAGGACCCCTTGCAGCTGTCGCAAGTCCAGTTATCAAAAGGATCAATAAGATCTTCCAGGAAGAGAAACCTATCAGGACAGATGACGAGAACATCATATTTTCAACATGGGCACCACCAATACCCAGCACAGCCTTCAACCGGCTCATCAGTGCACAGATCGGGGCCATAATGAAGAAAAGGATCCCTGACCAGCTATCAATAGGAATTACTGATAAATGCCCTTACAACTGCATTCATTGTGGAGCTGCAGGAATAGTTGCCGATCCTGAGATGACGGTTGAGGAAATAAACAGGGTAGTTGGAGAAGCTATCGATCTGGGAGCATATTCCATTCAGTTCGATGGTGGCGAGACAATGCTCAGGAAAGACATTGTAGACATGGTTGCAAATGTCGATAAGACAAAAGCAATTGCCACCTGTTTTACATCCGGTTTCAGGCTTACACCGGAAAGAGCAAAAGATCTTAAGGACGCCGGTCTTTTTGCAACACACATCAGCATTGACAGCCCGTTCGAAAGCGAACATGACCGCGTTCGAGGAAGAGAAGGGGCCTACCAGAATGCAATGGAAGGGATCAGGAACAGTCTTGAATCCGGTATGCTGACAGATATGTTCGTAGTGGTATCTCCTGACAATATCGATGACCTTGAAGATTTCTATGGACTGGCAGAAAGCCTTGGGATGCATGAGATGTCCATATACGAAATCATAGCGGTTGGTAGATGGATCGACCGCGAAGATGAAACGATCAGTCAGAAGGATGTTGACAGGCTTGAGAAATTCCAGAAGGAAAAGAACAGGGCAACTGACGGCCCAAGGGTCACAGCATTCCCGTATTTCATGGGACCTGACCAGTTTGGCTGCTTTGCCGGAAGGAGATGGATCCACGTATCATCAGGTGGTGACGTCATGCCATGCGCATATACACCACTTGCCTTTGGAAATATAAGAGAGGATGGCCTCGAAGAAATATGGAAACGTATGGGTAAGCACAGTGCATACAAAGGTTCTGCAGAATACTGTATGATGCGCAACCCGGAATTCCGGAAAAAGTACATACACACGATCCCAAAGGATGCAATCGTACCCCTGAGGATCGATATTCAGGAATAAAACTGAATATTATATAAACAACTATCCCGGTTAAGGATCCTACTTTAAAAGTTCTGACATGCGAACAGTAACCACAATAGCTGTCAGAACTCTAGTTTTTTTAAATATTTTTCGCAGATAGGTAATGATAAATTATTAACAATACCACTATCAAAAAGGAAGAACCGAATAACTTATATGCATGTTTGATATAGGGGTGGGTAAATCACGCACTAAGTAAACATTATATCGACATATTGAGGATTTATATGGCCAAAGATAAGATATTATCCGAAATAAAAAAAGCTGAATTAAGTGCGGCCAAAATGGTGGAGGAAGGGCTCAAAAATAAGAACGAGCGCATTATTAATGCTCGTGCTGAAGCCAGAGAGATCATCAAAGAGGCAGAAGCTGATGCAACAAAATCAGCACAGAATGCACTTAGATCTGCTGAAGAAACAATAAAACAGGACACTGATACAGTCATCAGCAACGGTGTCCGTGATGCTGAAGCAATTACTGCAAATGCTGAAGCCAACATCCAGAAAGCCGTTGACAATTTAATCACCAATTTTGAGAGGGCAATACATGCTTAAGCCAAAAGAGATGAGTCGTGCCGTCATTGTTGGTCACAAGGACATCATGGAAGAAACAATTGAAGCTCTCTACAGCTGCAATCTATTCCACCTTGAAGACTACAATGAGGATGATTCCGGTCTCAAACTTGGCAGACCTTTCGAAAAAGCAGGTGCTTTATCTAAGAAGATTGTACAGTTAAGATCAATTTCATCTTTCCTTGGTGTCACTAGTTCAGATTCACCAAAGCAGAAAGAAAGCGCTGTATATCAGGACCTCGATTCCAAGCTTGATAAGCTGGATGCAGAAGTTACTGAGAAGACAGAACAGAGATCTGAGCTGGAAACCCGGTTAAAGGAAATTGAATCACTTAAAAAGGACCTTACACCGTTCTCTGCAATCCCGATCGATTTGGAATTATACCGCGACTATGAGAACATAGCAGTCTTTACAGGTACTGTCAAGGAAAATGTTGGCCCTGCTATCTCAAAGGTAACATCTGCCTATGAGATGGAGTATGACCAGAGCACCGGAACCGTAGCATTATTTGTCAAGAAAGAAGATGATTCAAAGGTTTCAGAAATTCTTTCAAATTTTGAATTCAGAGAACTCAGAGTACCTGAGCAATCCGGAAGTCCGCAAACTTTGATTGCAAAGATCGCAAGCGAAGAAGCAGACATTCAGAGAAGAATGGAATCTCTTGAAAGTGATATCGCATCTATCAAAGACAAATATTCAGAATTCATACTTGCCAGTGAAGAAGTGCTTTCTATTGAATCCCAAAAGGCAGAGGCACCAGTCAGGATCGCAACATCCGAACACACATTTGTGATAGATGGATGGATCCCTGAAGAAAATGTCTCTGAACTTGAAAGTATCATCAACACAGCAACAAACGGACGAGCCTTTGTATCAGTTCAGAAGATCGAGAAGAAGGATACAGACATCATCCCGATCGAATACAACAATCCAAAAGTAACAAGGCCATTCCAGGAAATAATGGACCTTTACGCACGTCCAAAATACAAGGAGATCGATCCAACTGCACTTATATTCATATCATTCCCACTCTTCTACGGAATGATCCTTGGTGATATCGGATACGCATTGATCCTACTGACACTTGCCATGGTGGTTAAGAAGGTCGTAAAGTCAGATGCTGTAAAGCCTTTGATGAACGTACTTATCTACTGTCAGATATCAACATTGATATTTGGTGTCCTTTATGGTGAATTCATGGGATTCCCTCTTGCAAGTCTTCACACCGACCACGGAACCATTGCGGGATTGATACCTGGATTTGAAACAGTAACACTTTTCACATCCCCAATCGCCGGAGAATTGGTAACATATCCGATCCACCGTACACACATGATCATGACAATGATCGCAGCAACAGCTCTTGTTGGTGTACTTCACATCAATTTCGGATATTTAGTTGGATTCGTAAACGAAAACAGAAAACACGGTTTTACTGCAGCCATGCTTGAAAAAGGCAGCTGGATGGTAGTAGAACTTGGTATCATACTTGCAGTACTTGGATATACAGGTACAGCACCTACAGAGATAATAGGTATCATAGTGTTCCTTATCGGATTCGTCATGCTTGTAAAAGGAGAAGGCGTAAAAGGACCTATAGAATTACCAGCACTTTTAAGTAATGCACTTTCCTACACTCGTTTAATTGCGGTAGGATTGTCATCTATCTATATTGCATCAACTGTTAACCTCATAGCTTTTGAGATGATATGGCCCCAGGGCGGTATCGTAGCAGCAGTAGGCGCAATATTAGTATTCATATTCGGACATGCTTTAAACACAGTCCTGAGTATAATAGCCCCCGGATTACATGCACTCAGGTTGCAGTATGTAGAATTCTTTGGTAAATTCTACGAAGGTGGCGGAAGAAAATACAACCCATTCGGATATATAAGAAAATACACGGAGGAATGAACAAATGGTAGACGCAGCAACAACAGCAACAATGATGGACCCAGCAGGATTAAAGGCAATCGGAGCAGGACTCGCAGTAGGACTTACAGGTATTGCATCCGGTCTTGCAGAGAGAGACATTGGATCAGCAGCAATCGGTGCAATGGCAGAGAACGAGAGCCTTTTCGGTAAGGGACTTATCCTTACTGTAATTCCAGAGACTATCGTCATTTTCGGACTTGTCGTCGCACTGCTTATCAGCTAAGTTAATTTGAGAGCATTTTTGCTCTTAAATTCTTTGAAGGTGTCAGAGCATGGGACTCGAAACAGTTATTAAAGATATTATGGATGCCGCGCAGGCGGAAGTGACCATGATCAATGCAGATGCAGATGCAGAAGTATCACAGATACTTGATGAAGCAAGGCAGACCGCAAAGAAGATCATGGGCGACCGCCTGGCAAAAGCAGAGGATGATATCGCAAGATTACGCCAACAGGAGACATCCAGCGCAAATCTGGAAGTCAAACGTACAATGCTTAATGCCCGCAAAGAAGTCCTTGACAAAGTATACAGCAATGCAGTAGAGTCTATTGTATCACTTCCTGAAGAGAAGCAGGAAGAGTTGTTAAAGGCCATCATCGAAGAGAATGAAGGCAGTGGCAGCAAAATATACTCAAACAAAGACTCTGAAGAACTTGTCAGAAAATTGTCTTCACTTGAATACGCCGGCAATATCAAATGTATTGGCGGAGTGGTCATTGAGAACGACGACGGAACAGTTCGTCTGGATTATACATACGACATAATCCTGAAGAATGTTAATGAGAAATCATTGAAACAAACATCTGATATCTTGTTCGGGTGATATCCAAATGCGGCTTTTGCAAAAATTCAGAGGAAAAAGTAGTCCGAAACAGGGCGGAAATGGAGGCTCTAACTACGCTTACGTGACTGCACGTGTTCGGGCAATGAAGAGCAATCTTCTTCCAAAGGAAACTTATCCCCGACTCATGAACATGGGTGTTGATGAAATCACCCGTTTCATCGAGGAGTCACAGTACAAACAAGATGTCGATGAGCTGGCAAGAGTATACGATGGAGTGGACTTGTTCGAGCACGCATTGAACAGGAACCTTGCAGTTACATTTACAAAGCTGATCAATATCTCTGAAGGAGAACTCAACTTTTTAATCTCCGAATATCTGAAAAATTACGATATATGGAGCATTAAGACTATCCTGCGTGGAAAGTACTGTGGTGCATCAGTAGAGGAGATAAACGACAGTATAGTTTCCGCCGGACAACTGTCTTATTCATTTTTGTCAAGCCTTGCAGAAAAAGAATCCCATGAAAGCATCATCGATGCTCTCAGCGGAACCGATTATTACCCGATCTTAAAAGGATATGATGGGACAAACCTCTCTGCTATTGAAAACCAGCTTGACAAGATGTACTATAGCAGCTTGTTCAATGCGATAGGAGATCCAAAATCCAAAGACAGTAAGCTGTTCTCAAAGTTCATCCGAACAGAGATCGACAGTAAGAACCTGAGCACTCTATTCAGGTTAAAGAATGCAGGTGTCGAAGAGGATGAAATTGCAGACCTGATCCTTGATGGTGGACTCAATATCAGTAAAAAAGAGATCGAAAGGCTATTGCCGCTTCCCTTTAGTGAATTTGTACAATCACTTGAGAAGTATCCATGTTGGGAAGACATTTCCGACGTTGTGGAACCTGAAATGGAATCATTGGTGGAGCTGGAAACTCAGCTCACAAAGCACAGCATCAAAACAGCTTCAAGCTTTTCACATGTGTACCCACTTTCCATCGTTCCTATTATGGATTACATCCTGAACAAAAAGAACGAGGTTAACAACTTGCGTATAATTATGCGTGGAAAAGCAGCAAATCTTGATGAAGAAATTATCAGGAACCAGTTGGTGATCTAATGGAATTAGCAGTAGTAGGTAACAGCGAGTTTGTTACAGGATTCAGGCTGGCTGGTGTCAAAAAGATATACGAAGCCAATGATGATAAACTGGAATCCATGGTTACAAAGGTTCTTGAGGATTCCAATGTCGGTATATTAGTCATGCATGGCGATGACCTTAACAAACTACCGGAAATTTTGAGAGACACTCTAAGTGAGTCTGTTGAGCCAACAGTCGTTACTCTCGGAGGAACTGGTGAAAGCTCAAACTTAAGGGAAAAGATAAAACAATCGGTAGGTGTAGATCTGTGGAAGTAAATGGTGAAATTTATCGTGTGGCAGGACCGGTCGTCACAATTATAGGTATTAAACCAAAAATGTACGATGTGGTCAAGGTAGGTCACGAAGGACTGATGGGCGAAGTCATCAGGATCGAAGGCGAAAAAGCCACTGTTCAGGTATATGAGGATACATCCGGTATCAAACCGGGAGAACCTGTAGTGAACACTGGTATGCCTTTATCCGTGGAACTTGGACCCGGATTATTAGAAAGTATTTATGATGGTATTCAGAGACCTCTCCAGGTGTTGCAGGAAAAGATGGGCAACTTCATTGAGAGAGGAGTAACTGCAAACGGACTTAGCCGTGAAAAGACATGGGAGTTCAAGCCAACTGTAAGCAAAGGCGATACTGTGGAAGGTGGAAATGTGATCGGTGTTGTTCAGGAAACAGCAAACATCGAGCACAAGATCATGGTCCCACCAACAGTATCAGGTACAATCGAAGAGATCAAGAGCGGAAGCTTCAAGGTCGACGAAACTGTATGTGTGCTTACTGATGGAACCGAGCTTTCAATGATGCAGAAGTGGCCGGTACGAGCACCACGCCCTGTAGCTAAAAAGCTCATGCCAACCAAGCCACTGATCACAGGTCAGAGGATCCTTGACGGTATGTTCCCTGTCGCAAAAGGCGGTACCGCTGCAATTCCAGGTCCTTTCGGATCAGGAAAGACAGTTACACAACAGCAGCTCGCAAAATGGAGTGACACAGATATTGTGGTCTACATTGGTTGTGGAGAGCGCGGTAATGAGATGGCTGAGGTACTTAACGAGTTCCCTGAGCTCGAAGATCCAAAGACCGGCCGTCCACTCATGGAGAGGACAGTTCTTATCGCAAACACATCCAACATGCCTGTAGCTGCCCGTGAAGCTTCTGTTTACACCGGAATCACAATTGCAGAATATTACAGAGACATGGGATACGACGTATCACTCATGGCTGACTCAAGCTCAAGATGGGCAGAAGCAATGAGAGAGATCTCATCAAGGCTTGAAGAGATGCCCGGAGAAGAAGGTTATCCAGCATACCTTTCAGCAAGGCTTTCTGAATTCTATGAGCGTGCAGGTTCTGTAAGATCACTTGCAGACCTTGAAGGTTCAATCACAGTTATTGGTGCAGTATCACCACCTGGTGGTGACTTCTCTGAGCCTGTCACACAGAACACACTTCGTATTGTAAAAGTATTCTGGGCTCTTGACGCAAAGCTCTCACAGAGAAGACACTTCCCATCCATTAACTGGCTGACAAGTTACAGTCTGTACACACAGACACTTGAAGGCTGGTTCGGAGAGAACGTGGCATCTGACTGGACTCAGCTTAGGAATAATGCAATGGACCTTTTGCAGCAGGAATCCGAACTTCAGGAGATCGTGCAGCTCGTCGGTTCAGATGCACTTCCGGAAGACCAGCAGCTTACACTTGAGATCGCACGTATGGTAAGGGAATACTTCCTCCAGCAGAATGCATACCACCCTGTTGACACATACTGTCCGTTTGACAAGCAGTACAAGCTTCTCAAATCTATCACAAAATACGGTGAGATGGCAATAGCTGCACTTGACTCAGGAATCCCAATGAACAAGATCATCTCCATTGAATCAAAGGATGAGCTTGCAAAGGTCAAGTTCGAAGAAGATTTCGACGGAGAACTTGAAAAAGTCATGGCAAAGATGGATGAAGAATTTGCTCAGCTCGGAGGCAACTGAACATGACCAAAGAATACAAAACGATCGTAGAGGTTTCCGGACCTCTTATCTTCCTTGAGAAGACAGAACCTGTAGGTTACAATGAACTTGTCCACATCAACCTGCCAGACGGAACCACCAAGAGAGGTCAGGTTCTTGACACATCTGCAAATATGGTAGTTGTTCAGGTTTTCGAAGGTACAGGCGGACTCAATGAGGAATCCGGTGTTGTCTTCACTGGCGAGACCATCAAGCTTCCGGTATCAAAAGACATGCTTGGAAGGATACTCTCCGGATCAGGTGAACCACTCGATGGCGGACCACGCATCGTCCCTGACGAGAAAGTGGACATCAATGGTGCATCAATGAACCCATATTCCAGGATGCCACCAGAGGACTTTATCCAGACAGGTATTTCCACAATCGATGGTACAAACAGTCTTGTAAGAGGACAGAAACTTCCTATTTTCTCCGGATCAGGTCTGCCACACAACGAGATCGCACTTCAGATCGCAAGGCAGGCAAAGGTTCCTGGAAGCGACGAAGATTTCGCAGTAGTTTTCGCTGCAATGGGTATCACCAATGAAGAAGCACAGTACTTCATGGAGGATTTCGAGAAGACAGGTGCTCTTGAAAGGGCTGTTGTTTTCCTTAACCTTGCAGATGACCCTGCTGTCGAGCGTATCACTACTCCAAGGATGGCACTTACAGCTGCAGAATACCTTGCTTACGAGCATGACATGCACGTACTCGTTATCCTGACAGATATCACAAACTACTGTGAAGCACTCCGTCAGATGGGTGCAGCAAGAGAAGAGGTTCCAGGAAGACGTGGTTACCCAGGTTACATGTACACTGACCTTGCATCCCTCTATGAGAGAGCAGGTGTTATCAAAGGCCTTAAGGGATCTGTTACCCAGTTCTCTATCCTTACAATGCCTGGTGACGATATCACACACCCGATCCCTGACCTTTCCGGTTACATCACCGAAGGACAGATCGTAGTTTCCCGTGAACTTCACAGGAAGGGTATCTACCCACCGATCAATGTATTGCCATCACTTTCCCGTCTTATGAACTCCGGTATCGGAGACGGAAAAACAAGGGAAGACCACAAGGCAGTATCTGACCAGATGTATGCAGCATACGCAGAAGGCCGTGACCTTCGTGGACTTGTTGCTATCGTCGGTAAGGAAGCACTGTCTGAAAGAGACAGGACCATCCTTGAGTTCGCAGATCTGTTCGAAGACAGGTTTGTACGTCAGAGCAGAGATGAGGACCGTTCCATCGATGACACACTTAGAATCGCATGGGAGATCCTTTCAGAAATGCCTGAAGCACAGCTTTCAAGGATCGATAACAAGTACATTGAAAAGTACCACCCTGCTCACAAGACCAGCGAGTGATGCTGTAGCGAGGGATCTATAATGGGCGCAAAAGACGTTAAACCAACTCGATCAGAACTCATTGAGCTGAAGAAGAAGATCAAGCTCTCAGAAGGTGGCCACAAGCTGCTGAAAATGAAGAGAGACGGCCTTATCCTTGAGTTCTTTGATATCTTAAGCAAAGCAAAGGATGTTCGCTCTGAGTTGGATGCTGCCTATGAAAAGGCCAATGAGAAGATCGGTATTGCAGAATCTGTGGAAGGCAGAATAACTGTCAAATCCACAGCATTTGCAATGAAAGATGCACCACAGATCGAGCTCGAAAGCCACAACATCATGGGTGTAGTAGTGCCAAAGATCGAATCCTCAAGTGTGCGTAAACCCATAAACAAGCGCGGATACGGAATTCTTGGAACAAGCTCTTACATTGACGAAGCCGTCGATTCATATGAAGTTCTGGTTGAGAAGATCATTCTGGCAGCAGAGATCGAGACGACCATGAAGAAGCTTCTCGATGATATCGAAAAGACAAAGAGGCGTGTTAATGCACTTGAGTTCAAGGTAATACCTGAACTGAAGGAATCCATGAGCTTCATCAGTCTCCGTCTTGAAGAAATGGAAAGAGAAAATACATTCCGCTTGAAGAGGATCAAAGCATAAGGCTTTCTCATGCAGCAGAAATCCTCTGATCGGCCAAATATGGCCGACAGACTTTTTTTTATTTTAACCCAGCCTGAGAATCTGGCTCGTATATTGAGATGGGCATGGATAGTTTCACTTGGTATGCTGGTTCTGGGCTATCTTTTAATTTATTTTAACATAAGATCTTACCTTAACCTGTAAAGCTATAAGCCACAGAAATAGGAAAGTCATCATCATAATAATCAGTAAGCCTTAAATAAAAATCAAACATATAATAAGCAGAGCTATGCGAATTTAAAAGATCGTGCATCATCTGAGGATTATAAGGCTTATATTCAAGCTAACAGGACCCGAAGAGCAATTTTATCGATCTCAAAAGTTGGTCTGCAATGAGTGAATTACAGTGGGGAAATGAAAAAGCAAAGGGAGAAACAAACCCCTTTGAAACAGATACTACAGCGGGAGCTGTGTTTCTGGAAAACACAACTCTAACTCCAATAAGTGGCCAAAGTGATCAGAATATCGGGACCATTGCAGACGAAACGATACGTATAAATCCTGTAGGTCAACAGGATCCCGAACAACCAGTTTCAATTATAGATGGTATTGATGATTGGAATCCTGAAAATATCAATACTAAAGCAATGAATGCATTTTATCTCAAAAAAGAAACTGAAAAAAGAACAGGAGCAAGAAAGAAATCTTTGCCCTTGTTCGAGCCGGACCTACCTGCAGAAGATGATAATAACAACTCCTTTTTAGCATATCAAGATCAATTGAACTCCAATAATGAACCAGAACAACAACTTCAGGAGCATGAAAAGGACCTTTTTGAAACTATCCAGGGACCTACAATACCTTCTACGTTCACACCACAAAACCCCATTGTTCAAAGCTCAGAGGGTGAAAAAAATGACCAGAACTCAGGAAGACCATTGTACCCACCAACCACACCTTATATGGAAATAGTGAATGTAAATGAACAAACGTTAGAAAACAAAGAGATCCGGAACAATAACGTTCTTCTAACACTGATCAAAAACACGTTCAAAAGATTAACTCACAAGAAAAAACTTATTGATCGAATGGAGGAGTGGCAACCACTTGAAATGGAGGAAAGTGCAGAAGAGTTCATACCCTCTACAACAAAGAGTGGTATCCCCATCATTCCTGAAAGGAACATAACTGCCGAGCATAAAAATATAAAAAATGCTACTGTAGAAACTGCTACATTAGAAGAGATAAGGAAAGTAATACCCATTGATCCTGAAAATGTAGACAGCGAATCAAAACAAAAGTCTGCAGAAGTCCAGGACGAGAATATACCATCAGAAGTACCAACAAAAACAGTGGGTTCAGGACAAACAGATATAACAGCAGCATCTGCTCCAGACACCAGTTCCAGCTACTCACCCGAAGAGATACAGAAAATAAAAGAGGAACTTGCTGATTCAAAGAAAGGTAATGAAGATCTTGGGAAAGACATCAGAGAGCTTACAGGCAATATAAGCAATCTGGAAAGCTCAATGGATTCCATGAAAAGAGATGGGGAGAACTTCAATTCTATCGCCAATATAAGAATCGAAGAATCTGCAAAAAAAATAGAATTCCTGGAAGAACGTCTCACTGAGTTTGAAGTTACACTGGAGAACATCCACACTGATAATGCTGAGCTCAGGACCGGACTCAACACCATTGAGCAGAATATTACAGAAATTGCAGGCTCTTACAGCATCATACTAAAACAGATACAGAAACTCACAGAATTCGGCAATTCAAGATCTGCAGAGATATTTGAGGCGAATCAGAGAATCGACAAACTGGACCAGACCCTCCTTGCAATTAATAACATTCAGGAAGAATCACAAAAAAGCATACTTGAACTCCGCTCGGTCACCGCTGATCTGATAAGAAGTGTGGAAAAAACACACAATGACAACAGAAAACTCAGGGCTGAAAGTGAACAGCAAGACCAGCTGATCAAAGATGAACTTCTTTCACTGACAGATTTTGTAGAAAAGGAATTTAAGAACCTCGGAGGAAGAAGCTATCGTGCCAATGGGGAGAATATCCAGCTGAACAATCTGATCAAGAATTCCACCAATATGAAGCTCTGTATGGAATGGCTTGAATTCCTTATGGAACTTGTTGGAAGAAACCATCTAGAAGATATACTTTCCTACTATGAGGAGCTCGGATGGATCAGCGAAGATGTCAAACTTGAACTAATGCTATATGCAGAAGGAATTGATTATTACATTGAAAAGGCAGACTGGAAACTGGCACCCGACGACCACGTGAAATCCATCTGGTTCATTGAACAACTTGCCGGGCTTAAAGTCGATAAGAACCGGTTGTCCATAGTCGAGAAAAATATCAAAAAAGTTAAGAATGGAACAGAGATATATGGAATATAAGATCCATTAATCTGGAAATGTCTCATAAAGGAACGATGAAGAATATGACAAGACCTAATTTGTTTAAAAGAAAACTTCGAGGAAATGACGAAGGACAGGTAACAATCGATTACCTTATGGGAATTACCATCTTCATTGTTGCACTATTCTTCATATTCCAGTATTCAGCAGGGCTATTTACACCATTCCAGTCCAATTCTGATGAGGTAACACTTGTTGCTGACCGTGTTGCTACTTCTATCACTGAGAAGGAGATCAGTGCGGGGGACATCAGGACACCGAATCTTATTGATGAAGACAAGACCAATGATTACTTTGATAACAAGTTATCAGATAATGGCTATTATACCGAAATTGAGAATCTGGGTATGAGAGGAGAATACCATCGATATGATCTTAATGTGACATTAGAGAACAGTACAGACATACGAATGGCAGGAAAACCACTTCCACTTTCTGACAACATTGGCCAAACCAAACGCATTGTACTTATTGAAGATTCAGATACTGGCGAGACTGAAACAGCCATACTATCAGTGAGGGTGTGGTAAGATGAGGGGGGTAAAAATAGTTGAGATTAGAAATAGTCAGAGTGCACAAATGCATACTCTTGAAGCCATAATGGCTGCAACTATAATGGTAGTTATAATTCTATTCGCAGTTCAGGCAACATCGCTCACTCCACTTACCTCATCAACAGCAAATGCCCATATTGAATCCCAGATGTACATGATGGGTCAGGATATGTTAACTGCACTCGACTATGCACCACATGGACAGAGCTCTGCCCTGAAAGATGCGATTATCAACTGGAATGGGGAACCATATGTCTGGAACGGTACAAATTACCAGTCCGATTATAATAAAAATAATTCACTTAATGGACCCATAGTAGATATGCTGGAACTTGTTGTGGTGAAAAATGGTATAGCTCACAATGTAGAATTCACATATAGTACTGTTTCAGAATTTGATGGCTATTCCGAATATCAACAAAAATTAGATAATTATTATATTTACAACGGCGATCCCTCCGACAATGCCGTAATTATCTCAAGGAAGGTTTTGCTTTCCGATTCTGATGTTAAAACTACTACTAAAATACCAGATATTGATGATACAACTGCGTTATACAATATTGTAGATGTGAAACTTACTTTGTGGCGTATGTAAAATAAATAAGAGATGTTACCATGAGAAAGTTCGATGATTCTGCACAATTGCTGTTACTTGCTGCATTTGCCATAGGATTCACTTTAGTCATATCGACCATAATGTTAAACAATATTATCTATGCGAGCAACATGGCATCGGAGTCTAGCAGCGACATTAGCAATTATGAGATTTCCAACATTGCTCAGATGACAGATGAAGCAACAAGGGCTGCTTACTACAATGCCACGATTAATGATTCATTCAATGAAAATATGTTTACAAAAAATATGGACAGCTATGCAAATGAGATATCGACGATATACGCATTCCGCGGTCTTTCTTTATCCTTCGATGACAGCAACCTCAATGATGCATATTTTACAGAAAATGGGCTGTATGGTGGCAACTCAGACTGGATTGTTGTTAAAAATGTAAATCAAACAGATATATTTACCATAACACTAACAAACACATCAAAACTTGGAAATGCATCAAATGCATATGAAGTGCAGGCAATAAACCAATCCAACATACCCATCTGGACTATGAAGATATACAATGATAGTGCCAATATCAATATAACTGTAAATGATCATACAGATTCAATGTCACCCAGCACAGATATGATTCTAAATGTAACTGGCAATTGGATAAATAGCCCTAGCGACACGAATTACTTCTATTTTACAACATCCACATCAGGAGAGATTTATAGCATCAAATTTGTGAACTCAAGCAATGCGATGGGATACTACGAAATCAATGGTGGACTTGCAGATGGAAGTACATTTGTTGAAGAAAGATACAAAGTTACAAATGCTACAATAAGTATCGCATCCAGTAATAACAAGATCAACGTGTCAATGCCTTTCACAATACCATGAGGATCGAACATGAAGCAGATATTCCATGACAATGAAGCTGTAGCAACCTCTGTTGGGTTCATACTTACGTTTTCAATAACAGTAATCACTTTTTTGCTTGTAATGAATGCATCCTACAATATGATGGACCAGGCAGAGCAAACAGTCATGAGAGAAGAATTTGAGATCCACGGAAATAACATTGCACTCCAGCTTACGGAAATGGAAACGCTGGTAAATAGCAGCACCACTGCAGGTGGAGAGGTTGATGAAATAAGGTACGAGATGCTATTGCCTTTGAAAGTGGCAAATGAATATTATTCGGTTGAATTTTCAAACTCTGAAAAAGAAATGATATTTGAATCTCATGGACGAGATGAAACAAGAGTCAAAATACCTTACGAAGCGAGAAATATTCAGGTAATGAACACTACTATAAGCAGTGCAAGTGTTGAACATGCCATGATCTACAATAGCACTTCGGATATGATAGAAATCCACTAATCAACTCAAAGGTTCTGATATATATGGTAATAAAAGATATAATTCGATCGGAAAATGCAGTATCAGAAGTAGTTGATGTGGTACTCATACTTGGTATCATGCTCATTGCAATAACTGTGATCACAGTTGCAGGATTTCCTGCCCTTCAGGACATGCAGGAAAGTGGACATCAAGAAAACATCAGGCAAAGTTTCATGGTTCTTGGAGAGAACGTAAATAAAATCGTCTTTGACAATGCACCTTCTCAATCTGTAGAGCTAAAAATGTATGGAGGAGGAATATGGATTTCAGGAAACTCTACAATTTCTGTGACGGTACAGTCATGGAACTCATCTAGCTCTTCGGTCGAAACTCGGGAATCTGCTGGCCGTCAGATCAGAGAATTACAGAACGAGTTTGAAGGGACTACCATCTCATATGAAAATACAGGAATTTGGGCAAAATACCAAACCGGTGAAGCTATAATGGTCCGAGAACCTCAGTTCGTTTATTCTGATAGCATGCTTGTTATACCTGCTGCAGGAATTGAAAATGATATCGATGGAAATGAGGGGGTTTCAGGAGAAGGTCTTATACGTGTGATAGCAAAGGGTGGCAAATCAATGATTACCAGCTACCAGAACGTTTCAGCAGTTGATATCTACGTAAACAATAGTTTGTATTATACTGGTTGGACAAATTACCTTAATGAAACAATGGAGATGCAAATAATAAATAGTACGCCTTCAACTGTGCATGCACACAAAGATTACACTGATGAGAACATCGACGTATATGTAATAAAAACACCTCTAAGAATGTCGATCGAATAAGGTGGCAATAATGGGCATGAAATCTGAAAAAAACTTATCCCAATCATGCAAAGCAGTTTCATCTGTTGTGGGAGCGTTGATAATGTTCTCACTTACCATCATTTGCATTAGTGTGATGCTGCTCTACAGTGTTCCGGTAATCTTCGAAATGCAGGAAGATGCAAAAGCTCAGAAGATTGAGCAGGCATTCACAATCCTGGATTCTCGTATAAGTAAAGTAGCACTGGGAGAATCTCCTGTCCAGACAACGACAATAACCTTAATGGGCGGTACAATAGATGTAAATAGCCAGGGTGAAGCTGACAGGGGTAAAATGACAATACAGATCATCAATCAAACTGACAATACAAATGAAGAGTTCAATTGTTCTCTTGGCACTATAGAATATGTAAAAGATGATAGAAAAATAGCATATGAAGGTGGAGGAGTGTGGTCAAACTATGGATCAAGAGGTGGATCAGTTATGCTATCACCACCGGAATTCCATTATAATGGAGTAACTCTTACATTGCCAATAATGACCATCAATGGAAACTCATCATCCAGTGGCGAAGGTGATTTTGAAATTGCTGTAACTTCAGACAATAAACCGCAAATATTGTACCCGAACGTATCAGCTTCCGCACAGAGAAAGAATCCTGTTTTACATGATAAGGTCATAGTTTATATTGAAAGTCAGTATTACGACGCATGGGCTAATTATGCGGAGACCATGATTTACACCAGTGCAACAACTGATGATGAAAACGAAACTGCCATAATTGAATTCCATACAGTTCCCCCAATGGGAACATTCAGCCTCTCAAACAAGATCAAAATGGGCCAGGTAAATGAATCAAATTTAGACCCAGTCTATGATTTCAACTTTCACTACGAAGCTGCACAATCTCAGGGACTGAACCCAAAGAAATATGAAATGAAAGCAATTTCCGGCACAAAGACACTGATCTATACTTTGCAAAAAAAGGGCGGTGCTGACCAACTGGAGCTTCATGTTACCTATATGGACACATCCGTAGGTTCGGACTATATTGAACATTGGGAAGGTATCGACACATTTTCGATAGACGGAGCCCAAGAAGATGAATCCTCAAATGTAGACCTACTAGATGAATATTTCATAATGGAATATAGCCCGACTAGCCAAGATTGTGCAGAGACTGATTTCTCATGGGGACCTTCCAACGCAACAAGTGAACTACCGGACGTTGAATTTAATGCAGATCCAGCTTATAATCAATACCCACTGTATGATATTACACAGCACTACATAAAATTGATGACAAAAGAAGACCCGATTGAGTTTATTCTGGATGGGGGTTCACAGGATCCGATGGATTATAGCAACTCAAAAGTAACTCTAAATTATGATTCAATGGGAAATCTTATTACCTACCTGCATGTGACTCAAAATGAATTGAATGTACAAATTGTAAATTGAATTGCATTTGATAGTATAATAAATTCAAAAATACAGGATTTCAAATATAATGTACAAAAAGATAAGTATGCTAAAAGTATAAATTGATATAGTACAAGTTTGATGACCATAGTTATATAATTAGGGATTGGTGGACATGGGGACTAGACAAAGACCATTTGAATCTTGTAAAGCGGTTTCTTCAGTTGTTGGATTATTACTTATGTACTCACTTGCCATCATTGCTGTTGGTATCATATTAGTGTATAATGTCCCCGTGCTCAATGATATGCAGGACAGTGCAAAGGCACAAAAAGTAGAACAAGCATTTACAGTTTTGGATTCGCGCATGAGTAAAGCAGCACTGGGAGAATCTCCCTACCAAACAACTTCGGTATCCCTTATGGGTGGTGAAATTAATGTAAACGGAGCTGAAGAAGCCGAAAGAGGTATTATGACAATTCAGCTCATCAATACTACGACTAATTTTTCAGAAGAATTCAACTGCTCATTGGGCACTGTAGAATATATCAAAGATGACCGAAAAGTAGCTTATGAAGGAGGCGGAGTTTGGGCAAACTATGGTTCAAACGATAGAACCGTTATGGTATCGCCACCGGAGTTCCATTACAATAGAGTAACACTCACATTGCCAATTATGACCATAAATGGTAATTCGTCCATCACAGGTAACGGTAATACAGCGATTACGGTTACATCTGACAACCAGCCATATGTATTATATCCGAACCCTTCACTTTCCGCCAGCAGAACAAATCCTACTGATCATCTCGATAAGGTAGTCGTCTATGTAAAAAGTGACTACTACAGAGGTTGGGCAAACTATGCAAATTCGATGGGCGCCACCAATGCGACATTGGATGACGAAAATAAAACTGCCATTATTCAGTTCACCACACAGCCTCCAATGGGTACACAGCCCCTCACAAGCAGACTAAAAGTAGGGCAGCTTTGTAAAATAGACGAGCCGGTGTATGAATTCCACTTTGACTTTGATGCTGCTGCTTCAAGTGGACTCAATCCAAAGAACTATGGAATAACAGCAACATCCGGAACTCGGACGCTCTCATATGATCTGCAGAAAAAAGAAGGTGCCAACCAATTAGACCTTGTCGTTACCTATGAAGATACAGATCTGAGCGCAGACCCGGAACGATGGGTAAGCGTGGAGAATTATCCAGTATTCAACACAAACGAGAATCAGAACTCTACTGTAGATCTAGTGAATGATTCATTTATGATGGAATTCACAAAACAAAGTGGTGTTAAAGATTCCTTTTCGTGGTCAAATGTCACTATAGAAAATGGAAATGTATCTTATTCAATAAATGATCTTACACAGCACTATATGAAATTGATGACAGAAGATAGTAATATTGTATTCTACATTGGTTCCAATACAGGTCAAGATCCCGTAGACTACAGTACCTCTACAGTTACTATTGAATACTGTGGACTAGGCAATTACATCACATACCTCCACATCACTCAAAATGAACTGGATGTGACCGTAGAATAAAACCACAAAAATTCAACTCGGGTCATAGAACATCACTATGACCCAAAACAATATTTTTAAAAATCTTCACTCAACATCTGAGACTTCCGTATACTCGGCAGTGTAACTTTTTCCCACACCGATCTGTGCTTCAAGGGCAGCCACCAGTGCAAGGAAGTAGAATGGTGTTGTCAGTAAGGAACCAACATAAGTCATGTTACCTATTGCGCTGATCACCCAAAGAATGATAGCCAGCACAAGAGTGTCGACAAAGTTGTTCTTGGATATATCGATGCTCTCTTTTATGGAATCCATTACTCCATAGCCCCTTATGATAAGGAGGGGAAGTGCATAGATCATAAGTATTGAAAGTACAAGTCCCGGAAGTACAAGGAACAGGAAACCCACTCCTACTATAATGGCGAATAAGATAAAGAATACCCAGCTCTTTATGAAATTGTTGAAGCCTTCGAACAGGTCATTGATCTCTACCTTTTCTCCACCCATTCCTTTTACGGCCATGTATGCAAGACCATAGAAGAGTGGTGCAATGGTCACAATGAATATGGAACCAATAAATGCTATCAATGTAGCTACTACATAAGCTGCGATGTTGTCCTTGAAAACATCCCATGCTCTCCTGAATACGTCTTCAAAATTCAGATTATCACCTCTAAAATAAAATAGGTTTTTGTGCATAAATAATTTTGCACCCGCCTATATATAGAAAGGTTTGTACATAATTTACAAGACTGCCCATATTCATTTTTTGTTCAGTATTGTATACGTAGGGAACGGGATCTCAATTCCCTCTTTTCTGAACTCTGAATCTATCAGTGTGTTAACCTCATTTATGACACTGAATTTATCTGAAGGGTATCTTACCCATAGGATCAATGCAAAATCAAGACTGAAATTCCCATGGTTATCAAATCGAACTGATGGTTCTGGATGATCAAGAACAAGGTCAATGCTCCTTGCGATATCCATAAGGACGCGTTTTACCTTTGCAACATCAGAACCATATGCAACTCCTATGGTAATTTTCACCATCATTTGAGATTGGGGTGAAGTATAGTTTATTACCTTGTTGTTAGCTATTATGCTGTTCGGAATGATGATCATATTATTGTAAAGATCGAGTATCCTGGTACTTCTAATACCGACCTCTTCCACAATACCGATCTGACCTTCGCCAATTTCGATTCGGTCACCGTTCTTGAAGGGCTTGTCATAATAGATAGAAAGACCACCGAAGAACTGTGAGATGGCATCCTTGGCAGCAAATGCAATGGCAATACCCACAATACCTGCAGATGCGAACAGAGGAATAACATTCACACCCCATACGCCTTCGAGTATTATACCGATACCGATCAGCCCGATTACAAGATCAGACAACCCTTTCAGAAGTGGTAGCACTTCATCATCGACCTTCGTTTCTGTTTTCTTAACTACAGATGGAAGGACATTATCGAAAAGTATCCGGTTAAGGCTTATCAGAGTAAATATCCAGACCAATGACAAAATGGTCAGCAATATATCATTGAAAATGCCCAGATAGCTTTCTGCACCGCCAATTACAGATAGTGCAAGGAACGCCCCTAAAAGAATAACTGTGTAGTATATTGGACGCTTTATCGCATGCATTATAAGATCATCGATCTCAAATCTTGTTCTGGATGTATAATGCAAAACAACCTTCTTGAAGACGATGTCCACCAGATAGGCAAGTATCATCGATGAGAACAAAATGAGGATGGCTACTATCAATTTATATTCAATTGAACCAAAGAGAGAGCCGAATGTTTGTTCAGCATACATGGATACTGTTTCATTGAATGCCATAAAATAGAATTAGTCCGAAAATATATATTTATTTGGACATAGCATACCGGATCAGATGGTGAACTGCATCCAGCAGGTCCCTTTTGCTGAAATCTCCTTTTTGCATGATGGAATCCACCTTTCCTTCCAGAAACAAATGCTCCCGGGGTGAAAGTTCTTTTCCAGTGCATAAAATTATCGGAAGATTCCTTGTCCCAGTTTTTGTTCTTAATGTGGAGATCACGTCAAATCCGGAAAGATCAGGCATCATCAAATCAAGTATCATTATATCAGGCTGATCTTTCGTACAGATATCAATTGCATCCATTGCGGAATATGCACGCAAGATTGTGAAGCCTTCCGACTCCAGCATGGAAGAGAGAATATCAACAGCATAAGGCTCATCATCAACCAGAAGGACTTTTGGACATTTACCATCACGTTTCATTTTAAACCTATCCATGAGATGCAAGAGATATTCACGATCAAATGGTTTGCCCATATAGTCTGCTGCACCCAATTCCAGAGCAGCTTCTTTCTGATCCAGCATTGAAACAACCACTACGGGAATGTCACAGGTAGATGCATCTGCTTTCAGCTGGTTAAGGACTTCCCACCCATCCAACCTCGGCAGCATTATGTCAAGTGTAATAGCAAAGGGTTTCAATCTTCTGGCAAAAGAAAGACCCTCCACACCGTCAACAGCAGGTACAACACGATAGCCACCATCAATTAATGTAAGCATTAAAAGTTCCCTGGAGATCTCGTCATCCTCGACAACAAGTATCAAAGGATCATCGTCAGTGCAATTGTCAGGGCCAAGGATCTCCCGAATGGTGTTTTTGGACGTTGCATCAAAAGTACTGACAGGACTTTTGTTTAATACAACATTTTCAGTCGCATCGTAAAAAGAACCAGAATGAATGGAGTCGATGACCGAACCAGAATTAATGCATTCGGAACCATTAGAAACATTCTTGTCTCGATCTCTGTTCACAGATACAGAACCCTTCACTTGGGGAGAGCCGATCGCAATGGGAATATCAAATGAAAAACTGCTTCCCACACCCGGCTTACTCTTGACCCAGACATTTCCACCATGCATCTCTACAAAACGTTTGACAATTGCAAGACCAAGCCCACTGCCACCATAACCACGGCGGTAGGAGCCGTCTGCCTGAGTGAAGGACTCAAAAAGGAAATTACAATCCTCTTCGGGAATACCGATACCATTATCCTTTACCTGAACCAATAGCCTCTCATTGACAAATCTTCCACTCAAGTCAACAGAACCACCTGCAGGAGTGAACTTTATAGCATTGTCCAACAGGTTCTGGAGAATTTGTTCAAATTTCTGTTTATCAGCGTTAATGACAATACCCCGGGGCTCCAGCTCAGAATTCAGTTCAACATTTTTCCTCTCAGCCATCTGGGCAAACGATGAAGATACAATATCAAAGGATTCCCATACCAGGAAATGCTCATAATGCAATTCCACATTTCCGGACTCCAGCCTTGACATATCCAGAACATCATTGATAATACCAAGAAGCTTTTTCCCGCTATCTGAGATATTGTGCACGAATTTCACATGCCTGTCATCAAGCACATCCGAGTCTTCCAAAAGCACATCGGAGAAACCAATGATGGCATTTAATGGAGTCCTTAGCTCATGCGTCATGTTAGAAAGGAATTCACATTTAGCAATTGCACCGGTTTCAGCACTGGCCTTTACAGCTGACAGGTTTTCTTCTTTTTTCCTGCGTTCTGTGATATCTTCCAGTACAACGAGAACGGAATCCTTTCCCCTGTACTTCATTGTACTTACATTGATCTCCACAGGGATGTATGAACCATCTTTTCTCATAAGGACAGATTCAAATTCAGATATCTCATTTTCCAGCACTTTGGCCATATGAATTTTGAATTCTTCAGCATGATCAGGATGTAAAAGGCAATCAGAATTACAGGACAGGAACTCTTCGTGTGTGTAACCCAGAAGTTCAAGAGCGGATCTGTTGACCTCGAGGAAATTTCCATCCGGATCCTGCACATAGATCGCATCAACAAACTCCTCAAATAATGTCCTGTAATTTGCTATCGATCTCTTTAATTCGTCCTCAAAGGACTTTTTGCCGGTAATGTCCAGAATAATCCCATGATATCGATCACTAAGCCCGTTTTCATCTACCTCGAGCCGGGAATGTTCAGATATCCAATGCACATTCCCGCTTTTATCCAGAATACGATATTCCTTGGAGAAGTTCCTTCTGTTTTCTTTAAGGCATGCAAGAAGATCCGAATAATATCCTTCCACATCGTCCGGATGAATGATGTCAGCATAAAGGAGCTCATGAGACATCAGGGATTCCGCATCATAACCGAGTCGTACAACATTGTCGGATACATACTCTACGGGAAATCCTTTTTCGGTCTTCCAGAGAAATGCAATTGCAGGACTGCTTTCATAGATGGAAATAAGTTCTTCGCTCTTTTGCTTTACTCCGCCGGATACTAAGACGTCCTGTTTATCACTATGCAGGTTTTTCCTGAATGAAAAATCCTGTTCATCTGTACTGATAATAAAGTTATCATTACCGGATTCCAGTTCGAGGATCTCAGAAGGAGAGAACATCCCAAGAGAGCAGGTACAAATGGACCTCATAGCAAGTTCTTTTACAGTATCCTTCACAACATCGTTATAAGATCTTAGAAGATCTAGACATGAACCTTCGATGCAATTCAGATCAACATTAAAACGGAGACCATCGAAACCGCTTAGGGTAGCTTGTTCATTCATAAGCTTCCAGTGTTCGGGTAGAAGAGCCGGCAACAATGAAAGATCATTACCGGGCAATTCCGGGATAGGAACTATCTCAAGCTGTGAGTTACGAAGATAAATATCAATATCGATGCCTTTTTCCTTAAGCATCTCCTTTGCCATTAAAGTACTTTCCACATCAGGAGTCATCCATATGCACAACTCGTTGTTATCAAGACCTGAAATAAAATAATCATGCAGAAAAGTTGACATTTCAGCAGTATACCTATACACAAAGCAAAAATGACATCCATTAGGAATAACAAATGTGTTTCCATCCGTTTTTCTTGCTTGATCTACCATATTGGTCCTTTCCGAAATTCCAGATCCTAATGCAATCTGAGTGCGAATTGAAATGATACATCACAACTTGCCGGGAATGGGGAACTACATCAGACAGATTTGTTCTATTGTATCATATGAGGATTGTTTTTGCTATTATATATACTATAACCCATAGAAAAGACACTGAGTCTGTTTTTTATAATCTGGATGAAATTCATTGAAAGAAAACTGCGATCTGAAAGACCAAATGAACAAAAAAATATCTGGAAGATTATTAAATAACATTGCATCCATTTTCTGGATTTGTATTCTGCGTAGAATTATATAAGATGAAGCAAGATACTCGCAGAAGAATTTTTTCTGGAGAGATCCCATTGCAAAAGATCAATCAAAAAGAGATACTGGCCCTGAACCTTCAGAGAATGTACTGGATCGAAACGGAAATGGAACAGCTCGTAACATGGGAAGCAAAAATTGAGCTCGAAGGAGAACACAAAGAAGCATTAGAGACCCTTTCCAATGATTCCGATAACCATGCCCTGATCCTCGAGAAGTGGCTCAACATAGCAAACATTGACCTCCCGAAAAGCCCACCCAGAGGAATCCCACTCAAAGGATTTGATTTTAACAGGATAAATGTCTTCGAGATGTTTAGTGAAATAAGGAAATACGAGATCCTTGCAAGGGACACCTACCACAGCATAACCTCAGCAGAACCAAATGTACTTGAAGAAGCATTTCCTGATGAAGAGAACAGAGAGGAATTCATAAAAGACATGAAGCACCTTGTCGCAGAAGAAGAAAGGCATAAAAGGATCTGCGATGAGAAGATCGGCGGATTTGCAAGGGTGCTTTAAAACACCTGCTTTTTACACGAAAATACCTTGCCGGGTCTCTCAAGACCCATGACCCTTTTTTAATGTTACTCACAAGATCTTACGACATATTCTGTAAAGATCGAAACAGAAATAACCTTGACCTCATGTTTAGCACGACGAATTGAGAATCTCATTTTGCTATGAAATGAGATGGACATATCCAGAAGAAACTTCATGCATCTTTTCAAGATTGTGATCCTCAAGCTCCTTGCTATCATAATTTGTGACTACATCGACTATATTTATAATCTGTTAGATAAGTATAAGTTACATTCAGATACATTTATGACTACGATACCAAATATATTTTATCTGAAGGTAAGGGGCAATCAACTTGAAATGGAAACATGATCGGGGACTCGAGGGAAGGATGCTGTTGACACTATTCCTGCTGGGAGCAGTGTACCTATTATTTCTGGCATTCCTGTTCTATGCAGGTGCGCCCCAGATATTCATGCTATTGTTCATAGGTGCATTCATAGGAGCACAATACTACTACTCGGACCGGCTGGTCCTCTGGACCATGCATGCAACTATCGTTTCCGAGTATGAGGAACCTGAACTTCACCAGACCATCACACGGTTATGCGCCATAGCAGACCTGCCAATGCCCAAGGTAGCGGTGGTAAATACTTCAATTCCAAATGCCTTTGCAACTGGCCGGGGTCCCAAGAATGCGGTAGTTGCAGTGACCACGGGACTTATAAACCAGCTGAACCAGGGAGAGCTGGAAGCTGTGCTTGCACATGAGCTGAGTCATGTGAAGAACAGGGATATGGCGATACTGACCATAGCCAGTTTCATATCGACCCTGGCATTCTACATCGTCAGGTACAGCTTTTACTTTGGGGGATTCGGAGGTTTTGGAGGCAGAAGAAAGGAATCCGGTGGCATTATTGCAATTTGGGCCGTCTCATTGGTCGTATGGGTCATAAGTTTTTTGCTGATACGCGCTCTTTCAAGATACAGGGAATTTGCGGCGGACAGGGGTTCTGCTGTGATCACAGGCCAACCCTCCAATCTGGCATCGGCACTGATGAAGATAAGCGGGATCATGCCTCGCATTCCACAGGATGACCTGAGATCTGTGGAGGGAATGAATGCGTTTTTCATAATTCCTGCAGTTTCGGGTTCTTTCATGAGCCTGCTCTCGACCCACCCTTCCACGGAAAAAAGGCTCGCAGCACTCGAGAAGTTACAAAAGGAGCTTGAACTCTGATGGGACTTAAAGGCATGTTCGATTCCCTGCTCGGCAGGAGCAAGTTACCGGAATCAAATACTGAACATCTGTTCTCGATCTCAACTGCAGTGATCACAATGGAAGTGAACCTGAACCTCCACCCGTCCGGACAGGCTGGGATCTGTTTTAAGTCTATGGCCCTTTCCCAGTATGAGAACACCAGAAAGGAAATAGAGGAACTGTTAAGTTACAGCACACAGGAAACAGGGACAAATTTCCGCATAGAGAAGGATAAGTACAACTTCCTGTGGGTGATCCTGAATGATACCGATTTCGAAGATCTTGTCACAAACATACACATGATCAGCCAGACCCTTATCGAGCAAGGTTTCTCAGAACAGATATTGTGCGCAGTGTACCGTTTTGAGAGCGAAGGACCTGTCTACTGGATATATAATTTCAAGCAGGGTAGCTATTATCCTTTCGTACCTCGAGGTAAGCAGGAAAGGAACAATTCAATGGAGATTAGGCTCAAGGCCCTTATAGAGAACGAACTACCGGTTGAGAAAAATGTGGAGAAATGGTATCCCCTCTGGGGAATGCCATTCTAAATTTAAAGATCAAAAAGATCAAAGATATCGAGTTCAGCCTTCGAGCAGACCACTTCCGGTAAAGATCTCCTTTGCTTCCTGTAAGCTCAGGTCCTCAGGCGGGACAATGATGTTAGATTCCACAATACTTGCATCATCAAGTTGTTTCCCGTTCGATCTGATCATATCAATGAGCTTTGAAAGTTCAGCCCTGTAATCGGCCTCATTTTCCTCGGCCACAAGGTCTACGATCCTGTTATCAATGACGTTGAGCTCATCGAACATACCTCCAGGAACCTCATATTGCCCTTCACCCATTATCCTGATTATCATTTCCCTTCCTCCGTCCTGAGTTTTGCCAGCTCCAGCTCGACGTTCGATTCCGCACTGATCTTTGCGAGTTCTCTATCAATATCATCACCACTGCTTGTGATGTCATCAAGCGTGCCTGCCTCGATAAGCTCATCAAGGGCAAAGGCACGTGCCTTCATTTCTTCGGTCTTGTTCTCAGCCCTCTCAACGGCAAGACCGACATCCGCCATTTCCTCACTGATACCTGATACAGATTCATTGATCTTTACCTGAGATTCAGCAGCCGTATATTGTGCCTTGATGGTCTCCTTCTTCGTCCTGAAGATCTCCACCTTAGTAGATAAACGCTTCTCAGCAGCCACCAGTTTGTCCTGCTCCTTTTCAAGGTCAACTATCTGCTGGTCAAGTCCCTCCACCTGAACCTCCAGTGAAGCCTTGCGCTCAAGTGCAAGTCTTGCAAGGTCTTCCCTATCAGTCTTGATAGCCTCCCTTGCCTGCCCGGATAGTTTGTCAATGCTCTGCATCAACTTCGAACGCTGCAACTGCAACCTCTTCTTGGAAGTCGCTACCTCAGCCACCCCTCTTTTTACACCCTGCAACATTTCCAGCTGCTTCTCATAAGAATAATCAAGTGTTTCCCGGGGGTCCTCCATACGATTGATGATCTTGTTCATCTTCGCCTTGAGGACGGTTTCCATTCTATTAAATAGACTCATTTACTCCCTCCCGCTATTATGTGTATGTTAGTCATCAGAACTAACTGTTATATGTTATTTGACCTATTTACTATTTCTAATTTTAGTTCCAGTAGATCTTCGCACAATTAGTTTAAAATGGGGTTATATTTTTGTGCCTAAAATGAAAGATTTAAGAATCTCCGAAGTGAAGAGATAGTTGTTGAATCCACTGAAGACATAAGTAAAACATTGAAAGGGTTTTCGTCCAGAAAAGTAAACCTACAAATTGATTGAAATTATCGATTTCCATTTTTAATTGCTATTTACTACATACACATTAATCGATATAGTCCTCCTTAAATGAAGTGGTTTGGAGAAAATGAAAAAAAGAAACTCCCAACACTTTCAAATCTTTAACTGGATAACTCCGAAGCACTGATTTAAGCAGCAAGTAACTCTTGGGTTGCAGCTACGCCACCGTTAATTTCCAGATTTACAATTCTATCTTGAAGTTTGTTTAAGGGCTGCTGATTAGACATATTAATTCTACCCCTAGTAATTTTTAAGCTAAAAATATTTTTAATTTCTTTTAATAATATATTAGATCATAAAATATAAGAGATAATATAATCATACTAAAATGTAATTATAAAATAAATTCTAACAACTAAATTGGGAAGATTAAATGAGAAATAAAAAGATTTTGATAATATGTACAGTGACAGCTTTAGTATTGATTACTATGGGAACTGCATCAGCAAACGCAATCACAGTGAACAACAGCACAGGACCAGTAGCAGATTTTAGTTCGATACAGGCTGCTGTAGATGCTGCAGTTAATGGAGATACAATCCTTGTGTATAAAGGATTCTATAAAGAAAACGTGGACGTATCTCAAGCAGACATAATAATAAAATCAGAATCAGGGAATCCGGATGATACCATTGTTCAGGCTGATAACTTGGATGATCACGTATTTGATGTAACTGCAGATAATGTGACCATCAGCGGTTTCACTGTAACAGGTGCCACATCTAGTACTAACGCCGGAATCTTCCTTGCAGGGGTACTAAATAACAATGTCAGCAACAATAAATTATCGAACAACTATAACGGCATCAGGCTGTTTTCTTCCAGTAGCAACTATCTGGTCAGCAACACGATGACTGACAACGACTACGGTATCATGCTGCTGTTTAAATCCTCCTCCAATCTCATCTACAACAATTACTTCAACAACACCAACAATTTGAATGTTGCTTTATCTAACAAATGGAACATCACAAAAACAGAAGGTACAAACATTGTTGGTGGACCTTATCTGGGTGGCAACTACTGGGCAACTCCTGCTGCTACAGGACATAGTCAAATATGTACTGATGCAGACAACGATGGTTTCTGCGATTCACCGTATATTATCAATGAGTACAATATAGACCATCTGCCACTTAAATATAAACCAAATCAACCACCCATAGCAAAGGTAAATGGCCCCTATGTTGTTGATGAAGGTTCATCCATAACATTTGATGCTTTCTCTTCATCTGATCCTGATGGAGATACTCTTGAATACAGATGGGATTTCAATAATGATGGAATCTGGGATACTGAATGGTTAGATAGCCCAACTGCGGATTATACATTGAATGATGATAACACAAGAAACATTGTAGTCGAAGTTTCTGATGGTGTACTCACAGATATTGCAACTGCAGTTGTAAAAGTCAACAATGTTGAACCAAACATAACATCCCTTACTGTACAACCAACTGAACCAGTTGGAGTTGGTACTAAAGTGGATTTAACTGCTACATTTACTGACCCAGGTACCCTTGACACTCATAACTACACTATTGACTGGGGTAATGGAACAATAACAGGACCATTTTCTGCGACTAGCCCTGTGATAGCTAACAATACATACACCACACCTGGTGTATATACGGTCAAACTCAACGTTACAGATGATGAAGATGGATTTGATACAGAAGTTTATCAGTACGTGATCGTGTACGATCCTTATGGAGAATTTGTGACCGGTGCTGGATGGATTTTCTCCCCAGAAGGCGCTTATACAGCCGATCCAAGCCTCAATGGAACAGCAAAATTTGGCTTTGTTTCAAAGTACATTAAAGATGAAGATGTCACAACTAGCAATACCGTGTTCAAGTTCCATGCAGGTGATCTCAACTTCCACTCAAAAAACTATGATTGGCTTGTGGTCAATAATCACAAAGCAACATACAAAGGAACTGGTATGATCAACGGTGAAGGAAACTATGGTTTCATGCTATCTGCCATTGACGCTGAATGCACACCCAGCACCGATGTTGACCTGTTCAGGATAAAGATCTGGGACAAAGACAACAACGATGCTGTAGTCTACGACAACATGTTGGGTGCAGATGAAGATGCAGATCCGACAACTGCAATTCAAGGAGGGGAAATCAAGGTGCACGCTAAAAAATAATTACCAAGATGGAAGAGTGGACTTTTTGAAGTGGAAACCAATGGTTTCCCTTTAAATTTATATGGCAATAAAATAGTATATTAACGATTTGAGTAGCAGTTACGCATTTGATATTCTTAAGTCCATACAAAAAGATAGAGATACCTCTATCTCCAACTTACTGTCCGGTATTTAGATTTGAACTTAAAGTGCAATATGATAAAAATAGAAATGTTGGGCTTTGTACCCGAAATTGAAGAAAGCCTCGGGCGGGATTTGAACCCGCGACCTCGTCCTTACCAAGGACGCACTATACCCCTAAGCCACCGAGGCATCGTTATTGTTGGGGTTGTGATGTGATTCCCAGATACACAGAATCAATTATGAACCTTTCGGTCGGGTTTATAAATTCCAGCGATCATCCACCGGGAACTTCTCATTTATCCACATAAGGGTCTTGTTGTCGTGCACTATGTGATAGGACCGCGAAAGTGCGCTACTGCTGTCGAAAAGTGACTCGTCTTCGGTTATTTCGATGTTATCGAAGTCCCTGCGGGTCTCAATGCCACTGTTGCGGAGAATCTTACCTATGGGGATATCCGCGCGCATCAGGTCCTGACGGATGTCTTCGGGCATCCTCTCAATTGGGGACAGGGACAATGCCCTGACAAATGGCTTCTCTCCTGCAAGTAGGGTCACAAGCCTGTAGTTCACATCGGAACCTACAGCAATATCAAGAAGGGATGCAGTTTCCTCGTCTGCCTGTATGAGGTGCTGGGCCTCTGTGACCACAGTCACATCCTCACGGGTCATAATCTCAAGCAGGAAGGTTACAGACCCGTCGGTACCTGCACACACCCTAAGGCATGTGGGGATATCGAAGGATTTCAGCGCCTTCAGGAATTCCTTATTAACGAATGTCACAGCTGATCTGTATCCACGGATCGAAGTCCTTAACTTAGATATTCAGTTGAATGCTCATATTATGGATCCTGGATTCATTCCGGGATATCCCGAATGCTCACTTGGATACATCCTTCTTAGCCTGCTTAAGGCGTTCCTTTGCAGTATATCCTGTTGCCAGCTGGAGGAAGTCCCTGAAGCGCTTGTTTGTATCAAGGATAAGCCCGTCATCACCTGTAGAAGTGTCCATGACCGTATCCACTACCAGCTTCTTGCCATTCATCGAAACAGACATTTCTGTGATCACGCCATAGGAAACCAAAAGCTTGTCACCCTCACGCATGACCCCGGATGGGAAGCATTTCTCAAGCTCTTCATAGATTCTTTCAATGTCTGGGGAAAAACCACGTTTCAATTTATATTCCTGCATTGCTATCGAATAATAGATAGCCATTAACACGAATAAATATTCCGGTATAGCAGGTGATCTCAAAAGCCTCGGGATCGGGATGAAAATTCAATTCACAAAACAGGTCGAAGCCGTCCTGATCAAACTGTTTTCGGTTGAACAGGATCCGGTTCGATAAGGTCTGATAAGGTCTGATAAGGTATAGCAGATACTATCAGTCATACTTCAAGACTTAGCCACAGGATCATTTCTCAAGGACCATCTTTCCGCCATCCCCTACCATCATTACCCTCTGCACCCTTTCAAGCAACATCTCACCAAGCTTCTGTATCTCTTCCCACCCGGGGGTTGGAGTTTCATGGCCCTTGAAAGGAAGGTCGAAATCAGGATTGCTCATGAACTGGTAAAGCATGACCTCAGAAGCATCTTCTATATCCGGCATTATCCTGGGTATTGTATCAGCATTGATGAATTCAGGAATGACCCTTATCCAAACCCTCAGCCATTTCTGTTTGGCGATCTCAAGGGATTCACGCAGCAGAGAGATATAATTGAGAGCCCTCTCCTCAGACAGTCCGGTAAGTTCCATGATAGCAGGGATGTCGTCAAGAGGTGCCTTGATCTCAATAACAAAGCCCTTGACGAACGGCAGTGCACTCTCAAGGACCTCCGGCTTCATCCCATTGGACTTGAGAAGTATGCTCTTTCCGGCAGCTTGAAGCCCCTCGATCAGAGGGAGTAGATCCTTCTGGAGGGTTGGTTCCGCGCCGCCCAGGTAAACATCCTTGCTAGAGGATGCCTTTGCAAGGTCCAGCACATCATCAATGGAATACTCGGTCTTTGGCTGCTTGATATGCACACAATAAGGGCATCGCATATTACAACCTGCAAATTCCACACGTATCTGTCCCGCGTTATCAGATAGATTGATAAGTCTCATTGTTAACCATCCAAAAATATCTCTATAAAGAAATAGATAGCTGAAACTATAATACTTTTATCCGCTGCAGGATCAGGAAAGGTATTTCGAAAAGAAGGAGTTGAACCAATTTCGAACATACCGGTCTTACAGGAACCAGCGATTACTATATATGTAGAATGTAACATCAATTCAGTCATATTAGGTGATCACAATGCCAAGAAAACTTACAATCGAGGACCTCGAAAAAAGGAAGGAAAACGAAGAGCTGAAAGAAGATATGGGGCATGATCTGGAAGATCTCTATGACCTGATAATGCCACCAGGAACACCATCATACCTGATCTATGATATCGTAGAAGAGTTCGGCCTCGAACCTGTGGAGAGGAAGATCAACGTCAACATTGTAGAATCTGATAAAAGGGAACTCCTTGTCCTGAGAGGAAAGCTCGATGCTGTTAAAGCGGCAGAAGAGTATTATTTCCAGGAAATGGAAGCCTACATCGAACAATAATTATTTAGAAATCCAAAGGCAATTTAATTAAAAAAGATGACCTGTTGAAAAACAGGATCATTCCACTTTTTCTGAGCCGGCATCTTCCGGACCCATATCAATGCCTGTAATAGTATCAGCATTAAAATCAAAGACAACTGCCCTCTGGTCACCGGAATATATATCCACTTCACGAGAATCATTGATCTCACCAATAACAGCAGCTTCTATTCCCACATCCTCGAATATGCGGATGCATTCATCGCAGTTCTCCGGTCTTGCAGTCAGGATGTAACCTGTTGCAGGATAGATCTTAAGCCACTGCTCCAGCTCAAGACCCTCAGGAACAGGTATCTTTGTAAGATCTACGGATGCACCTACCTTGCTGGTCTCGCACAGCATTCCAAGAGTACCCACAGTACCCGGATTACTGATATCCTTTCCTGCTGTAAGCAGCTTCTTCTCAGCGATCGTCTGCATCACAAGGAAACGGTCGCGAACGACTTGGTCATCTTTGAACGATGTGGTATCCCAGCTGTAAGGGGAGTTCTTTCCCACCCGACCGTCCATGTCATAAGCAGCTATAACAGAATCTCCCGGCCTTGCCATATCACTTCTGACAATGCAGTCCTTCTTTGCAACACCGATGATAGCGACACCAAGGGAGTTGTAGGGAGTGTCCGGATGTACATGCCCACCTACCATGGGAACTCCGAACTTCTTAACTCCGTCCTTGATACCGCGCATCATCTCCTTACATGCTTCAGTATCACAAGAGGACATGACATTTACCATTGCAACAGGCCTGCCGCCCATTGCCGAAATGTCGTTGACATTGACAACTACGGATGTGTATCCTGTCCACCACGGGCTTTCAAGTGCGATCCTACCCCAGATGGCATCAGCTGCGAACAATATAACCTCATCACTACCGGTATCAAGTACCGCGGCATCGTCTCCGAAATCCACGATCGTCTCGCCATATTCACTGCGGACCTCATCGAACATGTTGACGATGTCAGCTATGGGTTTCTTGCGGGTCACACCTTCGAAGTTACGGAGGTTTGAAGCCAGTTGTTCAATATCCAAATATATCCTTCCCTTTGTGGTTCAGGCAGAACGGAAGAGATTTACTCTTCGTGTTCCATCTTTTTGATAGATTCCATTTTGATAACGTTTCGTCGTTCCTCGCTCATCTGAGAGAGGTCCTTGCCCAGAAGACCGTATGCATCAGACCTGCACTGGCGGCAGTGCCTCATCTGCTGTACATAAGGCTCACAGAGAGCCTGTACTTCCTTACGCTCCTTATCTGTAGGAGGTTCCATGTCTGCAAACTTCGCCTGGCAGATAAGAGGCATGATGTTCATGATGAAGACACCAAGTTCGCGCACCTTCTTTGCAACCTCGATGATATGGTCCCTGTTGATCTTTGGAATAAGCACTGTATTGATCTTGACGACCAGTCCGGCCTCCACAGCCATCTTAATACCTTCCAACTGGTTACTTATCAGTATCTCTGCGGCTTCCACACCAGTATAGGACTTGCCCTTGTAAGCAATGTGGTCCACGATCTGCGCCTGTATCTCCGGATCGATGGCATTAAGGGTCACAGTAAGTGTGCTGACACCAACCCTCAGGATATCATCCATCCTTTCAGGAAGTGCCAGACCATTGGTACTAAGGCAAAGGGTCACATCAGGGAACTCGTTCTTGATAAGTTCAAGGGTCTCAAAGGTCTCGTCGTTTGCAAGAGGGTCACCCGGACCTGCTACTGCAACTACTTTAATGAAAGGATAATCCCTGAGAACATTCCTTGTCTTTTCAAGTGCCTCCTGAGGAGTAAGTACTTCACTTGTCACACCCGGACGACTTTCGTTGACACAATCGAACTTACGGTCACAATAATTGCACTGGATGTTACACTTTGGAGCCACAGGCAGGTGAATTCGACCATACTTGTGCTGAGCCTCCTTGTTGTAGCAGGGATGGTCTGAGATCTTTCGCATAACATCAAGATCCACATCATTCTCATCGTGACATTCTTCAGGGATTTTATCAGTATCAGGCAAAGTTTGTCCTCCGGTCTTCAAATAGGAAGTCTGCAAGTTAATTAGAAGCGTTATAGATATAGGTTGTGGAATGTGTTCATTCCAGGCCGTTCAGCTCGCACCACTTGCCGTGGCCCTCCCATACCTTCACAGATAACGGATATCCAAGCTTTTCGGAAAGGTCCGCGTGGATATGTTCACAGATGTTCTCTGCACTTGGGAATGGAAGGATATCATTCAGAAGCTTGTGATCATAGGTCTTCAGGGTCTCACGTACGGTCTTCTTAATCTCATAGAAATCCATGACCATGCCATTCTCCTGTTTCTCACCCTCAAGAACGATCTCGATCTTGTAAGTATGGCCGTGGACGATACCACAGGTCTCATGTTCCGGTAAATAATGTGCACTGTCTATGTATTCAATTATTCCAAGTCTCATTTTTGTCATTATAAACAACCCCACATTTTGTGTGTTTGAGGAATTATCAGCGTATCAATTGAATCCAGAAGCCTGTTCTGTAATTCAAGCATAAATTCGATTTCAGGAGCAAGATGCTTTTGTGTGACCGGCTGAAGTACCATACAGGACACATATCCGGAGATCTCATCTGCAACTGACAATACATCATCTGCAGAGGTATCTTTTGTGATCACCAGCTTGCAGAAGCACTCCCTCTCCTTTGTGTTCCGAAGAGTGCGGAAACATTCGAACGTCCTCTCAAGATGAGAATCAAAATCCTCACCTTCGAACTCATCAATAAGCTTCACGTCCCCCGATACATAGGAGACCTTGTCCCTGATCTTCTTTGCCATGTCGGGAAGGGTCATATTGGACTCAAGATACAGTGGTCTTGAAACATCCATCTCTGCAATGAAATCTGCTTCGAGAAGAGGTTCTCCTCCTGTAAGGGATATGGAATGGACATTCTCATAACTGTCCAGCATCTCACATACGTCCTTTACGCCAAGGGGATTCGGGATGTCCTTAAAGACATTGGTACCGGGAACCTTTTCGAATTTGCATAAAACCGGTTTTTCTACATTCGTATCACAGTAGGAACAATTGAGGTTGCATCCTACAAATCTCACGAAAGCCTGCCTCACGCCCACATGCGGACCCTCACCCTGGACGGAACAGAAGATCTCACTGACAGGTACCTTCATCATACCACATCCAATGGGCGCGATTTACGAAGGTCTTTTTCGATATCCTCAAACTCGGCCACATATCTGTTTGCGATCTCTTCAAGAAGTCCGACTGCCCTGACCTCATCGACCCCATTATCTGTAAGATTGCCGTAAAAGTCATGGATCACATTGATCCCGAAGTGGACCTTCTGGGATACTGCAGATGTGCTTGCAATAGAGATAGTCAGTTTTTTACCATCTACGAAAAGATCATCGCCCTGTCTTGTGGTAATAATCCCATTTTCCAGAAGAGCTTCTGCAACGATCGCAGTGAACAATCTCTGTCTTGCATACACCAGCTTAAGGTCAGTTGAATCAAAATGCTCTATGAGAAAATGCAGCATATCAGGAGAATAGATAGAATCACCCATCCTTTTGTCCTCAAGATCTATCATATGCTCCAGCTTTACGTCACAACCACCTCTAAAAGCAACGATCGAATCCTGCTGGATACCTTTCAGGTTGTATGCCCACAAAGAGGAGATCTGGCTTCCATCATAATCCGTTTTTTTATCAAGAACAACATATTCCATAATAACCACCTCTGTTGTATTCAAACATCCAGGCCAAGTTTTACCATAAGAGGATCCTTCAACCCTGCCTCACGGAATGCACGTGCACGTCTTACACAACTTTCACACACGCCGCATGGCCGATCTCCGCCGTGATAGCAGCTCCAGCTCCATTCCAGCGGTGCATCTTCCCCCATTGCTTCAAGAACTATGCTTTTCTTGTCCATATCGATAAGAGGGGCCAGGACCTCCACACCATTTGCAGTGGAGTAAGAAAAACACCTGTCTGAAGCGTCAACGAATTCTTTGGAGTTGTCAGGGAATGTTTTTGCCTCCTCACCGTTGAATCCGGCAATTACAGAATCACAACCATAACTTTCAGCAAAGCTTGCTGCAATGTTCAGGAAAACACCATTCCTGTTAGGAACCCAGACATTCCTGGCGGAATCTTCAGTAATACTCTCATTTTCTCCGGAGAGATCATCAGTCGACAACTCAGGAACATCTACGTCCTCGTTCACAAGGGACGTATTCGTGATATCCTTTAACCAGTCAAGCCGGATTATTCTGTGTTCTATTCCATAGAATTCACAGATTGCCTTTGAATTATCGATCTCCCTTCTGACAGAGCGCTGCCCATAATCGAATGTCAGGGCCAGGACAACATCGGAAGTCCTTTTTGCAATTGCAAGGGCAGCGACGGAATCAAGACCACTGCTCATTAATGTTACAGATCTCATGAGGATTCTCCAAAGAAGTGCTCAGGTATTCTCCTAGTAATACTCCAGTATTATTTAAAGTTGCCGAAGATGAGGCAAATAAAAAAGATAAAACTAAAACTAAAACTAAAACTAAAACTAATTTAAATGCAAAAAAGGAAAGTTTCAAAAAGAGATTCTGGAAGTTACTCAAGCCGATGCGGATTCACTACCGCCGCCTGAAGAACTTCCACCTGCAGATTCAAGACAGTGTATAGTACAGTACATATGTTTTTTCACATGAGTATCATACACGATGATCTCGTTTCCACAGTGTTCACAGTATACTTTTACGAGTTCCATTTGTACCACCACATTTTATATTTTGCTTTGTAAAAGGAATAAGAATCCCAGAAAAAAAGTACTGGAATTGCAATTGTCGAGTATTCTGCGATTTTTACATGTATCAAATAGAACCCATCCAAATGAATAAACCTTTACATATTCAACTATGGAATTTGTAGCCGAGATCTTTTTCATTTGTTGTGCTCAAAGATACGAGTAAACTCACGAGTTCTCGAAAGTTATACGATTATGGAAGCTCTAGAATCATTACCACCACCTTTTGTACCCAATTAAGATATTGGCAAGATTAATATATAAATATATCGATAGAGGAGTGTATGCTCATTATTATGAGGTGATTCTGGCAGTATGTTAAAAACTAAAAAATATGAAGAGGGAGAAACTAAAGAAATAGAAATAATGAACAGGAAGAATAGAACCTGTTCATTAAAAAAGTTATTAGTGTATCAAATACACAATTTACCTTTGTTGTAGTCAGCCAATAAATCTTTGAGATCTTCACCAGAAGTTTGCCAGGCATCACTATCTCCAGAGACATTATTGCCTACAGGACCATAGTTTTCCATCCAGGTATCTGAATCATTAATGAAATCAACTCCCACATAGTCCTTTGCACAAGTATAGGAGCTTGAATTTACTATGTAATTCAGTTTAGCTGCTACCAGTTGACCAAACATACTATAGGTTTTATCTTTTGGCATATAAACTGGAGGTCTCATGTTGCTTATTGCTTCTTCCTTTGTATAAGTGATACCACCAATGGTTATGAAATTAAAATCAATAGGCCAATTATCCGGTTTCTTCCAGTAACCCATTCCCTTAAGGCCCCCGATATCAGAAATACCCAGATAGTGACTGAGGTCTTCATCATAGACATATGAGTCCTCATACTGAGCAGTAACATTGGCAAGGTTCACATACTGACCTTCAACAACAGTACCGGATGCATTGTAGATCCATACCTCACCGGGTTCGAAGACGCCATTATAATCTAGATTAATTGTCTCACTATTAACGGAAGATCTATTATCAGATACAACAACAATTGTAAGATTCACATTTCCGGTATTCTCGACATAATAGACCCATTCAACATCAGAACCAACCTGAACAAACGGACCTGTTGGAGAATCTGCATCCTCACCTTCAGTATAGACCTCGATGTCGATTGATGCAACTAAATCAATCTCTAAAGGAGTCACATTGATATAATTGATCTTTAACTCAGAATCAGTACCATTGATGTTACTGGAGGTGAGATTGACGCTATAAAGACCTGTACTATTGTAAGTATGGAATGCAGTCTGAGTGAAGTAATCAGCAGTACCATCATTATCAACATCCCAGGACCATGATGTGGAATTACTTGACAGATCAGTGAACTCAACAGTAAGTGGAACAGGGCCTCCAGTGACATTGGCAATGAAATCGGCAACTGGAAGGACAGGATCAGCAGTAACTGGGGAGGACACAGAAGTCACATTGATATAATTGATCTTTAACTCAGAATCAGTACCATTGATGTTACTGGAGGTGAGATTGACGCTATAAAGACCTGTACTATTGTAAGTATGGAAAGCAGTCTGAGTGAAGTAATCAGCAGTACCATCATTATCAACATCCCAGGACCACGATGTGGAATTACTTGACAGATCAGTGAACTCAACAGTAAGTGGAACAGGGCCTCCAGTGACATTGGCAATGAAATCGGCAACTGGAAGGACAGGATCAGCAGTAACTGGAGAGGACACAGAAGTCACATTGATATAATTGATCTTTAACTCAGAATCAGTACCATTGATGTTACTGGAGGTGAGATTGACGCTATAAAGACCTGTACTATTGTAAGTATGGAAAGCAGTCTGAGTGAAGTAATCAGCAGTACCATCATTATCAACATCCCAGGACCACGATGTGGAATTACTTGACAGATCAGTGAACTCAACAGTAAGTGGAACAGGGCCTCCAGTGACATTGGCAATGAAATCAGCAACTGGAAGGACAGGATCAGCAGTAACTGGAGAAGTTGGCTCATCAATGCTTTTCTTGGACTTATGACTTCCACTCGATCTTTTGACAACAACATCCCCATCCTTGGAGATGACAAATGCATCTTCCCATTCAGAGTAGTTGCTTTCATGACGATCATCTGTTGGATCGGGAGCAAGCCCTGGTGAATTGGTTGAAATGCTTGTGAGACCACTCAATAGCAATGTGATCAAGAGTAAGATACCTAATGGTTTGACTATTGGATGCATACGGAACCGCCACTTTCTACAATATTGTATATTGAATGACATATAAAATGAAGATATATAAATATATCTATTGCAAAAGATATAATAATCATAATTATAATGATAGAGTTGTTATTTGTAATAAAAATAAGAAAGAAAAACAAAAAGAAGCAGCACGAAAAATTATTGTTGGAAAACAAGACAAATTAAATCAGAAACTAACAAAATATTTACAATGAGAAAGTAAGATGTGTAGAAGAACAAACACATCAAATTTCGTATATTTTGAAAGCTGAATCTTCTAGATGAATGAAATCCGGCAGGTGATTCATCATCAGAACATCTGAAGCTTCTTACCCATACCTTTCTCTTTTGCTGCATTGTAAACAAGAAGTGCCGTTGCAACATCCTGTATCGCAAGACCTGTGGAATCAAATATCGTAATATCTGATTCATTCAATCTTCCCGGTTCCAAACCTGCAATAACCTCTCCGATCTCACAACAGATATTATCGACAGTGATCAGACCCTCTGACAGAGGAACATTCACCTCACCTGAATGAGATGCCTGAGCCATATCGTCCACAACTACCCTGGACTGAAGCAATATGGAAGCTTCAAGTTCTTCCTTTCCGGCAGCATCAGCACCAATTGCATTAATGTGTGTACCCGGTTTGATCCACTTACTTTTCACAATTGGAGTCCTCACTGGAGTCACGGTAACAAGTATATCACAATCACATACCTCTTCAATTGAAGAACAAACCTCAATAGTGCAATCTGCTTTGCATTCCATCTCCTGCTTGAACTGCTCGGCACTTTCCTTATGCGCACTATACACCTTGACCTCCTCGAGATCGAAAACATTAGCAATGGCCACCAATTGTGTTCTTGCCTGATTGCCTGAACCTACCAGCCCCAGGATATGAGAATCCGGACGTGCAAGGTGTTTTGCCGCGATCCCCCCTGCTGCTCCGGTCCTGATATCCGTAAGGTAAGAAGCATCCATTACGGCCAGTGGAGCACCTGTTTCAGTTGAGTTCAGTACAAAGAGAGCCATGACAGTAGGAAGGCCTTTCTGGCGATTATCAGGATGTACATTCACGATCTTAACGCCTGCAACATCCTGCTCTTCAAGATATGCAGGCATGGTACGCAGGTCACCATTGTGAGCTTCAAAGTAAAGATAGGACTTCGGAGGCATCTGAACTTTCTTCCTGCCATGCTGTTCAAATGCTTTCTCAACAGCATCCATTGCATCAGATAGATTGAGCAACGACCTTACGTCGTTCTGGTTCAGCCATAGAACATCCAAGATTTATCACCCATTAACAGATGTCTAACAGAGCGTATAAACTTACTGGATTCCTTTAGATATTCAGATCATAATTTGCGATATATTGATGTACTGCAAACATAATTTAGTTATGATGAGAAAGATAGGGATTATAGTCACCGATCCTCAAGATCCGACAGCTATTGCCTTTGGTAAGGCCTGTTTGGACAACAATGTTGAGCATCAGATGATAGACCTTCGTGATGCCGAGGTCTCTATTGGAAAAAGACCAGAATGGAGTATTGGAAAATTTGATCCACTCCAATTCGATGCCATCATTGTGAGGGATGTTGGTGCCGGTGCATTTGAAGGCGTATCTTTTCGATTTGATATACTCAGACAGCTGGAAGAGGAAGGGGTCCTCATTATCAACTCGCCCTCTGCCATCCAGAATGCTGCCAATAAATATTACGCATCCTGCCTGCTTTCCAACAATGGGCTCCCCATACCAAAAACAAAGGTTGTCCAGGATACCGAAAGTGCAATTAAGGCACTTGAAGAAATGAATGATGCGGTCATTAAACCCGTTTTCGGATACAAGGGAATGGGAATTAGCCGGATTAAAAATGGAGTTATCGTGAACTCTGATGGAAAGAACAATAATGGTCCTGTTCCGGAACACATAGACGAACTTCTGGAACAGAGAGGAATGTTATACATACAGGAATTTATCAAGAATCCTGGACGGGATATCCGTGCATTTGTTGTTAACGGAAAGGTCATCGGTGCAATATACAGAACAGCTCCCGAAGGATCATGGATCAACAATCTGAGCCAGGGAGGGGATGCATCCAGGTGTCTTTTAACACCGGAACAGGAAAGGACCTGTGTGAATGCTGCCGGATCGATAGGTGCTTTCTTTGCAGGCGTGGACCTTGTCGAAAAAAAGGACAGTGATGATAAAAATGAAAGCTTTGTACTGGAGGTCAATGGTACGCCTTCAGTAGCAGGTATTTATAAAGCATGGGGAATTAATGCAGCAGAAGATATCATAAGAGAAGTTATTGAAGAAATATAACAGATAGCTCTTATTCATTGGGGACCTTTCAAATGGCAGAATATAAACAGTGTATAGTGATCAGGGATGACCTGAAGCTCTCAAAAGGAAAACTTGCTGTACAGGTAGCTCATGCTGCTGTTACAGCTGCGGAGTGGGCAGAACGTTCCGACCTCGAAAAGTGGAAAGAGGGAGGACAGAAGAAAGTGGTCTTAAGAGCAGAGAAACTCCAGGATCTCTTCGAGCTTAAAGAAAAAGCAAGACGTGAAGGTTTGGCTACAGCACTAATAACCGATGCAGGTCTTACAGAAATACCACCCGGTACGGTGACCGTACTTGGCATCGGGCCGGCAAAAGCAGAGAACATTGATAAGATCACGGGCCACCTGAAATTGCTATAAGTATTATGAGGCAAAGCAATGGAATGGGGTCGCTACCTTTTGATAACTATAATAACATTCCTGCTGGCTATCTCAATAACAGCTTTTGCTGTATCTGATATGGCCCCTGCCTCCCCGAATATACAAAAGCTGCCATTATACAGATATTTTACAGGTGACCCGGATCATTCAATAGATATCGAAGAACTGACAGTTCCAAAGGTCATATACGAAAAAGCCGATCACATAGAAGACAAGCCCCGCCCTACTTCGACACATGCTCCTGCATTGGGAATAGCTACATCATATCACTATACTAATTTCTATGAGAATAATCCTGCAACCATTGAGGTCTTTGTTGAGAACAGAGAGGAAAGACCGATCTTCATATATAAATATGGAATAAAACTTGACAATGGGAAATTCATGGCACAGGACACCGGGTATACAATCGATCCGGAAAAAAAGAAAAGTATTGGCTTTATCTGTCTTGATGTCCCTTCAGACGTTGATACCATGGACCTTAAGATCGGGTTTGGAGTAATGGTACAAACTGACTCAGGACAATGGTACGATTATGGAACACAGTTCCTTGAAGAGATCAGCATGGAGGTACTGCCCGCAACCAATTTGACAACGGCAAAATACCTGTCCAACGAAGAACCACTGTTCACCATCACAAATGAGAAAGTCGATCCAAGAAATGAGGATGTACGTGCACTTGCTGCTTCCGGTGCAATGGAATATCCCGGAGAATACAATATATATCAGGTCTGTTCACTGTTCGACCATTTGAAAAGCAACATCAAATACATGACCGATCCCAGGGGAGAAGATTACTGGGCCACACCTGATGAAACAATAAAAGTAAGTGCGGGAGACTGTGATGATTCTGCAATTCTGATATCGTCACTTATAGAAGCTATTGGAGGAAGCACCAGGATATATTTCACCGATACGCATGCTTTTACAACCGTATACATCGGCAAAGGTGAGGTTGCAAAAGAGAACATCGACGCAGTGAAAAAATACTATGGCTGTGTTCCTATCTACTATACTACTGATGAATACGGATCATGGCTGATACTGGACACAACATCCGGACTCTATGCAGGTGATCTCCCTGCAGGAGCAGTACCAACGGATGATTCCTGGATCTTTACAGATACTAGAACAGTTAATATAATAGATATTATTCCTGAATAACGGAGAAAAACATGTACAACGTTCCACCTGTAGAAGAACAGATAGGTATTGACCTTTATAGCACCAATACTCCGGGAATTGGAGGAGCCCTTCGCCGGGAGATTGAAGATTTCAGGGTCATTGAAATCACTAACCGGGAAGAGGGAGATAAAGGGAAATACACGATTGTCGAGCTTACCAAGCACAACTGGGAAGCACACCATCTGATAAGGGACATTTCACGCATACTTGGGATCAGCCAAAAGCGAATCGGTTTTGCAGGCACCAAGGACAAGAGGGCTGTTACGACGCAAAAGATCAGTTTTTATGATGTACCTGAGGAAAAGATCGAGAGCATAAAGCTCAAGGACGTTGAACTAAAGGTACTCGGCAGATCCAACAGGGACATAGGGCTTGGAGACCTTACCGGAAATGAGTTCATCATAACTGTAAGGGAGATCGATATAGGAAAGGATGAGCTGGAAAGCAGAATGAAGCAGACGACTGATTCTATTAAAGAACAGGGAGGAGTGCCAAATTTCTTCGGAATTCAGCGTTTCGGGGCATTGAGGCCGATCACACATGTGGTTGGAGAATCCATCGCCAGAGGAAACATAGAGAAAGCTGCCATTGATTACATTGCGGCTGCATATCCCGGCGAGCCTGAAGAGACAAAAGAAGTCCGTGAAATGGTCTTTAATACCAGGGATTATGTAGAAGGACTGAAGGCATATCCTTTGCAATTGAGGTATGAGCGAGCCATGATGCATCATCTGGTATCGAACCCCGTGGATTTTGCAGGAGCTTTTGAGACCTTGCCGATGAACATCCGAAAAATGTTCGTCCACGCATACCAGTCTTATATCTATAATACCATCATCTGCCAGAGAATAAAGAAAGAACTGCCTCTTAACCGTGCAGTGGTGGGAGACATTGTCTGTTTTAAGAATAAGGAAGGATTTCCTGACAGTTCCCGCATTGAGATCGTCACTGAAGATACCCTTGATGGGATGAACAATCTCATCAAAAGGAAAAGAGCATTTGTGACAGCACCGCTTTTTGGTTATGATACTCCGATCGCATCAGGGATACCGGGAGAGATCGAAAAGAGTGTGCTGGAAGAACTTGATGTACCTCTTGAAGGATTCAAAGTACCTTCAATGGACAAGATGGCTTCAAAGGGAATACGAAGGGAGATCCTTCTTGGAGTGGACCCTAATTATAGCATCAGTGAAGATGAACTGAACCCGGGGAAATTCAGTGTAACTCTTGACTTTAGTCTTCCTAAAGGGAGCTATGCTACAACCGTTCTCAGGGAGTACATGAAAGTCGAGCCATCAAGAATGAGCTGAGTGTATAAAAGTTGAGAACAGATTCGATGAAGGAGAAAAAGAAAAGCTTTTGAAAATTAGAACGGAAAATAAGAAAAGGACGATATCATATCAGTCCTTTCTTTCCTTACTTCTTTTAAGCATTGCATCCATGAACGCCTTGAAAGGCGGGGATGGCCTTCCGGGTCTTGATTTGAACTCCGGGTGGAACTGGGATGCAAAGTAGAAGTCGTTTTCAGGCACCTCTGCGATCTCCATCCTGTTCTTGTTCTTTCCGGAGAAGATCATGCCGCACTCTTCAATGCGATCGACATAATTAGGATTTACTTCATACCTGTGCCTGTGACGCTCGATGATAGTAGTTGCACCATAGATCTTTTCTGCAAGTGAACCTTCCTTTAAGGTTGCTTCATAATCACCAAGACGCATTGTTGCACCCATATCCACCACATTTTCCTGTTCAGGAAGCAGGTCTATAACAGGATATGGCGTGTCTTCGTCGAACTCGCTGCTGTTTGCACCTTCAAGCCCTACTACATTCCTTGAAAACTCGATCACAGCAAGCTGCATACCAAGGCAGAGTCCCAGGTATGGTATGTTGTTTTCCCTTGCAAATTTGATAGAGAGGATCTTGCCCTCAGTTCCACGTTCGCCAAAACCACCGGGAACGAGGATACCGTCAAAGCCGGCAAGTTCTTCCACACCTTCAGGATTGTCATCAAATTTCTCTGCATCGAACCACTTCACATCGAACTTGCAACCACATTCAATAGCTCCATGCTTGAGAGATTCGACAATACTTATGTAGGAATCTTCAAGGTGAGTATATTTCCCTACGATAGCAACCTTCACATGACCAGTTGGATTGTTCATCCTCTGGACCATCTCCTTCCACTTTGTATCTTCCACCGTTGGCTTAACTAGATCAAGTTTCTTCAGGAGATAGTCGCTGAGGCCTTCGTCCTCAAGCTGAAGCGGAACCTCATAGATATCAGCGGAATCGTGGGCACTTATGACAGCTTCCACAGGTACATCACAGAAAAGGGCGATCTTTGAACGGGTGTTTTCCATAAGTGGACTCTTACACCTTGCAATGATCACATGCGGAGTCAGACCCAGTTCCCTTAGTTCTTTTACGGAATGCTGTGTTGGCTTTGTTTTCTGGTCACCCTGAGAGTCCATAGGCACCAGTGTTACATGCAGTAATGCGATGTTCTCAGGAGACTCTTCCCTGTACATCTGTCTTACTGCCTCGAGGAATGGCATACTCTCGATATCACCAACAGTTCCACCTACTTCAATGAGACAGACATCTGCACCACTTTTTGCTGCCACCCTTCGTATGCGTTCCTTGATCTCATTGGTTATGTGAGGGATGATCTGTACGGTCTTACCAAGGTATTCTCCCCTGCGCTCCTTGTTGATCACAGACTGATAGACTTTTCCTGTAGTAAGATTGTGTTCCCTTGTAAGCTCTGTATCAAGGAAGCGTTCATAGTTACCAAGATCAAGATCCACCTCTCCACCGTCCTTCAGGACGTAGACCTCACCGTGTTGATAAGGACTCATGGTACCTGCATCAATATTGATGTAAGGATCGATCTTTATGGCTGTGACATTGTAGCCTTTGTCTTTGAGATTCCTGCCGACAGATGCTGTGGTGATCCCTTTCCCCAGACCACTCATAACTCCGCCGGTCGTGATGATATATTTCATGTGAATTCAACTGCCTCATTCATTTTTTAATATTGGAAGTTTTACTAACAGATAAGCAACTAAAGATGTGAACAATATTGTAAATGCCAATGACGTATAAAAGCCGATCTCAAATCCGATCTCCATATCAATACCCGATATTAAACGAATTGATATGTAGATCAGAACCAGAATTAAGATCACTGCTGAAAAGATCAGGATATTCCGATTATTCAATGTCTGAGTAAATGCTTCGCCAACAGAAGATAACATCGCAGAGATCTGCCTTCCTCTTTCGTGACTCTTCCTGCCGGTCATGACAGGAGCAGGGGATGACAATCTTTCATCTATATCTATCGGGACTGGGCCATCCTCCGGATCAGCCATCCCTATCTTTACAGTGAAACTTTCAGTTTTTGAACCGTAGCCTACTGTAACGAAGATCTTGCCTTTGTTAAGTAGGCGACCGTCAAAGGGGATACGCGCAATGACAGGTATATATTCCTCATGTGAAACGTAAGGGTTGTCTTCGAGGAATGTCAGGTTATCCTGAAGACCATCGCTTGCAGACAGGTGTACATGAGTTGGTGAACCGTAATTTATGATCACTATCTCAAAACTGTTCTCTCCACCGGGAGATAAGGGAATCTCCAATACATCGGATTCGAATTCAATGGAATTTACACCAAGACGATTAATATGTACCTGTTGCAAGTGTACTCAACCTCTTTAAAGATTATTCCCTCAGATCTGGTGGCAGCATGTTAGGAATGCCATCCTCAATAGGGAAATACTCATCACATTTTGAACAATAAAGTGTTCCTGAAATAATTTCCTTTTCATCTTCCTTAGAGATATTCAGAACAAGATCACCTTTGCACATAGGGCATGCCAGAATATCCATGAGATCTTTCTTCATTTACGATCACCAGACAAAAAAGTATTGCACATCATATCAAGGTTTTGGTTTTTTAAAGGAGCATAATACCTTCATTCAAATAGATTAATTTACAAGTTATTATCATTATAGGGTTATGTTCGATCTGCTTATAAGGGTGTTTGATTTTGCACTCCCTGTAATCGCTACCATATTTGTAGGTCTTTTCGGAACAGGTTTGCTCATTGAAATGGGATTTATGCAAAAGTTCTCAAGGTTCACAGAACCCCTTTTCAGGCATACCCACCTTCCGCAGGCCTGTGCATCTGCATTTCTGGTGTCCCTTGGCTCTACAGTAGCAGCGAACAGCATGATCGTAAAAATCAAGGATGAAGGCTGCCTTGATGATCGTGAGACCATGCTTTGTGCCATCCTTAACAGTACCCCTGCATATATCAGGGAGATACTGACCTATCAGATACCTATTGTCCTGCCTGCACTCGGCCCGGTAGTGGGTGGATTCTACGTAATGGTCTTCATACTCAGCGCCTTTGCCAAAGTATCTGTTGTGATAATACTGAGCAGGATATGGTTCAGAGAGCACACGTGCATCGTACCAAAAGCAGAGATCATGGAGCGACCCCATATAAAGGATGCCATGAGAAAAGCATTCAAAAAACAAAAACATCTCTTCACAAAGATCGCTATTATCTACCTGACAATGACAACACTGGTATTTGCGCTGAGGGAGAGGGGTGCTTTTGAGATCTTCAATGTTCTTCCTCTTGCAGAAATATTCGGGATACCACCTGAGAGCATTGTCCCGCTTACAACATATGTCGCCAGCCCTATTCTCGGAGTATCATTACTTGGCCCTATGATAAGCGATGGAGGGATCTCATCCCTGCAGGCTATGATAGTACTTATGCTCGGAAGCATGTTCATGTTGCCGCTGTTCACTGTCAGAGCGATAATTCCACGTTACGTATCTATTTTCGGACCAAAAGTCGGATTGAGGATCGTGGCCTTTTCAACAGGAATGAGTATGATCATCAGGTTCATACTCCTGATCATACTACTCTCCATAGCAAGAATGTGATCAGGAACTATCAACAGGAAATTATCGGAGAAGATAAAGGTCTGAAAAAATCGTCTGAAAAAATCAACTTTTTTGAACAAATGGTCTTCCTGAGAGTTGTACTTGCTGAAAATAATAATCCTTCAAAATGATCTGAGGAAGAACAGATAAATATCATCAGAAGTGAAAGTCAAAGTAAAAAAGAAGAAAAAAAGGTCAGTGAGACTGACCTTTAGTGATGTTCACCAAGCAGTTCATCCTTATTTTCATAGGCTTCACTGCTCTTTTCAAGGCATTTCATGCAGATCTTCTTTCTCTCAAGCTCATAGCCTTTTGAGAAGGATGGGATATTGATCTCCACATCCTGTACCTGTCCTTCTGCACCGCAAAGGTCACACTTACCGAATGAACCCGTTGCTTTGCTTTCAGTAGCCTCATCAAATGCCTTTTTAGCTTTCTCAAGACAAGAGCTGCAAAGTCCTTTCCATACTCCTTCAGGATAGGATTGCTCGAACTTTGGTGCAAATACCCTTACAGGACATACTGTTGGAATTGCTACTCCACAAAGGTCACAATCTGCCATTTTAAATTCCTCCCGGGATCAATACTTTTGCGGCTTCCATTGCCATGTTCACGAATGGTTCCGGCCAGAGACCGATTGCCAGTACACCTGCAACTGCTACAAGCAGTGCAACAACGTATGGAATTGGTTCAGAGACCCTCTCACCTTCTGCGGGCATAGCATACATGTACCTGACAACTCTTGCGTAGTAGTACAGTGAAAGTGCGCTGTTAAGGATAGCGATCACTGCAAGCCAGACAAGTCCTGATTCGATGGTTGATGAGAACAGGACGAACTTGCTCATGAAACCTGCTGTTGGTGGGATACCGGAAAGTGCCAGTACAAAGACTGTCAGGGAGAGTGCTGTAATTGGCATTCTCTTACCAAGACCCTTGAAGCTGTCAAGGTGATCAGCCTTCAGGATATCCTTGTTCTCTGATGTTGCCATGTAGACCACAGCAGCTGTTGCGATGAAAGCTCCTGCTTTCATGAAGCCGTGTGAGAGAGCGTAGAGGATACCACCGGTAAGTGCCATCGGTGTCATGACCACAAGTGCCATTGTGATGTATCCTGCCTGTGCAAGGGATGAGTAAGCGAGCATGCGCTTTACACTGGTCTGTGACAATGCCACGATGTTACCGTAGGTCATTGTTACCACTGCAAGGATAGCAAATGCCATCTGCCAGTCTGCCTGAAGGGCAATAAGGGCTGTGATGAAGACCTTGAAAGCTGCAACGAATCCCATCTTCTTGGAGCCGGCTGCCAGAAGCGCGGAGACCACGGAAGGTGAACCCTGATAGGTGTCAGGTGCCCACATGTGGAATGGCACAAGAGCGATCTTGAAACCAAAACCTGCGATGAGCAGTACAAGGGAAAGGATTCCCATTGGGCTGCTTGACAGGAGACCTATGTTCTGGGCAATTGCCTCAATGTTTGTGGTACCTGTTGTACCGTAAACGTATCCGATACCGAGCAACAGCAGAGCAGCAGAAAGTGAACCGATGATGAAGTACTTCATTGCTGCTTCTGAGGAAGCAGGGTTCTTCTTCTCGAAACCTGCAAGGCCGTATGTTGCAAGACTTGCAAGCTCGAATGCAACGAAGAGCACCATGAGGTCGTTTGCTGATGCCACCATCATCATACCGATGGTTGCGAAGAGTGAAAGAGCATAGAACTCATCAGTGTGGTCATTCCCATCAGTGTATTTGATCGCTGCGATGGACACAAGTGTCGCAACTGTCAGGAACACGAGCTTGAAGAACTGTGAAAGTGCATCAATGCTCAGTGAGTTCGAGAACATGACAGCTGTGGTCCCAAAGCTGTTCAGTGTGAACATCAGGGCAATGAGACAGCCAAGTGTTGCGATGTATCCGAGTATTTTCTTAGACTGGCCTGAAAGGAACAAACCTAACAGTACTATTGCAAGTCCTGTTACCAGGAGCGTTATTTCAGGTGCGAGTAACATAAGATCTACCATTTCTCACACCCCCATTACAGCCATAAGGCTGACGATCTTTTCTGAATTAGTTATCATCATATCCAGCACCGGACTTGGGTTCAGTCCAAAGTACAGTACGAGCAGGGCGATTACCCCCATGGACAGTGTCTGGTAGGACGAGATGTCCGCGATCTCACCGAGCTTCTCATTGAAAGTACCGAACATTGCCCTCTGCAATGCCCAGAGGTGATATGCCGCTGTGATCACGATTGCAAGCAGTGCGATGATCACATAGGTTGGCACATTAATGAAACTGAATGTCAGCACAAGGAACTCTGCAATGAAACCGGTAAGGCCAGGCAGACCAAGTGATGCCATGAAACCGAGCACCATGATGACTGCGAGCTTTGGCATCTTCTTTGCAAGACCTCCAAGGTCGTTGATGATCCTTGTACCTGTTGCATTCTGGATCACTCCACAGGACATGAACATAATGCTCATGATAAGTCCGTGTGAGAACTGCTGGAACATTGCACCGGATACTGAGAGGCTTACAAGACCTGCACAGCCGAGGGTAACGTATCCCATGTGACTGATACTGGAGTATGCGATCATTCTCTTGAGGTCCTTCTGTGCAAGCGCAAGGAATGCACCGTAGAGGATGCTCACTGCACCAAGAGCTCCCATGATGGTGATCATGAGGCTTGGGGTTGCTGTGAATGGCAACATTGGAAGCATTACCCTAAAGAGACCATATCCACCGATCTTAAGCAGGATGAAAAGTACACTGCCTGCTGTAGGTGCTTCGGAATATGCATCCGGCAACCAGGAGTGGAATGGTACTACAGGGAGCTTAACAATGAATCCAAAGAGCAATGCAAGGAATATTGCATCCCTGAGAACGCCTGATTCAAAGAACTGGAACTGGCCGATCATATGTGCCATGTCCATGTTCGGGGAACCTGTGATAGACCATGCGTTGAAGTAAAGTCCAAAGATACCCAGAAGCATCACAAGAGATGCGACGTGAGTGTAGATGAAGAACTTGATAGCTGCATGCTTCTTGTTGGAACCGCCCCAGATGTTTACCATGAAGAACAATGGTACGAGGGTAAGCTCCCAGAAGATATAGAATATGAAGAAGTCAAGTGCTACGAATACACCAATGACTGCTCCCTGCATTGCAAGTATCAGGCCATAGAACCTGTTAGGTGCGGACCTGACGTCATCCCATGTATAGATGATCAACAGTGGGATAACAATAGCGTTGAGCAGTATAAGAGGCATGGAAACGCCATCAACACCAAGGTGATAGCTGATACCAAGTGATGGGATCCAGTTTGCCATTTCCTCGAACTGCATGGCTGCTGTCGTACTGTCGAATGAGAAGTACATGTAGAGTGTCAGGACCAGTGTGATCAGAGTACCCACTAAAGCGGATATCCTTGCCTGTTCCCTTGTTTTTGTAAAGAAAGTTACTGCTCCGAACAAGATTGGGATCAGAACTATCAAAGATAATATTGGTAACATTAGAAGACCTCCATGACCAGCTTGATCAGAATGACCAGCAGGCCTACACCTGCAACTACTGCTGCTGCATAGTGCTGTATGACTCCAGTCTGGAATTTCCTAAGGGAGTCTCCTGCTTCAATAAGCACGTAACTTGTACCGTTGACAAGCCAGTCCAGCATCTTGTCTGAATAGAAACCTGCGAGTGCAAGGCCCTCGTAGATGATCTTTACAGAGAAGAACTCAACAAAGATCTGATGCTGATAATACCTGTTGTAGAGCAACTTGTAGACAGGGTTGTTCCTTGAAACGATCCTGCTCATGTCAACTACCCTCCTGTTGTAGATCAGGAAAGCAATAACAAGACCTGCAACTGCCACGATCAGTGGCATCCAGAGGACAAGAAGTGGTTCGTGTCCGTGGTGTGCAAGGTGGTATCCACCAAGCTCAGCAAGTGCTTCAATATCCATGTGTACAAAGGTCTCTTCGATGAAGTGATAAAAGGATGTCCTTGTCAATGCACCGAAGACCACTGCGAACACTGCGAGGATCGCAAGAGGGATTGTCATGGATGAAGGGGACTCGTGTCCACCGTAATCTGTCCTTGCCTCTCCTGTAAAGGTCATGAAGATCAGCCTGAAGATATACAGGGATGTAAGGAAAGCTGCTGCGATAGCAAACAGGTATGGCATCCAGCTACCGGTTTCTGTTGCATACAGGTATGCAGACTCGATTATTGGGTCCTTACTCATGAAACCACTGAATCCGAGGCCTGTACCAGGGATACCGAAACCTGCAAGCGCAAGTGCTGCAGCCGTCATTGTAGCGAAAGTGATAGGCATGACCTTGCCTACGCCACCAAGCTGTCTCATATCATGTGTACCTACAGCGTGGATGACACTTCCTGCACAGAGGAAGAGCAGTGCCTTGAAGAATGCATGGTTGATGAGGTGGAACATTGAAATTCCAACAGCTTCTGCACCAACTACTGCACCAAGACCAAGACCAAGGACCATGTATCCAAGCTGACTGACAGTTGAATAAGCAAGTACTCTCTTAAGATCGTTCATTACGATACCCATTGTTGCTGCGAACAGTGCAGTGAAAGCACCAACGATAGCAACGACAATCAATGAATCAGGTGCTGCAAGGAACATTGGGAAGGTACGTGCTACGAGATAGACACCGGCTGTAACCATTGTTGCTGCGTGGATGAGAGCTGAAACGGTAGTTGGACCTTCCATTGCATCAGGAAGCCACACATGAAGCGGGAACTGACCGGACTTACCAACCGCACCACCGAAGAACAACAGCGTTACAAGTGTCAGATGGCTTACTTCCATACCCAGTATTGTTGAATTAATAGCAACAAGTTCCGGGATCAAATGGAACATTTCACTGAACTGGAGGACGTATACGCCTTCCGGAAGTACTCCATTGTATATTGTATATATGTCAGAGAAGAGCAGGACAATACCTGCAAGGAACATGACGTCACCAATTCTGGTAGTCAGGAATGCCTTCTTAGCTGCTGCAGCTGCTCCTGGCTTGTGGAACCAGAAACCGATAAGCAGGTATGAACAAAGACCCACAAGCTCCCAGCAAACGAAAAGCTGAAGGATGTTGTCTGAAAGGATCACACCAAGCATAGCTGCTGTGAAGAGAGCGGTCTCTGCGAAGTACCTTGACTTAGCAGGGTCGTGTGACATGTAACCCACAGCATAGATGTGGATAAGCAGACTCACAAATGTGACCATTGAAAGCATTACCGCTGCAAGCGGGTCGATCAGTATTCCAAGATTGAGTATTGCGAACCAGTGAACAGACTGAGTTACTACATGCTCAGGGTTCTGCAAAAGACCCATGGTGATAGCCACTGATATTATACATGAAATGGCTATTGCCACGATCGGAATAATTGCACCGCCGGATGGCAGTTTCTTCCCGAGGAAGAACGTAAGCACAAAAGCAAGTGCAGGAAGCAGTGGTATTAAAAATGCAAGATTTTCCATTGCCATTCTTACCACCTCAATAAGTTAAGTTTGTCAACGTTGATCATATCGCGCATCCTGTAAATTGACATGAGAATCGCAAATCCGATTGCTGCCTCTGCTGCAGCCAGTGCAATAGAGAACAGTGCGAATACCTGTCCTGTCATGTCATTGTTGTAACTTGAGAAGGCGACCAGGTTTATGTTTGCGGAGTTTAACATAAGTTCCACACACATAAGCATCCTGATACCGTTCTTATGTGACATCAAACCATAGAGACCTATGGAGAACACGATAGCTGAAAGACCAAGATACCAGTTTAACGGGATCATCAGTTATCATCTCCTTTTGCCAGATAGATGGCACCCATCAGTGAGGAAAGTAACACTATTGAAAGGATCTCGAACGGGACCACAAAGTCTGTAAAGATAAGGGTACCCAATCCCTTGATGTTACTCTGGTCAGCGACGTTCTGTGGAAGCTGTTCAAGAGCAGGCCATCCTGTACCATAAAGTGAAACCAGTACTACTGCAAGGAAAAGACCTGCAATGATAAGTCTGGTCATTGTCCTGAGAATTGTCTCGATTGAAGGAGCTTTCAGGTCCAACAGTTTTGAGATCTGCCTCTTTGGATTGAACTGATGGACAAATGATTTCCATATAGTTGGACGTTCACTCATTATCATCACTTCCCATATTCTTCTTGGTCAGCATAACTGCGAAGAGTATCAGAACTCCGATCGCTCCAACGTACACAAGGATCTGGACAATACCCAGGAACTGTGCGTTGAGCATGATATACACGGCAGCCACTGTGAACATAGCAAGAACGAGCGCAAGTGCTGCACGTACTATGTCTCTTGACACTACTGTCAGGATCGCAAATGAGATCAGCACAAGAGCGACAATAGCGAAGATGGCACCTTCGATTATACCTGTCATTTCACTCACCATTCTCCCCTACCGGAACTTCACGTGCCAGCATGTCCGGAGTATACAATAATTCCTCATGGGTCCACCTGATCACACCTGTGGTGTAGACCTTTGTGCTTGAAAGAGCACCCTGTGGACATTGATCGATACAAAGGCCGCAGAACAGACAGTGACCGATATCGATGGCAGGGAACCATCTTGTCTTATCACTGCCAGGACCAATCCTTGCCCTTACGATCTTTATCGCACTGTTAGGGCAGGTGTTGGCACAAATACCACAGCCTATACATTTACTTTTATCAAGTTTTTGAAGCCCTCTGAACCTGTCAGGCAACTCGGTGGGAACCTCAGGATACCTTCTGGTAATAGGGGGCTTGTAGATGTTTTTAACAGCTCTAGCAATATTTTTCAATACCATGGTATCACGCACCCATATAAATACCCAATATTATTGCCCATCCAAGGTTCAATAATGATAATGGGAGAAGCCTCTTCCAGCTAAGGTCTACAACCTGGTCGATCCTGAACCTTGGTACTGCCCATCTAAGCATGATGATGGTCAGGATAACAAGAGCAACCTTCAACAGGAAGTATATTGTTGGAAGGAAGATCCCCAGTATAGTGATGTTGGTCAGGAATGCAGGTAAGTTCCATCCTCCGAGGAACAACAATACAACAAGCATTGAACCAAGAATAAGGTGGATGTATTCAGCAAAGAAACCAAGACCGAACCTCATACCGGTATATTCAGTGATCCAACCTGCTACAAGTTCTTCTTCAGACTCGTTCTGGTCGAACGGGAGACGACCCATATCGGCCATCAGTGCAATGAAGAAAACGATGAATCCAAGAGGCTGGAGGAACACGAACCAGATCGGGCTCTGTGCCTGTGCGATCTCGATAATGTCCAGTGAACCTACCATGATAGCTACACTTACCACAGTGATACCAAGTGGCACCTCGTATCCGATCATCCTTGCAAAGTTCCTGAAAGCACCCAGAAGGGAGTACTTGTTGTTAGAACTGTATGCATACATGAAAGCACCGATGATAGAAACGGAAGACACTGCTTCAATGTAAAGTACGCTGATGTCCATCTGTGTACCTACTATGGGGTACTCGACACCATTTACGATAATAGCACCGAATGGGATGGCGACCAGCATCATGAAGACTGAACCCATGAGGACGATAGGTGCTGAAACGAAAAGCAACCTGTCAGCTTTTGATGGGATAAGATCTTCTTTGGTCATCAGTTTGATAGCATCAGCGAAAAGCTGGAACTAACCGGAAGGACCTACGTATTTAGGACCAAGCCTGAACTGGATATCACCAGAAAGTTTACGCTCGAACCATACAACGGTCATAGCTCCCATAAAGACGACACCAATCAGGCAAAGACCGATCAGAGTGCGAACCCATGGGTTGATAATAAGATCTACTATTTCTCCTGACATCATTATCACCTGTCTGCCTCACTGGTACAACCGTCCATACTACCTGCAATAGCTGCCACATCAGCAACAGTGGTTCCTTTGATAAGTGGAGGTAATGCCTGCATGGTTGGATAAACAGGTCCCCTTATCTTTACACGGTGTGGTTTATCAGAGCCATCTGAAACTACATAGAAGCCCATTTCTCCACGTGGATCCTCTACCCTGTGGAACACATCGCCTTCAGGAACCCTCATTACAGGACTCCTCTTGCCGTATGGGGAATCTTCATAGAAGAGTGGTCCGCCTGGCATCTGGTCAAGGCACTGCTCGATGATGTGCATTGCTTCTTCCATCTCTGCAAGCCTTACATTGATACGTGCTGCAATGTCACCTTCTGTAGCTGTGCACACCTTGAAATCAAGGTCCTTGTAAACGAGATAAGGTTCATCTTTCCTGATATCGAATGCAACACCTGTTGCACGAAGAGCAGGTCCGGATACACCCAGATCCCTTGCTATCTTTGCCTCAAGGACACCAACACCGAAACAGCGCTGTTTGTAGATCTCATCGTCGTTGAACAGCTTTCTGTAATCAGCAATCTGGTTCCTGAGACTTGCGAAGACGACTGCGGATTTTTCCTTGAATCCTTCAGGAATATCGTCACGTACACCACCGTATCTGAGGAAAGTGTGTGTGATACGTGCACCGGTTATCATGTCCATCAAAGACAGGATATCTTCCCTTTCCTTGATAGTGTACATGAACATTGATACGAAACCAATGAACTCACCGAACTCACCCATACCAAGCAGGTGGCTCTGAAGCCTTGAGAGTTCCTCGACGATGACCCTTATGTACTGGGACCTCTCCGGGACCTCGATATCTGCAAGTTTCTCCACAGCACCAACAAATGCCTCTTCGTTGGTCATTGCTGTGAGGTAGCAAATCCTATCGACGATAGGAATACCCTGGAGATACGTCTTGCTCTCCATAATCTTTTCAATACCCTTGTGAATGAATCCTAACTCAACCTCAGCATCGACAACGGTTTCGCCTCTGAGCCTCAGGTTCAACCTGAAAGGTCCTGGCTGCATCGGGTGCTGTGGTCCGAGGTGGACTATCATTTCTGATGGGCCTACATTTTCATCCATATTTCAACCTCACACCAAGTTTCGGGCAGTCCTGTTCGGGAAGCCTTCATAATCTTTTCTCAAAGGCCAATCCCCTAACAGCTCCTCTGGAAGAACAAGCTGTCTGAGGTCCGGGTGGTTGTTGAACTTAACACCGAACAGTTCGTAAACTTCTCTTTCATACCAGTTTGCATTCCAGTAGACAGGAACGATGGACTCGATCTCCGGAGCATCCCTTGGAAGGTTCACCTTAATGGTGAGCAATACAGGATGATCGTATGAAGCTATGTGATAAACGACCATGATCTCATTCTTCTTAGGATAGTCTACTGCAGTCTCATTTGAAAGATGGTCAAATGCAAGTTCATCTTTCAGGTACTGGCAAACATCTTTGATCTTTTCAGGTTCCAGGTAAGCAGAGACCCTTATGTCGGAATCTACTTTTGCATCCGTAAGAGAATCCTGGAACTTGTTGACCAATGAATCAATAATGCTTTTTGCATCCATGATATTACCTCAATAATCCGTCCCACGGTCCTTCTTGGCCATGATCTTCTTCTGAAGCTCAAGGAATCCCTGAAGCAGGGCTTCCGGCCTTGGTGGACATCCTGGAATAAAGACATCTATAGGGAACATTGTATCAATGTTCTGCACTGTACTGTAGGATTCATAGAAAGGACCACCGCTGATGGAGCAGTCACCCATGCATATGACCCACTTTGGTGCAGCCATCTGTTCCCACAGTTTCTGAATTGCAGGAAGATACTTCCTTGTCACGTATCCACTGATGATCATGACATCTGCAGCCCTTGGGGAGTTACGTGGGATGATACCGAACCTGTCCGTATCATAGTGTGCACAACCTGTAGCGATCATTTCCACACCACAGCATCCCATTGGCTGGGTCAGGAACCACAGAGAGTTCTTCCTACCCCAGTTAATAACATCCTGAGCCTTTGTCTTTTTCAAGAACTCATTGATGGCCATGGAAGTTGTGGTGATAACACCAGGGATCTCCTCCACGAAGCCTTCCTGACTCTCGACTATTTCGTTATCGTTTAATTCATCCATTTAAGAGCACCCTTCTTCCATAAGTAGGCATATCCAAACAACAAAACGAAAATGAATATCAACATCTCAACGATCGCTGTTACCATATCGACACCATTGCCTATGTATACCATAGCCCATGGGTAAAGGAAAAGTACTTCGATATCGAACAAAACGAATGCGATCGCATAAAGATAATACTCAACATTGAATTGTATTCGCGCATCTCCTAACGGATCGGAACCACATTCATAGGTCGCATATTTATTAGGTGATTTGCTTCTGGGACTCAGCAACTTGACCATTGTCATCGTTGCAGGTGGCATCAGAAGCGAAACAACAAGAAACACAGCAACCGGAATGTAACTATTGATAATATTGCTACTATCGATTATTACTGACATGATGAATCACCTGATGATTACTAATCGTAGATATTACAATCGTAGATATTGTATTCTCTATATAACTATTTCCAAAAAAGAGTCATTCATGATAAAACATGACGATATATTTTCATAAAAACTAAACATATACAAGTAATTGACATAGTTCCCGCTACCCATACTGAACTTATAAAAGATCATATCCAAAAATGAACATCATATAGAATCGCAATGAGAGAGCTTAATGAAGATAAGATGGTAAATTGCAGGGATCACCATTTCTGAAAATCGAATGAAAAAAGAAGCTTAATATTATAGACACGTATAAACAAACGTACCATGAAAATGAACAAAAAAGAAATTGTATGGAGCGATCAATGACCTGCCCCGCACATCTTCAGACCATTTTTGGTGAGAAGTACTTCTTTATCATGGCACCACATTTAGAGCAGGAGATAACAAGCCACTCACCAACGTGCTCAGACTCATACTCATCAAAGATGGATGCGCCACAACGTGGGCAGACATAATGCTCCTTGAAGTAATAATGATAGAACTGAGGAGTCTTTTCCAGCCAGTCAAGAACATCGTGCATCCGCTCAAAATAACGCTGTTTTGAAGGCATCTTGCTGTCATGAAGTGCATCTTCAGTACGCTCTGTGACATCCTTTGTATATTTGTGCGACTTTGAAGTGATCTTTTTGTAATCACTTACATAGCGGGTCGTACTGTCCAGATAGTGCAGATATCCTTCATGAGCCTTTGGTTTTGAGGTATCACGCACTGTTTTCAGGAAATACTCACCCATTACATCTTCCATGATATCAGCACATGCAGTACAGATATTATAGCCCTCATATATCTTGTAGTCCTGGTCTTCCCCGCAGATCTCGCATTTTTCCATATAGTATCCCCCTGTGATATTCACATTAGAGCAGGACAGGCTTCATTGCTTCCCTTGTAAACATGATCGGGAAGATATTCAGAACACCAAGCAGGTCGCCGGCACGGACCTTTCCGGTCTCCTGTCCGAAAGCATATACGTACTTAATAGTGCGTGGCTTTTCAACAAGACAGTTTCCTTCTTTGGAAGAGACCTTCAGGACAGAAGCCACTGCATGGTAGGTAAAAGCACACGGAATTGCAAGAGTGTCCGCATCCAGTGTGACCTCCTTAATAGCGATCTTCTTGTATTCGCCAGCACGGAGCTCTACATCCTCATCAGCAATCATCATCACCCACTTGGCACGGGTGGCGATCGTGAATTCATAGGGTGCGGCCTTGAACTTCTTTGAAACCAATTCACCGTCTTTACGAGCTACTACTTGTATAGTTTCCGTGGACATAAAATCACCATAATAGACTTTAGCATATTAGTATAAATAGATTGTCATTATTGTTAATGAACAATATAGAGTTGACACTCAAAGAAATTGAAGATATCTGAAACCCACATGAATAAAAGCATCCAAAAGGACTACAAAATAAATAGGTCACATCAGTATTAATAAATTACTTCATCAAAACATACAGGAACATGGCAATTACAAAAATACCAAAACTTAAAGCACATATATTAATTACTGAAACAAGGAGTTGAACAAAATCCTTTTGAGCATTGAAGGAGTTAAAAGGAGCAAAGCCGAGGGAGATCAATGAAAGTCAATGAGAACTGTGTTGGATGCGGCCAGTGTACTGCATTTTGTAAAAAGGATGCGATCATTGTCAAAAGTAAGGCACGCATCACGGACAAATGTGTGGAGTGCGGCATATGTGCGGCATACTGCCCCATGAAAGCTATAGAGGTAGGTGAATGAAGGCAATAGTGATAGGAGCCGGACTTGGCGGACTGTTGAGCGCGGCGAAATTATCAGGATCCGGATACGATGTAGAAATATTCGAACGTCTCCCCATGACAGGAGGGAGGTTCACCAATATCGAAGTAAAAGGATACCAGCTTACCACAGGTGCCCTGCATATGATACCACATGGACCCACTGGGCCGCTGGCGCAATTACTCGGGGAAGTGGGCGCGGATATTACCATTGAACGTGCTGAAGGAATGGCTTTCATGCGCATCTTCGAAGATGTAGGGGACACTATTTACAAAGACGTACCTTTTGCGAAGTTCGGAAAGGTCTTTTCAATCTGGAACAGGATCAAGCTGGCGATCCTGATGATCACAACCAGAAAGAATCCTCCTAAGGACTGCAACTTTGCAGAATGGCTTTCAAGACATCTCAACGAACCTCTGGCACACCAGATGGCAGATTCCTTCTGCGGCTGGGCCCTCAGCCTGACAGCAGAAGATGTTCCTGCAGAAGAGGTCTTTGAAATATTCGAGAACACTTACCGCTATGGCGGACCTGGTGTACCTATTGGCGGCTGCAAAGCTGTCACTGATGCCCTCGCAGATGTTGTCAGGAACAACGGAGGAGTTATCCATACGGAAAAAGAGGTCACAGAGATAATCGCAGAGAACGGAAAGGCCTCAGGCGTCATCGTGAATGGGAAGGAGCATACTGCAGACCTCATCATCAGTAACATCGGACATCATTACACAAGCGACCTTTGCAGAGGAATGGAAACCGACGCAGAATACCGGAAGTACCTTGACAGGGTCAAAGTTGTCAAACCATCTGCAGGGGTCAAGATCTGCCTTGCAGCAAATGAACCGCTTATCGGACACGGAGGTGTCCTGTTCACACCCTCGGCCAGACGTGTGAATGGCATCAACGAAGTGACCAACATCGACCCAAATCTTGCACCACAGGGCAAGCACCTTGTAATGGCACACCAGACTACTAAATGGGACAGGATACCTTACCTTGAGGATGAAATCGATCTGGGACTAAAGGACCTTGAAGAGATCTTCCCCGGCAAAGATTATGAAGTGCTACTGACACAATCGTACTATAACGGCTGGCCTGTCAACAGATCATCATCAGGATCGGACATCGGGAACACTACGCCTATCGAAGGTCTTTACGTGGTAGGGGATGGTGCAAAAGGCAAGGGCGGCATTGAAGTTGAAGGGATAGCCCTTGGTGTAAAGAACACCATGAACCTCATTCTGGAAAATTGAGTTACTGAAATATATTTTTTGATGGCGGACAATAGTTCGCCATCAAACCCTGACATTCCCGGAAAATATGTTTGCATAAGTGTTCATTATTTCTTCCCATCAACTGAAACTGAAGTTCCATTTTTTTCTTGCTTCATTTTGACCTTTGGAGTAATTTCTGAAACACAAATGTACCTTCGATTAAACTTATGTACTAATTCTTTCATTCATTCACCAATTATGCCCGAATTTGTGACCTTCTCACGCAATGTTTTCATCCCTGTCACGAACATTTGCAGGAACCGTTGCGGATATTGCACATTCAGGCGGGACCCTGACCATCCTGAAGCCCGCCTTATGAATATAGAGGAGATAATACCAATCCTGAAAAATGGAAAAGAAGCAGGATGTACTGAAGCACTTTTTGTTTTTGGAGAGTATGCCGAAGAGGTTCCCGAGTACAAAAAAGAGCTAAAAGAAATGGGATATGAAAGCACCATCGAATACGTAACTGACCTTTGTGAGATTGCTATAGAGATGGGACTGCTACCACATACCAATGCAGGAATACTTACCCGAAGTGAACTTGAGATGCTCAAACCCCTCAACGTAAGTATGGGCCTCATGCTGGAAACCACTGCTGACCTGAAAGCTCACAGTGAATCTCCTGGAAAAGCTCCTTCAAAGCGTATCGAGATGATACGCACTGCCGGTGAACTGCAGATACCTTTCACAACAGGCATACTGGTTGGTATCGGAGAGACCGAGGAGGACAGGAAGCACTCACTTCAGACTATTGCAGATATTCACAGGGAATTCGGACATATCCAGGAAGTTATCATCCAGAACTTCATGCCTAAGCCAGACACACCAATGGCTGATCGAATACCACCTACAAAGAATGAGATGGTCCGGGCAGTATCCCTTGCAAGAGAGATCCTGCCGGATGATGTCGCAGTCCAGGTCGCGCCAAATCTGATCGAACCCCGCATACTCATAGAGAACGGCGCCACGGACCTTGGAGGAGTCTCACCCACCACCATCGACTGGATCAATCCGGAAGCCGAATGGCCAAGTGTTGTCGAGCTTCAACAAATGACAGGAAGTATACCACTGGTCGAAAGGTTACCGATATACCCGCAGTACATTGAGAAAGGATGGTACAGCAAGAAACTTTCAGTTCTTATTACAGAACTTACCGATAAAAAAGGATTCAAGAGGAAACAGCCATGATCCCTGAAGATATTGTAGAAAGAGCATATAATGGCACTGCTACCAAAGAAGATGCTCTTGCCCTACTGGAAGTAAAGCCCTTTGAACTATATGCACTGGCAGACAAACTAAGATCTGAAGCCGTCGGGGACAATGTAACATATGTTGTCAACCGCAACATCAATTTTACTGACATATGTATCGGTACCTGCGGGTTCTGTGCATTCAAGGATAAAAAAGGATACCTCCTCACACAGGAACAGATAAAGGAAAAGATCGATGAAGCTGTTGCGGCAGGTGCTACTGAACTGTGTATTCAGGGAGGACTTATGAAGGACGTGAAGCTCGACCTCTACCTCAACATCCTCAAAGCTGTCAAAGAAGACTATCCTCACATTCACACACATTGTTTCTCACCAATGGAAGTTTACCATGCTGCCACTTCCAGCGGCCTGACTATTGAAGAGACACTTGATGAGCTAAAAAAGAACGGATTGAACACCATGCCTGGTACCGCTGCGGAGATACTGGTCGATCGGGTGCGTGAAATTGTCTGCCCCGGAAAGATCACAAGGCAGCAGTGGATAGATGTTGTAACAGCTGCACACAATGCAGGAATAAAAACAACTGCAACGATGATGTACGGACATGTTGAAACATGGGAAGAGCGCATCGAACACATATTAACTATCAGAGACATCCAGAAAAAGACCGGAGGGATCACTGAGTTCGTTCCGCTTCCGTTCATGCCCTACAATAATATAATAGGCGACAGGATGCTTAAAGAAGGCAAGTTCATGACCACAGGAACAGAGGATCTGAAGGTCTATTCACTTGCACGCATTTTACTGAACAAACATGTGGATAACATACAGGTCAGCTGGGTAAAGCTTGGTAAGAAGCTTGCACAAGTTGCACTGTTATGCGGCGGGAACGATCTTGGAGGCACACTTATGGAAGAGAGCATCTCCAGATCCGCAGGAGCTTCCAATGGAGAAGTGATCTCAGTCGAAGAGCTGGAATGGATCATCAGGGGTGCAGGAAGGATACCTGTCCAGAGAGATACATTTTACAGGAGCTTATAAGATGACCATTCCGGGAGATATCGTTGACCGTGCCTACAAAGGAACTGCAACAAAAGAAGATGCTTTTGCACTTCTGGATGTGAACCCTTTCGAGCTTTACACACTGGCAGACGATCTCCGCAAGGAAGCTGTAGGGGATACAGTGACATATGTCACCAACAGGAACATCTACATCACCAACATGTGCAAGGGAAGTTGCGGTTTCTGCGCTTTCCGGGAAGGGGAAGGTTACATCCTGACTATTGAAGAGATACTCGCCCAGGTAGGTGAGGCAGAAAAGGCCGGTGCTGTAGAGATCTGCATCCAGGGCGGCTACCTCCCACAACTGGATCTTGAATTCTATAATGAGATCGTCAGGAGCATCAAGACCAATTACCCGAATATGACAATACACGGATTCTCACCAATGGAGATCCATTATGCATCATCCCTATCAGGAACGCCTCTTGAGGAAGCTTTTTCAGAACTGAAGAAGAACGGCCTCGGTACACTTACCGGTACATCAGCAGAGATACTTTCAGACCGCGTCCGCAAGATCATCTGTGAGGATAAGATCACAACAGGCCAATGGGTAGAGACCATCAAAGCCTCACACAAGACGGGGCTGCGAACCAATGCCACCATAATGTACGGGCATGTGGAAACTTGGGAAGAACGTTTCGACCACATACTTACAATACGCGATATCCAGAAAGAGACCGGAGCTTTCACCGAACTGATAACAATGCCTTTCATGCCATACAATAACCGTATCGGAGAAGAGATGCTGCGTTCAGGGAAGTTCATGACAACAGGAACCGAAGACCTTCAGCTGATAGCTATTGCGAGAGTCCTTCTCAACAAACATATTGACAACCTTCAGGCATGCTGGGTAAAACTTGGCAAGAAACTTGCTCAGGTGGCTTTGTCATGTGGAGCCAACGATATGGGCGGAACCCTTATGGAAGACCAGATCACACTTGCTTCCGGCGGTTCCAACGGTGAGTACCTGCCACCTGAAGAGCTGGAATGGACAATAAGGAGTGCAGGCCGAATACCAATGCGAAGGAATGCATTATACGAGGAAATGTGATATGCGGGCAGTGATCCCATACAAGAAAGAGAATGCCAAATCAAGGCTAGCCCCGGTACTTTCAAAAGAGGAGCGAGAGGACTTTGTCGAGCTCATGCTGAGGGATGTGGTAGACTCATTGCTCTGTGCAGGGATTACGAAGATAGACATACTCACCACTTCAAGTGAAGGAGTTCCTGATGACCTCGATGTCAATGTTGTTGTGACCGAACCCGGCCTTAATGTATCCATCAATGCATATCTCCAGACTGTTGATGAGCCAACCATGATAATCATGGCGGACCTGCCCCTTGTGAAAAGCAGCCATATCAAGAGGATAATATCATTCCCTGAAGACGTTGTGATCGTTCCCGGAAAAGGCGGAGGTACGAACATACTGTTCCTGAGCCAGCCAAAAGAGTTCACTGTCAGGTACCATGACTGCAGCTTTTTAAGCCATTGCGATATCACAAAAGATCTCGGAAAAAGCATCCACGTCTTCGATTCATTGCTCGCAAGCACCGATATCGATGAGCCTCATGACATTGTAGAGCTACTCATATACGGGGAAGGGCTTTCAAAACAATATGCAGAAAAAAGATTTTGTACAGAGACCGGAAAAGGACGTGTGAAAATCTCAGCGAACTCAAAGCTTTCCGGTTTCATCTGATACCCACTGCAGATAATTTTCTTCACCACTTATCCCCCATGAGATTATGCATGGAAGATCATAGCTGTGAAGGGATTTTACCATCTCTTTTAATTCCACAAACTTCTCAGAGGTCGTTTTCAGAATAAGTACAACCTCATTATCCTCCACCACTTCATTATCCCACCAGTAGATGGAATTTATAGGATGGATGTTGGCACATGCGGCAAGGCGACATGAGACTAGCTCTTTCCCGATCATCCGGGCCTCATCAAGACTCCCTGTAGTAATGTAGACCATGATATGATGCATATTAAATGGTATTTGCAGGAAACATATTTAGACATTTCAGCCCATCGTCATGTGACACACGTAGGGCATGAGAACTTATGAGAACATACAAAAGCAGTCTCATTAGGCTAAAATACTAATATATGTTAACAGACTTATCCGAAAAAGACAGTTTTTTATTCAATTTTTGCTCTCAGGAAATAATTACATATAAATGTTGTCACCCGGGAAATATCAACTCACGAAACCTATATTATTATCAAAGTAATAATGGTACATCACATCTGACTATCGGTGATAATGAATGAGCATCATTGTAAATAAATATAAATGTGGGTACTGCGGTGCATGTGTGGGCGTTTGTCCAACAGGAGCATTAGAGCTCATCGAAACATGGATAGAAGTAGACAATAAATGTACCGGATGTGGCATCTGCCAGAAAATATGTCCACTGGGAGCTATAGAGGTGGACAGATGAAAAACGAGTATGATGTTATTGTCGTCGGTGCCGGGCCTGCCGGATCCATTGCAGCCAAAACGGCTGCAAAGGAGGGACTCGATGTACTCCTGATAGAAAAAAGGCAGGAGATCGGAGATCCGATTAGATGTGCTGAAGGAGTGGGAAAATATAACCTAAAACAGCACATAGAACCCGATCTAAGATGGATTTGTGCTGATGTGAAAGGTTCACGTATCTTTTCACCTGACGGGACAATGGTCGAAATGGCAGAGGAGATCGCCGGTGGAGAGGTCGGATATGTACTCGAGAGAAAGGTATTCGACAGGGCACTTGCAAATGAAAGTGCTATTGCCGGAGCAGAAGTAATGGTAAAGACCAGAGCTACGGACCTTATAATTGAAAAAGGCAATGTCTGCGGCATCAAGCTCATGCATATGGGTGAAGAGCATGAGATCCGTTCAAAGATAGTAATCGGTGCAGACGGAATGGAATCCAAGGTCGGGCGCTGGGCAGGTATAAATACCGCAGTAAAACCTGCAGACATGGAAACATGTGCACAATACCTGGTAGCAAATGCAAATATAGACCAGGAATTCTGTTATTTCTACCTCGGAAATGAGATTGCACCTGCAGGATACATCTGGCTTTTCCCAAAGGGTGGAAACAAGGCAAACTTAGGAATAGGCATACTCGGAAGCGAATCCGGAGAACAAAGGGCAATTGATCTTCTGGACGACTTCATGAAAAAGAACATGCCTGAAGCCAGGATCATAGAGATGGTGGTCGGAGGAGTGCCGGTATCAGGTACTATCGACAGGACCATAGCCAACGGCCTTATGCTGGTCGGAGATGCTGCACGTCAGTCAGACCCGATCACCGGCGGTGGCATAATCAATGCAATGGATGCAGGAAAGATTGCCGGAGAGGTTGCTGTAAAAGCAGTAAGGAAAGGAGATTATTCCACCGCGACCCTTCAGGAATATGAAGACCTCTGGAGAAGCACTATCGGAAAGGAGATCAATAGCAGCCTTATTGTCAAGGAGACATTTGTCAAATTCACAGATGACGATCTGAACTCACTGGCAAAGTCACTCCAGAACGTGAACTTCACAAGTATGAGCCTCATGGACCTCTTGCTCGCCCTGTTCAAAGCGAACAAGAAACTTCTCTGGAACCTCAGGGGACTCTTTAAGGATATTCTCAAGAACGATATCGATTTCAAATACAGGTCAGAATAAGCTGACATTCACTCCGTCCCTTAAAGGGATGGAGTCACACCTCTTTTTTCAGATTTATCAAGATACATGGTCAGCTAGTGATCATGCGTTCGTTTATTTTTTCCAGAACTCGGGAGTAAGCATAACTATAACAGTGAAAACTTCAAGCCTTCCAATCCACATATTGGCAATAAGTACAAGTTTTCCAATAACAGGAACAGTACTGAAGTTCGCCATCGGCCCCACTGTATTGAAACCCGGACCGATGTTCCCAAGAGTTGCGATCGATGCCGTGACAGAACTTGTAAGGTCCATTCCAAATATGGAAAGGACAGCTGAACTTATCAAAAAGATAAGGAAATAGATCACAACAAAAGATATGATCGCATGCATAATGTCACTCGGAACGCTTTTTCCGTTGAATTTGATCGGCCTTACAGCTTTAGGATGAACAGCTTTGAACAGCTCATTCCTTGCATATTTCAGTAAAATGAGGAGACGTACTACTTTGATACCGCCCCCGGTAGAACCGGCACATCCTCCAATGAACATCACAACCAGTAATACCACCTTTCCGGCATCTGTCCAGAGGTTGAAGTCGGTTGTTGCAAAACCGGTAGTAGTCAATATAGAGACAACCTGGAAAACAGCATACCTGAAAGATGCGGAGAGGAGATCAAAAGTATCCCTCCAGAGAATCAATGTAAGAATAACCGTTGCAAGGCTCACTATCACGAAATAGAACTTGAACTCATCATCCCTCAGTAAACTTTTCTTATCAGAATAAAGGGTCTTATAGTGCAACGCGAAGTTCGCACCGGAGATGAACATGAAAAGAGTGATAATACCTTCAATTAAAGGGCTGTCAAAAGCAGCAACACTGTCCGCATAAGGTGAAAAACCACCACATGCCATTGTAGTAAAAGTATGTGTACAGGCATCGTAGAAGGACATTCCGGCAATGAGCAGAAGAAGAAGTTCCACTACAGAAATGGACACATAGACTGCCCAGAGGATCTTTGCGGTCTCCCGGATCCTTGGCCTCAACTGATCCTCCTTGGGACCCGGTGCCTCAGCACGGAACATCTGGCGGCCTGCAACCCCAAGCTTAGGGAGAATTGCAATGAACAACATGATAATTCCCATTCCACCCAACCACTGGGTCATGCTTCGCCAGAACAGGAGACTCTTTGAATGAGACTCAATGTCAACAAAGACAGTTGCCCCTGTTGTTGTAAAACCTGACATTGATTCGAACAATGCGTTTAGAGGGGTTACACCGTCGAACATGTATGGAATAGAACCAAAAAGTGCCGCAGCAAACCATCCAAAAGCAACTATGGCAAAACCTTCACGTTTTTCCCATTCCCTGTCATCTGTTGAATACCGGAATGAGAGTGCAGAACCAACGATCGTGGTCAGGGAAAAAGCTATCGAAAAAGGATAAGGCGATTCGCCATAATAGAGTGCAACTCCCAGAGGTAACAGCATCATCGGGCCGAGATATCGAAGAAGTAAGCCCATTACACTGAATACGACACCATATCTCATGAAAACACGCCTTCCTTAGATCATTTGAACAATCTTTCAACGGCCTGATGCGCAGAGGGCAATGAGAATATGAGCACACGGTCGCCTTCCTTGATAATGTAGTTCCCACGTGGAACGAATGTTTCCCCTTTATGGACTACCATACTAACAAGTGCACCTTCAGGGAATTTAACGTTCTTCAGTGGTTTTCCAACGACCTTTGACTTGCTTGATGCGATATATTCGATGATCTCGGCCTTTTCACCCTCGATCATTGTCAGAGCCTCGATACCCGTACCCATTGTAAGTTTCAGTACCTCATTGATGGTAGCTTCCTTCGGGCTCACAGCACGATCCACGCCCACAAGCTCGAACAGAGGGACATAATCAAGATGATCTGAACGTACTACCACCTTCTTTGCACCAAGCTGCTTGGCAAGCAGAGCACATAAAAGGTTCTTCTCATCACTATCCGTCACAGCAATAACAACATCCATATCCTGCACACCTTCCTCCTTAAGGAGGGTGATGTCCGTACCATTGCCTTTCAGTACAAGTACCTTTGGAAGCGCCTCCGCAATGATCTCACAACGGCCAAGGTCCTTTTCGATTATCTTGATAGAAGCATGGCTCTTTTCAATAAGCTTTGCAAGATAGAAACCAACTGTCCCACCGCCAATGATCAGAATTCTGCTTACAGCCTCCTCATGACCTGCAAAGAGATTTCCGACATTGGCCATGGCATCGGATTTGCCGATGACGACAACGTGGTCATCACCATGTATGACATCATCACCATGAGGGATGATGATATCCGATTGCCTGTAAATGGCACTCACTATACAGCAGTCAGAAAGTTCAAGGTCCTTCATGTTCTTGTCTACCAGATCGCTGTCCTCAGACACAACGAATTCCATCATCTTGATCTTCCCACCTGCAAATGCTTCTGCATCAATAGCCGATGGAATGGAAAGGATCTCAGCGACCTCGGAAGCAAGCGAGAGTTCTGGACAGATCATGACATCAATGCCTATCTGAGTACGGGTTGCAACCGGCCTGTCAATATAATCAGGGTTCGTTACCCTTGCCATTGTCTTGAACGGTTTGTAAGAAGGGGCCATTAGTTTGGCTGCTGTGCATGAGACTATATTGACCTCATCCGAACCAGTCACAGCAACGAGCAGATCAGCATCGCTTAGCACCTTTCCCAATATCGATACATTGGCACCATTTCCATGAATGACCTGCACATCCAGCTCATCTGCACGTGCACATGCAGCCTCATCTTTATCAATAACAATTACATCGTTATTGAGATAAAGGGAACTTGCTATATGATAGCCGACCTCACCGGCTCCGACGATTATGATTTTCATAAAGATCACACAAACCTATGAAAATAATTGGAAGTATAAGATAGTTTTAATAACCGGTATCTGTGTTAAAGTTTACTCCACACAAAGAAGACATAAGAAAAAAAAATAGAGATCAAAACCCATGATCAGGAATCAACAGGGTCTGGAGTATCGTCTGAAATTGCACTTTCAAAAGCATCCTTCATCTTGTCAAAGAAGCCTTTTCCACTTTTTGAACCGGAAGACTTGCTTCCACTGAGCCTATCAAGCTCTTCCAAAAGAGACCTCTGTTTGTCGGTGAGATTCGTTGGTGTTTCAACAACGACCTTTACAAGCTGGTCTCCCTGACCGTGTCCGTGGAGATGCGGCATACCCTTACCTTTCAGACGTAATATTGAATGGGTCTGGGTTCCTTCCTTGACCTTCATCTTGACCTTGCCATGAAGTGTAGGCACCATTATCTCAGCACCCAGAGCTGCCTGGGAGAATGTGATAGGAGCCTCATATATGATATCATCGCCTACGCGATCGAACTTTTCGTGAGCTTTCACATGGATCACAACATACAGATCACCAGGCGGTGCGCCAGGACTACCAGCCTCACCCTCTCCGCTGATCTTCAGACGCAGACCGGTATCAGCTCCTTTTGGAACCCTTACCTCTAGCTTGCGTACTTTTTTCTGTTTTCCTGATCCATTGCATACCGGGCATGGGGATTCGATGACCTGACCTCTGCCGTGACAGTTATCACAAGTGGTAGTGGTCATGAAGTTTCCAAGCGGTGTCCTTCTTGCATGGGTCATCTGACCGCTGCCATGACATTTCGGACAGGTGGTTGGACTTGTGCCTTCCTTTGCACCGGTACCTCCACAGGTCTCACAGTTCTCTGCCCGGGGTACATTGATCTTGACCTGCTCACCAAAAGCAGCCTGTTCCAGAGTGACAGCCAGGTCATACCTCAGATCTGAACCTCTTACAGGACCCTGCCTGCGGCGACCTCCGCCACCAAAACCTCCGAAACCGCCAAAACCGCCTCCGAAGATACTGCCAAGGATATCACCAAGATCCTCGAAACCGCCAAAATCAGCATTCCTGAAAATGTCTTCCGTGCTGTATCGACCATCTATACCTGCATGGCCAAACCGATCATACTGTGCCCTCTTCTCACTATCGGAAAGCACAGCGTAAGCTTCGGATATCTCCTTGAACTTTTCTTCAGCATCCGCTTCCTTGTTCTTGTCAGGATGGAATTTCATCGCAAGTTTGCGGTATGCTTTCTTGATATCAGTCTCAGAGGCATCCTTGGATACACCAAGTATTTCGTAATAATCACGTGTGGTCGACATTAAATCTCCTTCATGGATAAATTAAAGTGCAGATTGGAAGCATCTGCACCTATACCTTCAAGATATTTATTTATCTTCGTCCACGATCTCATAGTCAGCGTCGACTACAGTCTCATCTGATCCGGAACCTGAAGTGGATGCGCCGGCATCTTCAGCTTCTGCGGCTGCAGATGCTTCCTTCTGTGCCTTCTCATACATTGCAGCAGATACCTGGTAAACAGCTTCCTGCAATGCTTCGGTCTTCGCCTTGATAACTTCGGAATCCTCACCCTCGAGAGCTTCTTTCACATCTGCGATAGCCTTTTCGATGGTTGTCTTCTGCTCATCGGTTGCAATGTCACCAGCCTCTTTGAGGGTCTTCTCAGCTGCATTTACAAGGGATTCGGCATTGTTCCTGATCTCTACCTCTTCCTTGCGTGCCTTGTCCTCTTCTGCATGGGCTTCAGCATCCTTTACCATCTTTTCGATATCTTCGTCGGACAATCCACCAGGCTTCTGGATGGAGATGGACTGTTCCTTGCCGGTACCAAGGTCCTTTGCATTCACGTGAAGGATACCATTTGAGTCGATGTCAAAGGTAACTTCGATCTGTGGCATCCCCCTTGGTGCAGGTGGTATACCATCGAGAATAAAGCGTCCAAGGGTCTTGTTGGCAGAGGCAATTCCTCGCTCACCCTGCAGGATATGGATCTCCACAGATGGCTGGTTGTCTGCAGCAGTTGAGAATATCTGGCTCTTCTTTGTAGGAATTGTAGTGTTCCTCTCGATAAGCGGTGTTGCAACGCCGCCAAGAGTCTCGATACCCAGTGTCAGAGGTGTGACATCAAGCAAAAGGACGTCATGGACCTCTCCGCCAAGTACACCTGCCTGGATAGCTGCACCGACTGCAACAGCCTCATCAGGATTTATGTTCTTGTATGGGTCCTTTCCGATGAAGTTCTTCACAAGTTCGTATACTGCAGGGATCCTGGTGGAACCACCAATAAGAAGTACCCTGTCAATGTCCTTTGGAGTGACCTTTGCATCACTGAGTGCCTGCTTCATGGAAACAAGTGTTTTCTCCACAAGGTCTTCGGTCATCTTCTCGAACTGTGCCCTTGTGATGTCAATATCAATGTGCTTTGGCTGGCCGTTGGAATCTGCTGTAATGAAAGGCAGGTTCACATTGGTTGAGGCCACACCGGAAAGCTCGATCTTTGCCTTCTCGGCAGCATCGCTGAGACGCTGGAGTGCAGCCTTATCATTTGAAAGGTCGATACCTTCAGCCTTCCTGAACTCCTCGATCAGGAACTGTGTGATCCTGTGGTCAAAGTCGTCACCACCAAGGTGAGTGTCACCACTTGTTGAAAGCACTTCAAAGACACCGTCACCAAGCTCAAGAACGGATACATCGAAAGTACCGCCACCGAGATCGTACACAAGGATCTTGTGGTCGCCTTCCTCCTTGTCAAGACCATATGCAAGGGATGCAGCGGTAGGCTCATTGATGATCCTCATAACCTCAAGTCCGGCAATGGTTCCGGCATCCTTTGTGGCCTGCCTCTGGGAATCGTTGAAGTAAGCAGGTACGGTGATAACAGCCTGTGTGATGGTCTCACCAAGATATGCTTCAGCATCATCCTTGAGCTTGCGAAGGATCATTGCAGAAACTTCCTGAGGAGTGTAATCCTTGCCATTCAGGTTTACCTTGTAGTCGCCTTCACCGATGTGACGCTTGATGGAGCTTACACTGTTATCAGGGTTGGCGATCATCTGTCTTTTTGCGACCTGACCTACCAGCTTTTCTCCCTTCTTGGAAAAACCAACTACCGAAGGAGTTGTCCTTCCACCTTCTGCGTTAGGGACAACAGTAGGTTTTCCACCTTCGATGACAGCCATACATGAATTAGTAGTTCCAAGATCAATACCTAGTATCTTTCCCATGATAATACCTCACTTGTCTTCGATTATTAAGTAATTAACAATAATTTCGTCTTCTTTACAATATTGTTCAGGATACGTTCCCTAAATATCAATTGTCAGTTCTCATCCGGATTATCGGCAACCGTTACCATCGCATGACGTATGACCTTTGAGTTGAGCTCATAACCAGGCTTGCATACATCAACAACATGTTGGTCAGGATGTACCGTTGTCTGGACGTGCATCATTGCCTCATGAAGATGTGGATCGAATTCCTTTCCAGCACAATCGATCTTTTTCAGGCCTTCCTTTTCAAGGATAGATACGAACTGCCTGAAGACCATCTCAACACCTTCGATAACCGACTTCACATCATCTGTCTTTCTAGCAGATTCAAGTGCACGCTCAAAGTTGTCATATACCTCGAGCATATCAACCATCAGATTCTCAAGAGCGAACTTTCGGAACTCTTCTTTTTCACGTATGCTTCGCTTCCTGAAGTTCTCGAACTCCGCACGCTGGCGAACCAGTTGTTCTTTAAGCCCCAGGATCTCGGAATCCGCAGAAGTGGCTTCGGGATTTTCAACGGTCACGTTCTCTGACACATCATCACCGCCACAGCAAGTGCACGAATCCTTCTCTTCTTTAGATTTACATTTCTTTCCAGATTTACCTGTCATTGATCACGACTCCGCCATAATTTATCAGCGGTATAATACAACAGCATGTGATTGTTTGTAGTTCTATAAATACTTTTTTGTTTTGCCAAAAGATCAGACTAAAAAGAAAAAGATCAAAAACAGACACCAACAACCGTCTTTGATCAAGCAGGATCAGGCATATTCTGCCTGCATCTTATATGAAAGCAATTTTACAAGCAACATGCTGGCTATCATGCATATAGCAAGTGCCGATATCAAGCGGTCCGGCCCCAATTCAGTAAGTCCGCCATTGAGGACAAAATCAACGCCACCAAAGAAAGAAAAGATAGAGATGGTAGATGCAAGCGATACAACACATCCGCCAATGAGAGCACCTATCTGATCGGCCCCCCGCTTCTCAAAGAAGACAGAACCCACTATGAATATCACAGCGAAGATTAGTAGTATCATGTAAGAAGGCATTGGACTTATGCGGGTAGAAATGATGTTCATGACCCCGATCGCCATGCCGATCATAAAAATGGACATTGTACCTGAAACTGCAAGTGCCTGCAAAAATGGATTATCTGAAAATTCCGCATTCACCTATATATCCCTCGAGTTGTAATTTGTATTGCTTATATAAATAATAATTGTTTTGCATGCATATCGGACAGAATAGAAGATCCAAAAGTGATCCACAGTAAATAACAAATAAGATGATAGAATCTCACCTTACATGAAAATACTTCTTTCTGAATACGCAGTCAGCACCGGCATGGGTGGGACCTACCTGCTGGAAGGCAAAGCCATGCTACACACGCTGGCATCCAGCTTCTCAAAACTTGGACATGAAGTAATATACACATCATCAGGCCCCGTAATAGAAAATGGCAAGCCGGTCACTTCGAGTGAGGAGGACATCAAAAAGGTCCTTGATGTGCAAAGCCAGGACTGCGATGCTGCCCTTGTAATAGCACCGGAAGAACTGCTGGCCGAGATCACAGCAATAATAGATAAAAATACACTTAATATGGGCTGCAACTCCAGTTGTGTAGCCATTTGCTCGGATAAACTCGAATGCACAAGAAAACTGGAGAACACATCAGTTGCGGTCCCGAAAACATTCTCTCCGGAGCAGAACCTTCCCGATGACAGGTGCTGGGTAGTAAAACCAAGATTCGGATGTGCATCCGAGGATACTTTTGTGTCCCACAAACCTGAATTGGAGGAAGGACAGATAGCAACCGAGTATATTGACGGTGAACACCTCAGTGTCAGCCTCATCTGCGGAAAGGAAACAATGCCTTTAACAGTGAACAAGCAGCTTATAGAGATCCATCCTGACAAAGACACCTCTGCCGTGGATTACTGCGGATGTACAACACCATACCTCACCGAACGTAAGCAGGAGCTCTACGAAACAGCAATCGAAGCTACCCGTGTGCTTGAATGCAATGGTTATACAGGAGTTGACATCGTACTGGGAGACAGGCCATATGTGATCGATGTCAACCCGAGACCAACAACTTCCCTTGTGGGGATCACAAAGATAATGGACAGGGAAATAGCGGAACTTCTTATCGCAAACGCACTCGGGGAAGAACTTCCGCAGGTCAGTATTACAGGAAATTACTCATTCACCAAAGAGGAACTGATATGAGATATATTGGAATAGATATTGGCGGAGCCAATACAAAAGTTGCTTCATCTGATGAGGAGATCAAGGAACTCCTCTACATCCCTTTATGGAAGGACACAACACTCCCATCGGCCCTTAAGGAACTTGCAGAAAGGCTTGATCCGGACGGACTGGCCGTTGTGATGACAGGAGAACTCGCGGACTGCTTTGCTGACAAGGACGAGGGGATCAGCTTCATTATGGACGCTGTAAATAACGCTTTTGACTGTGAGATCAAATACGTGAACAACACCGGATATTTCCAGGACAGCACCCTTAAGACGAGAGACCTTGCCGCTGCTAACTGGGCCGCATCTGCACGCCTTATTGGAAAAGAGGTAGGCGATTGTATCTTTGTGGATGTGGGAAGCACCACCAGTGATATAATCCCCATCAAGGACGGAAATCATCTGGCAGGGCACACCGATTTCTCCAGGCTGCTTCGAAGTGAGCTGGTCTATGCAGGAACCCTGCGCACAAACCTTGCAGCCCTGCTAAAGACAGTAGAACTGGAAGAAGGAACATGCAGAGTATCATCCGAGCTTTTCGCAACAACTGCAGACGCATACATGCTTCTTGGAGATATCAACAGCGAACTGTTCACATGCGAGACCGCAGATGGCGCAGGCAAGGACAGGATCGATTGTATGAGAAGGCTTGCACGCGTAGTGTGTGCCGACCTTGCAGAGATCTCCGAAGAAGATATCCTCAAGATAGCAAAAGATGCGAAGGAAACACAGATATCAATGCTAGGTGAAGCGATATCCACTGTTGCAGAGAAGAACGGCCTTGACATTATAGTTTCAGCCGGACTGGGAGAGTTCATGATCGAAGAAGCTGCAATGCGCCTTGGTCTTGATTGCTTCTCTGCATCCGACAAGTGGGGAGCCGAGATCTCAAAGGTCTTCCCTGCTTATGCTGCAGCAAAGCTGCTTGAAAGCGAGAACATGAATTAAGACATACGGACCATTAAGGAATGAAAGTAGTCCTCAAGCTAGGCGGCAGCCTGATAGAGCAAGCCGAAAATCTGCTAAAAGAAGTCGATTCACACTTTGGAGACAGAGAAAACGATGTTAAGATACTGGTAGTACCTGGCGGAGGCATCTTTGCCAATTCGATCAGGGAAGCCAGCCGAAAATATTCACTGACTGATGATGCATCCCACTGGATGGCAATAGCATCAATGGAACAATATGCATACATGCTTAATGACATGACCGGCATACCTTTGATAGATGATACGGACCATATACCAAAGGGAGTCTCCATTCTGCTTCCTTACAAGATGCTCAAGGATACTGATGAACTGGAACATTCATGGGATGTGACATCAGACACCATTGCAGCATGGGTGGCACGGCGAACAGGAGCAATGTTCATCAAAGCCACAGATGTCGATGGCGTTCTGGAAAGAGATGAACTGATAGAGGAGATCACTGCTAACGAACTCGAAAGCATGGGAGAGACCTGCGCCGACCGAATATTACCGAAAATATTGGCCTGCTATTGCATGGACTGTACCATCATAAACGGAAATTACCCGGAAAGGGTCGTTGCCGCTATCGAAAGAAAGGTTGTGAAGGGAACATACATCAAGGGGAATATTTAAATTATATACCGAGTATGTACTGAAACCGTTATAGCTTATCGCGACACGAAGCGTTTCGTTCAAGCATTATACACGTTTATAGAATTAAAAGGAGAATTACAATGGCAAAAGTTGAACAATGCACATCATGTGGAGTTCGCCTTGTCGAGACGGGATTCACAAGATTCCCTTGCCCGTCATGTGACACCGAGCTCGGAAGATGTACCAAGTGCAGACAACAGAGCAACCCTTACAAGTGCCCTAAATGCGGCTTTGTAGGACCATGAGGGATGAACATGGGAGAAGTAGCAGCAACAATGAAAATTATGCCAGAGGGCGTAGACACAGATCTTGAAGACCTGAAGAGCAAGCTCGAAGCAGCATTGCCTGAAGGCGCATCTATCTACGGATCAGAGGTAGAGCCTGTTGCATTCGGCCTTAAAGCACTCAAGGTAGTAGTCCTTGTAGGCGACCTTGAGGGCGGCACCGAATCTGTTGAAGAGGCTTTTGCAGCAGTTTCCGGTGTAGAGAGCGTACAGGTTACCGATCTGGGCAGACCTGTATAATCGCACAGGAACTTTTTCTTTTTTCTTTTCTTTCTTTTTAGTTCACATCATTATAGCGGGCTCGTAGATCAGGGGGAGATCGTTACGTTCGCAACGTAAAGGCCGCGGGTTCAAATCCCGCCGAGTCCACCTCAGAAATAGAGAGTAATCCTGTTCTTACAAGTTATTTTTGACGTCCCTATGTAGGATGAAAAGAGATTATGCACTTATGTAAACACTATGAAAAATAAAAAATAATAGAAGGAACAGATCAATGAGTGAAAGAACAAAGCCCATCACTCAAACTGATCAATTATCTTTTACAAAGAAGGACTTTGCGTTCGCAACAGCTTCTTTTACCATATCTTCAATGTCAAGCTTTTCCTCTTCCCTGACTATCAGATCAAAACTTGCATTGATCTCAGGATGCTCAGGAACCGCACCACATCCGGAAGTTGGCAAAATGGATACTTCATAGGTACCTATGCGCCTTGCGAAATCAATGATCTCGGTCTTGTCAAGTCCTATCAACGGATGATAGAGAGGTATACCAAGCCCGTAGATCTCAGCATGCATATTAGGAGCCGTCTGAGAAGCAACCTGACCAATGGATGAGCCGGTGATTATGCCGTCAGCACCTTCCTTTTTCATGATCTCATATGCCATGCGATACATAGTACGTTTACAGAGAAGGCAAGTGTTCTTCTCATTACAGAGATTTCTGAATGAATCAAGATTAGCCCCGTGTGGAACATCATACATCTTGATAGGATCTGCAGGGGACCACCTCTGCAATACTTCCACACATTTAATTGCCCTTTCACGTGCTCTGTCATCAGAGAACGGAGAATTGTTGGCATAGACAGGTATTATCTTCACACCTCTCCTCATCATAAGCCAGGCTGCCACCGGAGAATCGATTCCACCGGACATCAGGACGACCATCTTGCCCTGAGTTCCAAGAGGCAATCCACCTACACCTTTCACGATATCGGTGAAAACATAAGCCCTGTTCTGCCTCATCTCCACGGATATCTCATGATCAGGATCAGAAAGATCAACCTTCGGAGTCCTTCCAAGGGATTCAAGACGATTCCATACTGCATCTCCACAGAGGCGGCCAATGTCTGTGGAAGACAAACCGTGTTTACCCGAGCGACGTGCACGGATACCAAAGGTTTCTCCATCTTTGACAATATCAGCACCGATGTCAGCACATACCTTTGCAGCAGCAGCAACATCAGCTTCCACCTTAATTGCAGAAGAAGCGGACACTACTCCAAAAACATCTGCAGCTGCCTTTGCAGCGTTCGGATCATCAGATTCTATGAAAATTCGTCCCCATTCCCTGTAAACCCTGGAGAAAGAAACGTTTTCCTGCTTCAGCATGGCTTCAAGGTTACGGACCAGTATCCTTTCATAAAGGTTCCTGACACCCTGGCTCTTAAGGGCCAGTTCACCATACCTCACAATAACCACATCATACATGGTGCATAGTATTCATACATCTTTTTTAAGCTATTGGGTAAAGGCAAAAGAACCCAAAAAGACCATTCCATAGAAAAATATAAATATTAATGAGTTATTTATATAGGTTTACTGTCCCGTCAGGATACGGGGGGGCGTCGTTTCAATAACGACAGCAGAGGGAATATGGGCGTGTTTGGGGAGTGGGAAACTCAAGACACACTTATGCATATCATCGTAGGCCATGTTCCCTCTGTGAGATAGATATTCAGAAAGGGGAAGACGTAAAATGAAAACATTAAATAAGTGTCCAAAATGTAGCTCAAGACTTGAATTGAAAGGGGATAACATACAGGTTTGCAATGTCTGTAAATACTGGACAGAGGCAGGAACTGCAAGGCTTGACTCCATTACAATTCTGGAGTGAGGTAAAATGTTGGATACAGTCCTGAAGTGTCACATGTGTGATGTGGACCTGAAGATAATGCGTATTGGCGATAACGCCATGTACTATTGTAAAAAATGTGGAAGAACAACCTCCATAGACCCTGCATTCAGCATTTCAGAACAATCCGCTTATACCGCCTGATGTGGATCACTTGCGAGCTTCCTAAGTTTAACAACATAGGAATAAAGGCTCTCCACATCTTTGATCTCTTTTTTTACCATAGAACTTAAACGTTCACGGACATACACATCAACATCGACATCAAAGTACCTGAGGTCTTCTGAGATCTTTGAAGCCAGAATGTCACCACGCCGATCCCAGTCTGTCAGAATTATCGCTTTTTTACCACTATCAACGATCTTAGAGGTAAGCTCCGTAAGAGGACGATGGGTTGCAAGCTCAATATCCCCATGGAAACCTAATTTTCTCAGGGAGATTACATCCCTCTTCCCTTCAACAACAATAATATCACCTTTATTTGAACATTCATGAAGTTCATTAAGGAGATCCTCCATCATTTCAAGCTTTTTTTGATATACAAAAAAAGGTGCTTTCAGCTCAGATCTTTTCACAGACAAGTTCTCATTCTGCTCATGTTCTGACATCAAAACAGGATATTGGAACTCAAGAGTAAATAATCATCCCACGACAATAAACAACAACAATCACACATCGACAATGTTATATATGGACATTAATTAAACTTTATACAGATGGAGGGGGCAATAGATCCATCAAGGAGTGGTATAAATGGGTTGCATTTTTTGTGGGAAGATTTGTGCAGAAGCAGGAGTGGAAGGCGAATATGGAAAGGAGGTTGCTGAAGGCCGCATCGTCGGACACACCCATATTTGCATGGATTGCCTGGCAGAACTAAAAGAGGTACTTGACATCGAAGAAATAGAGAAGAAACTTGCTGAGACAGAATACGAGATCTTTGAAGAGACAGGATACTGAAAGCGGCAAGACGGATCAAGCACTAAGTCACATGATCAAAAAGTAAAAAAGTTCCGAATATAGTTAAAACCATAGAGGGAACTATGGACAAACATTACAAAACATTCATCTTTTGATAAAGAATTCGGTGAGCTCATCAAAAGGAGCTGACCAGTTAATGTCAAGATCCTCAACACTGGAAAGTTCAGGCCCTATTCGCAGGTTATCCACCAACTCCAATATGAGAGACTTTTCCCCCTGTGCAATGACCTTCACGCGCCCGTCCGGGAGATTCTGGGCGTAGCCGACCAGACCAAGCCTTGCAGCTACCTTAAGGGTGAATGCCCTGAAGTATACACCCTGGACCCTGCCGGAGACATATATCTCCGCACAGGCAATATCATTATTCCCGGACATGAGCACACTTTGGATATCTATTAAGTTACCTGTTCAAAGGAACTTTGGCCTCATTGAAAGTAACTTTGCAAGAGGTAAGCTGCGGTATGGCATATCGCCGATCTCAGAGAGGACACGCTCATTAAGCTCCTCTGCAGTCATTTCCACCTTCATTGGCTTCTTTGGATCGGATTCAGCACGAATGGTCACGTTGACCTTACCGCTTTCAACCTCCGAATCACCGATAACTGCCACATACGGGATCCATTCACGACCTGCCTCACGGATTTTCTTGCCGATTGTCTCCTCGCGGTCATCAATGTCCACACGGCAATGAAGGGCATCTGCAACCTTGTTGGCAAACTCCATATGCCTCTCGGCAATAGGGATCACACGGACCTGAGTAGGGGACAGCCATACAGGGAGGTTCGGAACCTTGCCGGCCTCTGCATCCATTGCTGCCTTTTCTAGAAGGGCATAGATACACCTCTCAATAGCTCCGCTCGGAGAGCAGTGAAGGACGACAGGACGCTTTGCTTCACCATCAGAATCAATGTAATTGATGTCATAGCGCTCAGCATTCTCCACATCGATCTGCACAGTGGACAATGCACTGGCCTTTGCGATGGCATCCACGAAGTTGAACTCGAACTTAAGGACGAAGTAAAAGAACCTTGTATCCCACATCTCCACAAGGACAGGTTTGTTGACCTTTCTTGCAAGGTCTGTGATGAAGTCGGTGTTGCTCTCGTAGAAGTCACGTGTGAAGCGTATGGCAACCTCAAAGTCACTAACATCGATACCGATCTTGCTCAGGGTATCGATACACATGCTGTACTGTTCACCAAACTGGGCAACAGAGCCTTCCATATCAGGACAAAGAGTGTGCATATCAGGCATTGTGAAAGCACGCAGTCTCCTGAGACCCACAAGCTCACCGCGCTGTTCCTTCCTGAAACTGTACCTGGTAAGCTCGATCATCTTGAGCGGGAGATGCCTGTATGAGATTGTCATGTCGTGGTTCATCAGGAACTGGCCGAAGCAGGCAGCGAACCTGAGGAACATATGGCGCTTGTCTGACTCGATGGAGTACTGACGTGCAGGGAACCTGTCAAGATACTTCTTCAGGGTAGGGTGGTTCATATCATACATCAGAGGTGTCTCTACCTCCATTGCACCCATCTTTGTAGATTCATCAATAACGAAGTTCTCGAGAAGTGACTTCATCAGCCTTCCCTTAGGATAGTAACGCATGTTACCGGAATCGGAACCGGGCTCATAATCTGCGATCTCAAGCCTGCGCATCAGTTCCACATGTGGTGGTGCCTTGTCAATGTTCCTGTTCTTGGTGAGCTCATAATCAACGAACTTCTTCAGGTTGTCATACCCGGTAAAATCAAAGCCTTCAGCATCATGAAGCTCGCCATCGGGGGTCAGAATGCGCCAGTAGGACTTTGCAGTGTCCTCTGCTTTCAGTGCTTCGGAAACAACCTCTTCCTTCTCCTCTTTGACCACCATTGCCTCGCCACAGGCAGCAGACTCGTCCGGCCTGATGGTACGTGAAAGCTCGGAGAGCGGGTGACCCTTACAGCTGATGCTGAACGCCTTGTACCAGCCAAAAGGTGCCCTCATGACATTGTACTTGCCAGTAAGTTCCTTCTCGATGCTCTTGAGAACGGCTACAGCGACCTTGGGAGATGAAAGGTCAGAACTTAAGTGTGCATAAGGATACAGCATCACACTCTCTGCCTTCACCTGAGTAGCGACCTTCTCGATCTCTGCTACTGCCCTATCTATCACCTGCTGCGGGTCAGCCTCATCAAAGCTCTCAACGGCCATGAAAGCCGTAAGTGCTTCCTCAAGGCGCCCCTTCTTGAAGGAATCCTCAATCTTTTCAGCAACAGGGGTACTCTTTTTTACCTCATATTCAATATAATCAGAATGGATAAGTAATAACTGCATGATCTCACCGGTTAAATAATCCTGTGCTTTAATTAAACCAATCCTTATTAACCTTTTTCAAGTAAACATTTGAGAAATAGGAATGGACTGATAAAAAGAACTTATTCTTCTGCAATTAGTCCCGCTTCCGCCTGTTCAGCCTCAGCTTTGTCAAGACACTCCACATACACCTTATAGGCTGCTATTATGGAGCCCAGGAGTATCGGTGCTGCAAAGAAGCCGGCGATACCACCGACAAAAGCACCACCAAGGAATGCAAGGAATATAAGGAACGGATGGATATGCGACTTTACGCTTGCAAGGTAGGGGCGCAGGAAAAGCTCAGGTGGCACATAGATGATGATCGAGCATACAACAAAGAAGATCACAGCGCTCTCAAGTCCAAGATTGAGATAGCGTATGATGGAAAGGACCACCAGTACCATGTAACCAGCAAACATGGGTATTGCAGATGCAATGAATATGAGTGTGGCCAGAGCAAGCACATGTGAGAGACCAAAGGCATAGAACACGATAACAGAAAGAGTACTTACTGAAAGTGCCGCATAGGCATTACCAATGAAAACACCACCAAGTATCACATCCATGTGGTAGATGTACCTTTTGACAACAGACTTATTTCCATCAGGAACGACCCTTAGAAATGCATGATAAAGGGAATCACCATCTGCAAGAAGGAAATAGCATACAAAGACAGCTATCATTAGATTTATCACGAACATCGCTATCCCGCGAGCATAGGAAACGAATACAAGGTTACCAAGCAGAGGCAGGATCGAAAGGGATGAATCCCATATTGTCTGCTGTATCTGCGCATAGTATTCATGAGGAATGTTCAGGTTGCGTATGAAATCGAACAGATTACTGATCACAACGGTCTGGTTCTCAGTAATCCAGACGATCTGGTTGGCGATCTCAATAATACCCATTCCGAGGATCAGAATAATAGGTGCTACAATGAACATCGTGGCAATGAATGCACCTACATGACGTTTCTTTTGTAAGAACGTATAGATCGGCCTTGCTATGTATGCGAAAACAAGGCCAAGCATAATACCATCAGCAAGCGGCAGTAAAATGTAAACAAATATGGAGAAAAGTATGACTAAGGCTACGATTACGAGAACCTTCCATCTGGAACCTATCTGCCGGGACAGCTCATTAGATATATCCGTGACCATCGAACACACATACAGTAAATTTAACGAATAATAATATTAGTAGACATATAATATAACTTCAACACACTATTAATAATTCACTCAAAAGAGATTGCACCCGTAACCTTACCTCCCAGATCCAGTATATCGGAAAGAAGCCGGTCCGAATATTTCATGACGACACATGCTTCAGTACATTTACCACAACGAATGCAATCATCGTTTATGTACAACTTCCCTTTTTCAGATCCCAGAGTTATCGCATTCACAGGACAGATCTTCAGGCAGATGCCACATTCAGTACACTTGTTGATGCGTATCAGCTGTTCTGCGACCATCCTGAGGACTTTGCGGGCAACATCTTCCGATCCTGCAGTTACCTTGAGACTGCCCGATGAGAAGAATTTCACAGAATCGTTCCCCATCCTGAGAAGCAACATGCCAAGGTCCTCTGAGAAGACAGTTGTACCCAGTATGTTCATGACGGCAGCAGCTTCGGTTAAAAGCACACCGCTGACGTTCGCCTCGACAGTATAGCCGCCCTCCCTGCAGGGGGAGAACCCTGAGGTGAGGACTATGGAGAAATCCTCATCGGCGCGAACATGCTCGGTATCGATCCCAAGCTCATTGGCAAGTATCACCATCTTTGGAGGAAGTTCCTTCCAGCGCCATAGCCCATGCTTTACATACTCAGCCGAAAGACCACGGGACCGTGCCCACTTCAGCAAATAGTCATTCCACCTTTCATACATATCCGGATGGATCTCACGCAACCCCTCATACTCTGCGGAGAGTTCTGCAGGGCACAGGTAGCAACCAACGCGCTCAAACCCACGGTCATACAAAGGATTGTAATCCAGCCCGCGCCAGTGTATGTAAAGCCACACCTCAATGGCACGCCAGTCCCGTATCGGGAATATGTTCAACTGGTCGGGAACAAATGGGTTCTTCTCACTTGCCGCAATGTTGGCCCTGGAAAAGGACTCATACCTGCGCTTCCCGTCGATGGTCAGGCAAACCCCGCCTTCTTTAGTGCAGTTGTCGATCACGTCCCCCGCAGGAGCAAGTTTGCAGACCTTGCAGCACCAGCGGAAATCCTTTGCAGGAGGACCGAAGCTTTCAACATTGTCCCAGAAGGCATTTCCTGCCTTTGCCTCGATAAGCTCAATGCCACGTTTTTCACAATATTCATGCACAAAATCCACAGTTTCCGGGAACTCGATCCCGGTGTTCAGGAAAAAGGCGCTTACATCCCTGTTCTTAAGGGCGCTCAATGTCAGGTCAAGGACCACAAGACTGTCCTTCCCCCCGCTGAAAGATACGTGTACAGGGAGATCGCGGAATTCTTTCTGGTTCGCAATGCCCTTGATGGTGTTCATCGCATTCTTACCAAGCTGCCTGAGATGAGGCAGGTTGGCGTTTACAACATCAGCCATCGAAGGGACTTTCGGACTTAGAACCATTGTATCGCTCATGATCTTCCGAACCCTTACAACCGGACCCTCGATGAGGTCCATTTCAGCACTGTCACACAGGGCGACACCCGACCCGACAAGATTGCCGGAGACCACGATCAAAAAGTCACCTTTTTTGATATCATCACTGAAGCTCTCAAGGGCATCTGCCCTGATCTTCTTGCCACTAAGATGCAAACCTGCCTTCCCCAGGACAACGGTCTTTCTATCGGAAAGTGAATGGATCAACTGTGCACCCATTGCAGATGGCTCGAACCGATCGCCCATCGTATGCATGTCATAGAACAATACACCAACATTAAACCCGTCAACGATGACTTCGTCAGTCTTATCATCACCGGGTATCTTGTTCAAAAGGACCATATGCTGTCCGATAGGATCACAGCCATACTCGGATAGAAGCAATTCACCAAGCACGTCACGCTCATAGGGTGAACAGAAACGGATGTCACCTGTACCCGAAAGTTTCACTTCAAGCACTTCCCCTCCACATGAGCCACATTCCGGCTTGATAAGAGGTGCATTACATTCACTGCACCAGAAAAGGACAGGATGTTTTTCAGGGAAGGATTTCCTGAAAGATCTCTTATTTTCCCGAGAGCTATTCTTGCTTTTGTTAGAAGTAACCTTATGCATTTGTGAATTGGCCTTTTTTAAGTGCATTGACATGAAATGGGGATTGGTGTTCATAAATACTTCCATGAAACACATAAAGTGAGTGTAACAAGAGATAACAGAAATAAAAAAGAGATCGCAGGCCCTTATGACCTGCTATAGATTGACTTTATTTTGAAAGGTAATCGTTGATGGTCTTTGCAGCCAGTTTTCCTGCACCCATTGCACTGATCACTGTAGCCGCACCTGTCACAGCATCCCCACCTGCACAAACACCATCAATTGATGTCATGCCTGTCTCGTTCACCACAATGGTGCCCCATGGTGTGACCTCAAGGCCTTTTGAACCCTCGAAGATGATAGGGTTAGGTGAAGTACCGATAGCCATGATGACAATTTCAGCATCGATAACGTGCTCGGAACCTTTAACTTCCACAGGTCGTCTGCGGCCTGACTCATCAGGTTCTCCAAGTTCCATCTTAATGCACTCCACACCGTTGACGGTCATGTTCTCGCCTTCAAGGATGCGTACAGGATTGGTCAGGAGACGGAATACGATGCCCTCTTCCTTTGCATGCTCGATCTCTTCGCGTCTTGCAGGAAGCTCTTCGTCGCTACGTCTGTAGACGATGCTTACCTCATCTGCACCAAGCCTTAATGCACTGCGTGCTGCATCCATTGCAACATTACCGCCACCTACTACGATGACATGGCTTCCCCTCTTGATCGGAGTGTCATATTCAGGGAAACGGTATGCCTTCATCAAGTTGACACGTGTAAGGAACTCATTTGCGGAGTAGACACCATTCAGGTTCTCACCCTCGATCCCCATGAACTTAGGAAGACCTGCACCGGTTCCGAGGAAAACCGCATCGAAATCATCCTCAAGCTGGTCAAGGGTCTTTATACGGCCAATAACATAGTCCACCTTAAGATCTGCACCCAGCTTCATGATGTAGTCTACCTCTTCTTTCACGATAGCCTTTGGAAGCCTGAACTCAGGGATACCGTAGATCAATACTCCGCCTGCTTCATGCAATGCCTCGAACATTGTTACTGAGTGACCTGCCTTTGCAAGATCTGATGCTGCTGTAAGTCCCGCAGGACCGGTACCTACGATAGCCACTTTCTTGCCGGTTGGTTCGGCAACAACAGGGTCCTTGACACCAGCCTCACGTTCGCGGTCCGCACAGAATCTTTCAAGACGACCGATGGAGATCGGGTCGTTCTTCTTTCCAAGGACACAAAGTTTCTCGCACTGTTCTTCCTGAGGGCAGACACGGCCGCACACTGCAGGAAGGGTGTTGGTTTCCTTGATCACAGCGATAGCTTCTTCGAAATTACCCTCTTTCATTTTGGAGACAAAGCCAGGAATATTGATATTCACAGGGCAGCCTTCCACACATTTTGGATTCTTGCATTCAAGGCAACGCTTTGCTTCAAGGATAGCCTGCTCTTCAGAGTAACCCAGTGCAACCTCTTCGAAGTTGTGGATACGTTCTTCAGCAGGCTGTTCAGGCATTTCCTGTGTTACTGACATTTGCACTCATCTCCGCAGCCTTTGTTGTAGCTCTCAAGAGAGTCCATTTCCTCTTTGCGATATAATGACAGACGGCTCATCAGGAGGTTGAAGTCCACATCCTTTGCATTGAACTCAGGACCATCCACACATGCGAACTTTGTCTCGCCGCCAACATTCACACGGCATCCGCCGCACATACCTGTACCATCCACCATGATCGGATTGAGGCTTACAATAGTCTCAACATCGTAAGGTTCAGTGACACCGGCAACTGTGCGCATCATGATAGGAGGACCAATGGCAACGATCCTGTCGATCTTTTCATCGCTGTCGAGAAGCTGTTTGACAAGATCTGTAACAAAACCGTGGTGACCTTTGGAACCATCATCTGTTGCAACAAGAAGTTCATCACTTACAGAGTTCATTTCATCTTCAAGGATGAGCATTTCCTCATTGCGTGCACCAATAATGGAGATCACTTTGTTACCGATCTCACGATATGCACGGGCCTGAGGATAGACAGGAGCAATGCCGATCCCTCCACCCACAAGCAATACAGTACCGATCTTTTCGATCTCGGATGGTTTGCCCAGAGGACCCACGAAATCCTGAAGATCATCACCTGCAGCCAGCTTTGCAAGCTGTTTCGTCGTCTTACCCATCTCCTGGAAGATGATGGTGACAAAACCCTTGTCTGCATCATAATCTGCAATTGTCAGAGGGATCCTTTCGCCCTCTTCATCAATACGAAGAATAATGAACTGACCGGGCTTTGCAGCCGCAGCCACATCAGGAGCCTCGATGTTCATCAGGTGCACATTCGGCACCAATTGACGTTTCTCTATTATTTTGTATGCCATTAGATCACTTTCATAATACAGTCGGAAGTACGCGTACTTTATACCAATATATTAATGTTACCCATCAAATGCCCATTGTACATTAAGTTTTCTATTTAAAGAAGAAAACCCTTTCCAGATGCGTTTTGGGAAACAAGCGTAAGTGGGATTAGAAATTTGCATATTTGCTAAAAGTCAATAATGTTTTGTTAGAATAAGAAAATTATTACCGGCATAATTTGCCGGTAAAATTATACGCCCGAACCGGGATTCGAACCCGGGTCGGAGCCTCGACAGGGCTCCATGATAGGCCTCTACACTATTCGGACATTGCGAGTGATTGCTGCTGTGAGCACACCCTAATACTCATCCAGGTATATAAACCTTTTGAGGTTTTAGGATGTTTAGTCCCGCCTCCCAGACTCGAACCGGGGACATCGCGGTGCCTGCGCGGTATGTGCGACAAGTCGCATGAACCATACTACAGCCGCGCACTCTACCACTGAGTTAAGGCGGGTCTCCGCTGAATACAGCATCCTTACACCCCACCAACGTGAGATGCAACCCCTTCATATGCATAATAATACTTATTCTTTTCGCCGTCTGAGCAATTTTGGAGCAAATTGTAAAGGGAATCTGAGTGAAAAAGCCAGAAAAAAGGTGAAAGATACAAAATCGAAAGGAAGTAGGGACAAAAATAGAAAGAAATGGCAGTTGCGATACGAAGTTCCGGCAACTGCCCGCTCATGGAAGACCACATTGTCTTCCCATAAGCTACCCATGTTAAAGAGTGTATGATCTCAGAAGGTTGTGAGCTCACCTTTGATAACCATGTCAGTGATCTTGGTGATGTTCTCAAGCCAGTCATCGATAATGACCTCTGCCTCAGACCTTACGTTAGCGAAGTTTGCACCATCTTCAGGAATGATCTGGGCATTTGCGACCAATGGCTGGTCAATAGGCTGACCGATCTGTGAGAGCAGTTTTACATGAACATCACTGAGCTCATCAACTTTACTTACAATATCCCTTGCCATCTGTGTTGAAAGGAGGTTGTAGATCTTGCCGATGTGGTTGATCGGGTTCTTACCACTTGTTGCTTCCATGCTCATTGGCCTGCTTGGTGTAATAAGACCGTTGGAACGGTTTCCACGTCCTACTGAACCATCATCACCCATCTCCGCAGAGGTACCTGTAACGGTAAGGAAAACGCAATCGCAACCACCTTTAATGTCATCTGCAGTGTTGATGTGGGCATAGACATTCCTCTCAGTGTACTTGCTTGCAAGGTCCAGAACGTACTCGGTCATCTCTTCCTTTGCACTGACGTAGTGGTCCATGTCATCGATGTGCCTGCCTACCATACCACAGCAGATGGTCAGGGAAATATCGTCGTTGTCCCTCAGACCCATTACCTTGATATCCTCACCGATCCCTGGAATGCTCTTCTTTTTGAGATCTGTAAGAAGCTGCCTCTCGGTATTGTAAACGATCTGCTCAAGTTCGGAGAACGGAGCATGGCCCACACCAAATGATGTGTCGTTTGCCATAGGAACGTGATCCCTGTGGAAAACATCCCTGAGATCGGATGAACCGGTTCCAAGCTTACAGTCGATGATCATGTCGCGTTCCATGTCCATGTCAACGATAGTGTTCCTGACATAGTTACGTGCAGCTTCAAGAGCAACTGCCTCGACAGGTATCTCCATTCCATCGAATGTCTTGGTAGCCCTTCCGACAAGAAGAGTGTAGATAGGCTTGATGACCTCTCCGCCACCGAACTCTGGATTGGACCTGCCTGCAACGATCTGGGTCTCATCGGTGTTGTGGTGAAGAACTGTACCGCACTTGTCGATGTACTCTTTACAAAGGGCACGGCTTACAGCCTCTGCAAGACCGTCACTGATACTATCAGGGTGACCGATACCTTTTCTTTCTACAAGCTCGATCTCCTGCTTCTCGATGGGGGTCTCGTGAAGTTGTTCAACTTTGATATTTCGTATCATTTTTTAGCCTCTTTTAATAAGTTTAAGACGAACAGGATTGGGATCCTTATAAATTAAATGGTCTTTGAAATTACCCTATAAGATGAATAAATTATATAAAATCGTTACTACATGAGTTTTATTTAATAACCCATAGTTATAACATGAAGCACACACAGGGCTCACAAAAATGAAAGAACATTCAGCAGATCAAACGATTGGTCAATTGATAGATGATCCCCCATTCGATCGACCAATCAATCGAGTAAGCAAGCAACCAAAAAATCAATCGATCGATCACTGAAGGTATGAACTTCCCATCATCCATGCAATACTTATAAAGGATAAATGTATTTGAGAACATGAATCCCAAAAAAGTTCGATAATTCAATGATCATAAATAACACAGACATTTCTGTTCTTCAGAAGGACTTCAAATGATACGTATTGCAATACCTAACAAAGGAAGATTACACGACCCCACAGTTGAGCTGTTCAAAGAAGCAGGCCTCCCGGTACTCGGAGGCTCTAACAGAAAACTGTTCGCAAAGACCACAGACCCTGAGATCACATTCCTTTTCGCAAGGGCTGCAGACATCCCTGAATATGTGCAGGACGGTGCCGCAGATGTAGGTATAACCGGCCTTGACCTCATATCAGAGACAAACTCTGATGTAGAGATGCTGCTTGATCTGAAATACGGAGGTGCAGACCTTGTACTCGCTGTTCCGGAAGATTCTGACATCAAATCCGCAAAGGACCTCGAAGGAATGAGGGTGGCAACTGAGTTCCCTGTTATCACAGCCAGGTATTTTGAGGAACTTGGAGTCAACATTGACGTCGTGAAAGTAAGCGGTGCATGTGAAATGACCCCACACGTTGGAATTGCCGATGCGATCGTGGATATTTCAAGCTCCGGAACCACGCTGGCTATGAACCACCTTAAGGTGATCGAGAAAGTATTCACATCATCCATCTACCTCATTGCCAACCACAGGACAATGGAAGCAGAAGAGAAGGTCCAGCACATAAAGACAGCTCTTGAAAGTGTCCTTCATGCCAAGCAGAAGAGATATCTTATGATGAATGTTCCTTCCGACAAGCTCGATGACGTAAAAGAGGAACTTCCCGGTCTTGCAGGACCGACGGTGATGAAAGTGGAATCCAAAAAGGATATTGTGGCAGTGCATGCTGTAGTCGATGCAGACCTGATATTTGCCACCATCAGCCGTCTCAAGGCCGCTGGTGCATTCGATATACTCGTAGTACCTATTGAGAGACTGGTACCCTGAAGAGGTCATGAGAATGAGCTTTGAAGTAATACCTGCAGTTGACATGAAGGGAGGTAAATGCGTCCAGCTTGTCCAGGGCGTTCCGGGAAGTGAGATGGTATCCCTTGATGATCCTGTGGAAGTCGCCCTTGACTGGGTATCACAGGGAGCGAAGACACTCCACCTTATCGACCTTGATGGTGCAATAGAGGGAACACGTACAAATGCACCCATCATCAGGAACATCGTGGAAGAATGCAAGCCTAAAGGCATCTACATCCAGGTAGGAGGAGGAATACGTTCCTTCGAGGATGCTGCAGCACTCCTTGAGATCGGTGTTGACAGGGTCATACTCAGCACTGCAGCATTGAAGGACCCCGAACTTATCAGCAGGCTTTCCAGTGAATTCGGAAGCGATCGCATCAATGTTGCCCTGGATTCAAAGAACGGTAAGATATCCATTGAAGGATGGACCAAAGAATCCGATCATACAGCGGTCGAGATGGGATCACTCTTTGAAGAAAAGGGAGCAGGAAGCATACTATTCACCAATATCGACACAGAAGGTCTTTTGAGCGGAGTAGATCCCAGACCCACAGAAGAACTTGTCAAAGCTGTGACCATACCTGTCATCGCATCCGGGGGCGTCACAACACTGGATGATATCATCACGCTGAAGAACACAGGAGCAAGTGGCGTTGTAGTAGGAAGTGCCCTCTACAAGAAAAAGTTCACATTGACGGAAGCAATAAATACCATCACTGATGAAGTTTAAGTACATACCGGCAAGGGGAACACTATGAGAAATGCAAAGATCGAACGAAAAACGAAAGAAACAGACATTCGGATGGAACTTGACCTGGATGGTACAGGATCTGCAAAGATCGATACCGGGATCGGTTTCTTTGACCACATGCTCAATTCCTTTGCTAGACACGGAGGCTTTGATCTGGTGATCGATGCGACCGGCGATCTGATAGTCGATGAGCACCACCTCATAGAGGATACGGCCATCGTCCTGGGACAGGCAATTGCACAGGCCGTCGGTGATAAGAACGGCATCGCAAGGTTCGGTGAAGCACGCATACCCATGGATGAAGCCCTGGCAGATGTAGTCCTTGACATTGGAGGCCGCAGCTACCTTGTGATGAACGCTGAGTTTGGATCACCACGTGTTGGTGAGATGAACACACAGCTGGTCAGGCATTTCTTCGAATCTTTGACAGAGAATGCAAGGATGAACCTCCACGCAACTGTTACAGGCTTTAATGACCACCACAAGATCGAGGCACTTTTCAAGGCCTTTGCCTATGCACTTCGCCGTGCAGTAAAGATCGAAGGCGAGGGGATCAAAAGTACAAAAGGCGTGCTCTAAGTTCGATCACAAGATAACATATCCAGGTAAGCCTGAATAACAGATGCTTACCGGAACTTTTCTTTTAACCTGTTGTAGAACTCCTGCTCGATACCATCGGACCTTCTGGAAAGTCTTTCCACAATGAGCTCCGGAGTGCTTTTTGCCACGTAATTATACCTCGGAGTTCTCTCCACGACAAGATTGAGATCACTATCCAGTCCACTTGCCTCAATTCCATCGACCCGCACGGGACAGTCCGCGTTCTCAAGGATCAATTCTGCAAGGTGGGACACGAAGACGGACATACTATTGCTATTCTCTGAAAGCATCTCAAGTATACCACCTATTATCTTTGCAGAAGCACCTGGCTCGGTGATCGATTCCAGTTCATCTGCCAGTACGATCTTCGGCGAATTGTTGGCAACAACTGAGAAATCAATAAGGGTTGTTTCGAATGCACCTGCATCCAGCGTTCCCTTTGATTTCCCGAAATAATAGAAACCTTCCGTCAGACCGATCTCAAGACACTTTGCAGGTGTCGGGAAGCCCATATGTGCTAGGATCACGCATTGTGCCACTAGCTCAAGCATGGATGTCTTACCACCGGAATTGACACCACTCAACAATATGACACGACTATTGTTCCCATCGGGATCACGGCTTGTCCTGCCAACCGAATAATCAATAGGTACTACCGAACCGTGTCTTGTTTTTATGAAAAGGTTACTGGCCTCCTCAAAGGCAATTCCGGAACCTTCTATCAACTCAGGCATCTGAAGCCCGAATTCCCGGGCAAAACAGCCGATCGAAAAGCCAACATCAAAATCCAATGCCTCACGAACCATCTTTTGTACAATATCGCGATAGCCGGAAAGTGCCTTCGCAATATTTCGTTTATGCTGTACCTTCTTCCTCTGTATCTGGTTGGATATCTGCTGCTTAAAAGAATAAAGCTGTTCATATCGTACTTCCAGAGGATGGGAGATCTCATCCGGGAAAAATGATTCCAGAAGCAATAGCTCAGCCTTCTCAAGACAAAGCTCTTCAGCTATCCTCTGCTTTGCTTCCTTCACAACATTGTTATAGGAATGATATAGCTCCTTTTCAAGAAGGTCCTTGATCTCCATCTTGCCATTCATGACCTTCAGCATATCCTGGCCACTAAGAGTTAGCCTGCTTTGCTCAAGACAGGTGTCAAGTGCTGAGTTTGCAGCCGATATTGCTGCAGATACACAACCATCAACATGTTCGGATATTCGAACAAGTCGATCAATAGCATCATCTGAACCTGCTCTTACATCCCCTTTGCTGTCGATCAGGGAAAGACTTCTCTTTAGTTCGTCAAGATCCTCGCCCTCAATTTCTTCCAGAAAGCTGATACCTGATGAACGAAGCATCTGCGTCATGAGAATGGTGCTTTCAAGGGATGAGAGGTTCTTTGCAAAAAATGCGATCTCTAACTCAGGAACCATGCTCCACATCTCGACCTTCCGTATATCGTGGATGAACTCCGGATCAATGTCCTCAGGAAGATCGAACAGCATGCACTTCTCATCTGCAGCCACCACATGAGAATAGCCTCTTGCAGTGTCAACAAATTCCCCGGCACCCTTCACAAGCTGGACATCCATCAGGTCGCCATAGACATCCTTTGCAGCCTCGTACTGTTTGCTATCTGTGGTCAGTACCGCACGGTCACGTATCTTTGGTACAGTATATTTACGATCAAGGGTCTTTATGCACGACAACAGTGATATCAGATCCTTATTCTCACCCATGATGGAGGCAGTTTCCATATATCCTGCTGTGGCCCTGCGGACCGCCTCGATCTTATCCCTCCTGCTTTCAGGATACGGGATGTAGACATGGAGCTTGTCCTTTGCGTAGCTTGTATGGCTGAACTGCTTGATAATATCAAGAAGGCGCTCATAGATATCAATACCCTCTTTTGTCTTCAGGAAATCATTCATTGTTACCCCTTCGAACTGTGCCCGAACTTCATGGACCAGGGAAATAGCATACCGCTGCCCAACCCCTTCCACTTCGGAGATACCTGCAATATCCCCACCCAGAATAGCTTCAAGAGCTGCATCTTCACTACCAAAGTGTTCCTCGAACCTCTTTGCCATTTTCTCCCCTATACGCGGGATATCCTTTAGCCCATCCATCATTTCACCTTACAGCCCGTATATCATGCAAAACTGTCAAGCCTGCAGCTTGCTATACCTCTTTCTACCTTGTAGCGGTCCCTCTTTGCCATCCTGCTCATGGAAGCTGAGCTCTTTGGCTGCATTTTCTTCGCAAGACCGATATTTCGGCGCGAATCGATCATCTGGGAATCATAATAGATATCCCATAGCTCATCAACATCATCCGTACCTGATTGAGTCCTTAAGCTCTCAACGAAAGCTGCTGTGAGCTTTGCAAAACGGTCAAGTCCCAGGAGATCGCCGTTTCCAACCCATGCAATAGTTCTCACCAGCACAGCAACAGGAACATCCGGGTTCTTCCTTGAAAGCCACCTGCAGAACAGCTCCCCGATGTCATGGGGAGAATCTATCTCAACTGTCAGTATCCCGCCTTTGAACTCTGGTCGTGCGAACATGCATAGTCTTTCATAGGCCCTCGATACATCACGCATATAATTGTAGTACTTTTTTGCCAATTTACTCTTGCCGGAATAAAGCTGATCGGTGTCTCCATTGCATGAGATCACCAAATGCACAAGTTCGACCGGATCACAATCACGGTGCCTCAGAAGGAGGTCCAGATAGCGTATAGGCGCGGGATCGAAACGTGCCATTCTTGACCTTCTTTTTCCAAAGATCTCTTTTGAAAGACCTTCTATTCCACCACAGGGAGTGAAACCTAATCGCTTTACTTCTTCCCCATAAAATGAAAAACCAAGTTTTCGATCAAGCTCCCCCAGGCTCTTTGCGAATGTAAGCTCCGCTTCCGGGCATTCCTTTAAGCAGGAGCATGCAAGCAGAACACCATCTACGGTTGGTTTAAAGGCTATTATCATGAACATGCCCCCAGGAAAGATGAAAGGTTAGACTGTCCGGAACCATTTATTGATATGTAGGGACGGGCATGGGTTACAACAACGCCCATCCGGGCAAGTTCCTGTTCGGAAGCTATAGGACGGGAATGCATGATCCTGTTCGCGCTTATCGGTCCGATACCGGGAACCAGAAGCAATTCAGGAAGATCTGCGGAATTAACGTCCACAGGGAAACGATCAGGTTGTGATTGGGCAAGCATCACTTTCGGGTCTGCATTTCCAAGGAACCCTTCTTCATCATAGACATCATCAAAATCATCTGCCCTCAGCCCGTAATCTTTTAACAGGAAAGACATTTGATACAACCTCTGTTCGCGCCATTTCGGAGAGGGAGTTCCATCCTCCAGCGGAGTATCAGGGACAGGGTCGAAGCTCATAAAATAGGGCCTCCTAAGCTCATATTTATCCATGAACCTGTCAACTGTCCTCACGATCTCCTTATCTGATTCGGACACAGCCCCTACTACGAACTGGGTATCGTTAGCTCCCACAAGCCTGCCCATTCCCCCATATTCTTTCCTTTTTTCATGTATGAGGTCCTTTGTCCACTTCAACCTCTGGAGAACATCGTTCTTGTAATCGAAATTCGGGCATATCTCAGAGTAGTTCACTGAATTGGTTGTTTCAGCATTGACACCGAACTTATTGGCATGTTCGGCTATCTGTTCAAGTAAATATTTAGGGGTGCCTGGCATCACACGGATGTTGATATAGCCTTTGAATCCCTGACATCTCAAAAGCTCAACAACTTCCAGTTGTTTCTGTGAAGTCTGCTCAGCATCACCCATAATTCCAGAAGAAAGGAACAAACCCTCGATAGCATTCCTTCTGTAGAAGGACCAGGTGATCTTTGCGATCTCCTCAGGTTCAAGTGTTGCCCTCATGGTATCACGTTCACACCGGTTAGGACAATATGCACATTCGCCTGCACAGGAATTAGATAGCAATGTCTTGTACAGCTGTATGCATCTTCCATCGGGACCGAACGCATGACATACTGCACTCTGGTTGCAGCTGTCATATTTAGTTCCTGAGGAGAGCAATTGCATTCTCTCAGATAATGTCAGATGTGGTTCGTTCCTTCTTTCCGCGATCATCAGATGATAGATTGCAGCGTATCTATATAATCAACTGCCAAGCGGAGTGAAAGTATTCTCAAGAAAAAAAGAGTTGATCATTTCTTGACGTGTATGTCAAGCTTGATCTTTGTAACAGGTTCGAGTTTCTTCCATTCTATTGTTGTATCCTCATCAATAATACAGTTCTGAACGGATTTGTCCGAGAACTCACCATTTATCTCATAAACATAAAGCCCTTCATCGCCGTCTGTTGAAACAATAACTTCCCTGTCACCCTTCTTCTGGACCTTGATAGCCGCAACACCACGAAGAGCATCGAGCAGGCTTGTGCCTTTTTCAACTTCTATTGTTTTCGTAGGTGCAAAAACGTTCATAGCAAGATAGATGTTCTCCCTGTTAGGCTTCAGTACATGGGTCTTTCCGAAGATCTTCCGCTCAACAAGGTCAGCCTCTTCAAGTATCTTAACATGTTTTGCAGCCACCGGTACAGAAATATCCAGTTCTCTTGCAAGTTCAGATATGTGGCGTTCCCCTTCATCAAGAAGCTCAAGCATCCTGATACGTGTATCGCTCCCAAGGGCATGGAATACTTTATTATCTATCTGACTCATAATTGTAAAGGGGGTTTGCTTATATATAAATCTGTTGTTACGCTGTTAACAGTCAAATGAATTATATTGTCTAAAGCGGGAAATCTCACTTAACACCCATCATTTTCAGAGCATTCAAACTTCTGAGAACATCCTCTTCACACTTATTTTCGATAACTTTGATCGCTTTGCATTTCTTAAGAAAATCGGAAAATGACACGAAATCAATATTCCCGTTCCCAATAAAAAAATGATCATCAACATCGCCATGATTATCATGTAGATGGAAGTGTGAAATTAAATCGCCCATTGATTCCAGAAAGTCATTAAGATTGCCCGATGTATTCGCATGACCCACATCAAATGTAAATCCATTATCCCCAAGATCAATACCCGGATCCCTGAAAATGAAACAATCCCATTTTGGCATATTCTCAATACAGATACGAACACCCGTATTCGCAGAGATCTCACTAAGTTCAGCAACCGATTTTTCAAATGCCTTTTGTGCATTCACCATATCAACAGGATATGAAAAATATCCGGGATGCACTACAAGGATATCGGAATCCAGGTCATTGCAGATATCAGCCATCTGTTTAACAACACTGAGAGATGCAAGCCTGATGGGTTCCCGAAGACTGGAAAGGTTCAGATCAGTACTCGGAGCATGGACCGTATACTTCAGATCGTAGGAAAATGCAAGTTCTCTCCCCTCACGAAAGAGGTCATGCATTCCTTCTGAGAAGATTTCAGCACAATCAGACATCTGCTCTATTTTTTCCAGTGCTTCTGTAAGAGGAAGTTCATAAAATGCAAAAGATGATACACCTATCATATTACCAGTTCTTCCCCCTCATTGAAAATAAATGAATTTCATTACAAATTTCAAAGAGAATAAGATACAAATGGCCAAAGCAATCAAATTGATCTCAACTGCCAAGTTCCAGCCACCTCAAAAAAGTTGATGAGGACACAGTATCACCAAGTCCAACTGTTGATAGCGGACTATCACATATTATAGTAGGCAGGATGCATACCGAAAATCCCCTATATTCACCGCATAAACCTCCCTCAAACCCTTCACCATGAACAAGATCCTTCAATCTATTCAACTGAATGGTCCCTTCTTTACTCCTCCCCAGACCCTTTACTGAACCTTCAAGCTGTGATCTTTCAGGCAGCTTCCCTGATGCTGCAAAGGCTGCAGCACATTTCACACCGAAATCCATACTCCGGATCTCACGGTTTGGGGTTGAGGACCCTTCCCTGAACACGCTCATAATGAAATCACGGGTATGCACGACCATTTTCTTAAGGCCTGTTGATGAAACACATCTGACACAGGCATCCGTGATCGCACAGGCATCCATTTTTCGGATCATCTCAGAAGGAACGCCATGAAGTTCAGTTAGCATTACCAGTTCATCCTCATTCATACCAATGCTGTCCACGGTATCGGAAAGCCCGGAGAAGATGGAAACTCCCATGTCCATGCTCATGAAGTGACCCAGCTCAACATGAACCGGCATATCAGGATTAAGTGCTTTCCATTCCTTAATTTGTGAATGGGCCTTTTCAAAACGCTCAATGTATCCGGAGCCATCAGGATAGGAACTCTGCAACTGGTTGAAACCGGAAATAATGGCTCCATCCATCTCAGTCACATGCTCAAGGCCATATTCCTCGAATTCAGGGGTGATAGTAAGTTCCGTATTGATCGGATCGTAGGAGGCAATGAATCGGTTCTCCCTGGGCACGATAACCTCGGTCCCCAGGACATTGAACTTTGTTCCACGACTGAAATCAAAAACAAAATGGATGACCTCCTTTGAAGATGTGGAGGACGTTGGTTTGAAAGCTGATGAAGAGGAGGTTACAGAATCTCCTGCAAAGATAATGTTACCCCCGGACATCAACGGTCTTATACCAGCTATATCGCCAACAGCGTTCATGACAACCTCATCTGCACCCATATGGGACATGACATTTGCCATTATTCCCATATTACCTCCAAGTCTGATCTCGCTCTTCTCATAATAGCGATCTTTCAGGAAACTGAAAACATCATCGGAATAAATGAACCATTCCCCGCCTGTACCCTTTTGCATATAAAGCACCAGTCCTGCCACAAGATCAGAAAGAGATCTTACTTCACCTGGTGCATCACATAGCTTCTCGCGAAGTCCGCCCTTATCCACCATGAGAATGAGAGCAGATATCTCCTCTTTCGTCATCTGATACACAGCATCGATGTTAACATTGTATCCACAAAGGACCTTCATGAAATCCCTCACTTAAGCTTTGAAAGAAATCCAACAAAAGAGGTTGCTGAGATAGCATCTCCTATACCTACGGTTGCAACGGGTTCACTTACCACCTTTGTCGGGACAATGATCGCATCATACCATGGAGTGCATATGCACCCGTTCTCAAAATCTTCCATACTGGACATTCCACTTCTTACAAGGTGTTTCTCAAGCTTTTCAAGTTCCCTGTGACCTTCCTCGGACACAGGAACCTTAAGACCTGACTCCGTACTTTCCAAAGAAAGGATCTCACCCAGGGATGCCTTTGCGGCTGCAACTGTTGATCCGAACAACAGGGCATTGCGGTGGTCCTCAACGGATACAGGGCAGTCCTTCGATACAAGACAGATGTAAAAACCGAGGGAATGGATGTGCACCCTTTCAAGATCAAGATCTCTCAGGAGCTTCACCGCACCCTCGTAAAGGGAAATGATAGCGTTCTCACCCTTATTGATGACAGAATAGGCCAGTTCCTCAAAACCAAGGACGTTCAGTGCATTGGCAACCTCAACGGTGTCAAGTCCCAGGGAATGCACATGCTTCCGGACGATATGGTTGAGTATTGCCGTCCTGATCACCTTGTTTTGTATTGAGGTAAATTCCACATGTATTCGGATGTCAGGATTGCCCTCCTTGAGTTCTTCGATGACATTCACGGCCTTGTCAACATAATCCATGTAGGTAGAACCGTCCTCATACTCCTCCTTGATCATCTGGTAGCCTGCCAGTATGGCACCGTCAATGTCCGCTTTCAACTGGGGTATCTTTTCGTAGATCTCGGGGGCCATATCAATACGTATCCACTTTGGCCGGGAAGAAATGATAAGGCGGTTATCCCTTGGAATGATAAAGTGCTCACCTGCGAACTTCACCTCCATCCCCTTTGAGAATTCCAGGATCCAGTTGACCTTTGGCTTATTCTCAGGATCATACGCCTCTTTAGGATTTTTGAGCAAAAGTACCTCATCCTCCACAACAGGGAACAACAGATTATCAGAATCAACAAAGTATTCTGCCTGCTCCTCAGAAAGCCAGGGTACATAGGTAATGACCTTCCCGATTCCCATGGATGCTAGCAGGTTGGAGATTATGCCCGCCTGCCCGCCCATTCTTGCAGAATCAAAGACCAGATGGTCCGTGAGCCAGTCGTGAATGTCGGTAGTGTTCGTCGGCACTTCGGCGGCCTTCCCGTCACGCATAGCGATGATGAGCCTTGCAACAAGATCTGATGGAGAATCTATCTGGCGCGGATACTCGAATACCTTCTCCCTAACCTCAGAGATATCCACATTCATCAACAGATGCTCAATATCCTCGGATCCTATGTGTTTGATAGCATCGATATTGCTGTTGTATGCAACAAATATCCCCCTGACATTTCCAATAGAAGAACGAATGTCCTCATAGGACTTATGATAAATTGAATCCCACTCCCAAATTTCCATAAGATCACCTTTCAGATACGAAAAGCAGTACCTAATGTTTACGTTGTATATTCTGCATTGATCCTCACATAATCATATGTAAGGTCACAGCCCCATGCTGTTGCAAAGGATTCTCCCAGATTAAGGTCCACCCTGATTATCACCTCCGGGCTACCCATGATAGAGGCCAGCCTGTTCAGCAGTTCACTATCCTCTGAAATGATCTTGCCATTATCAACCAGAACTGCAGAATCCGAACCATTGGAAAATGCAAGAGAGATCTTATTCTGATCCACATCCGCGCCTGAGTAGCCGGCTGCTGCCACGACCCTTCCCCAATTGGGATCTTTTCCGAAAACTGCGGATTTCACAAGAGGAGATCTCACAATGGCTTTTGCAACAAGTCTGGCATCTTCCACAGAAATTGCTCCCCTGACATCTGCCTCTATCAGCCTTGTAGCACCTTCTCCATCTTTTGCGATCTGCTTTGCAAGGTCAGTGAGCACATGCTCAAGGCCCTGCTGGAACTCCTCGGGATCAGGTCTTACTTCTGAAGCGCCCGTAGCAGTAAGCAATACCATATCATTGGTACTGGTATCACCATCCACCACTACCATATTGAAGGTCTTGTCCACAGCCTTTTTCAGGCAACTGTCAAGAACATCACTATCTACCTCGGCATCCGTATAGATGAAACCGAGCATTGTTCCCATGTTAGGCTCGATCATCCCCGACCCTTTGGCAATACCTCCAATGCAGACACCACAGCTCAGCTCAACAGCTGCCATCTTAGGAAATGTATCCGTCGTCATGATAGCACGTGCTGCCTTACTGTTAGCCTGAGGCGATGAGGAAAGCGAATCCACAACCTCATCGATGTTGTCATTTATCCAGCCAACATCAAGTTTACGTCCAATAACACCTGTGGATGCCACACCAATAAGATCACTGTCAACCCCAAGTTTCCTGGCAAGGATAGCTGCCATCTCCCTAGCATCGGCCATACCCTGCTCACCAGTGAAAGCATTTGCATTTCCACTGTTGGCTATTATCGCTGCAAGTTTCCCGTTCTTCCTGAGAACCTCGCGCGTCACGATCAGAGGAGCAGCTATCACTTTGTTCCTTGTGAAAACACCTGCAGCATTGCCCTCAGCAGCGATGACCGCAAGTCCCATCTTACCCGGTTTGATACCGTAAGAACGAACACCTTTTACAGTACATATTCCGCCATCTATAGCTTTCATTCAAACCACTTTAAATTCCTGCAAGACCACGGATAATATCTCCGCGTGTAATAATACCTATAAGTTCACTGCCATCGAGTACAGGAAGTCTGTTGACCTTATGTTTTGTCATTAACCTGGAAGCATCTTCAACTGAACTTTCCGGACCAATACTGAAAACATCCTTCTCCATGATCTCACGGATAGGTTTTGAGCCCACATCAGAAAGCATCCTCTTTGTATCTTCCCAGCTGATAAGCTCACGTATTGGTATCTCTATGACCTCGAACGGACTTGGAAGCCAGAGGCCGCCATGCTCAGGAACTTCCAGAAGCTTTAACAGGTCACCTTCCGAGACTATACCCATGACCTTACCTTCAGATACAACAGGAACTCCGCTTATGTTCTCTTTCTTCAGCAACTGAGCAACACTGCTGATAGGGTCTTCAGGACTACAAACAATGACATTGCTACTCATTATATCCTTTACTTTCATGATCCGATCTCCTTTCTTAGTTTATGGTGAAGTTGCCGGTGCCCAGATGCCTGTGGTCTCATCAAGACCGCACATGACATTCATATTCTGGATCGCCTGCCCTGAAGCACCTTTTACAAGATTGTCTATCGCTGATATTACAACGATACGTCCATTATTAGCATCTACCTCAAATCCGATGTCACAGAAGTTTGAACCCCTTACCGCACCAAGAGAGGGAATATCATCCAATACCCTGACAAATGGCTTGTCCTTATAGAACTCAGTGTAAATATCCCTGATATCCTCCGATGAGAGTTCATCATTCACAAAAAGATGAGCTGTTGTCAGTATACCACGGATCGATGGAACAACGTGTGGAGTAAAACTCACATTTGTCAGGTTGCTGTCCAGGCGGTTCAGTTCCTGGAAGATCTCGGCTCTGTGCCTGTGGGTTGTCAGTTTGTATGCCTGCACGTTCTCTGCCATATTCGGATAGTGGGATGCCGGTGTTGGATTGATACCTGCACCTGTGATCCCTGATTTGGAATCGAATATCGCCATTTTCAAGATCCCGGCATCAGCAAGCGGTGCTGCTGAAAGAGTTGCTCCTGTGGGATAGCAGCCGGGATTTGCGATGAATGACTGATCCTTTATCTCAGGGTGGAGTTCCACAAGACCAAAGACCGCGTCCCTTGGGTCTGCATGTTCCATACCATAGACCTGCTCGAAAATATCGGCCTTCAGACGATAATCAGCACTCAGGTCAATTACCTTCACATCGTTGTCGATAAGTTCAGGAACTATGTTCATCGCAGTTCCGTGAGGAACCGCCACAAATACAACATCACAACGCTCTTTGATCTCTTCGGGAGCCAGGTCTTCGAACTTAATGTCGACAAAACCACGCAGGTGCCTATGAGTATCGCTCACAGCTTCCCCGGACAAACGGCGGGAGGTTGCTGCTTCAATGTTAACGTTCGGATGGTTCAAAAGCAGGCGCATCAGTTCGCCGCCGGTGTAACCGGAGGCACCGACAATTCCTGCGTTGATCATATCGGTCATGCATTTATGTATAGTTCCAAGATTAATTAAGGTTGTTATTTTTGTATAATTATGATCTGATAATTACCACCGAACATGCAGTTATTCGGCACATGATTTATCTGCTTTTGAGCTTATTAAAATATACAAGAAACATATGCCTAAAGAGGAAATCATTATAAAGTTTGGATATAAACATATTAATTGTTTTTTGGGCACAGGTCTCAAAAAATAGATGAAGATAGAACCGTTCAGGCATGAACAAAAGAAATAACGTACCTGCTGGTGTGTAGCAAAACATATCATATTGAGAATAAATGCCCCAGAAGAACAAAACTCCCACTGATATTCAAATTGTCATAGCACTTGTAGTATTAACCTGCATATTCATAATGGTCCCCGCTTTGAGCAACACACCAATAAGGACTATCCTTGGGCTTCCAATGGTATTGTTCTTACCAGGATACTCATTGATAGCAGCACTGTTTCCAGCCAGGGATGACCTTGACGGGATCGAGAGATTAGCACTTAGTTTTGGTCTGAGCATTGCAGTTGTTCCCCTCATAGGTCTTGTGCTCAACTACACCCCGTGGGGAATTAGACTTCTCCCCATACTGATATCGCTTTCAGCCTTTACCCTAATGATGTGTGTGGTAGCGGTTTACAGGAGAAATTTCCTGCCTGAAGGTGATGAGTTCAGTGTGCCCTTTTACTCAGCATATGTTTCAATAAAGGAGGAGATCTTAAAGAAACCTGACAGCAGGCTTGACAGGATCCTGACAATCCTGTTGGTGATATCAATACTGGCTTCAATAGTAACTCTTGCCTACGTAGTTGTTACACCAAAAGAGGGCGAAAAGTTCACAGAATTCTACATCCTTGGACCCGGAGGAATGGCTGACGACTATCCCTCAGAACTAAGGCTTGGTCAAAATGGCACCGTTATCATTGGTGTTGTAAACCATGAATATGCAGATAGTGAATACTCCATCGATCTGATACTTGATGATAGTTCACAGCTAATGGATCGGGAATTATCTCAAATTACCCTCTCACACAACGAAACATGGGAAAAGGAAGTAACGTTCACACCAGGGTCTGCAGGTGACAATATGAAACTGGAATTCCTGCTCTACAAGGATAACGATATGACAAAACCATACAGGGAACTCCATTTATGGATAGATGTAATGGAGATTTGAAATGGAAACAGAAACTGAAGTTGAGGATATAGTTGTTGAAAATGGATTCTTTGATAAAAAGGAGACATTAAACAAATTCCAAATAGACCTTCTTGTTGTAGCCATCCCTTCCGTAATAGTAATAATCGGAGAGATGTTATTATTTGCCGGCCTGACAAAACTCACTTTATGGACACATTTGACCCTGCTGATAACTTTGACTTTTTCTACGATTATATTCAATGACAGAAAACAGCAGCACATAATCTATGCGTTCATTCTACTGTCCCTGTTAAGGATACTCAACATGTCAATGCCAGTTTTCTTTGAAACGACACTTTATTCCTTAGTATTCAATTATGTGCCATTGACAATTCCAATATATGTTCTTGTTAAGGGCCAAAATCTTACACTATCGGATTTTGGAATTAACAGAAATATAAGATATTATGATCTTCCACTTATCCTGATAGCAAGCATTGTAATTGCAGCAGGGGAATTCCTTATACTCAGACCAAATAACCTTATACCTGACCTGTCACTACAAAACTTGATAAAGTTAACTATTGTAATGATACTTTATGTAGGGTTGATAGAAGAACTTATATTCAGACCAATATTACAAACATGGCTTGAAGAAATAGTAGGCAAATATCAGGGATTAATCCTTGCAGCTATAATTTTTGCAGTTATGCATTCCGGATATGGTACACCATATGAAATCTTCTTTGCCGGGTTTGCTGGACTTATAATTGGAACTATATACTTAATAAGAAGAAATCTGATACTTGTGGCCCTGACAAATGGATGCACAAACATAATGCTTTTTGGAATAATGCCTCAAATGTTAGCTCCGGAACTACAAACATCAGATATTCTCGGAGAAAGTAGCAAGATTATACTTGGATCAATATTAGCGATAATATCGATAGTTTCAATCGGCTACATTAAATTAAAAAGAAAAAATAGATCTGAAAAAATCATTTAAAAAAAATATAAATTTAGTTTCAATTAATAATCAGAAAGATTTAAAACTAAATTTCATTAACTCTTTAAATAACCACAAATTTCAAGAAAGGGAGAGAAAAATGCTAACAGGTATAACTTCAGATACCAGCCTTGTATCATCCACTGTAGTTGTGATGATGAATCAAATCGGATTACCTGAATATGATGTACTGACAGTTATTGTACTTATAGTTCTCTTGTCCGCAAAAGAGATCATATCCGCATCTAGCTACTGGAATAAATCGTTAGCAACCTCTCTTGACATGGGAATATTCACACTTCTTGTGGTCTTTGCAAGCATTGTGATCTTCAAGATTTCCGAAATAATCTAAAATTGTAGGTCTACTCAACATTGGTGTAATTTAATATTTGTATCCTCCAATTCAACTACTATGGAGGATAAAGAGCTCATCCAATTTGCATTAGGACTTTCAAGCACTTGGTACGTAAAAGACATTAATCATAATCATTATAAAAAGAGAATAGATATTGCCTCTGTAGAAATCCTTTTCTCTAAATTCAGCTAAGCTACTACAATTTTTATGTTAAGAAGTTCCCCGGACAAGACAAAACACTGGATTCACATTATTTTTTGAAGCATTGATAGTTGCTATGTCTAAAGAAATGAGTGTTTCTTCAATTGCTGAATTGGTCAACATTAATGAAAATTCGTTCTGGATAATTTTATCTCATTATGTTGAAGAAGCAAGAGCAAAGATGGATCAATCTGGACTTGATACTATAGGAGTAGACGAAATATCTGTTAAAAAGGTCACAGATATGTGACTTTATTCTATGATCTAAATCAATCAAGAGAAATTCATATTGAAAATGGGAAGAAAAGAAGTGTCATCAAGAACTTCAGGAAATTTATTTCCAGACAGGTTAATCCTGATAACATACGGCATATATCAATAGATATGTATCCTGCTTTTAAAAGTGGGGCAAGAGAATATTTCCCAAACGCTAAGATCGTTTACGATAAGTTCCATATTGTCAAAACGATGAATGATGCGATTGATAGGGTTCGAAGGAAGGAATATCAAACAAATAAATATCTGGGTAAAACGAGATTTATGTGGTTAAAATCCTGAAGATCTATCGGATCGAGAAATAGCTAAGATACAATCGATCAAAGATCTGGATACTAAAACAACAAAAGCTTATAGATTTAAGCTTGGGTTTCAACGTTTGTGGGAAATCAAAAATGTAGAAGTAACAAGGGAGTAACTCGATAAATGGCATTATTGGGGAACACATAGCAACATAAAGGAAATTATCACATTAGCTAAAATGATAAAAAGAAAGTCTCATGGGATAATAGAGTCAATTAAACAAATATCAGTAATGGTGTTGTTGAAGGATTGAACAACAAAATCAAAACTGCTTTTAAGAGATCATATGGCTTAAAGACTGAGAAGTGTAGGAACACAATGATATTCTTGATGGCAGGTAAACTCAGTTTACCCACACGATGTTAAAGAGATCCAAAGTGAGTTCATTAGTATTGAAGTTCAGAAGATATCGAAAATTCTGCCCAGATTATAAAATAGATATTAAATCTCCAGAACGATTTATGAAGCTTAACTTACATTATGAGAAGGCATAATTAAAACAAAGGAGATAAAATGAGCATTACTAAGACAATATATCTTGCAGCACCACTTTTCTCAGAAGCTGAACAGGAATTTAATAAGAAGCTGGAAAATGCACTGGAAGGCCTTGGATTCTCGGTATTTGTCCCTCAGGAAGACTCCAATGACACAGAAGCGGCAAGAGAGGAGATGGACTCTGACAATATCTTCAAATTGAACGTTGAGGCTATCGATGCCTGTGACATACTGGTGGCTGTTCTTGATGGTGGTACAGATGTGGATTCAGGAACTGCCTGGGAAATAGGATACGCCTATGCAAAGGATAAGACAATAGTGGGTATCAAAACTGATTTCAGAACACTGGGACCGGAAGGCCTTGTGAATCTTATGATCGAAGAATCTGCTAACGAGATTGTGACCAGTGTCAGAGACCTTCTGAGAACAATGGAAAAATACAGTTAAGAGGAACTCAGATCCTCTTCACTTACAACATTAATTGAACTTTTCTTCTTCAACATCCCCACGTGGGACGATCTCTTTGAATATCTGCCCTTCGAACCAATATATCTGTGCACCTGTGAGCCAGGCATCATGTGGAAGACCTGCCTTCAGGCAAGTGTGGTTCAAAAAATCGATGGCATCAAAATCATTTTCAGGTGCTACCTGTGGAAGAAGCAGGCCCTGATAGAACCCCTCCTTAGCAATAAGACCATGTCTTCCGATCTCAATAACCTCAGGTAGCTTTTGAGGAGGCACATCGATAAGTTCAGGTTGCGTAAGGATCGTAACCTCAACGACAATATCATCCATCTCTGAAATGTCCACAGCAGGGAAACGCGGGTCCCTTGTCGCAGCCGAAATGGCAGAATCAATGATCGCCTCGGTTAAAGGTGAATCCGGATAGGGATGACCTATGCAACCCCTTAGTTCACCATCTACTGTCAGCGTCACAAAGACACCACGCAATTCATCGAACACTTCCGGCAGACCGGAAGCATGCATCTTCTTTCCGCTTTCAAGGAACATCTCGATTGTGTCCCTTGCAAGCCCGACTGCTTTTTTACCTTCAGAACCACTGAGCATATTCAACCCCCCGCATCATATTCATTCAGTTTCACGATATCTCTTTGCAGCTAATTTTAAGGCCTCTATGCCAGGCAATGCATCTCCTGCAAGGAAATCTATGCATGCCCCTCCACCGGTGCTTATATGGGAGAAATTGTCCTCATAGCCTATATTGCGTACCTCGGCAGTAATGTGCCCACCGCCGGCAATGGAATAACCGGCATTTGCTGCAGCTTTTATGATCTCGGTGGTACCGATCTCAAATCCCTCGATCTCCGAAACGCCTGCTGGGCCGTTCAGGACAACGGTTTTTGCATTCTCGATCTCACTTGCATATGCAACGATGGTCTCAAGACCAATATCATTTATCGGAAGGTTCTTTGAAGCTACCTCTTCGATCTTGACATCGATTCTTTTTCCATTGTCGTTAAGTGCGGCATCACGTGGCAGGCCGATCTTTCCGTCAAATCTTGTAAGGACATCCTTTGCCCTTTCGATCTGGTCAAGATAGCCCTGGGATTCAATGAACTTCATATTTGGCTCCCCGATATCAACTCCTGAGGCCGCAAGCATGACGTTTGCCACAACACCTGTGACAAGCACCCTGTCAGCACCTCCACTTGAGAGAACATTCTCTGCAACCTTTATGGAATCATCAACCTTTGCGCCACCGAGTACGAATATGCAGGGAGATTCATTGCCTTTCAGGCTCTTTTCAAGAGCTTTGACCTCACGCTCCATCAAACGTCCTGCACCACTGGGGAGCAAGCCTGTAAAACCAACGATAGAAAGTTGTGAACGGTGAGACACTGCAAAAGCATCATTAAGGAAAATATCAAAAAGAGGAGCAAGTTGTTTTACCATGTGAGTACCCTGATGTTCTTTCACGGGTCTTTTAAGGGTTTCTTCTGAGTAGAAACGCACATTCTCAAGCAGGAGCACATCACCTTTTTTCATTGAAGATATGCTTGACCTTGCATACGTGCCAAAGATGTCATCAATGTAAGTAACCTTGCGACCAAGGTAGCCGGACATTATTCGGGCATGTTCCTCCATGGTAGAAAAATCGTTCTTTCCCGGACGGCTCTGATGGGCAAGAAGGACAACTTTTGCATCCTCCAGATCCCTTAGAGTGGGAATATGGCTATTGATCCTCATGTCGTCAAGGATACCTCCCTCAGGGTCCATGGGGGAGTTCAGGTCCACCCTCACCAGAATTGTTCTGTCCTCAATGTCAAAATCATCGATCGTGAGAAAATCTTTAGCAGTCAAGGTATTCATCACCATTATCACAAATTGAATTAGTTTGATAATTTATTTAAATATGAATGAATGCGATGCAGGACACTATATGCAATTATATATTTATCTATATCCATCTGAAAATTGTTCGGATATCACAAACCCATTATTGATAGCAGGCCATCAACGTCCAGATTGTTTTCAATAAGCTCGACCATGCGACCAAGTTTATGCTCTTTCCTGAACCTTGCACGTCCAATAAGACCCTCCATCCTGCCTATTGTGGACATGGTATCACCGCGAACAAGGATCACAGGTATCCCCGCCTCATCGGCACTTCCAAGTACTGCAGCACTTGGCTGGAGATTCCCGGTAAGCACAAGACCTTTCACACGTGCTTCAATGGCAGCCATCTGGATATCCGAACGATCGCCACCGGTTATGACGATCGAGTCAGGAGTGCGTCTGAAATACTTGATAGCTGAATTGACCTCCATCGCACCCACAAGGTAGTGTTCCACAAGATCTTCAAGGTGCTCTGAACCTGCAAGCACCTCTGCATGGAGATCTTCCACGATCTCGGAGATAGGAACTGACCGAAGCGTCGAATCCTTTGGAAGAACACCAATTACCTTGATGCCTTTGTCCTCAAGGAAAGGTACGACAAGCTCACATACATAGGACATCTGACCCTCATCGACCTCATTAAGGATAATGCCCGCAAGCATATCAGGATCGTGTATCAGCTCAATATCACATAGTATTCGATCCACAGCATAGACGGAATCATAGCGTGTTACCAGAAGCATCTTTGTCCCGAGTATCGAGCTGACCTCCGGATCAGAAAGGCCATACATAGCACCTCCTCCAATTCCACCGGTCCCTTCGATGAGAACAACGTCCCTGTCCTTTGAAACCTCAGAGAAGGCATCGACGAGAGCCTTATCTAAATGTTTGTCAACACCTGCAAGAGCATCATGTGCGAGGTTATCGGTCAGCAATATAGGAGTGATATTTTTTGGATCATCCTCCAGATCGAAGACCCTGCGCATCTGTTCCGCATCCTCATCAGAGAGGACGCCGTTGACATCCACAAGCATATTGCCAATAGGTTTCATGTAGCCCACAGAATACCCTTTATTCCGAAGGATCATACCGAGTCCCGTACAAAGGGAACTTTTACCCGAATATTTTTCAGAGGAACTTATCAATATAGAAGCCACAGTAACCACCTTTTCATCCTACCATAACAAATATCAAATTTCAATTTCCAAAGTCAGCATTATCATTCGCCCCCAAGGGTGAGCCTGATATCCATTGCAACACAACCCTGCCCATCCGGCATCACCATAAGCGGGTTGATCTCGAACTCAAGGATCTCCGGGAAATCAATGACAAGTTGTGAGACCCTGCAAAGTGTCTCCACTATTGAACCAAGGTCAGAAGGACTCTCGCCACGCACACCTGTCAGTAATGGATAGGTCTTTATAGAGGAGATCATCTTCCGGGAGATTTCCTTCCCGATGGGAGCAACGCTGAAAGATACGTCCTTGAGAACCTCCACATAAGTACCTCCAAGACCGAACATCAGCAAAGGGCCAAATTGCACATCCCTGTTCATACCGATGATGACCTCTTTCCCCCCTGTGATCATCTTCTGTATCTGCACACCCGATACAACGGCATTTGGCATATATCGTTTCACATCAGACATCATAGTGTGGTATGCCCTTTCAACATCATCTCTGTTCTCAAGACCTATACGGACACCACCCACATCGGTCTTGTGGGAAATATCAGCAGAAAGCACCTTCATTACAACCGGGTAGCCCATCTGATCGCAGGCATCGATAGCCTCCTCAAGGGTCTTCACATTTGATGTGTCCACTGTGGAAATACCATATGCTTTGAGGATATCAAAGGATTCAAGCCCGAGAGTATGCCTATTCTCAGAAAGTGCTTTATTAAGGATGGAAGATACAACTTCCCTATCAACAGAAAAACTCTCAGGTACCTGATAAGCGCGCTTCCTTATCACACCGTAGTTGCAAAGAGCTGCCATGCTTGAAACTGCCCTCTCCGGGAATGCATAATTGGGGATCTGGTGACGATCAAGTATGGCTTCCCCCCCCTCGACCCTAGTGCCACCGACAAAACTACACAGGATAGGTTTACTGGAAGTTACAGCTTTTTCTGCAACCACTTCTGCGATGTTCTTTACATCGGTCATTGCCTGCGGAGATGTAAGTACTATTATACCATCAACATTGGGGTCATCAAGGATGGTCTCAAGGGCATAGCCGTAGATATCCGGATGTGCGTCCCCGAGAACATCCACAGGATTATAGAAACTTGCTGCTGGGGACAGCTTCTCCCTAAGACGTTCGATCGTTGGTTCCTCAAAGGAAGACAATGAGAGACCTGCATAATGGCAGGCATCAGCTGTAAGTATGCCCAGACCACCTGCATTGGTGACTATGGCAATGTTCTTGCCTTCCGGAACCGGCTGACTGGAGAATGCACGCATGTAGTCAAGCATCTCCTCTACAGAATCAGCGCGCATCACGCCACTCTGTGCAAATGCTGCATTATAGGCCTCATCAGAACCTGCCAGTGTACCGGTATGAGAGGATACAGCTCTTGAACCCACAGCAGTCCTGCCTGACTTTACCACAATAATGGGCTTCTTGAGTGAAACCTCACGGGCGATCTCCATGAACTTCGGACCGTCCTTAACACCTTCAAGATAAGCTGTGATCACGGAAGTATTATCATCGTCTGCCATTTCAAGCAGGAAATCGTTCTCTGAAAGATCTGCCTTGTTCCCGAGACTTATGAATTTTGAAAAACCGACACCTCTTGCATCCGCCCAGTCAAGAGTGGAAGTACATATAGCACCGGACTGGGACATCATTGCAATATTGCCTTTCTTTGCCATGGATGCAGCAAAGGAAGCATTCAGGCCTGAACCGGTATCAATGACACCAAGACAATTGGGACCAACCATCCGCATACCGTACTTCCGGACGATCTCAGTACATCTTCGTTCCAGCTTTGCCCCTTCGATACCTGCCTCTTTAAATCCTGCAGAGATCACCACAACATTACTTACACCTGCAAGACCGCATTCTTCCAGTGCGTCCGGAACAAAAGCTGCAGGAACAACGATAACTGCAAGCTCAGCTGGATCCGGAACTTCAAGTATGGACGGATAACATCGCAGACCAAGGATCTCATCTGCCTTCGGATTTATAGGAATTATCTCGCCCTTGTAGCTCTCAATAAGGTTATCGAGTACCGCCCGCCCCACTTTCCCTTTAGTACGGGAAGCACCGATGACCGCTACAGATGCTGGTTCAAATAATTTTTCAAGCATTGTGATACCTATGACTTTCTACATGATATTGATGATAAAAGTAGATAACAGTTTTTGTTAACTGTTGTTTAACTGCCGATCCATGAAAGGATAATCAAATAGTTCAAAGAGCTTTAAAGCATAACTGATCAGCCACAGATTTTAAAGACTTCCGTGAAAACTGCTAATCAACAGGTTTAATAAGTTACAGCCCGGAAACGATACCCAAAAGCTAATAATACCGCATTAATAATGCTTATCGGTGATCATATGAAGATACTTGGAATATCCGGAAGTCCTACAAAAGAAGGGAACAATGAGAAGATCATAAACGTCGCTCTTGAGATCGCAGGAACAAAAGGCTTTGAAACAGAAAGAATACTCCTCTCTGAAAAGAAAATAAATCCATGCATCGCATGTGGTACCTGTGCACGCGAGGAGAAATGTCCTATCAACGATGACATGCAGGAGATCTACGGAAAGCTCGCAGAAGCAGATGGGATCGTATTCTCATCCCCGGTATATTTCGGTGGTATGACAGCACAGCTCAAGGCACTTTTCGACAGGAGTGTCCTTCTCAGAAGGCAGGGATTCCAGCTCAAGGGTAAATTCGGTGCAGTAATGGCAGTCGGCGGTTCACGCAACGGTGGACAGGAGAAGACGATTCAGGGAGTACATGACTGCATGCTGGTACACGGAATGATGCCTGTTGGTGATGGTGCACACTTCGGAGGAATTGCGCAAAAGCCTGTGGACGACGACGAGATCGGAATGAAGACTGTCATCGATACCATAGAGAACCTTTGTGAGACACTGGAAAGGCTGGAAGCCTGAACAGGTCCGCATATAATTTGAAGATAGTAAAACAGAACAGGTAACTCCTGTTCTTTTCAACTTGTTCTTAATGGCTCTTTCAAAGAACCATCTGGACCTTCTAAGAGGCACTTCTTGAACGAAAGTTTCTCCAAATGGAACATAAGGAATGCAATATTCAGAGGACTTCATTCCGAACCGGGAATATCGAACAATCTGGCGGTACTGATAGGTATCTTCACAGGGCTCACAATCGTCGCATATGACCTCTGCCTCAAATATGCTGAAAGCGTGTTCTGGAACGGATTGGAACCTTCTGGTCAGTATTATGTCATATTGATCCCCGCAGTAGGAGGACTGTTCGTCGGTCTTGTGACTCATTACCAGAAGAGCCTGAAACGCTGCAATGTAGCCGAGGTTATCGAGGGAACTGCATTGCATGGAGGAAGGATACGCATACGAGAAGCATTCCGTGAAGTGTTCCTATCCATTGTCTCCATTGCAACGGGAGGTTCAGTAGGAAAAGAAGCACCGGGAATTCTTGCCGGAGCGGGTATCGGAACCATTTTTGCCAAAACCATGAATGCACCGGATAACCGTTACAGGATATTCCTGGGATGCGGTGCTTCCGGAGGAATTGCTGCTGCATTCAACGCACCCCTTGCAGGGGTCGTCTTTGTTGTTGAAGTTATACTGGGAGAACTTGAAACAAGGACATTCATTCCGATTGTTATCTCATCGGTCTTTGCAACGCTTGTTGCAAACCTCATCTTCGAAGTTCGTCCGATAAACGTCTCATATTACGGTCTTGTAGACCCTGTCAGGGAATCCGGCCTATACCTTGTGCTGGGAATACTTTGTGGAATTGCATCTGTAGTGATCATACGGACCCTTTATATTGTCCATGACCTGTTCCGTACAATTCCCGTCCATCCTGCATTTAAACCGGCCATCGGTGGACTTATTGTAGGGTTCATAGGATACTTCTACCCACAGGTAAGGGGAATTGGATATAATGTTATCTCAGAAGTCCTGGCCAACAACTTCACGCTTCAGTTGCTTCTGATACTTCTTGTCCTTAAGATCCTTGCCTTTTCTTTCACCATCGGGTCAGGAAATGCAGGGGGTTCCATAATTCCTTCGCTGTTCGTAGGTGCCATGCTGGGTGGTGCATATGGAACTGTCGTTCACCAGATCTTTCCTGCAAGTACCGCAGTCGCCGGGGCCTATGCCCTGGTGGGGATGGCAGCCACACTTGCCGGAACCGCAAGGGCTCCACTTACAGCAATGTTGATCCTCTTTGAACTCACAATGGATTACAACCTGATACTGCCATTGATGTTTGCCTGTGTTGTAAGTAATTCGATTGCAAACGGACTGCACGAGGAATCCATATTCACTGAAGTTCTCAAACGCCGTGGATTCACAATTCGCAGAGGAAAAGAGATCAACGTAATGGAATCAATGCTTGTAAGCGGAAATATGGTCACCGGTGTCCACACGCTCTCAATGAACGATACTGCAAAGGACCTTCTCGAACTTATGCAATCAAGCCGCCATGCGGGTTTCCCTGTTCTTGATGAAAACAAGAGGCTTCGGGGAATTGTGACCCTGGAGGATATGAGAGAAAAGGTGAATTACGGGGAACTTGACACAAAGATCAGCGAGATCGCAACCCTTGATCCGGTAGTAGCTTATCCGGATGAGTCGCTTGACGTTGTCCTGAAAAGACTTGCAATGATGGACATCGGAAGACTGCCTGTTGTTTCAAGGACAGATGAGACAAAACTCCTGGGGATCATCACAAGAAGTGATGTTGTCAAATCCTACAACAAGGAAATAGTCAAGAGCGTCCATGAGAAGGATACAAAAAATAAAGAAATTGATAAAAACAGATAAGTTGACAATATTCAACTAAAGCAAAATACATAATTATTTTAATCGATCAGCCTTGCAAGGAAATAACCTGAAGTAGTATCATAGATCTCAACATTGCATGAACTGCCCGGCTGGACCGAACCCTCCGGGATGACCACCGGCTTGTAGGAAGCTGTACGTGCCATCACTCCTTTTACCTTGGCATCCATGGATACGAAGACCTCTCCTTTCCAGCCGACCATCTTTTGTTTCGATGCCAGCTTTATCTCATCACAGATCTCATGAAGTTCACCAGACCTGTTCACAACTATCCGGCTGTCTATGTTGCGATATTCAAGTGCCTTTGTGAGAGGACGCGGGGTGTAGCGGGATATGTTCACCTTATCGGGCCTTATCTCCTTTACCCATTCAATTGTCCTGTTAAAATCCTCATCTGTCTCTCCGGGAAAACCGACAATTATGTCCGTGAACACGGTAAGCTCAGGGAAGACTTCCCTGAAGCGTGCGATGATGGCATTCGCCTCCTCTATGTTGTGGAAGCGGTTCATCTTTTTCAGGACATCGTTCGATGCAGACTGTATTGGCAGGTGAAGGATCTTGTATATCTTGCCAGACCTGAATACCTCGATCAGCTCGTCGAGGATGGGGGATACTGAAAAGGGATTCATCATACCCACACGGACCTTAAAGTCACCGGGTATGGCAACGATACGTTCCAGAAGTTCCGGAAGCAGTACGTCCCTGTCAGTTCCATACTGGCCATTGTCCTGCGAGGTCAGCCAGATCTCACGGCATCCTTCGGAAACTGCCATGCGAACATCATCGACTATCGAATCTGCATCAAAGGACCTTAAGTTTCCTCTTGCGATAGTAACAATGCAATAAGCACAGCTGTAATTGCAACCCTGAGATATCTGGCAGATATGGATATTTGGATTGAACCTTGAATGGGCGGTCTTAAGGAACCCTTCCGGTTCACTGCTAAGCAGTTCCACCCTTTCACGTGAGCCACAGTTGCGTGAATTCTCTATGACGTTCAGCACCTTGCCGATCTTCGCAATGGAATTCACACCAAGGATATGTGCATCAGGATTCTTCTCAAGTATAGCTTCCAGCTGTACCTGTGGCATGCAACCTGTAACGACCACATCCACGCCCCTGTTGCCAAGATCCTCTATCTTATGGAGGATCTTCTGCTCGGTTGTATACTTCACAGTACAGGTGTTGATCACAACCGCTTCGGCTTCTTTTTCGCCAACAAGGTCATGTCCGAGATCACTGACCGCTGCGATCATGATCTCGGATGATGCCTGATTTGCCGAGCATCCGTAAGTCAGGATATGTACTTTCATTTTTCAATAATATTACAGGCGAAGAGGAGTATCCTCTTTATCTCCTATGTAGATGGAGTCGGTGAACTTGACAACACCGGAGCTACCCATGGAGATGCTGTTCACCCTTGCGTCACCGCCACCGAAGAGGTTGACCTGATGCAGGAACTGACCCGGTGTGATACCGGATGCTGCAAAGATGACATCCTTTCCGGGAACGAGCTTCTCGGTGTCGAGCACATCATTGATGTTATCTTCGGTGATACCCATGGTCTCAAGCCTTGGCATCTTCTCCGCCTTCTCCGCTGCGATCTCTTCATCGGACTTCCCGTTGGCAACGGATGGAAGCACAAGTCTTGCAAGGACCTTTCCTCCAAGGATCTTGATGGCTGACGCCGTCAGCACAGCCTCACCGGATCCGCCTGAACCCATTACGACGTGCACGCCTGAACCCCTGATAGCAGTGGATACGCCTGGCATGAGATCACCATCACTGACAAGACTTACACGGGCACCGGCTGCACGGATCTCTTCGATCTTCTTCTTGTGGCGTTCCCTGTCAAGGATGACCACAACAAGTTCCTCGATGTCCCTGTTAAGTGCCTTTGCAACGATCTCAAGGTTCTTTTTGACAGGAGCATCAAGATCGATCTGTTCATCAGGGTGCTCTTTCTCGTACTTTACGACCTGGGAACCCACGACAATCTTGTCCATGTAGACATCAGGACCGTGGAACAGTCCTCCCGGTTCTGCCATTGCCATGACAGAGATAGAACCGGGAATACCATCTGCAGTTAGATTCGTTCCCTCAAGAGGGTCCACAGCAATATCGACTTCAATGTTACCTTTGCCGGTACCAACTTCCTCACCGATGTACAGCATAGGGGCTTCATCACGCTCTCCCTCACCGATCTTGATAGTTCCTTTGATATCAAGACAGTTCAGCATTCTTCGCATGGCTTCCACAGAAACGTGATCTGCATAGTTCTTGTCTCCCCTACCCATCTGGTAGGAAGCGGCGATAGCTGCAGCCTCTGTTACGTGAATGAGGCTTGGCAACAGAGCACTTTCAATAGGCCCTGCACTTTTCATCATGTTCTCTGCTGTCTTTGGGTGAGGCAAAATATCATCTCCGATAAATGTATGTAGCTGACTAATGTTCCAAAACTATTAATATTTTCCACCGGTTCCATTATCTCACCGGGGTGAACTTATTTTAGGACATCAACCAGGGCAACCCTTTCCAGTACAAGGTCCGGTATCTTTTCATCCCCTACGGCACCAAGTTCCTCATCCGTTATACAGAACTGTGAAACAATGGTACCTTTTTTCATGTCGGAATAAGCCATTACCGAAGAAGGTTCAATTGATCCAGAAAGATCTTTCACTGCATTCTCCACTGAGGAAGCCTCTCCTATCACAATGAACAACAAGTTCATCTTTCCTTCCTCCAGACCAATGGAGAAAGCTTCCCCGATCTGCCTTTTTCCTGAAGCATAGCGCATGATCTCAACACCAAGGTCATTGGCAACATTCGTACCGTTCTCCATTGAACGCATGGCCTTTCTGATAGCACTTTCCACATGTTCCCAGCCTGCGATCTTGTCCGCATTGATCCCCTGTATAATGACATCATGATCCGATGCCATTGTGGAAAGTCTTCCAAGGTAAGATCGCAGTTCATCGATGATAATTGAACCTTCTACTAAGCGGATATCCATAGGTATAGAGGATACAATTTTCATTCAATAAGTATAACGGTCGGGACAGGATAATGAAGGTGACTTTATTGAGGTTGAACGTTTTTTCCGCTTCTTTTATTTAGGTTGTCATTTATTAACACATTGTAATCAGACACTATGGTTAGATAATATAACCAGACAGAATAAACCAGACCATTGATACTATTATTTTGAGGAGACCTGTGATGTACCATCTGGAATGCATAGAATGCGGTCAAAAGTATACAGCTTCAGAAGTCGTATATACCTGCAAATGTGGCGGGCTGCTCGACGTCATCTATGATTATTCTGCCATTGAGATGGACATGGAAAAGCTCCGGAATGAAGCTCCATCTGTCTGGAAATACAAGGCATTATTGCCTGTTGAAGGAAAGCCTGTAAGCATTCATGAAGGTGGCACCCCACTATACCGCTGCGATCGCCTTGCTGAGAAGATCGGCATCCGAGAACTTTATGTCAAGCACGAAGGACTGAATCCAAGCGGTTCGTTCAAAGATCGTGGAATGACGGTAGGCGTCACAAAAGCAATAGAAGTAGGAATGAAAACATTGGCCTGTGCATCTACTGGGAACACATCCGCATCCCTTTCCACCTACGGTGCAAAGGCAGGTCTGCCTGTGATCGTGCTTCTTCCGGAAGGAAAAGTAGCTCTCGGAAAGGTAGCACAGGCCCTGATACATGGTGCAAAGGTCCTGAGCATCAGGGGAAATTTTGACGAGGCGGTTGTTCTTGTACGTCAGCTTTGTGACGAAGAGAAGATCTACCTGCTAAACTCGATCAATCCATATCGCCTTGAGGGACAGAAGACCATTGGCCATGAGATCTGTGACCAGCTTGGCCTCAATGTTCCTGACAGGGTAATTGTACCTGTTGGCAATGCAGGAAATACTGCTGCCATCTACAAAGGCTTCAAGGAGTTCAGGGAACTTGGTATCACTGAAAGCGTCCCGAAAATGACCGGAATACAGACCGAAGGAGCATGCCCTGTAACAAAAGCATTTAAAAAAGGCGTTGAGGATATTGTTCCTGAAAAGAACCCGGAGACCATCGCAACAGCGATACGTATCGGCAATCCTGTCAATGCGAAGAAGGCCTTAAGGGCGATCTATGAATCAGGCGGATACTCAGAAGCAGTATCTGATGAAGAGCTGATAGAAGCACAAAAGGACCTTGCGCAACTTGAAGGCATAGGCGTGGAACCTGCAAGCGCAACTTCCGTCGCAGGACTTAAAAAACTCGTAGATTCCGGCATTATCGACCGTGATGAGACGGTAGTCTGCATTACAACAGGACACCTGCTGAAGGATCCTGAAGAAGTTATAACCATATCAACAAAACCAATCACAGTGGATGCTAATATTGAAGCGGTCCGCAAGGCGGTTTTCTCCAGATAACAAAAAATGTTGGAACGGTGTAATTCATGCAACAAGATTATAGTTCACATGATATCGAACAGAAATGGCAGCAAAAATGGAATGAGAGCAGGGTATTCGAAGCTGAACCTGACGATAGGGAGAAGTTCTTCATAACAATTCCATACCCATACCTCAACGGGAACCTCCATGCAGGACATACCAGAACATTCACCATCGGTGATGTTGTTGCCAGGTACAGGAGGATGCTCGGATACAATGTCCTCTACCCGATGGGATTCCACGTAACAGGAACACCAATCGTAGGACTTGCTGAACTTATCCAGAACAGGGACCCACAGACAATGAAGGTCTATTCAGAGTTCCACGGCATTCCAAAGGATATATTGGAAGGGCTTGATACTCCGGAGAAGATCGTGGAATATTTCAGCGTGGAAGCCGAGAAGGCCATGCGTTCCATAGGATATTCCATTGACTGGAGACGCAAGTTCACCACCACCGATCCAACCTACAAGAAATTCATAGAATGGCAGTTCAACCTCCTTCACGACAAAGGGCTTATCGTCAAGGGTTCCCACCCTGTGAAGTGGTGTCCTAATGACAACAACCCTGTGGAAGACCACGACATCCTGCACGGTGAAGAGGCAACGATCGTCGATTATACCCTTATCAAGTTCAAGTACGATGACATTGTACTGCCATGTGCGACCCTCAGGCCGGAGACAACATTCGGTGTGACAAACCTCTGGATCAATCCTGACCTGGAACATGTGAAGATCAAGGTGACGTTCGAAGGCAGGGAAGAGTTCTGGGTTGTCAGCAAGGAAGCATACCATAAGCTCACATTCACTGACAGGAAGGTCGAGTTCATCGAGGATGTCGATGCAAGGTCACTTATCGGCATCAAGGTGAAGAACCCGCTGACAGGGGCAGAGGTCATCACCCTTCCGGCATCCTTCGTAAAAGGTGAGAACGGAAGCGGTATTGTCATGAGCGTTCCCTCACATGCACCTTACGATTATCTCGCTGTACGCGACCTCTATGACAGGGACCTGAGCGAATATGGAATTACAGAGGATCTTCGCAACCTCAAGTTCATCTCACTTATAGAGGTCCCCGATTTCGGAGAGTTCCCTGCCCTGGAGGCTGTTGAGCAGTTCAATGTAAAGGACCAGAAGGACCCTAAGGCGGAAGAGGCAACAAAGATCGTCTATCGCCGTGAGTTCCATGGTGGTATCCTCAAGGAGAACACCGGCAAGTATGCAGGAATGGCGGTCTCAAAGATCAAGGATGTACTTACAAGGGACCTCATCGAACAGGGACTCGGGGAAGTGTTCTATGAGTTCAGTGAACCTGTTGTCTGCCGCTGTGGAACCCCATGTGTTGTCAACATGGTCAAGGGACAGTGGTTCCTTAATTATTCCAGCCCGGAGTGGAAGGACAAGGTCTACCGCTGCATCGAGAACATGGACATCATTCCTGAGGACCTGAGGATCGAGTTCAACAACAAGGTAGACTGGCTCAAGGACAAGGCTTGTGCCAGGAAGAAGGGTCTTGGAACACTTCTGCCATTCGACAAGCAGTGGCTTATCGAATCCCTTGGGGACTCCACTATCTACATGTCATACTATGTGGTTGCAAAGTTCATTGCAGCAGGTATCGAAACGGAACAGCTCGTCCCTGAACTGTTCGACTATGTGCTTCTTGGAAAGGGAACTGCACAGGATTCTGAAGCAGCAAGTGGTGTCAGCGCAGAGACCCTTGACCAGATCCGCAATGATTTCGAATACTGGTATCCTGTTGACCTGAGATCTTCAGGAAAGGACCTGATTCCAAACCACCTCCTGTTCTTCCTGTTCCACCACGTTGCGATCTTCGATGAGGATAAATGGCCACGTGCTATAGCCATCAACGGTTTTGTTTCACTGGAAGGAAAGAAGATGAGCAAGTCCAAGGGACCATTGCTAACTCTCAGTGAAGCAGTAGGAACCTACGGTGCAGATATTTCAAGGATGTACATCCTTTCCAGTGCTGAACAGATGCAGGATGCAGACTGGAAGAACAGCGGAATCGAATCTGCAAGGAAGCAGATCGACAGGTATTACAAACTTGCAAGGGACATCATCGAATCCGGTGCAACTTCAGGTATCGGCAATGATATGAAAGGCATCGACAGATGGATGCTGAGCAGACTCCAGCAGCGCATCCTTGAGACAAACGAAGCCCTTGCCACTATCAGGACAAGACATGCATTGCAGAACTCGTTCTTCCTGTTGCTCAATGATATCAAATGGTACCAGAAACGTGGCGGAAGTGTGCTTCTCTATGATGTGCTTGAAACATGGATACGCCTGATGGCACCATTCACTCCTCACGTCTCTGAAGAGATATGGGAAGCAATGGGCAAGGAAGGAATGGTCTCCCTCGCAGCTTACCCTGCATATGATGAAACACTTGTTGACAGCCGTGCCGAGTTCACTGAAGAACTTATCAGCAGCACAATTGCAGATGTTGACGAGATCATGAGGGTAACAAAGATAACCCCACAAAGAGCAATCCTTTATACAGCACCTGAATGGAAGACAACGGCCTTCAAGAAAGCACTTGAGATGCAGAAGGAAGGAAAACTTCAACCAGGTATGCTGATAAAGGAACTCATGAGTAATCCGGAAATGAAGCGCTATGGAAAGGAAGTGCCTAAATTTGCACAGAAACTTGTTGCAGATATAACTTCCATGAGCGAGGAATCATTCAACACACTCACAAGCATTGAGCTTGATGAAAAGGTCGCCCTTGAGGAGAACACTGACTTCTTTGAGAAGGAGATCGGATGTCCTGTAGATATATATTCTGCCGACAATGCAGAATATGATCCAGAGAACAAGGCAAAGTTTGCTTATCCATTAAGGCCTGCGATCTACCTGGAATAAGGTGAACGGGACATCCCTTCACCAACTTTACTTTTTTAGACTTTTTATAGAAAAAGAGCACTCATATAAGAGTTACCTGTTTGGTCTTAGGTACAAGACCACTCAGATCGGACATTTCCTTTGTCAATGCAATAAGAACTGAATTTTCCAGGGAAGTAGCTTTTTCGGTTACAGAATCCTGATCAAACTCATAGCCAGGGTCGTGGTCAGGAATATTGATCCTTGTTATCGACCTTCGAAGATCACGTATGTCCTTTCCTGCCACCTCCCTCACAGTTACCAGAGAACGGCGATGATTCCTCATATGCGACTCATTTATCCCCATTATCTTCAGTTCTTCCCTGAAAACAGGTCTTTCAAAGATAGAAGACAGGATACAGACAGCTAACGGAAAACGGGTGTCTGGATCAAGCGTATGGATATGTTTTGACAGAATGGAATAAAGATCATTGTCCAGTGTTTCGGAGCCTTCCACACAGACATATATCTTTGAGGGAGGGATCTCCACTTCATTGAGCTTGTTCATATCCCTCAGAGCACGAAGATAACCTGTCAGAATGAGGCGATGTTCATCAAAACCCTGTGCTTTCAGCTCCCTGCTGATACCACTGATGGACAATTGCTTCTTTTCAAGTATTCTGCATATCTTTGTGTAGAGGTCTTCGGCCATAATAACTAACCAATATTGATAACAAAATTGGATAAATGTATCGGTCAATTTAAGTAATGAATTATCATAAACTATGTCATCAAATAGCAAAAAATAAGTTCAGAAATGACCTTGCCACAACACATTTATTTACTTAGAGTTGTATATGTATCCTAGCACAAAGAACTGTAGAGCTTGACTTTACTTTAATGAACATTTGACCCCCACATACTTACCCTAATACGAGGTATTGATAATGCCTAAAAGGACTCGAATTATAAATGATCCCTCAGAACTAGTTCCCCTTCTTCAAACATTTCAGTCAGCACAACATAAACAGGTATTCGATCTTCTTTTAGTTGAATGGATGACAAAAGGACAACTCGAAGATAAAATGGGTTGTGATACTTCCGAAAGTATCACTATATTAAAAGAGTGTGGTTTGCTCGAAAGTCAGTGGGCCATGCCGGAACCTGGTAAAAAACCTGAAAAAGAGTATCATTCATCATATTCTAAAGTACAAGCTAACTTCCAGTGTTCTTTTGAAGATCTCAGCGATATCATAATGCTTACGTTCCATCCTTATGAAGAGATAAAAGATCTTATCGAAGAACTGGAAGATCTTGTCGAAAAGGGCAATCATTCTATGAGCAGCCTGACGCGTGCAATGAACAAGAGTCCGATATATGTACGTGCTCTGGCAAGAAGGTCACCAAAACTCACTGTAATGGGACAGAGACTCAAGATAAGTGAGGAAAATGAATGATAGACATTCTTCAAAGCAAGAGCGGCATCACCAAGTTTCAGATACTGACAGAAGTTGCTGCACACCAGCCAAATGTACGCCAGAAAGAGATCGCTGAAAAGATCGGCGTGACACCACAGGCAGTTTCCGAATATATTAAGGAACTAACGGCAGAGGGCTTCATATATTCCGATGGGAGAGTTCGATATCGAATTACAAAAAAGGGTGTCGAATGGGTGCTTGAAAATGCAGCTGACATGAAACGTTATGCTAATTTTGTCATGAGTGACATCATCAGCCATGTTTCCACATGGACAGCTATCGCAGATGAAGATATCGAAAAGGGGGAAAATGTATATCTTCAGATGAGAAGCGGCTTACTTTACGTGAGCAAAACAACTGAGACCGGTGCTACAGGGATCACCATATCAGCAGCTGAGAAAGGAGATGATGTGGGCGTCACTAACCTTTTAGGAATGATCGATCTTGAGAACGCCAGTATTACGGTCTGCAAAGTTCCTCGCAGTGAACGCGGCGGTTCACGTAATGTCGACCTCGAAAGACTGCAGAAACTTGCAAGCTCAAAATCATACATCGCCGCCATCGGTGTCGAGTCACTTGTTGCTTTGAAAAAGATCGATATAATACCTGATGTAATGTATGGTGCAAAAGAATCCGTAGTAGAAGCAGCTTTCCATGGATTGTCGTCTCTTGTACTTGCCATTGATGAAGAGGTGCCACAGATCATGAGCAGGCTGGAAATGGAGAACCTGGAATACGAACTGGTTGACCTAACCCTGCAATGAACTGACACACATTATTTCAGGTGAAGTAAGGTATTCAATATGAAGATAATTGCTGTTTCTGATACACACCTCAAAGCGGATATTATTCCCCCAACGTTCAAGAACATCATTGATGACTGTGATATGATAGTCCATGCAGGCGATTTTACAACAATGGAATGCTACCAGGCCTTTAACTCCACTGGTAAGCTCAAAGCAGTACACGGCAACTCTGATGATAGTGAACTGAAGAGACTATTGCCTGAAAAACTCATTTTTGAAGTTGATGGTATAAGATTCGGGCTTGTCCATGAGGGAGCACTATCGATAATGGATACAACCCCTTTACGGTATCTTGCACTAGAGATGGAAGTGGACGTCCTTATATTCGGCCACATCCACAGACCTCTTATTGAACAGAGCGATGTAATACTTATATGTCCGGGATCACCTACAAGCCCCCGCCTGTCCGACCCTTGCCTGGTGGAAATTAATGTTGAGAATGGCAATATCTCTGCGAAGGTAATAGAAGTAGAAGGACATTCATGCGGATTTATTGATTTTTCCCGTAAACTTAAGGACGAGAACTGAAATTAGATGGAAGGATGCCAGATCATGCATCCGAACCATTGATCGTCTCGATCTTGAACATAGTACCAGTGTCACGAAGACTCAACTGTACCTTGTCACCAAATCCCAGAATGTCGTCAAGGTCTACACTGCTATCCCAGTCATAGACATAATCGTATGCCCCCTGCATGGGTCTGAAACCCATTGACAATAATCTTTTATTTACTTCTGAAGGACTGGCACCTTCACTGCTGAACCATATCAATAGATATGTCTTCATGTTATCACCAAATAATAAGAATGATAAATGAACTTATCAGATTTGTGGTTAAAAAAAGGCTACTGCACATATAATGTGCAGTAACAGAGACCAGAAGCCCCAATTAGATATTTTCCTTCAATGACTTCAATGCTTCTTTTACCATTGAGGAATAATGAGAAACATCCGTATTGTAGTGTTCCTTTGCTTTAATCACATTCGGATCCATGCTATCGAGCTCTCTGATACGTTCAAGGGTTCTCCTTGCAGTATCAGCAACCCACAGATCACGTGTTGTACCGTCCACCAAAGAGATGGACTCCGGCCTGACAGATGTCAGGACAGTACCTTCGGCTGTTTTGTAGGTACTTGGTTTTCCCACGATAGCAACAAAGGCAGGAGTATCACATTCTGAAAGGAACTGTGCTGCTTCCGGCTGATACTGTCCGGCATATATCATGAAAGAACCGGTAGGATCTGAAACACGACCTCTCCAGTATTCTGAATCAGTACCAATATCCTCTTTTTCGATAAGTGTTCCCACTATGAAAAGGCGATTGACCTTTGCACCGGTAGGTGTCAGAAGATACTGGGGAGAGTATTGATCATCCCCGTCCTTGAATGTCAGACTGGATTCCCTGAACTCCTGTGCAAAAATGCGACGTGAAACTTCCCTTACATATCCGGCCATTTACAACACCTCCGCCTCTGAAATAAGCTCATCGATCGTTTCCGGACTCAGTTCCGCCTGCTCTTCAATAGAATCAACAAGGATATTGCGATCCATCTTGGAACCAGTGACAGTATAATATTTTCCCAGAAGGTTCAGTTTCATCTGATCAAGGACAACACCCTGATCAAGAGCATCTGCTGCCATGGAAATTGCTTCTTCAAGAGTTATGTTGGAGACCTGTTCTGCAAACTGCCTTTTAAGGAGTGCTTCCTGAGAAATGTTTCCATCATCAAGTACTGCCTTGATACGCAGGTCATAGACACCATCCACTTTACCATGCTCCATGCATGCTCCCTTGGTCAGTGCCCTGTTGCATTCAGGACAGCGCTTTATAAGGCCTGAACCGGACTGAATATCTACCATCACACCATTGAAAGTAACAGAAGAGGAGCCAAGCTCAATATCCTCATCAAGCTCCTCTACAATACTATTCTTGTTAAGTGTAACCTCAAAACGATCGTTCCATTCCTGTGCAACTACATTGCTTAAAAGATAGCTATGCCCTTCTTCAAAGTCAGGTAGATCAGCACTGGTCCATTTTATAAATTTGATAGTGCCTGTCCCATCTCCTATAAGACCTACCTGAGATATGGATTCATGGGCATTGTCCCAGAGCTGGGAGACCTTTACCTTCAGGGAGAGCCATTTCCCATCTTCGTTAATATCAGAAACATTTACCATTGGCGCAGGCTGGCCTTCACCAGGAGAGGAAAAGACATTGGAAACAACATTAATATCCTCAGAGATCTCTTCAATGACAGTGTTCTTATTAAGGGTTAGCTCAAACCTTCCATTCCACTCATTGATAACAACATTGTTGAACTGGTAGCTTTTACCCTCTTCAATATCAGGAGTACCATCACGTGCCCATTTTATGAATTTGATCGTACCTGTATCATCACCTACAAGACCCACCTGGGATACTGACTCATGAGAGTTATCCCAGAGCTGCACGACCTTTCCCCTTATATTCACCCATTTTCCACCCTCATTGACCTCATTGATCTTGAAAAGGGGGGTTGGACCTGAACCTGCAAAAAAGTCATTCCTTTCAATATTATATTCCTTTAAGAAATATGCAATGACACTTCTACGAGCCTCATCCAGAGGAACCTTGAACTTTGTGACAAGTTTGTCGAGCCTTTCAGTAATGTCCTCAATAGGTATGTCCACACCAAGTTCCAGGAACCTGTTCTTGATATTCTCTGCTGTTTTATCCATATAAATTCCTCAAGCCTCTTGTTTGTATCTGATTGAGAGGCAATTAAAGATACACTCAAGAATATATAAAAGTAAAGTATGCTAGGTGAAAGTATTCACCAAGCTCATCTTCCTAACAGGTCTGCAACGATCTTTGCAGCATCTCCTTCGCCTATAACGGTAACCATATCATCAAACTTTAGAACAAGGTTTCCGTTTGCAATGAAAGACTCATCACCCCTTCTGACCATAAGTAAAAGGCTGTCCTCCGGAAGCGATAGTTCTTTGATGGCCTTGCCATTGACATCCGGGTTTGTTACCTTTACTTCAAGGATATCGCCACCTTCACCCACTTCACACATTGAGAACATATGAGGCCTTCCCACCATATTGTCAAGGAAAAGAGCAGTGCTCATAGCAGGACTCATTGCACGTATTTCAAGATCCCAGAAGGCATGAAGGTTCTCCATATTATTTACCCTGGCAATGATCTGGTCTTCCTTGAAGCCAAACTTGGTCTTGGCTATCTGGCAAACCAGAAGATTAGTGTTGTCCTGGTCAGTACTTGCAATAACATATTTTGCATTATCTATGCCCGCTTTCTTAAGCACATTGACATCTTCGGCATCCCCATGGATCACACGGATCCCGGATTTCATCAAACGCTGGCAATTCTCTTCAGAGGATTCAATGACAACAACATTCTCACCTCTCTTTTCAAACCTTTCAGAGAGGATCTTTCCGACCTCTCCTCCACCTACTATAAGAATTTCCAAAGGAATCACTCCTAAAAATCTAGCCACATATTTTGACAGGAAACCTGTCATGAAAACGGTTATGATCACAGTAAGGAAGACAAGGCCAACAAGTTCCTGCCCACCTGATATACCCATATTATTTAACTTAATTGCAAAATAAGTTGCAATTGAAGCAGGAACAACACCTCTTGGCCCGACAAATGAAATGAATAACTTTTCTTTCGTTCTGAAAGTTGTCCTTGCAGTACTTACGAACACTGAAAGTGGCCTGACAAAGAATATCAACATCAATACGACAAGTATGCCAAGAGCTCCAATCCTAAAGATATCCTCGAACTTTAACATTGCAGCCAGCAGAATGAATATCAAAGAAAGCATCATTACCACAAGATCTGATTTGAACTCCTTGAGCGCTGCCTTGTAAGGAACATTCGATGACCCGACGATAATACCAAAAAGAGCTACTGCCAGAATTCCTGATTCTGCACCCAGTGACTCAGCAACTACAAAGATCGCGATAACAGAGGTCAATGTCACAAACCGGACCGTCTGCTCCGATATGACAGAACTTGAGAGGAAACGGGTAAGCAAAATACCACCAATCGCACCCATTATTAGACCTACCATTGCCCTGTAAAGCAAAAAGCCCACAGCTTCCAGTCCTGACAGCTGGGAAATGATCACCTCGAAGACAAGCGCTGCCAGAATTACGCATACAGCATCATTAAGCACACCCTCCAGTTCGAGAGTTTTGCTGACCCTGTGATTCACGCGTACCTGCCTTACAACAGGAGTTATAACTGTAGGACCTGTTGCAGTAACCAGCGCACCAAAAGCAGCAGATATTTCCAGTGGGAGACCGACTATCAAATGTGTCAGCAATGTTGCACAGATAAACGTAATTATAACACCCACAGTGATGAGATTGAGCACACCCTGCTGGATAGACCTTATGGATTTTATGTCAATATGGAGGCCACCGTCGAAAACAATGATCGCCACACATAGTGAAACAATAGCGGTCAGCCCTTCACCAAGAAGTGTCGGATCCAGTATACCGAGACCTTCAGGACCTATAATGATACCTTCAACAAGCAGGAAGATAAGAACTGGCATCTTGAAAAATTTGCTCAGACTCTGGGCCACCAGACTCATTATCAGCACGGCAAGTGCAATCTGCAACAAATATATGGATTCCACGATCAATCTCCGGAAGGCATGTCATTTATAGGCATACCAGATAACATTGAGTAAATAACGCAATTAAAATATAAATTGTTTTTCAAAATTAAAAGCTAAAATGGTCGCGAAATAAGCCCATCGACCAGAAATGAATAACATAAAGTGATATAATAATATTAGAAGTATCAAAAAGAAGAAATGCAGACCGGGGAATCCCCAGTCCACTTATTGAATTTATGCGATGGTTTCCCTGAACTTCTCACAGCAGTTGATGTCAATGCCGAGGAGCTTCTCGATGTTCATCTTAGCTGCAATACCCTTTGCACAGCCTGGTACAGAGGTGATTACACCGATGTCGAGCTCTTCCCTGACTTCCCTCATGACGTACTCGTCTGAAAGGTCAGCATTCTCTACACCGAGTTTCTTTGAAACGTAATCCTTTGCTTCTCCGATCCTCATGCTCTTGCTGAACTGCATCCTTGCAACAAGGTCACCAGCTGCTCTCATACCGGTCATACCGGAAGCCATGATGTGTGCAATTGGCATACCGAGTGGGTCACCGACACCGATCTATATACCGTCGACGCCTGCGATCTCGACCATTGCCTTGCTTGCCCTGGTTACTGCATCTATTGGTGGGGTCTCAAGCATTGGGATACCACCGACACCCATACCCATATCGACGTGACATGGTATTGGAGATGCCTCAACAGCTGCCTTCATGAATGTAACTGCACGACCAAGGTTCCATGCGGAGGTCTTGCTTGTGTTTGTGTTACATACTGGACCGAAGGTGTTTGCACCTGCCTTTGCTGCAAGTGGTGCCTGCTGGTGTGGCCAGAGACCTGCAAGTACTGTACCGTCGTACTCGAGCTGACCGTGCATACCGAGAACGAGTTCTCCTGCCATACCAGCGTTGATGTACATGCCTGGGAATTCCTTCCTCAGTGCTTCGATTGCGTTGAATGATGCGTATGCGTCACCGTCACCAGCTGCACCGATGGTATCGAAGTTGACACCGTCACAGCCGACGTGCATAAGTCTCTGCATGATCCAGACCATGTCACGGATACCGTGGTCACCAGCTTTCTGGATGGATTCCTGTGCTTCGGAGATCTTGAAAGCCTTCATGAGGTCGCCTGGGTTCTCGAATGGACCATCAGGAGTGTAGTAAAGACCCATGTTTGGCATTGCACCGTAGAGCATAGGGATGATCATGTTCTGCTGGCAGACTTCCATTGTCTGCTGTTCCTGTGCGATAACTGGCTTGACTGGCTTGAAACTGTAGTCGATGTGACCGAGTTCCATTGTGTCTGCACCGAATGCACGCTCGTGCATCATGGAACCGACAAGTCTGCTTGCAGGAATACCTACACCGCTGTTACCCTGGTCACCATCGATCCTGATTGCACCGATGTCGTGTGTTACAGGAACTTCCATGCCTGGCTCTACACCAACGATCCTGTTAGGATTGATGATGATCTCGAGCATCTTGTCCATTTCATCTTCGGAAAGTGCTGGAATGTCACCAAGGTCTGCTGCATCTGCACAACCTGCTTCGATGTCGGCCATGATGTCTTCCTTGGTCATGAAGATCTTTGCGCCGTCACCCATTCTAAGGAAATATTCTGTTGCCATGTTTACACCTTAAATTATTAGATGAACTTATAAGAGAAGCTCTTTTGCTTTTACGACTGCTTCACTTGCATTTTCTGCATAGCAGTCTGCACCGATCTTCTTTGCCCATGCATCTGTTGCTGGAGCACCACCGACCATGACCTTGACGTTGTCTCTCATACCGTTCTCCTTGAGGAGCTCGATAACTTCTTTCTGGCCCTGGAGTGTGGTTGTCATAAGTGCGGAGAGACCGACCATGTCAGCGTTGGTTTCCTTGATCTTGTCGATGAAGTTCTGGAGTGGGACATCCCTTCCGATATCGTGGACTTCGAAACCTGCTGCCTGGAGCATTGTTGAGACGATTGCCTTACCGATGTCGTGTACGTCACCCTCGACGGTACCGTTGACGATTACACCGAGCTTCTTGCCTGCGCCTTCGCCAGCTGCAAGTTCGTCCTGGAGTAACTCTACGCCAGCAGTCATTGCGTCAGCTGCCATCATGACGTGTGGAAGGAAAAGTTTTCCTCTCTCGAAGAGTACACCGACTTCGTTCATACCTGCTGCAAGACCGTTGTCGATAAGTTCTACTGCTGGAGCCTGGCCCTTTGCCTTCTCTACTGCAGCTATTACTTCATCCTTCTTGCAACTTACTACCGCATCGGATAGTGTTTTGAATAATTCTTCGTTTGTCGTTTTACAACCTCCTTTGAAAATCATTCTATGATGACCCCGGAAGGGATCTTATAGAAAATGGAAATGTAGTTGGCGGGTGTACCCGGCAACTGTTCCCGGTGCTTACCCAAAAGTCCAACTACGTATATATATTTTGTGTTTTGTGTCTTTAGAATTGGGACACAAATGTCCTTGCCTGCCACAAAGCGATCAGTGCAATAATAATGATCGCAACCATCCAGGTGTATTCTGCTGCCGGGAAGAGGGCTGTGGACATGTCAAAACCTTCACCGTAGTAACCTACCATGTAGTCATTCATTACTCCCATACTATTACCTCCTTAAACGTACTCCAGGCATGCATCTGATGCACGGACCTTTCCGAAGTCAGTGATCACATACTTGTGCAAGAGGAAACCTTTCTTGTATACACCTTCCTCATCCACTTTTGATTCCACAGACTTGAGCATACCACCGGAAACAAGCTCGAGGATATCGAAGTTGATCGAATCCCTGCCGAAATTGCTGTTCATGTTGTACTCTTTCTGAACCTGCACAACGATCTCGTTGTTCCAGTGCTCCTTCTCGTCAGAGAACAGTTCAAGTAACCTGAATTTTATTGGTCTTAGTCCAGCCATTTATATCACCTCAAGGACTCCTCTGATGCTTCTTCTGAGATCATTATAAAACTACCGAGGACACAAAGTGCACCACCGACAAGTACAGTCCATGCTGGAACCTGTGCAAGGAACAGGTACATGAAGATCACAGCACAAAGACCGTAGAGGTTACCAATACCCTGTCCACGTCCTACACCGATAAGTGGGAAGGACTTGTACCAGCAAACGTAACAGTAACCGAATGTGATACCTGCGAATCCGAGGATCATGATTGACAGTGGGTTGAATGCAGCGATTGCGTACTCGAAGATTGGATAGCCAGCAAGTGCGACTGCAGGTACAATAATGACCCACCAGATAAGGTTCTCACCAAGGAACCTGAGAGTGATACCAACATCAGGCTCAGCGATGTCGAGACCTTTACCAGCGATTGCACCTTCAATACCCCATCCGAGTGCGGCCATCAGACCACCAACGTATCCAATGTAGTTGATGCTACCAGAGGTGATCTCAGCGATCGCCCCACCGACGAAGATGGTAAGACCACCGACAATGATGACAAGGATACCCATCCATGCCCTCTTGGAGATCTGCTCACCATACCACTGTCTTGCAAGGATAGAACCAATTACAGGATACATCAAAGCTGCGACTGCTGCGAATCCTGCTCCGATAAAGCCAATAGCGATGAATGAACCAAGGATAGCCATAGGTCCACCGAAGATTGATGCAAGGAAGAACCACTTACTGCATGGGTGGAACTCTTTCAGTGTCCTCTTCATCTCACCGAACTTACCAAGCACACCGTTCCAAATAAGTAATGCAACAATAACAGTTAGCGCATTGAATGCGGAGATAAGGACAGCGACAACAAGTGTTGCAGCGGTTGCATTGTCGTACAATTCCATACCAGATGGGTCAGCAATGTTAATCCACATTGCATCGAATGGTGGTACTGCCCAGATAATTGTACCTGGAATATACCAAATACCCCAAAGGATTGCACAGAAAAGGGCCCACATATAACCCTTGTTCATTTTTCTTTTATTTTCTAGTTTCTTTAACTCTCTTATGTCCAATTAGACTCCTCCTCCAACTCTTTTATAATGATAATAATTGACACAAGTAATATCTATACGACTCCAATCAACTTAAAGAAGAACAGCAGAGTGTTCTTGAGAACACTCCACTGTCACTCCAAGCGAATTTATGCAACAAGTGCCTTGCACTTTACGACTGCATCAGTTGCGTTCTCAGCGTAGAGATCTGCACCGATCTTGTCTGCCCAGTCCTGGGTAACTGGTGCGCCACCGACCATTGTCTTTACAGAGTCACGGAGACCTGCTTCCTTGAGCTGCTCTTCGATCTGCATCTGAAGGACCATTGTGGTGGTCATGAGTGCGGAAGAACCGACAACAATTGGCTGGTGTTCCTTGACTGCAGCGACGTAATCTGCGATTGCTACGTCCCTACCGAGGTCAATGACCTGGAAACCTGCGATCTTGAGCATTGTTGCAACGATGTCCTTACCGATTGTGTGGATGTCACCCTCGATTGTACCGATTGCGATCTTGCCCTTGCTCTCTGTCTTACCACCCTGTGCCTCAAGGACAGGGGTGAGTACTGCAACACCAGCGCTCATTGCTTCGGATGCTGCGATGACGTGTGGAAGGAAAAGGGTACCCTGCTCGAACTGGTCACCGACTTCGTTCATACCAGCGGTGAGACCGTCCTGAATAAGGGATACTACGTCAACACCTGCGTCGATTGCTTCTTCACATATTTCTTCTACTGCTTCGTCATCGAAATCCATGACTGCAGCTTTTGCTCTTGCATTAATTTCATCCTGTGTAACCATTTTTAAAACTCCTTTATTTTTGTAAATTATTTTTGGCCAATTTACATGCTGGCTCTGAAAGCAGCATCTGCCTTGTCAACTACTGCCTGCATGTCCTTGAGGAGGTCAGCGTCGATTGCCTTTACCTCGTGGTTCTTCATGATGTCGAGGTACTTCTCGTGTGCAACGGTTGCGATGTCCTTGGAACCTGCTGCTTCCCAGTCTCCGAACATGTCCCTGTCGAAGATGTCTGGTGCGGATACAATACCGATGTTGTTCCTGGTTTCCTTGTGTGCAAGGAAGTTGTTACCGATTCCTACCTTCTGGATGGATGCTACACCGAGTGTCTCGTCTGTGACTGGGATACCGCGCATTGCGGACTTTGTCATCTTGATGATGTCGTTATCGATGATGAACTGCTCCTGGGAGAAGGTCATACCGAGCTCAAGCATTCCACCACCATAGAGGGTGTTACATCCTGCGAATGCTGGAAGAAGTGTGGTCATTGTCTTCTCGTGACCTGCCTGTCCGTCTGGGACTTTAGCATCTGCCTAGGTACCTGCAACGTAGGTTGGAAGGCCGTAGAACTGACCCATCTTACCGACTGCAGCACTGATAAGACCGAGTTCTGGTGCACCTACTGGAGCTGTACCCTTTCTCAGGTCGAAGGTTGTGGTTGAGCTACCGTAGAATACTGATGCCCCTGGTGTGACGAGCTGTGCAAGTACGATACCTGCAAGGATCTCAGCGTTGTGTGTAACGAGTGTACCTGCCCTGAATACTGGGGAGGATCCACCGGACATTGCCATACTGAGGACGTTCAATGGCATACCGAAGCGGGCACCCTTGATGATGACCTGACATGCATTGGAACCGAGCTCGAGTGGGCTGGTTGGGCAGAGAAGCATGGAGAAGATTGGCTTCTTGCGAGCTTCCTCGGAGTCGCCACCATAGTATGCGTCGACAATTGCCTTGTAGTACTCGACGTTCTCACCGACAGGGTCGATGTGGTGGAAGTGTTTTGTTGTGTTTGCGAGAGGTGTGAGTGTCTCGTGGACATCCTGCATACCCTTGCCTGCCCAGTCCCTTGCGGAAACGGTAAGTGCGAAGTAGCTGAAACCATCGAGGTAGTCACAGACCTTTGCGGTGTCTGCAATGTCCTGCTCAACAGAGTCGACGGTCTCGTATTTGCCTGGTGCGACGTAGTTGCACATCTTGACACCGGTACCGAAAGGAATCCAGTGGACCTTACCCTTGTGCTCCATGTCGACGGTGTTCTTCTTGTCACGGCCGTACAGGTAGAACTTTGATGGTGCGTCCATAAGTGCCCTGTTTACAACAAACTCTGGGATCTTTACGACCTGGGTTGCCTCGTCGACTTCACAGCCAGCTTCCTTGAAGATTGCCCTTGCTTCTGCGTCAGATACCTGGATACCAGGGTTCTGGAATACTTCCATTGAAGCGTAGTGGATTGCCCTCATGTCATCTTGGGAGAACAATTCTAACTGGACACCCTGAAGTGGGAATCTAGCTGGGTAAAAAGTTTCGCTATATGCCATTTTCTTTACAACTCCTTTATTTGTCTTTTTTTAGTAAGGCCCGAACCATTCATCCTGAATGCTACAGACCACAATTCTGGCACACCCATACATCCGGAGGGAACTTGAAAGCAAATTGACCTTCAGGCAAACAGATGCATTTTGGAAATGCCAATTAATTGCATCGATATGAAATACGAATGAGCAGGAACTGCAAGCCGCACAAAAGTGCAAGCCCCGTACAGGAGCAAATGCAAATACCCATTAAGCATTTCACATGGTACATTACAACATAATGAGAAAGCCCGATCATACCTTAGGCACATGTCCACAAGGAACCCATACCACCAGAATGATTTCAAGCTAATCATAGCATGCTGTTATGCACACATTCGATTTAATTGATAATACCCTGTTTTCAACACGCGTATATATATTTGCTGGTCAAGCCAACAAAAAATATATCAAATAGAATGTCCTGATGAGGACAAAAATTGCATCATGCAGCCCCATTTTTTTTTTGGAACTCTGATAAATCAAGAAGATTTGACCATCAAATCCTCGAAATGCCATGAAGCAAATGTCAGCAAAAAACACTATCATGCGACATTAGATTAGCAGATATGCGAAATATCAACAAAATAACACAAGAAAAGTTGCTCCTAAAATTCAAATATACACATGTGTCAATTGACAGAATTATAAAATTACAGGAGTAGGGGTTACCATAATACGTTTTTTCAAAAAGACAGAGATTAAACAAAAAAAGACTTTTGTGTAACAATAAGTTTAAATAACAAAAAGAAATGCCGCCCTGACTGGGGCGGCCGGAATCAAATCCATACCGGAGAATGACAGAGTTATTTCTTAATAGAAATGGTCTTGTAATGGATCGCATCTACCGGACAAATAGCAACACAACGTCTGCAACTGGTACCAAGGCATCTTTCGCTGTTGTAGTTTGCAAACCTTTGACCATCACGCTCGATAATAGTGATCGCATCTTCAGGACATTCTTTTTCACACTTATGACACAGAATACACTCCGGAGCCTCTTCCTCAATGATGATACCAAGATCACTGACGATCTTCAGACCTTCTCTCCCCACCTCATCAATGTCCTTTGCAACCTTTTTCTCTATAATCGGGTTCTCGAACGTCTCCGGCAGAGGCGGAAGCTTGTACATGGTAAGCATCTGGTTGTACATCTCAAGAGGCATACCCTGTGTCCAGTAGGAAAGCTCACATACATAGATGTTAGAGAATTCTGAACTCGTAGCCATCATAAGGTGATCTGCCTTTATCCTCCTGGCGATCTCAATAACCTCATCAAGCTTGGACTCATCCATTACCAGATCCCTTGCAAGAGCAACTGAGGTGTTACCAAATTGTATAATATTATGTGCAAAGTTCGGACATGAACCAAGCTTTCTTGCCTTGTCCGCATTCACATATGCCCCGGTAGCACCGGCCATATACATGAAATCAAGGTCTTTATAATCGACACCTGCTGCAAGCATAAGAGTCAGCTGCGCAGCCCTGATAGCACCGATAGCCTTTCCTGCCTCTTCAATATCTTTCTCAGTGATCTCGATCATATCACCAAGTACGAGCTTACCGTTTGGCAGTTCAGGGATCTTCTTAATGATACCTGACTCGATCGCAAGGGAAAGTGCAGCAATAACACCAGTACCAGTCACACCTTTTGCAACGACTTCAGATGGTTCCTTGATAACACCTGATATCGGATCAATAAGGTGACCCTTGCGTTCGTTCATAAGACCATCGAGAACCGTTACCCTCCAGTAATCACCCTCTGGATTCACATCAGAGATAGCACCCGGGCTTGCAAGCATACCACAACTTATACCCTGACCTTCTATTGCAGGACCTGCTGCAGCACTTCCGGTTATGATCTTGTCACCAACTTTGATGGCCATTTCTGCATTCGTACCATAATCAGTTACCATGGAAGGGACATCCTTGTCCATGAAGTCGGTCTTGATCATCATGGCCAGTGCATCTGCACCTATCTCGTGTTTAATAGCAGGAGGTACGATCACAGTACAATTCGGCAGGTCTGCTATGCCTTCAAACAGTTCGTTTGCAGGAAATACCCTTGCGTCACGAGTAACATTCTCAACACCAAGTTTTCTCTGTTTGTTCTCACCGGCATATGCAAGATCCCTTATCTCAATGTTCTGGAAAAGGGACAACTGGATCGGGTTTCCACACACCGCAAGCCTCTGGATAAGTGTAGTGTCAACACCAAATACCTCAAAGATCTTTCCAACTGTATCCATTATGATCTCATGCGCAAGTTCAGGACCTACCTGAATAGCAAAGTCCAGATGATCCATAACGTTTCCACCGGGAAGAGGATGCCTCATTGTAATAGCTGTTTTTATGACCTCCTTAGATTCCAGGTCTATCAATTGAGCACGAAAACCACTTGTTCCCAGATCCAATGCAATACCATACATTTTGATTACCTCTGATTTATAACAATTCATTTTAGCAATAAATAGACATATGCACTAAAAAGAACAAGTTACTGATATATAAGGGCTTTGTATAAACCGTACAAAACCCCGTAACATGCGTTAACATTCGGCAACAAGAGAGAGCTACATAATTAAAGAACAAAAATAAAAAAAGTAGATGAGTAACTTAGTTACTCACAATTGCATTCACATTCAAGATCGAATCCAAGAAGGAAGCTGCCAGTACCATGTTCATTCTCCAGACCCATCCTTTCCTTGATATATTCATCAGTTGGAGGTGAAGGTGATGCGAGGGTTGCATTGCATACATGAGGCAGGCACTCGATATCATCACATGACTTGGGCGGCATTACCACAACAAGAGGTTCTGACTTACAATTAAGTGATGTAAGGACACTTTTGTCATATATCACAATGTTCCCGATCACGAGACAGTCGTTGTTCTGTTCCATTGACTTAAGCTTATCTGCATCATCAATATCCTCGCCAACGACCTTATCATCATGCATAAGGATAACATTGGGACCACATGGCCACTCATATTCCATTGTGGTCTGGAAAGGTATAATTACATCACGCTGAAGAACGGTCTTTACACCCTTATTGTCACCCCTGCCAAGCCCCATCAAGGTCATCTGGTCTGCTTTTTCTTCGAGTTGAGCTATGATCTTACGGTCCTCATCATTAAGTACCAGTGTTCTACCAACACCGACCATACTTTCTAATCCCTCTCGTACCGTTTTGATAATCTCGTCTTTTTCCATGAGAATCACTTACCTGCTTGTAGGTTCAAATCAATATGAACACAGAGGCAATTTGAAGAGTATAATATTCGAGAGTACTATTCAACTTTGCTTATATAAGCATATCGAATGTACCCAATAGACAGGAATAGGAAAGATATGATAAAACTAAAATTGTGAAAAGAGAAAAACCTCAATGCAAAAAGAACCAAAACAAACAATAATGCCCGGTTTTGCGCGCACATCACAAAACCTTATATATAAAGGTCACATAGAGTATAAACAAGGGTCAAAATGATGAAATGATATCACAGTTATACAATTTTACCATAAATCAATACAGAGGGACAACATGACAGAGATCACAGTCAATTCAAGGATTTGTGGATTCACCCACAAAATAAGCGGAACAAAGGATGGAAAGAACGTAAAAATAAAAGTAGAAACCCAATGTCCAAAAGTAAAGAACATTTCCGAGCTTGAAGTACCAATGATGGAGCTTTTCGGCATCAAAGAGAACGCTGTTATTGCTAAAGCCCAGGAAGGAAACTGCTGCGCGACATGCCTGGTACCCTGCGGAATTCTTCACGCATGCAACATCGAGCTGGGACTCATCTCTGAAACACTTGCAAAGGGTGTAAGAAACCTTAGCATTGATTTCGAATGACCGGAAATTGGGTTTTCACAAATAAAAATAAAATAAATAAAGAAGGGTCTTAGATGATGGGTCGGATAATACCTATCTTTGGCTCATAACAAGATCCTTTTGCAAGCAGGGATCTGATCGCTGAATCAACTATATTTTCATTAATATTTCTGGAACCTGCAACGGAAAGCAAGTGCCCGTACTCAACACCTTTTCCCCCATCAAGCTCCACCAGCAGATCCATCACAAGAGTTTCCTGATCGAGATCCTCATTATCAGAAGACACAAGATCAATGGAAACAATGCATCTTTTGACAACAGACCTCATCTCATCCAGATATTCAGGTCCGTCACCATAATTATCAATCGCAAGGCAGACACCTTCAAATATTTCGGGAGATGATGCATTGTTTTTAATGCAGCCACAAAGATCAGGAACACCTTCACAAGAAGACAAAATCGCTGAAAATGCATCGATCCTGTCAAGTGTTAGTTCGGCAGTATCGATAACCCACCCATTACGCAGATCCTCATCGGCAAGGTGGATCTCCTCCGGCCTCAGTGAAATAACAGAGGTATCGGGATCAGGCTTATACACACGCACTTTCCCCACAACTGAAACAAATGCCGGGACCTCAACAGACGAGAGGAAGATCGCCGCTTGCGGCTGGTACTGTCCTGCATAGATCGTGAAAGCGCCCGAAGGATCAACTATACGGGCCTTCCATGTATCAGACCCATTTCCCACATTGTCCACCTCAGTAATGACACCTACAATAAAAACACGATTGACCATGGACCCCAGAGGTGTCAGCAGATAATTCGGAGTGTGGTCTTCGGAATTTATTGCCTCATCTATAGTAGAATGTATTGTCAGATCAGAGTCGTTCAATTCCTTTGCAAAGATCCTGAATGCAACTTCACGTTCCACCATCATATATCAACCCCTTCCAGTCGCTCCAAAAGGGCCCGGACCCGACTTTCAGGATCGTGTGAAGGCAACCATACAGATTTTGCCACGAATGTGACACCATATTCCACCCTCGAAGTATTTCCGCGCACACCAAGATAACGACCCGTAAGAATATTTTTCATATCATCATAGACAGCGTTTGGAGACATCGCCTTACCCATGACCAGTTCACACTCATGAAGAGTTTTGCCATAGATGATCTCGGAAAGTTCCCGATTCAGCATTACAAGAAGAGAACCCGTACCGTCATCAAGGATCAGCTTTATACGCATGTCCTGTATGCCATCCACAGATCCATGAGAACGACAGGTGTTCTTCATGATAACCCTATTACATTCAGGACAGCGGGTGATCAGGCCCGAACCAGGCCTTACAGAGACGATGTTCCCTTTCACCGATACATCGAACATGCCCTCATTTTCCAGAACGTCCCTGATAAACAAAGGCTCAGGCGGCACGTTCACCGATTCAAAAGTGAAAGAGAGCTCTTCATCAGGACCTACAATTTGAACCTGAGTGGATTCATTCAGGTGGATAGAAGGTACACCCCTGTACATGCTGACCGAAGCATCCTCAAAACGCAGAATACTGCCAATATCCACACCATCAAGAAGAGACCATGAGACAAAAGGTAACCTTCCGGTCTCATCTGCCAATACGCCCTCTATTATAGTAAGAGCCTTTCCTTTTACGTTGACCTCCCTGTGATAGAGTTCGATCACAGCAGCCACTGAACTTACGAACATATCCGAATATCCGATGTCGTTCAGTTTTTTTACAGGAGTTTCAGAAATCTCCCGGATATCAGGAAGATCAGTATCCTGAAGAAGTTCAACCTCTGAGCGATCCCCAATATTGACTTCTGCCCTGTTATGCCACGACCTTACGGATGCATTCAGTACCCTTACAGCATCCCCTGAATTCAGAGAGATAGACTTCCATGATGTAAATGAACATAAACCGGTCTCATCCCCGAGCATGCCTGAGAATATGGTGGCAGTATCCCCACGAAGATTGACATCCTTCTTATTGATCTCAAGAATACGGACCTCAAGAGCTATACCCCTGTCACCGATAACAAGATCTTTTACTTTTTTTGTAACCGGAGAACTGTCGCGGTATTTCTTAATAACAGACCTTTTGGCCTCATCTATAGGTACACGATACTTTAACAACAGCTCAAGTTCTTCCTCAATGGTCGATCTGCTTATATGTCCCAGCGCCTTTGTTAGCTCTTCAATATGAGGCGCGAATTTCTTTTCCATACTGTATTCCCTCGCGTATGAGATGTTTACATAAGTTAATCCATACACACATAAATAAGATACACCCACACATTTAGCATTGGAGATTTTCAAAATAATAAAATAATAGTATGATACCTTATTCGAGAGATACAAACATACTTATACGATTTTTAACTAAATAGAGGCTGTAAATACAATAGATCTGAAATATAAGACTAAAAAGAGGTTTAAAAAAAATGTCCATACTACCATTAGCTTCCGTAGAACGTTTAATTAGAAGTGCCAATGCAGAAAGGGTCAGTGAATCTGCAGCATCCACCCTTTTGGATATACTTGAAGATTATGGAGTGAAAATCGCAAAAGAGGCCATAATCTATGCAAATCATGCCGGAAGAAAAACAGTAAAGGATGAAGACATAAAACTCGCCTTTGACATGCTCACAAAATCCCGTGAATAATGTCAATTTCTTTTTTTAAATGAGAAGATCTATTGCACCCATTCCTGCAAGGGTCACGATCGTCACGATAATGCCAGAGATAAGAACACCTGCTGTGATAGCGGTCAGGGCCGGCCTGAACTTCACACCGAATACAAAAGCAGCAGCACATCCGGTCCATGCACCGGTAACAGGCAGAGGGATCGCTACGAATAGGGTCAGTGCCAGATTACCATAACGTTCCATCTTCTTAGAGTGCTTTTTTCGAGTCCTTGTAAAAAGCCATGAGAAGAAAACCTCTCCTATGCGGAACTGCCTGAGGTAAGCAGACACAGGCTCCAGAAAGAGCAGGAGAGGGATCACCGGAAGAAGATTCCCGATGATCGCAAGGAAATAGGCATCTAAAGGATCAATACCATAGATGCCGATAGCAACCGGGATAGCACCACGAAGTTCTGACACAGGCAATGCACTGAGCACTACCGTTGCCAGCCATGAAGGAACGCTTGCAAGCGCATCCAGCAGTTGCTCTTGAAAAGGCATTGACTTATTGCTCCTTCGTCAGGGCAAAATGTGCCAGCAAAGCATCAAGCTGAATCCTTTCGTTCGCACCTTCAGTAAGCCTGAAATCCACTTCGCCGATCATATCCATAAGGTCTACCATGCGCTGGCCGGATATATCCATGTCGAATATAGCACGATAGATCTGTCCTACAACATCCTCCCCGGAAAGACCTTTTTCCAGCATAAGGACATCAAGTTTCCTGCGTGCCAGTACAAAGTTGCCGGACAGCGCGGTTGTAAGCAATTCCATGATCTCTTCAGGGTGTGCCGTCGCAGTTATCCTGTAGATGGCATCCCTGTGAATGGTCTTATCAAAAAGGGCGGCTGCCTGAAGTGCATTTATTGCCTTTCGCATGTCACCCTGGGCAACATACTTCAATGCTTCCATGCCATCCTCGGCGATCTTGAGACCTTCCTTTTCTGCAATGTACCTGCATCTCTCAGCCACGGATTCCTCAGTAAGATGGCGGAACCGATAGACAGCACATCTTGACTGGATAGGTTCGATGATCTTGGAAGAATAATTACAGGACAGGATAAAACGACAGTTACCCGTGTATTTTTCCATTGTACGGCGCAGTGCTGACTGTGCATCAGAGGTCAACGCATCTGCTTCATCAAGGAAGATGATCTTGAAATCAGCCCCACCGATAGGAGATGTCTTCGCGAAATTCTTAATTTTCGTCCTCACGACATCAATTCCACGCTCATCCGAAGCATTGAGCTCAGTGAAGTTCTCCCGCCAGTCATCGCCGAACAGTTCACGTGCAATGGACACAGCAGTAGCGGTCTTTCCAACTCCCGGAGGACCAGAGAACAATAAGTGAGGAAGATTACCGGTCTTTACATAAGAGATCAGCCTTTCTGTAGTCTCCTTTTGACCCACAATATCTTCAAGCTTAAAAGGCCTGTATTTCTCGATCCATATCTCTTCTTTTATAATAAACCCTCCAGCTATAACTGCTGAACTGCAATATCGATGCAGGAAGAATAAGGTTGATTTTACTTTTTAATCTTTCGTGAGGTACAGAAAAACAGCAAAAAAGAATATATAGATCATGTGAAAGCAACACATGATCCAGAAGGATGAATCCGGATATACCGGACTCACTTGTATGCATGGTTGTAAGCGATCTTACCGATGATCGGAACCCTGAGCTTTGAACCTCTCCAGGCAATGAACATGAAAGAAAGCCATACGAAGAGAGAGAAGAAACCTCCGAAATCAGCAAGTAACCAGCCCACATAAGGAACCCATGCTACCAGGAAGACGAATGCTGTTAGAACCATGAAGAGCATTGCTGACTGGAATGCATGGAAGCGGACGAACTTGTTCTCCTTTTCAATAAAGAGGAAAAGGACACCTGTGATCCAGAATCCCAGATAGCACAGAATACCTACAATGTTCTCATTAAGTCCTATGGAAGTCTTGTATGTCATGTGATCACTCCATTATCTCATTTCAATACATTTCTGCGGACATTTCTCAACACATATTCCGCATGCAGTACATTTTTCCTGATCGATCTCTGCAAGGAACTTCGTGACCGTTATAGCTTCTTCCGGACAGTTCTTCTCACAGATCTTACATCCGATACATCCTAGCTCACAGACTTCCTTTACAGCCTTACCCTTGTCATGTGAGTTACACTCTACATGTACTTTCTCAGAGTCCTTTGCGAACATCAGAACATCGTTGGGGCATGCCTCGATACAGAGACCACAGCTTTTACAAAGATTCTTGTTCACATGAGGAAGGCGATCCTCACCAATTGCAATGGCATCGAACGGACATGAACGTACACAGGTACCACGACCCATGCATCCGTAATTGCATCCCTTCTCACCATCAGAAAGCATTATCACAGCAGTACAATCCTCGATACCTACATAATCGAACCTGTCGACACAGTTGATGCCTCCGTTACACCTGAGGTACGGAAACTCTTTCTCAGCCTCTGAAACATCCTGACCGAGAATGCCACCGATCTCTTTTGCAGTCTCAAAACCACCTACAGGACATCCATCAAGAGGAGCGTTCTCATTCACGACACGTTCTGCAAAGTCCGCACATCCTGCAAATCCGCAGGCACCACAGTTAGCACCAGGAAGGACCTCGACGACCTCCTCAACGAGAGGGTTGGTCTCCACCTTGAACAATCTTGAAGCCGCGATCAGCATGATACCGATCACAAGACCAAGTCCACCTAGTGTTGCCATTGACTGGATAAGTAAAGTTGTCAGGCTCATATTGGGATCACTCCGAAGTAGTTAACAAATGCCATTGAAAGCATTGTTGCGATGAAGAACGCATGTGGAAGTCCACGTACCGCAGAAGGGACGTTGACAAGAGTACTGCGCTCCCTGATACCGGACATCATCAGCATTACTATGGTGTAACCAAGACCTGCTGAAACACCGAATACGACACTCTGTATGAAGGAATATTCATTCAGGACATTGAGCAACACCACACCAAGAACCGCACAATTGGTTGTGATAAGCGGGAGATAGATACCAAGTGAACGGTAAAGTGAAGGAATGTTCTTCCTTACAACGAACTCTACGAGCTGCACAAGAGCTGCGATCACCACAATGAAACTGATCAGGTTAAGGAACTCAAGTTTTAAAGGTACCAATACGAAAGAGTAGATGAGATACGACACGGTTGCTGCCATTGCCATTACGAAAATAACAGCACCGGACATTCCTGCAGCACTCTTTGTATCCTTGGTAACACCCACGAATGAGCATAATCCAAGGAACTGGATGACCAGGAAGTTCTTAATGAACACACCATCCATGAATATCTGGAAAAGACTTGCGTCAGCTGCCATTTTAGCCACCTCTTGCTAACTTCTTTGCTCTTCTGTAATTAACTATTGCCATCAATACACCTATTGTAAGGAAAGCTCCCGGTGAAAGGATCATGTAAGTGATCGGGTTGATCGGAACACTGATAACTTCCAGACCAAATACTACGATCTGACCTGTTCCCAGAAGTTCCCTGATACCACCAATGAGCATCAGAACAAGTAGGAAACCTGTTGATATACCCAATGCATCAATCACCGAATAGAACATGTTGTTCTTATTTGCATATGCCTCTGCACGTCCGATGATGATACAGTTAACCACAATAAGCGGGATGAAGACACCAAGAGCCGCATACATCGGCGGGAAGTAAGCCTTCATGACCATCTCGACGATCGAAACGAACGTTGCAATGATCAAAATAAATATTGGCAACCTTACTGAAGCAGGGATATGCTTCCTCAGGCCCGATACCATCAGGTTGGAACAGATAAGAACAAAGGCTGTTCCGGCTGACATACCAATAGCATTCTCAATAGACGTGGTAACTGCCAGTGTTGGACAAAGACCCAATACCAGACCAAATATAGGGTTGTCTTTTGTAATTCCACGAATAAATTCACTTAAAACACTCATAATATCACCTTTTAAGCCTCTGCTCCCTTTATGACTTCGACCTGGGCATTCAGGGCATCTACAACTGCCTGAGATGATATCGTTGCACCGGTAATAGAATCAATTGCACCACCGGATTTTGACAAACTCAGGTCTGCTAATGTTACACCATTGAACTGATCCCTGAAAGCAGGTTCAGTGATCTTGGAACCCAAACCAGGAGTTTCGGAGTGGGACATAACACTCATCCCGGTAATCTCATTGAATGAAGCATCAACACCGCCTGCAATTTCCAACAGGCCCTGTGCACCTGGTTGCTTTCTGAAGAAAGCATATCCTACGATGCTTCCGGAACTGTCCTTTGCACGGTAGTAAAGGATCTCCCTGTCGCCTTCATCATTGATGATCTGATCACCATACACAGCCTCAAATTCAGTTGCCTGAGGCATTAATTCAGCAAGTGTTGCAGTTCTTGCCTCTTCATAGTTCTTCTTCAATTGTTCACTTGTAGGTACAAATGTTACAGCCAGAAGTGCTGAAGCAATGACTGATATCAGCACCAGTTTACCTATGACAACTACTACATCCTTATTTGATTCACTCATTTAAGAGCACCTCCAGTCGGTCCTTGAAAGGAAGCTTTGAAATGATACGCTTGTACTTACGCTGCAGGAAAGTCTCTGTACCGTAAGATCCGGGGAGTGTGTTGTTATCAATAAGTGCTGAAACACAGTTTGCAAGGAAGAGACCATAGAAGATCGCATCAACATAGTTTGCAAAGTGACCATAAACTACTACAAGCACACCACAGACGATACCATAGATAACACGACCGTTCTTTGTTACAGGTGAAGTGGACGTATCTGTTGCCAGGAACAACATACCGAACAGGACAACACCAAGAACCACGTATGAAAGACTGTCACCAACGAGCAATGCAAGAAGGATCGTCGTCACAAAGAATGATACCGGAATTCTCCATTCCACATAGCGAAGTAATACAAGTATACATCCCGGAATTAACAATGCCAGAGGTGATACACCTGCAATGTGACCTGCACCGGTTTCCAGTATCAGATCAGACAAAGCTGTTGTCTGAGGATAGGAATACGGACTCATTATTGACCACCATGCAAGGCTCAGGAACACCCATGCTGCAAGCACCGGGTTGAACACATAGGAACCAATTCCACCAAATGCATGCTTACCTATTCCGATCGCAAAGACAGAACCTATCATAGGGATCCAGATAGGTGCTTCAGGCGGGATAACCATCGCAACCATCAAACCAATGAGAATAGCGTTCCCATCATCGATCGTGATCTTCTGATTGAATGCTTTCTGTATTGCTACCTCAGTCACTACTGCTGCAAGGATGCTCGCAATGACCAAACCTATTGCAGGAATTCCAAATAGATATACAGATAGCAGGAACACAGGCATAAGAGCAATTACCTTTGCCCATGTCATCTTCTTGAAAGTAATATTCTCCTTCCTGTGAGGAGGAGCTGAAATCGTAAATGTCATTTTATTCACCTCCACCGCAGCCGCATCCTAATTTAAGATTAGTGGATGAGTCTTTTGGAGCAAAGTCCTCGTATGCCTTTTCAATAGAGACCTTTGCATATTTTATCAGTTGAAGAACATGTATTTTCGAAGGGCAAACGGCTGCACATCTGCCACATTCCACGCAATTCATTATATGCATCTGGCGACATTCGTCAAAACGTCCCTGATCGGAAAGTGCTGCTATCCTGCTTGGTACAAGATTCACAGGACACACATCAACACATCTTGCACAGTGAGTACAGTAAATAGATTCACCCCTTACAACCTCACCGGCAGACTGGACGAATATGGAAGTCGTTGTCTTGCTCACAGGCACCTCGTCGGTATACTGTGCAACACCTGTGATCGAACCATTTGCAATGAGCTTTCCGGGTTCACCAATGTAGCCACCGCATGCTTCAATTACATCCTTGAAAGGTGTACCGATCTTCACGAGGATCTTCTGGGGATTCTTTACCTTTCCGGAAACCGAGACCACAGTCTCGATATATGGCTTACCTGAATTCACTGCATCGTAAAGTGCTTTTGCAGATTTTACGCCGCATATTGCAACACCCACATCAGTAGGAACACAACCAAAAGAGACCTTCCTTCCTGTAACGTTATAGGTGAAAAGGTCAAGGATCTTCTTTCCATAGATGTGGTCCTGCGATACAACCACGATGTCAGATGCCATGTCCTTTAAGTAATAGCTGACCTTCCTTTTTCCGATAAGCGGAGCGACAGTGATAGACTTGCCGTCATAGTTCAGCCCATCAAAAGCACTTATAGACTCAAGGTCATCGTTCCTGAGAACAATGGCACCCTTTGAAGCACCTGCAGCTTTCATCAGCAATTTCAATGCATCAAGCATCTGTAATGAATACTGTGAAGGTGTATCATAGTGACCGCCGATCCATTCAGAAGAAGTGGCATTTATCAGTACCAGATCGATCTTTTTACCTTCTGGCCTGAGGACCATGTGTGTAGGGCATCCATAGTGCTCAACGATCCCGGCTTCCTTTATGAGATCTGCAAGATCAGAGGAAGAAACTACCTCCGGCTTGAGATCAGCACATTCGGACCCTTCAGACGTCTGTATTATAACACTGTTAACCTTGTTGCCGTTGGGATGGGGAACTTCCTCGATGGAAATAACTTCCCCGGACACACTTGAATGGACAGATGCGGAATTGTATGCTCCGCATTCGCCTATCTTCTGTCCTTCACAGACCATATCCCCTTTCTTTACAAGCGGCTCACAGGCCATGCCATCGTGCTGCTTTAAAGGAATTATGACCTTTTCAGGAATATCTTTCATTATATTGACATTTGTCACAAACACCAACTCCTTAGAACGCAGGCTCCCTTTCAATTTCAAGAGGCTTTGCTCCCGGTATGGTCACATCGATCGTCTTAATTGTGAAATCTGTTGGAGGATCGGTCTCAGCAGGATCGGAATCATAACCGATGAGCTCCCAGTCGATCGCTGTTGCAGTTGAACCGTGGCAATCAGCACACTCCAATGGAGCTGCCATTCCTACATCTGAACCTGCAATGTTGTGGCTCAGCCTGTAGTAAAGATCAACTGTCCTCAGTACAGCGTTCGGATAATCGGCTTCACCATCAGCATTTCCGTCATAGCTTCTCATTTCTTCCACGGTGACAGTACCATCCAGATCTGCATCAGCAGCTTTCACATGTGCTACTGGTATTACATCGCCGGCTTCCTTGCTTGTGTCTGGTGATCCTGCTACCTCAGGGTTCACGCCTGCATCCCACCAGATACCGGTCACAATATTGAAAGGTGCAAGTTTCACATCTGCATCGTCCTTTCCATCAGCGATCCTCAGTTCGTCCTCACCGACACCATTGGACCATGCAACCACTGGCTTGATCGTATCCATCTTGTAAGAGTCAATGCGTTCGCCATTTGACCAGTCAAAGGACTCAAGTGTCGTTCCACCCGGAAGTTCTCCTGCCGGAAGTGCTGGAATGTGACATGTTTCACATTCTACCACCTCAAGGTGAGCATCAACGATAGGGCCATGTGAGATCCCTGCATGGCAGTCTGCATCATCGCAACTGCGGGTCTCAGCTTCAAGTTCGTGGACCTCTTCAACGTCTGATTTTACGAAAAGACTTGACTGTGAGATCTCATGACATTCAGCACATTCCACCTCAGCATGTACATCATAATCCTCATAGTCCGGTGCAGACCACATTACAGCAGTTGTAGGTACATTTGCAACGTGGCAGTTGTCAGAACATGATTCCTTTACAGGAGCACCGTTGACGGTGTCGTGGAACAATAATAACAGTGGAAGCGGAGTAACAGCGTTTGAGAAATAGGTGAACTTTCTTACATTATCTTTCTGCACTGCAGCATTCGCATCGATCATTGCTGCTTCATTTGCGTTCTCGAAATCCCCTTCGCTGAACTTCATAGCACGTGCTTCAAAATCATACATGCCATATTGCTCGTGGCAGATCATACAATCCACATCTACACCATACTCTTCAAGCGCTCCGCCACCTGGATGATAAGCACCATAGAGTTTGACCCATTCTTCTTCTCCTTCTGTCTCAATATCAAAGTTTGTCAGTGGGTCCCATTCATCGATATCCCTCTGGATATGGGTATTAGTCTCCACATGATCACTTACTGTGAAATGACAGCCTCCACAGCTTGAATCCGACCATTCACCTTCAGTCATGTAGTGATTGGCGATCGCTTCATTGCCACTGTAACCCAGGCTAGCGAAAACCCCTGCAAATGCGAAAATGAAAATGGCAGCTGCCAGTAATATAACCTCTAATCTTGCCATCTGATCCCCTCTCAATCCTTTACTACGTCCTCCAATTCCCTGAGGACAACGCCAATAATTGTAGTAAGATGCTGTTCTTCCAGAACAGCCATATCATCAGAAACATACTTGTGAAGGTCGAAGCTCTTGGGAATTTCCCTTACATTAAAATCAAAGACCTTATCCAGAAGGCCTTTCTTTGGCGTTATGCCCAAAAAATTAACATCCAGGCGTTTTCCGACCTGGTGTGCTTTCACTTCGATCTTGTCCAGCGGAGAACCGGACTTTACATAGATCATGTGATGATCGGCACCAAATTGTTTTTCGATGCCCTTCCAACCATACTCCTCTATGATCTGATGAATTGCAACCGCGAGGTACTTGTCCTTCCCTGTACTTCCTCCCGGTGCAACTCCTGCACTAGAATCACTCATTCTTACACATCCTATCATGAATAATAATTAACATCTGTAGACTGTTTTATTTGCCAGAATCACTGATTGTCAATATTTATAGGTTTCGAAATAAGCTTAATATTAAGCATATCCATCCCTAAGGCATGAACAATAAAACAGTTCTATTGATAGTATTAATCGTTATAGTTACGGTTTCATTCAGTGCATTATATGAAGAGCAGGAGAGTGGTTTTCCTGAACAGAATGAAATTGTTTATACTGATGTTCGCAGCTTAATGGACACTACAGTTACAATTTTGATCTATGATTCTGACGGGGAACACGCGGTACATACTATTGATAAAGCTTTTGAAAGAGTCGCATATACCGATAGTATCCTAAGCACTTACAGCAACGAAAGCCAGGCAAGCATCCTTAATGAACAGTCCAAACTGGAAGGAGCTTCACCTGACCTGATCTATGTTGTTGAGCGCTCGACATATTTCTCAGAGATAAGCGAGGGTGCATTTGATATCACCATCATGCCGATACTCGACCTCTGGGCTAGCAAGTTCAGTCCCGGCGGAACATATCAGCCCCCTACCCAGGAAGAGATAAACACAACCCTTGAACTTGTTGATTACAGAACTATCGATATCGAAGGTAATAATATCACAATGGAACCGGGAATGAAGATCGCTCTTGGAGGAATAGCAAAAGGATATGCTGTTGACCAGGCTGTAGAAGTACTGATCTCAGAAGGCATAACCAGTTGTTTTGTTGATGCCGGAGGAGATGGCAGGTATATTGGTACAAAACCTGATGGAAGTCACTGGACAGTAGGACTCCAGAATCCTGACAAGCAAGGGGATTTCATTACAGTAATGCAGCTTGAAGATATGGCCGTTGCAACAAGCGGAAACTACGAGCGCTATTTCAGTGATGCTGCAAAGGTCTCCCACATTTCAGATCCAAGGACAGGATACTCGGTGAACGAACTGATCAGTGCAACAGTAATTGCAGAAACGACCATGGATGCCGACGCTCTGGCAACTACTGTTTTCGTGCTCGGGGAAGAGCAAGGACTGCAACTCATCGAATCCCTTGAAGGTGTTGAATGCCTGATCATAACATCTGACAAAAGGATACTTCGCTCAGAAGGCTTTGCAGAATACGAGACAACAACCAATTAAAGACAGAACCGGAATAATAAAAGGAATAGTGATCAACCGATCACATTCCTCCACTTTTTTAGAGCGATATTGAAAAAGAGAGACTATAGCTCTTCATTTCAGCATGACCTCATGAAGAGTTTCATATATCGGACCCTGCGGTGTGAGAGTGCTCTTCTTTAAACTTATCCTGTCAACCACCATGTTTCCAATTTCAATATCACTGAGCTCATCTAGCAGTTCAAGGAATTCCTCCCTCTGACCTGAAGGCATAAATTTAATTCTCGCAAGGGTGGCATGTGCAGTGAATTTCTTTCGATCCTTCTTGAACCGGAACTTTGAGAGACATGATTCTACCTCATCATGGAGCACCTCAAAGTTACCTTCAGCACCCAACCAGACAACCCTTGGTGCTTTAGGGTTTGGAAAAACTCCGACACCTCCAATAAAAGCATCAAAAGGCTTGCATTCCACTTCCCCCAATGCTTCTGCAACTTCCGACACCATTGGATCCTTTACCTCTCCGATGAACTTCATAGTGACGTGCACAAGTTCAGGATCAACCAATTTCAACTTCAGACCGGAAAAACGTGATTGTATGCCACGGACCTCATCACGGAACTCTTCCGGCAGATCGACTGCAACAAATATTCTGGCCATATAAAGAAGATGGAGGATATAGCTGTTAAATGATACTGTTGAGGAAGAGGGTGATCCGATATAGATAATATATATAATCGATTATTACCATAATTAATCATACAAAATATCAGAGGGAATGCATGGATACTAACATTACAACAAAAATACTGGCAGGACACGCGGTCCAAATAGCTGAAGAGCTGGAAGCTCCTGCCATAATAGTATCCGGAGACATTGATCTTCATGAGTTTAAGACCAGCATCCCCATATATTATGTGACCAGACGACAGAAAAGTATAATCGATAACCTGATCTCCGACACCGGTGATGAAGGTGACCACCTGAAGAAGATCATTGAGCCCATAAACAGGGAAACATCAGGGAATGTCCAATATATCGAAGAGGCAGCAGCTATCGAACATATAATCGGAGAGCTCAGGGAAGGCACAATAGTCGGCTTGATCCAGACAAAGGAATCAAGCGCAATAGTGATACATGAGATATCACAGAGCCCGCTTATCAGGGTCCTTCAGGAATGTGAGGAAAGGATAGAACCCGAGGTCATGCGTGCGGTACTTACAATTGCATTTGATATTGCCGCAAGCGGAAGGGAAGGTCACAAGATCGGAACTGCATTTATACTGGGAGACACCGATGAGGTCATGGAGCGTTCCCACCAGATGATACTCAACCCCTATGCAGGCCATAAGAACGAACACAGGGATATACTGGATAAAAAGAACTGGGAGTCTATCAAGGAATTTGGCCTTCTTGATGGAATTTTTGTAATATCGGAAGATGGCCTGGTCCATGCTGCAGGAAGATACCTTGATGTTGATGCAAAGGACATCGACATTGAAAAGGGTCTTGGTGGCAGGCATGTCTCAGCAGCCGCCATCACAAGGGACACTTTTGCAATAGCAGTGACAATATCCGAATCAGGAGGTACTGTCAGGGTATATATGGACGGGAAAGAACTACTTTGCCTGGACTACATCGAAAGACCTGCACTGGGCAGCACCAGGCAAAAGCGTTGATGGCCACTTATTTTTCAGATGCTGAATCTCAACATTGCTGCTATGCCACCAAGAGAATGTAATTTCTGCCCCGGCTCGAACTCCGTGCTGAATACCACCATTGTACCCTGTGCATGCTCGACCTCCTGTATCATGGCATCGATGTTGCCCTCTTCCCTTTCAAGCCTAAGCAACTCGTCAGCTATCAGAAGTGTTTCCACGGCACCATAATCAATGGCTTTTTTTACCTCATCCATACCATATGCGACCTTCCCCCCAAGGGCCATTTCTTTTAAAAGATCGTCCATCAGCGAGGATTCCCTTGCAATACGGGATTCTTCCATGATCCTGTCAACTGCCCCCCTTTTGAGGACTTCCTGAAAACCGGACATACCTATTGAAGATGTGTCCTCTACCAGAATACCGGTTGCAAGCTCGGGGTCCTTCGAAGAGATGTACTTCAGCAGGTCATCTTTGGTAAAACCCGGGCCTGCAACTACCACCGACTCTGTGCCGCACATGGCATGCATCAATTGGTCCAGGATGCTGCTGAAGAATACCTCGCGAAGTGTCCCCTCACCCTTACCGGTCGATTGACGGATATGAGAATACACCTCTATACCGTAATGGCGGACAAAACCGATGTCTGCATCCCCTTCCTCGATAGCCACGATAATGACCTTTGGCCTTTTGGAAACAGCCTCCGCTTCATTCACACGCTCTACCTGGTCCTTTTTCCAGTGCTTGATTATAGAAAGAGCTGTACCCTCCTCTATATTGAGAGTATGATGATAACCGGCATCCATACCATGCTCAATAAGACCGTGTACTCTGAGGCGGTTCGAGAACTTATGGAACTCAAGATCCTCCACCCTGATGCCAAGCCTCACATTCTTTTTCTCAGCTTTCTCCGGCCGGAGCTTGTCGGTGGCGGAGTCTGCTTTCCTTTTGGTAAGAGCAAATACAAGGTCACCTTTCTCGATGATATATTTAAGGTGCCATAGATCATCCAGTGTCTCCGGAGTAAGAGCGATCTCACCTTCCTTATTTCCCTTCAGTTCTCTTTTTGTTACTCTCATGATAATACCAACAATTTACACGGTCATATATCCATACTTACCGGATATCATTTCTTGATATCAGATTCTCCCGGAGGCAGCCTCTTTGCAATTATGTCCGGAGATGCTATCTGCTTGACAAAGGACGGGTCCTTCAGTTCATCCACATAGATACGATAGACCTTCTTCGCAATATCGTTCTGGTTGAACTTACCAGGAACAATTTCCACGACGTACTTGCCGGAGTTCTGTATAGCTGATACCGGACCTCCGATAACTCGGGTCTCGGCACCAAGTTCCAGGCCTACAGCAGCACCTACAGGAACGTCCCTGTAATAATTACGCTCCCCGCGAATGATGAAAGAACCTTTTTTCAGGTATTCTCCCGATTCGGGTGTCTTTGAGACCTGCTCAGGTTTCACCCAGTAGCAATCACCACTGAACTGGCCGGATTTCCAGACACTGGAATAGGATACCACGAACCTTGCAGCTTCCTCAAGGGTCGTTTCAGGAACATCCTTCCCTTCGGTCTTGATGATCGTGATAGGTGCTCCGGGAGCCTGGGTATGGAACACGATGTCACGTTTCTCCATGTACTTTTTCACAAGCTCCTCGTTGGTATCCGCATCTCTTCCTCCAACAATAAGGAACCCATCTGAAGAAAAGAACCACCTGAACCGGTCATACCAGTGTTTCTTGAAGAAAGCTTTCCTCTTATTGGACATCTTCTTCTCTTTCTTCTGCATTGCGATCTTTGTATCCTCGATAGCACGCAGGGCACCTTCACGTTTTCGGGTCAGTTTCTTGGCCTTATCATAAAAGATCTGTGCATTCTGTGGAACGGTCTTGCGAATACTTATGCTTGCTTTGGTACCATCAAGATCCATCACAATGATACCTTCTGCAGGATCGATACTCTCGATGGTGCGTGCCGCAGGAAGGTCATCCTTTGCCTTTTTGAGGATCGAACGGATCTCGTCCCAGGAATAGCCTTTATCACGTGCATTCTCCAGAATAGAAAGCAACTCCTCAATGTTCTGGTAGTGCTCATATATTTTCTCTGCAATGGTGGTGAGCCTGTTTGCATCCTTTTCGAAATTTTTGATAGCTTCTTCCTGTTTGCGAAGCCTTCTTTCAAAGACATCCACCTTTTCTTTCTTAATGGCAACTACCTGCTCGATCACTTCCTCAGATGCCTTCTTCCCGAAGAACTCATCAAGGGCCTTATTGAAGGAAGGGAAGAATTCCTTTTCATCGGAGGAATACTGCTCAAGTTCCAGAGGGATGACATCTACTGCCTCAAGCCCATCTTTGACCTTCTTTTTGACAATACATGGTTTCAGCTGCTTCTCTGTTATAGGAGAGAACACGACCTTCACAGCTTCACAAAGAGCTAGCACATCATCATGACCTGCCTCCTTTGCTGCTTTGCTCTTGTCAATGCCTGCTCTGAGACAGACCTCCTCTGCAAGAACACCACCAAGATTGTACCTTGTAGCTATGGTCCTGACAATATCGGAGGTAGAGGATGCAAATACTTCAGCCATCGCATCCTCTTCCACATCAAGAGGGCTTAACTGGGCTTCCGGATATTCATATATCTCACCGCTGCGAACCCTCCTTCCCCTGAAGGTCACCGGATTCATCGGCAGGATGATCCTGCGGTCGCTGTCGAGAAGAACAATATTGCCTCTTGCGAACAGCTCACACACAAGTATGGTCTCAATTCCACCGCGGATCACTCCGATCTCAATGATCCTGTCAAAATCATACTGTTCAACAGAAGTGATCCTGCCACCCATAATGTGCTTCCTCAGCAACATGGGGAATGCATGAGGTATCTTGGGGCTTGGACGCACATACTGGGTCATGTGAGCCCTCTTGCCTGCCTCTATCACCAGATTGTCACGCCCTTTTCCGAATATGAAAAGATGGATCCTGATCTCACCGGGAACAGGCTGGTATATCTTACCGATCTTTGCATCGATAAGGGAACCTTCAACATCAACATTACCAAGTTCGGATACAAGAGCAGCCACATCTGCGCTCGTCATCTCCTGTTTCATAGATGCTTATAGCGTTCGACCTGACTTAAGGTTTATCCATATTTGTAAACGCAAGTTACGCAAATTGAAGTAATAAAGAAATAGGATTAAAACATCAAATAACTGGAGTCGCGATAAGCAGACAATATCATCAGGAAACAGGCAATGAACTTTAAGACAAAATATTTCCTCAAATCGAAGTTCCAGGAATATTACAGGACGGCACAGATACACATCCCTTCCAGGCTGGAAGCCCGTGAGTGGGGATTCATATCTTTTGACGAGATGCCGGAAACGGTAATGAGAAGACATAAGTCATTCGGATCCACAGGTGAGGTAGAAGAATATATGGCAGGCATGGCACCTGCACATGCATACCATTCCGTTGCATACTACACCTACCCCAGTGCACCCACCATGAAGGAAAAACACTGGCTGGAAGCAGACCTCATCTTTGACCTTGATGCAGACCACATCCCAGGTGCACCAAATTCATATTCCGAGATGCTCGACCATGTCAAAAAAGAGACATTAAAACTGTATGATTTCCTGATAAACGACTTCGGATTCAATGAAGATGATATAAGGGCAGTCTTCTCAGGAGGAAGAGGATACCATTTCCATATAGAAGACCCGCGTGTACGCACCCTTGAAAGTGCAGAACGAAGAGAGATCGTGGACTATATCAGCGGAAGAGGACTTAACCTTGATCGGATATTCTACAAGAAATCGGTCAGTGGTGATGCAGGAAGCGAGAACGCAAAGATGAACATGCTGTCTTCCGAGAGCGAAGGAGGATGGGGAGGAAGGATAAACAGATATCTGGTATCCTATCTTACCGACCTCGCAGCCAAGGAAGATGCAGTAGAACTTTTCACCGGATTTAAAGGTATAGGCAAAAAGACCGCGGAGAAAATGGTAGATATATTAAGGGATGAAGGTCAGGTCGAACTGCTGAGGAGAGGGAACATGGAAGCCCTTTCAAAAGTCAATAAGGATATAATACAGACCCTTGCATTGCAGGCAGTCAACGACATGTCAGCAAGCGTGGACGAGCCGGTCACAGGAGACATAAAGAGGTTAATACGCCTTGGAGGATCACTTCACGGAAAATCAGGGATGAAAGTCACGTCGCTTTCCATATCCGAGCTTGAGAACTTCGAACCGCTGACAGATGCTGTGGTGTTCTCGGACAAGCCGGTAAAATTAAAAGTGATAAAGCCTTTTGCAGTACAAATGAAGGGTAATGACCTCTATGTTGAGGAGGGTACACAGGAATTACCTGAATACGCAGCAGTGTACCTGATGTGCAGAGGTGCAGCAGAATATGGACCGTAATGAGCTAAAGAATATACTCCGGGAAGAAAATAGTTCCGCCTTAAGGTCATTGCCGCCCGGATTCTACAGAATGGTGGACGAGTATATCCATGAGCTTGAAGACGAGATCCGGAAGATCAACAACCCGCGTTCTGCTGAATCGAAGATACTTGAGGATGAGCTCCAGAGTGCTATCAATGACGTGGAGACCATATTTATTCGAAGGATACGAAAGATAACATCAAGGGCCACATCAAATGCATTCTCAAGCAGTTCACCAAGACAGGACCTGGACAAGTTACTTCCCGCAGAACAGACGGTATACGAAGCAACACTTTCAGCGATACAGGTCGCAAGGAATCAGTTGCTGGAGCCGATACTTGATCCTGCATCAATGACAACCCCTGTTAAGAAGCAGGAAGCGACGGGATATGATCAAAACCCACAACATTACCCACAACATGATACAGAAGATAAAATAATAGAACAAACGTCACAAGGAGCAGCAACATCCCGGGCCCATACAGAGGAGAGCAATGTGGATGAGCCGGAGATACCCAAAAGGAATATAAATGAAGAGTACTTTGTTGTCCGAATATTGAAAGACCTACCGACATTTAATGCTGTAGATAATCGGAATTATACTACCAAAGCAGAAGATGTTGTTGTTTTACCGGCAATGAACGCAAATGTTCTGGTAAAACGAGGTGCTGCTCATCTTATCACAAAAATAAACGATTCGAATTAATAAAAGGTGTAAATAATGAAAATCCCAAAGAGGTTCAGAACATATTGCCCATCCTGCAAAAAGCACACTGAACACATTGCAGAGAAAGTCAAGAAAGGCAAAGCATCGTCCATGACACACATTGCAAGACAGAAGAAGAGGCAATCAGGCATCGGAAACAGTGGAAAGTTCTCAAAGGTTCCTGGAGGAGACAAGCCAACCAAGAGAGTACAGCTCAAATACCGCTGCGCCGAGTGCAACAAGTCACACCAGAGACCATGCTTCAGAGCAAAGAAATTCGAGTTTAAGGAATGATAAAAATGGCACAACCAAAAAGCAGATTTTTACGCGTAAAATGCAATGACTGCTCCAACGAGCAGGTCATCTTCGGCAGTGCAAGCCGCAATGTAACCTGTCTGGTATGCGGCAGGACACTCGCAGAATCAACCGGCGGAAAGTCAACAATCACAACACATATCCTGGAAGTACTTGAATAAAGTGGTGTAGAATGGATAATAACAACTGGCCAGAAAGCGGCGACTTCGTAGTTTGTACTGTAAAGAATGTGGTCGACTTTGGGGCCTATACCACTCTTGAGGAATATGGAGGAAAGGAAGGTTTCATCCATATCTCCGAGATCAAGGCAGGATGGGTAAAATACGTACGTGATTACGTCAGGGAAGGACAGAAGATCGTCTGCAAAGTGCTGGACGTAGACCCTACCAGACGTCACATAGACCTGTCCTTAAAGGATGTCAACGAACATCAGAAGCGTGCGAAGATCCAGGACTGGAAGAACGAACAGAAAGCTGAGAAGTGGCTCCAGTTCGTAGCCGAGGACACAAAGACCAGCCCCAAGAAGATGGAAGAGGTCAGATCCATTCTCATGGAAGAGTTCGGAAGCTGCTACACTGGTTTTGAAGAAGCTGCTATCAGCGGGAAGGAAGCTTTTGAAGGGATCGACATCAGCAAAAAGCTCGCCGAAAAGATAGTCGAGATCGCTCAAGAGAACATTAAACTTCCATTCGTAGACATCGCAGGATACGTGGACCTTACCTCCAACAACCCGGACGGTATCGAGATAATCAAGAAGGCATTGAAGGCAGCTTCCAAGATCAAAGAGGAAGAAGTCAGGATCAACATCACGTACACAGGTGCACCCAGATACAGAATAAAGATCATTGCACCTGATTACAAGACTGCAGAATCCGTTTTGAAGAAAGCTTCTGAAAAAGCTATTGATTATATCGAGAAGAAGGGAGGAAAAGGAATTTTCCACCGACATATCGAATCATCAAAGGCGTGATGTTACATTGGGATACAAGATCAGAAAGTGTACTCAATGCAATATTTACACATTGAAGGAAAACTGCCCGGCATGTGGAAACCCTTCGGGAAATCCACTTCCGGCACGTTTTTCACCGCTTGACCCATATGGCAAATACCGCCGAATATCCAAAAGGAGAGAAATGGAACATGCGTGAAACAACCGTGGTTCGCCTTAAAGATGATATCCAGCTGAACAACCCGATCTTCCTTGTAGGGCTTCCGGGGGTTGGACATGTTGGAAAACTTGTTGTAGACCATCTGGTCGAAAAGCTGGAAGCTGAAAAGGTTTTTGAGATATATTCCCCTCATTTTCCGCCACAGGTAATGGTAAACGAGGACAGTACCGTCAAGCTTGTCAATAACGAGATATACATATACAGCGGCGGTGAAACAGACCTCGTACTTCTTGGAGGAGACCACCAGAGCACAACTACAGACGGTCACTATGAACTTGCAGGAATTTACCTCAAACTTGCCGACGAGCTGGGTGTTTCAAAGATATACACACTCGGAGGATATCCCACTGGCAAGCTGGAACATATCGATGAGGTAATGGGTGCTGCAAACGATCCCGAACTCGTGGAGGAACTGAAAGAGTACGGTGTTACGTTCAAAGCCAGCGAGCCCGGAGGGGGCATCGTCGGTGCATCAGGACTTATACTTGGACTCAGCAAGTTCACAGATATGAAAGCTGCATGTCTTATGGGACTTACCTCCGGATATCTCGTTGATCCGAAGAGTGCACAATCACTGCTTGCGATCCTAAGCAAGCTCATTAACATAGAGGTCGATGTGACCGAACTTGAAGAGCGTGCAAAGGACATGGAAAAGATCGTTGCTAACCTTATGGAAGCAAAACAGCAGCAACCAGGCGTATTGAGAGATACTGCCGTTGAAGAAGATCTGAGATACATCGGATAAGGTGGGAAAATGCAGATCAATGCTGATCTCCACCTCCATTCTAAATATTCCATGGCATGCTCCAACAAGATGGAGCTGCCAGCAATTGCCGTAGAGGCTAAGAAGAAAGGTATTGACCTTGTGGCAACAGGCGACTGTATTCACCCAAGATGGCTTGATGAGATCAAGTCAGCCGCTACGGATGATGAGACCATTCTCATCAATGAAACTTATTTTATACCTACAACTGAGATCGAGGACAAGGACCGCGTCCATCACCTCCTGATCCTGCCATCCATCTCGAAGGCCGAGGAGCTGGCAGAGACCATGTCAAAATACGCAGACCTTGCTGTGGATGGCCGCCCCACAGTAAAACTCGATGGCTGTGAGATAGCGCAGATAGCAAAAGACATTGGTGCACTGATCGGACCCTGCCATGCATTCACTCCATGGACAGCCCTGTATGCATACCATGACTCGCTGGAAAGCTGTTATGGGGACCTCACAGACTACGTCTCCTTCGTGGAACTGGGACTAAGCGCAGATACCGATTACGCGGACCGCATCAGCGAACTTCACAGGCTGACCTTCCTGACAAATTCGGATGCACATTCCCCCTGGTCCAACAAACTTGCACGTGAGTTCACCCGATTAGAAGTTCCATCGATCGATTTTGAAGGACTGGAAAAAGCGATCCTTCGCAAGGAAGACTACAAGGCAACCCTGAACGTCGGATTCTTCCCTGAAGAAGGAAAGTACAACGAATCCGCATGTATCAAGTGCTTCACCCACTACACCCTAAAAGAAGCCATTCAGAACAACTGGCGCTGCCCCCAGTGCAGGGGACAGGTCAAGAAAGGCGTGTGCGACAGGGTGAACGAGCTCGCTGATCTGGAAGAACCGCTACATCCCGACCACAGACCGGATTACATCCACATCGCACCCCTTGCAGAGATCATCATGATGGCACTTGGCCATGCCAGCATCACCACCAAAGGGGTAAAGACCGCATGGGAAAGCCTTGTGGAAAAGTTCGGCAACGAGGTCGCAGTATTGCTGGACGCAGAACCGGAACAGCTCGATATTGTCAATCCGAAAATAGTCGATGCGATAATGGCATTCCGAAACGGAGAGGTCATGATCCACCCCGGAGGCGGAGGCCAGTACGGCCGGATAGAGCTACTAGACCCTGAAAACAAGCCAAAGGCAGACCCACCAAAACCAAAGAACCAGAGCTCCCTTTTCGACTTCTGACCCTCTTTTTCGACACCTATATAAGCCATAAACACCTTCAGAAACAACAATGCCGGGGTGGCAGAGCGGACTAATCCAACGGTGAATTTACAGCCGCGGAGTCTATACGCGGCAGGCTCGAGACCTGTTTCTCCTAACGGAGTGCTTGGGTTCAAATCCCAACCCCGGCGTCTTATTACGACCCCAATTTTAATATTGAAGCTTGTTTTTGAGAAAAGTAACCCTCATTAAATTCAATCAAGCTTCCCGTAATGGTTCTTCCACTTATCAGCCCTTTTGATAAATTCCTCATAACCTTCCTTTCGGATAAACTCAATTGATTCCCTGCATTTCCTGCGCGAGTAGCCTTTACTGTACCACTCCTGAATTATATCACAGGATTCCCACTCCGGGCAATCGGCACAGGTCTCATACCCCCTGTCCCTGAAACAGCACAGCTTCATCCTGCATTTCGCCCTGTTGATGGCCCGTTCTCCGGTGCTATAGCCAAGCTTGCAACCCTTGCATAAACCATTAAGGAATTCTTTGCAGGTCTTGCAGTAGGCACCGCAGCAACCTATCTCAATTACAGACATTTATCCTCACCCCTTAACTCCGGATCACCACTATAATCCTTTAAAGATATGCTTATTAATAGATTACCTTCCACAGCTCTGCCAAATACCTTATATCCCAGATACCCCTAAAGGCTGCTTCCTACTGAAAAACGAGGCGAAGAAAGTGAAAGGATGGATATTGTACAAACATTCCGAACTGGAGCTAAAACCTGAAACTTACGAGATCAACCGGCTTCTTGACGTTGCTGAAAAGAACAATATTGAGATGAGAGTTGTCAGGCCTGAGCAGTTCGAGCTTATTGTCACAAGGGATGACAGGAAAAGTGTTCTTCTGGAAGGGGAAATCGTATCTCTCCCTGATTTCCTGCTACCCAGAATGGGGGCTGAGACCTCATATTTCGCACTGGCCATTATAAGGCACCTGGAAAGGCTTGGCGTCCACACATTCAACTCATCCCACAGTATCGATACGGTAAAGGACAAGCTATACTCCCAGCAGATACTCGCAGAAGCGGATATCGCATTCCCTAAGACAATGCTTGCAAAGCATCCGATAGATGTCAATCTTGTAGAAGAGCAATTTGGATTCCCGCTGGTCGTAAAAGCACTTTCAGGCTCAATGGGAAGCGGTGTGTTCCTTTCTGAGAGCAGATCCAACTTCATAGACCTGATGGAGCTCATACGTTCAACAAGAAGCAATGTTAACTTCATAATTCAGGAATTCGTGAAATCCAGCATGGGGCGTGACCTTCGTGTGATGATAATCGGAGGGCGTGCTGTTGCCTGCATGGAAAGAGTGGCTCCGGAAGGGGATTTCAAGGCCAACTTCTCAAGGGGTGGAATGGTCAGGTCCTTTGAGATGACGCCGGAAATAGAATGGCTGGCCACTGAGACTGCAAATGTCTTCGGACTGGACATCGCAGGAATTGACCTTCTCTTTGACGGGGAACACTTCAAGGTCTGTGAAGCGAACTCATCACCTGGTTTCGAAGGAGTGGAAAGCTGCTGTGACGTGGACATCGCACAGGCAATGTATGACTTCATCCGGGTAAGGCTCGGAATGTTCCCGGAAGATGAAGAATAAGAAGAATTAGACAAAAAAATGGAAGAACTGAACTGAGAAGAAAAGAGATTCTTATAACTCAGTCGACCATTTTGTAAGAGATCATGCTACTGCTTCATCTTCAGCAATATCATACACACTATGAACGTTATCAAACCTGTAGATGATACCGCTGTGGATCATGAAATAGATATTCTTCTGAGGATCATGGATAACCCTTGCATCCATGTCCATGGCAGCATCCACAAGATCTTGAAGAGAAGCTACATTCACTTCCACCATGGAAACCGCCTCAGCAGGGAAAGCACCTTTACTAATGAAATCATTGAACTTGGTATACTCAACTTCCACTTCCAGACGCCTGATGTGTGAAGAAGGGACCATTCCCTGTTTCCTGACCATACCGAGTAGCAAGATCATGACCATGACCGAAATATATGACAGAATAGGACCTAACAGCCCTGAGATGGATGGTGATCTTTTCACATACATGGTTTCATAGTTTTCAACCGTGTTCCTGAACTCAAGGTCACCGGGGATCTGATAATAAGAAGAGCTTATGACCAGAGGCATACTGAATTCTTCTACTCCTTTGATATTCTTTCCGTCCACCTTACCGTCATATTTGACATATGTGACAACTTCGATCGCTGTCCCCTGGGAGTAACCAATATCATCCTGCACATCCTTGACCTTGGATTGAATCTCAGGAATATCCAGAGAAAATTCATATGAGAACTCCCCATCTTCTCCGTTCTTGAGTGGAGTGGTGGATACAGGATACACCTTCTGCCAGAATACCTTTTCCTCTGCCCCCACATTACCGGAACTGCTGGCGATCAGGAAAGTATCACAATCTATATCCAGCTGCACTGGATCTGTTGATTCAAGTGCATACGTGAAAAAGACATCCATGGTAGGAGACACACTTAAGAAGTATGCGGGATGTTCGGAATCAAGGATCTCACCTTTGGCATATAGCGGATTTGAAAGAGTTACAGGAGCAATATAATCGTAATTGGCTGAATGAGTATATGAAGAAGCTACAACTTCCACTTCTTCGTACTGATCATCAGTATATTCAAAAACTGTCGAGGTGGTCCAGGCTATCGAAAGAATAATGAGTACACCCAGAACGATATATACAATCCTGCTGTTCTGCACAACCTGATTCCTGATCTTAAGATATGTTACATTCAATTAAATTCCCCCAAATTTAATGTTTTGCAATGACATACAATACTTGTGATTGAACATACAAATTTACTGATATTTGTAATTACTATAGGAAATGAACTATTAAATGAATTGAAGCTTTCTCAGCCTTCGTGACATATTTCGAATAATCAAATACCTCTTTTGACTTTTTGTTCTTGCTTTCCTGAACCATAAAGGCATGGAAATGACTACAGCAAGAGATGAATAAAGGACTACAATGAAGAAGACAGGAAGATATGGATTTACCTGAGCCAATAGAATTATCCACAGAACCGGCAGAACATACGGCACCGATGTCACACCCACCCTCATTGGATCAGAGGTGGTCTTTACAAGGGATTCGCTCACTGGAGGTAACACCGAATACCACGATTCGATATTAACTACCTCAGTAGTATCACCCGGCGTTATTACTGAAACGGACGACAGGTATCCATCATTCCTGAAGACGTATTCCCCGTCAAGGTTCGTATTCCCGTTCCCACCCAGATTGGGAGCAACAAGCATCATCAAAACCAGCAAGGTTGTCAATACTACCCCTCCAAGGACCCTGCCATGCACTATATGGGGTCTGGCTCTTACAGGCTTTCTTTTTTCCCTTTCCAGCTTCCTGGCAGTGACTGAATTACTGTACTGGATGATCTTTTTAACTTCATCCATAATAAGAACAAAAGCTGGAAGTATGATTGTTATCAAAACCATCAGAGAACCCTTGCTCGCCTCCACAAAATAACCTGCAAATGGTATGACAAAGACCATTTTACCCACAAGTTTGGACGCAGGGACTGTGTATATATCCTGACCCTTGTTGGCATCCCCTTTCGTCTGGAAGACACGCTCTTCCCCTTCCTCAATTGATAGGATCCTGTGAGTAATGAGAGTATCAGAGTCTCCACCAGGATCATTGTAGGCTATGACATCACCTACTTCGAGCTGATCAGGGGAAATGGACTTCACAACCACCATGTCACCTGGCCGCATCACAGGATCCATGCTTCCGCTCAGCACTATAAGAACCTGAGTGGCGCCAGTTATGACAGGAATCACGAAAGTAACACCTACAATTAAGATAAGGATGGAAAGCATTGCCAGGCAGGTGTTATTTTTCTTCATGATATCACATTAAGATACATTTTCTGGACCCGTCAGCCATGATAAAATAGATGTCGATAGGACCAGACACCGGTGTGACAAACAGGAATAGAGCCTGGAAAGAGTTCTCAGGACCAATGGCAACATCAACACCATCAATAATCTCCCCATGGCTCACACTTCCACTGAAAAAGGGTTCGCCACCTACCATAATATCTATGACGTTGCTAGAATCCGATTCGGTGATGTTCCACCCAATTTGGACCCTGTCAATTACAATTTCTTCGTCACCAATATTTCCTAAACTGATATCGATCATATCCTGATCATCAGTGACCCTGCTTTGAGGAACATTCACCTCAAGATAATCAGCCTGATCCCCCCATACCCCCACTGTTATGGAATTACCTAAACTACAATCGCTATCATTAACATATGAAAATGTACCACCAAATGACGTTAGCGAAATTACCAATACCCCAAAAAGAAATATCTTAATGAAATATTTCATCCCAAAACCCCCATTACCTTATAGAATTACGTATTTCAAGAATTATAACTATGATGGCAGGCATAATTACAAGTGTGACCAGACCTCTTGTTGTAGCTGCAAAATGTACCAGAGTGCCAAGAAAAGGGATCTTGAAGCGCACTGTGCCCACTACATCTCCGGGAGCTACAATGTAGCTGTCTGCCTCTGCACATGCATCACCTTTTGTCCTGTACCCCCCATTTGCCACACTCACTATCCTATGAGTTACTATATATTTTTGCGTGTCAACTTGATGTCGATAGGATATGATATCACCCACGGCAAGGTCCTGACTGTTTGTTGCCGTCACTACGATTATGTCACTGGCTGTTATGGTCGGTTCCATACTAAAGCCAGTTACAGTCATGAAATGAACCGGACCCATCGGTACCATGGTAAATATCATCGGCATGGTCACAATGATAACCAGCATTGTGCTTATGGTGTTTATAACATTCATATCTTTAATTATGCCTTATGATTAGCATTCTTGGATCAACGTGACCTCCACGATCATATCTAATAAAATCACCTATAATCCATCTGTGAAAAAGACATAAGTGCCAGTTCATCCAAGTGAAATCAGCTTTGTTTTATCCCCTAAAAGGAAAAAGCGGGAGAGAACCCGCTTATTTAATCATCGTCTACAAGATTAGGACCAATATAGGTAGGTTCTTCTCCAGTATAGTCAAGCTGCTCTGCATAGAATATCTCGGTGAAAGTGCAGGTGTCTCCCTGAACCCAGTTCTTTGCTTCTTCATTCATGTGGAAGCTCTGATAAACTTCAATCAATGTTTCGGCTGGAAGTTCTGCAGCGTTTCCATCAGGACCAAGAGCAAATACATCACCATCCCTGTCCATAGTGAAAAGACGTTCATAATCGGCGTACTCGACAACTACAACTGCGGGGGCATCATTCTCATTAATAACGCCGTTACCTGTAGTGTCTACACGGTACGAAAGGTCAAAGACTATAACTTCGCCAATTCCCCAATCTTCAGAACCAGGATGGGCTTCTTCCCACTCTTTTTCAGGCTCGGATAGTTCTCCACCATCTTCCTCAAGATCTGTAATTGATAGTGAGACATAACCAGGATTATTGTGGAGCATTAACTGCTTTGTAACAACAAACTCCCGTCCTGGTTTCATGTCTGGTATTTCTACCAAAATAGGCACAGGAATAACTTCATCATTTCCATCAAGAATACCTCCACCATTAACTTCCAGGTCGATCATTCCCGTAGTAATTGTATTTCCTTCACTCGAATCCGTGTCACTGATTACTGCCCATGTTCCTGTACCGGCTGAGGCTGCCACCACGCCGATTACAAGAAGGCTTAAAAATACACTTTTGTTTATCATATCGTACCACCTAATTTCTTTTGTTTATAGATCAGAAACCTGCAGGATCTCTGCAATGTTTCCAGCCGGATCGAACAGATGAATCTCCGGGGAACCCCCGTTGCCCCATCGATCAATCGACATATACGAGAAGGATTTTTTTGGTTATAGTTATTGGCGGATTACCGGGCAGATATAGTGGTTAATGAAGAATTACTGGTATCAAGAGGAGTTGTAAAAAGAAGGAGAGGTAATAATTCATTAACAGGATTAATGTGGGAATACCTCTAAATATGGAAAAGTATCTGAAGAAGATCACTCAAATATGGATCTTTTTCATGTGGGCAAGTTGGGCAACAGAGGAGATGAGGAACAACATATCTATGAAAAATAGCCATTGTATTGCAGAGACAAACTCAAAGAATCCGGAAAATATGAGCAGGCTGCCAAATAAAGCTACAATGCTGAGACCAACGTAATAGTGACTCCAGGGAATATCTCCGTTATCCACAGTTTCCAGGTAAACACTGAAATTGCTGGCCGCAGGCATAAGCTCGACGCAGTCTTCCTCACGGTCGTATCTTACAATACCTACAGCCTCCATCTTAGGCAGATGAGTCTGGAGCAGAGACACGTATATACTCTTTCTTACTTTGCTTTCAGGAGTAGGACTCCCTGACTCAATTTGTGCAATCTCCTCCGAAATGGAGCGCAAGCTACTGCTTCCATTAGAGTTCAGTATTTCCAGAACATGTCTTCTACGATCATTCTGAAGAATAGAGAAGATATCACTTTTACATAGCTATGCATACCCTTCGTCGCTGAAACTCAGCCCACCACGATCTGAATTCATACACCACACCCCATATTATTCAACAGACACAATGAAAGATCCTCATTGAGATCTATTCTATGAAACGTTGAATTTAACACATCCACCGCATGTGATTTTCACAGATTTACAAATATAAAGTCGTACATATATAAACAAATTTTACAAACTGTATTTAATATTTAGGTGCGGAGCGATACATATACATTACGGTTTTGTTCACACTGTTAACAGAAACATAATACCATAAATAGATCGAGAAGACGCGATTTAACACAGAGTTCCAATTGCTAAAAAAGAGAAACCGTTCTTGCAAAGCAAGTAAGAGAAAGATCAAATAAAAAATAAGAGATTCTCCCCGAACCTCACTCGATCACATTGTCCATAGTGAACTCGAACGTGTCAGTCACTCCGTTCACATCCACTGTATAGACACCTGCTTCCAGACCATAGACTTCCAGAGGGATGTTTACCTCATAGGGCTCAAGTGCCTGTGTGCACATGGCATCTGCGGGTCTTTTGGTCTTCAGTGATATGTCAAAGGTATTTCCATCCCTGATCACCTCAATGCTGTCCTCATCGATCACGGTACATCCATCGGAGACATAACCTGTAGCAATCACACTTACCTGCAATGGGAATGATTCCATCATAAGGATATCAATATCATCGACCACAGCATCACGGATGATGTATTCGATATCATCGCCATCTGTGATCGCATCATCCCTGTCACTGACATCAGTGCTGTCATCAACATGTTCGCCTGAAGCAAGGACATTTACAGTCATCATGAAAGTGTCCTCCTCACCTGTAATGTTCTCCCAGGATCTCTTGTAAATTGCAAATATCTCATAAGTTCCTTCGGAATCTGCCTGAAGCTCCCATTCGTGAACGCCACCTGCACCTACAAGACCTTCATCATCTGGAGCGATCACAAACTCATCGCCCACCAGGGTCATACCTTCAGGGACCGTGAGATTCCAGGAATAACCTGTTGTGGGATTCTCGTCCAGCTTCAGAACAATGATCCCATTCTGTTCTATTGAGACATCACTGCCATTCGAAGCTTTAGTGAACAAGAATCCAGACTCTACAATTTCAACATCGTCTGTTAGATCCACATCTCCATTTTCAGTACAACCCATTGAAAAAGCAGCTACAGTAACCACTACAATAGTTATCAGGACCAGAATGCCCATACTCGTATATTTTGACATGATAATTTTCTCCTAATCTATTCAGATGAATGACTCGCAGACATATATCCATTACTTAAGCTACGAAATAATTTGAAGTCATCAACTAACGAATTTGAATCGAATTGAAGTAAATGATATCATTTGATCAGGCGTTTCTGCACAGCTTCACTGGTAAGCTCTTTCAGTGCATCAGTGCCTATCCACCTTGCACTGGCAACATTCGATCCGGCCAGCTTCTCTGAAACTTCAATAGCTTTTCTGTTCAACTCAGGATTGCGTTTACCGATCTGCCTCAATGCCCAGTTGACAGCCTTTTTCACAAAATTCCGGGCATCAACTGACCCCTTTTCGATCAGGGGGAAGAATTCCTCGAAAACGGAATCTTCTGCCTTTTTGTCCGCCACAGCCATTCTGGCCATGAGAACGAATCCCGAACGTTTCACGAACTCCTCTTTCCGGGAACTCCACTCGATGGCCTTCTTTCGGGAAAACTGGGTCTTCTGGAAGAGGTTCATGCAGCACTGGTCACATATCTCCCAGTAATCAAAGTCCGCCACCCACTTTTCCATCTGCCCTTCAGTCACCTGTTTTGGATCATCCACCATGGAAGCAAGTATCATCGTCTCCCTGTATCCTGCATCCCACAGCATGAGAGACAGCTTGTGATCCTTTCCGACATCCTTTGCGATCTTTCTGAGCTCCGGTATCGATACACCATAGCACTTCTCAGGAGTTATCCAGAAATTTGCCATTCCCTCTATAGCATCAGGATCGCTCAGTTCTTCCAGCTTGCTTATGATCCTTTCATAGGTTTCTTTTGTTGTACCCACAGGAAAAACTCCCATCATTCCTCATATAAGAGATGGAGTGTATGCTTTTTAAATATTATTAGAGGATACTTTTTTAATAGGCAAGAAGGGGGGTACGATATGAGAGGGTTAATGGGAAGAACAGCGATCTGCATTCTGATAATACTGTTCGCAGCAACAGCAGTTGCAGCAGCCCAAACCGGAGATGATGCAGTAACAGAGGGCAATATCACTGAGATATACAGCACCATTGATACCTGTGATATTACTTTGACATCCTCTTCTACAATAGAAGATCTTGTAATAGATGTACAGCTTGTACATGAGGACAGGATCATCGACAGGGAAACATTAAACGTTGACAGGATCAATGCGAATTCCAGAACGATCAAGGTGATCAGATGGAATGTGAAGACCAGTGAAGACGGTGCCTATAAGGTTCTTGTACAGCTACTCAATAATGAAGAGGAAATAGCATCCAAAGAATACGGTTTTGTACATGGAAGGCAGGTGATCCCCGAGGTTGTGATAGAAGGCACTATTGCAAATTCAGAGGGCGTAACTGCGGTCATACGACCGGTGAAAGCAACCCTTGTGGATATTGATTACATGCTTGTGGACGGTACTGATGTTATCTACCTTGCAAAGGATGAAAAGATATCTATACACACAACCCCGCTTACGGTTCATAAAAGATGGAACACACTTCTGTTGAACAACAGGGAATATACCGGACTTGTAAAGGTCAGGCCGTCCGATGAAGTGAACGCTATCGTTGTAACAGACAGTTTCTCTTCAATGGACGATGCAAAGATCACAGATGTATACAAGGATGAGATCGGTGCCAGTGCCACTATAGAGGGAGGATCACAGGTGCCTTTTGACGGTTACGTCAGGTTCACGGTATATGATCATGATGGAGAGAATGTTGTTGAATCCGTTATCATGAGATCACCCATACTTCTTACCGGAGACGATGAGACAGTAGAGGCAATCTGGGAGAACAGGCTCCGGGAAGGCAAATACAGGCTTGTGATAGAGATAATAGGAAATGACGGGGATGTTCTTGATATACAGGAAACGATGATCGATGTGGAAAAGAGTGTGACCATATCAAATGACATCACTGAAGTGGTTGAAGAGAACAACAGTTCCCCTTCATTCCTTATAACCCAGGCAGTTCTCGTTCTTGCAGCTGTTGGATTCGTGCTCCGTCGAAGGAACATAAGATAAAGTGACTATAGATAGAATTTGAAGATCATCCAAAGGTCATAATAATGCCATATGAGCTTTTCATTGCACTGAGACATCTCAAAAGCAGACGCCGTCAAACCCTCATATCCATAAGTGCCATAGGGATAGCGGTCATGATACTTGTGGTCTCGAACGCATTTATGGCAGGATTCACAAACGAGATATATGAGGTCACAGTTGAAAACCTTCCTCATGTGGTTGTAACTCCTGATGAGGACGAAGAATACATCCATTTTTACAACAGCATAATCCCGCAGATCGAGAAAATGGAGGGGGTGACAGCCACCTCGCCCGCACTTGAGGGGGAAGCAACTCTTCAGTACAAGGAGCATACGATCAATGTACTGATGAGAGGAGTGATCCCTGAAAAAGAGGATATGGTCTCCCATATATCAAATGACATGACCGAAGGAGACTTTCATATGCTGGCACATTCCAGGAACACAATCGTTATCGGTGATGCTCTTGCAGAGGATCTTGATGTGAAGGTCGGTGATGAGATCTCCGTGAACTTCCCTACAGCAAACCCTGCATCCTACGAGGTTACAGGCATATTTGATACGGGAACACCTGTTGACAATATCCTGACGTACACATCCCTCAATACGGCACAGGAATTCTACGATATTGGTGATGCTGTCAATGTGATCAACGTCCGCCTGGCAGACTACAATGATGATACAAAGATCGCAAAACAGATAGAGGAGATAGGTTATGAAGCATCAGGGTGGACGACTACGAATCCTGAGATCCTTCAGACCATCAAAATTGAAACAACATCCAATAATATAATGCTCTTACTGATACTGCTCATAGCATCTTTCGGAGTTGTCAGCACACTGAACATGGTGGTAATGGAAAAAGTAAAGGAGATAGGCATTCTGATGGCCATGGGAGCAACAGCTTCCGCAATACGCAGGATCTTCATTCTGGAAAGCGGAATACTGGGATTGATAGGTGCAATTGCAGGTTCAATAATTGGAATAGCCATAGCCCTAGCAATAGGAAGTTATCCGGTGCCTGCAGGCTTTTATGAGCTTGAGGTAATTCCTGTGTTTATACGTACGACAGATATACTTATAACTGTTGTCGGAGTATTTGTACTTAATCTCATAGCAGGTGTATATCCTGCTCAGCGCGCATCCGGACTGGATCCGGCAGAGGCAATTTCAACACATTGACAATAAATAAATAGTCGTGCTAGATTTTGGGATTACTTTCTTTTAAAATGTTGGGTGTTAGAGGAGAAATACCCCTGAAAACATTCCATACCGCAACCTGTATATACAATTACAAAATAGTACTCATTGCGTAATGAGCGGGACCCTAATTTCTTTTCAAGTACCCCCACTCCCCAACCCGCTCATACCACCTTTCATACTGGTTTTGAACTGATTGTTGATTTTTGGATGATGTTAACGCCGTTACATTGAGTTTTAATTGTATATCCCACACAGATATCAGATACAGACATCAGATATTACTGAAAATGTCAACAATATTTTCTGCAAGGCCTTTACTAATATCTGCGGATCTCATCAGAGTATCCTTAAAAAAGGCATCAATCCCCATATCCTTTATAGCATCCCCTGCCGCCTCATCCCGTATGTCAAGGACCATTGCATCAAGTATTTCACCGTAACATTCCGCAACACCAACAGATGAGACATCAAATCCACGTGCAGACATGAGTTTACCTGCCGGGCCACTTATCGGTTCTTTCCCTATGATAGGACTTACTGCCACCACCTTCTTCCTCTTGAGGAGATCACGCATACCTGGCAGGGAAATGATCGGACCAATACTTGTTATAGGATTGCTGGGACCTATCAGGACCTCATCCTCTATCTCAAGAGCCTCAAGGACACCTGGAGAGATAGATGCACTCTCAATGCCGTCCTGCAATACTTCCAGCACCTCCGGTTCACCATGGTTTTTCACCCAGAAATCCTGAAAATGGACCCTCTCCGAAGGTGTTGTTATCATTGTAGATACAGGATCATCGGACATTGGCAATACACAGGAACGGATCCCGAATGAAGAAGTCATGCTCCGGATAGCCTCAGTAAGGCTCATACCATTCCTTAAGAGTTCAGAACGCATGATGTGAGTAGCCCTGTCAATATCGCCTATCATCATCCCCTCATCGTGACCTGCAAGCTTCATTGCCTCATGTGTGATGAAAGTATCCTCCCTGACACCCCACCATTTGCTCCTGTCGATCCTTTCAGAGAACAGGTAGAGTACAGTATCAATATCAGGAGTTATCAGATTTCCTGATACCCAGAGATCCTCAGCCGTGTTCACGACCACTGTGATATCCTCTTCAGGAATGACATGTCTTAGACCATCGAGCAATTTGGGAGTTCCTGTTCCACCTGATAATACGATCATACAAAGCCTCTTAATTCTTGAAATAACGGAACATCATTATACCATGAACACTATTTAAACCATATGAAAGTAATACGGGATCCGGTACACGGGTATATAGAACTGGACCAGCTTGTATTGTCATTGATAGACACCCCACAGATGCAACGTCTGAGAAGGATACAGCAATTGGGCCTGTCCAATCTTGTATATCCCGGAGCGAACCATACCCGTTTTGAGCATTCCTTAGGAGTAATGCACCTTGCAACCACCCTTACATCCCAGCTGGACTCCATAGACAAGGATGAAAAGGACGAGATCCGCACAGCTGCACTTCTGCATGATGTGGGTCATGGCCCGCTTTCACATGTCACAGAGAATATCATAAAGGAGTATACACGCCAGAAACACGAAGATGTCAAACCGATCCTGAAAAAAGGTGAGATCGCAGAGATACTGGACGAACACGGGCTTAACCCTGCAACAATTGCAGACCACATTAAAGGAGACACATCACTTGGGAAGATAGTGAACAGCGAGATCGATGTTGACCGCATGGACTATCTGGTAAGGGATGCGCACTACACAGGAGTTGCTTTCGGGCTTGTGGACCATGCACGCCTGATACATGAGATGCAGTTCTATGAAAATAACCTGGTCGTAGGAATGGGCGGACTCAAAGCCGCAGAGTCCCTGCTGGTATCACGATTCCTTATGCATCCATCGGTCTATTACCATCATGTCTCAAGAATAGCGGAGACTATGTTCACAAGAGCCGTTCAGGACCTTATCAAAAAAGGCACACTTGATCCATTCAAGCTCCGCCAGATGGAAGATGCAAGGTTGTTCGAGATGATCCGGGCTGACGACGGGTATGCAGGCGAACTTGCAAAACGGCTTGATGAAAGAAGGCTGTATAAACGAGCCCTCCATGTCGGCATCGATGTTGTGGGGGAAAATGTCCTACGTTACAGGGGAAATGTCGAGCGGGTGGAGAATGAGATAGCAGACATGGTAGGAATTGACAGCCAGGAAATACTGATCGATATCCCAAAGAAACCTGAGATCGCAGAGATGAAGGCACTGATCAAAGTGGACGGGAAGATGCTGAGACTTGACCAGGCATCAAATATTGTGGCCACGATAGAAAATGCCCATCAGGATAACTGGAGAATGGGTGTCTATACAATAAAGGAACACAGAGACAAGGTCAGGAAAGCCGCAGAGGAATTCTTTGAGACAAAGAAAAAGACAAAACAGTTCAGGCTTACAGACCTATGAGGTGATACTTTGCAGGAAATGAGAAAACAGACAAGCAGGGGAGAACTTGTACTTGAGCACAGGATCATCGGAGAAGACCTTGTGATAACGCTTACAGGCGGAAATGCTCACGTCGGAGCAGTAGCAGTGGGTTACTATGACAGGATCCCAGGACATGCATCCTCATCGGTCATAACCCTGCCATCACACAGGGATGATGCCATTGCGCTTGATGCTGCAAGGACCATCAGTTCAGTTACACACAGCACGACGGTATTTACCACCGGGATACATTTTGAGAACATTACGAACGAAGAGATCGAAGAAGTGCTGTCGGCCTCAAAAGAGCTGATAGATGAGTTCATAGGATCACTGAAGGAGAATTAAGAATGGAGATAGTTATCGGGATAAGTGGGGCTTCAGGTGCACAATATGGAGTCCGTTTGCTTGAGATTCTTGCAGATATGGAGATAGACACGCACCTGGTACTGACCAAAGCTGCAGAGAAGATCATCGAGGTGGAGACAGACCTTAACCCGGGATATATAAAGGACCTGGCAACATATGTTCATGATGAAAAGGACTTCACCGCACCCATAGCAAGCGGATCCCACCCATTTGCAGGTATGATCGTGGCACCCTGCAGCATGAAAACACTTGCAGCGGTGGCAAACGGGATCTCCGATAACCTCCTGGCACGTACAGCTGATGTATGTCTCAAGGATAGGAGGAAACTGATCCTTATGACACGTGAGACGCCGTTAAGTGGAATCCATATCGAGAACATGCTGAAAGCACATAATGCAGGAGCTATCATTCTGCCAGCATGCCCTGCATATTACAACAAGCCTGAGTCTATCGATGACCTCATAAACTTCATGGCAGGACGGGCACTCGACCTGATGGATGTAAAGAATGAGGCTTACAGGCGCTGGGGATGAGACATGCGATGCCCACTTGCGCCATCTTTTGAAAGCTACCAAACGACCGAGAGGGCATCAGTATATTAAGAAAATAAGTAGAATGAAGCAAAATCGATAACGAAATTCCGAAAATGACACAAAATTAAGCAATTTTTTGCCAAAAACCGACCCACCAACAGATAAGTATATCTACTATGACTTCTATTTAGAGGAACGTGCTTCCACAAGCACTGCATGCGAGGTCTTTTGCATGCGATTAACACGATGGGATAGTAGGGTAGCCTGGTCGATCCTCGAGCGTTTGGGACGCTTGGACTGCGGTTCAAATCCGCGCTATCCCACCACAACTAATTCTTTTGTCTTATATATTCAATTCTAACTGTTTTTACATACTGAACTGCTGCAAAAGCGCTTTTTTCGGACCATCAGGATAGTTTTATTAAATATGCAGTAGTCACAATTTTCCATGGCTATGGCAAAAATAAAGTTATTTGCAAATCTCAGGGAATCTGCAAACGAGTCTGAACTGGAGATGCAGGGAAAGAATGTACAGGAGATCCTTGATGGCCTCCTCAAAAAGTTCCCGCAGCTTCAGGAGATGGTCTTCGAAGAGATCGGTGGCAGGAAGGAACTACGAAGCTACATCAACATACTCATAAACGGAGATAATATCATCCATCTTGAAGGCCTGGACACCATCGTCAATGAGGACGATGAGATCGCGATCTTCCCGCCTGTATCAGGCGGCTGATCTTTTCAAGGCACTGATCAAAGCCTCTGGACATTACTCCATTAAATGATATTCCCGGAACGAACACAGGACCTGGCATGCATTGCATTCGGCGGATTCCTGGGTGCAGTATCCAGATATGCAGTTTCATCCAGCACGATCTCACCTAACGGAACGCTCATCGTGAATGTGATCGGGAGTCTCCTGCTTGGAATGATGATGTATGATTATGATTTCCTTGGACACATAAGCCAGAGAACACGCCTTACATTCGGAACCGGCTTTATGGGTTCATTCACAACCTTTTCAACTTTTGCTGTTGAGAGCTACACTCTCGGAGGAAGCTCTGCGATCTTTAACATCGCAGCCAATCTCACACTTCCCCTGCTGGCCGTTTTTGTCGGAAGGGGAATAATAATCCAGATATCCAGGAGCAGATAAAGATGCCAACAGGAATCGAAGCCATTCTGCTGACAGGGATCGGAGGTTCCATCGGAGCATGCCTTAGATATATAGTATCAGGGACCTTGCCACTAATGAAAGGCATCCCCACGGGAACCCTTATTGTAAATGTTATCGGCAGCACCATATTAGCAACACTGACGTTCCTTTCAGAGCCATTTGGCAATCTTCACCTTATCAACATAGGAATGCTTGGATCCTTTACAACATTCTCCACCTTTGCCTATGAGACATTCAGGCTTCTTGAAGAGGGACAGAGACTCCTGTTCATATCCAACATCGCCCTGAATCTGATGCTTTGTCTTTCAGGAGTATTCATGGGCCAGCAGATAGCAAACTTAATCTAATTTAGAAAAGAGAGACCTACATATGAGATCAGTCATCCTCAGGATATACCTCAGCGAGAACGACCGCTGCAACGGAAGACCTGCACATGAGGAGATACTTGAATTCATGAGAGATTCAAAGATAGCCGGTGCAACCGTACTTCATGGCATTGAGGGATACGGGGTTCACAGCAAGATACATACAACAAGGATTCTGAGACTTGGAACAGACCTTCCGATCATCGTGGAAGCTGTAGATTCCGAAAAAAAGATAAGGGCCATCCTCCCCGAACTCTGCAGCATGGTCCCTAAAGAACTTATAACCCTGCAGCAGGTTGAGATAATCTCAGGAGAGAATGTCTGAATTACTCTGAAAGATCAATGGACATCAGCGGTAAAGGACCACTGAATGACCCCTTACATCGATAATTGTTGACTTTGTAGCTGCTGCAAGCTTTTCAGCAATACCATCGACACCATCCTCATCTTCGTAAGAGGCACTCTTTAAGACCTTGACCTTGACAAGATGCTTGTCCTTAAGGGTCTTTTTTAATTCGATGATCAACTGGTCAGTAACACCACTCTTGCCTACATTGATCATAGGCTTTATGTGGGTTGACTCTGACCTGAGTTTGTATAATTTTTCTTTTTCCATATGAACCTACACAAAATTAATTCCAGTTATACCTTGCGCCAGTACGCAAACAATTATCGAGGATCGCCTGCCCTGAAAAAGGAGATACTTATTCTGGTTTCACGATGGTCACGCTACTTCCATCTATTTCAAAATCATACCATGGAGTTGGTTTTGGAGTAACGCCCAATACCCTGACAGAGTGGCCTGAATCGGACTCTTTTATTTCGATCATGCCGTCAAAAAGCTGCTTTAGAGTAGCTATTGTCTGTGCATCATGCATCTCATCCTCAACAATGAAGATACCAAGGGAATTTGATGCCTTGACACGACCTGTGAACACATGAAGGAACCTGAACAGGGTCTGAAGATTACAGTACATCAGTATCGTGGAAATAGAATTGATACAGAACATCATCCCCGGAGACTTTTTTACCGCAAGGTACTCCTCAAAGTACTGCCCGATCCTCACCCCGATCCCGGTAAGGTCAACAGGACTGGATGCCCTTTTAATGTGAGCTTCATCAGAAGTTGGTATACCCAGAGTCTTTGTTACACAATCCACAATACCAAGGTTGGAAGAATCAACATCCAGGCCATTATCAGAGAACCAGTCAAGTACGCGTTCACCTGTCTCACGTGTAGAGACAATAATAGAAGAACCACCCCCCCTAAGACCGTGGCATATGATGGTATTGACCAGATCGTCCTTACCACTCATAGGCGGACCGATAAGCATCAGGTTGGTACCCTCTTTGAGACCTCCGATCAGATCGTCGAGTTCCTTGATACCAAGCAAATAGTCACTCATGTAAACCTTCCTGCAGTGAATTGGGGACTGTCAGTCATGCAATCACAGGCGCTTGTCCGGCCAGACATGACCAAGAACAAACTAACAGGAATTAACATCTATTCCAGATAGTACCTGTTCACCCGCATTACGGACACACCATAGAGGGGGATCATATTAATAATATATCTTTTGCACAAACTGTCCAAATATATTGAGTATATGATCTTACGTCCTATTAATAATTATCTTATATGCTTTATAACATGTCCGGCTTCGGGAATGATTATGTCCGAGAGGGCAAGCTCCACTGCACCCGGGGAACCGGGAAGACAGAAAATAGCTTTATCACCTACAATTCCGGCAGCTGCGCGAGTCAGTATGACTGCAGAACCGATCTGCTCAATGCTCCTATACCTGAAAAGCTCCCCGAAACCGGGCATCTGCTTCTCGAACATCGGTGAAACTGCCTCGATAGTAACATCAGCAGGTGTCAGGCCGGTACCACCTGTGGTGACGATGATGTCCACTTCCTTTTGAAGAGCATCCTTTACAGCCGATCTTATAGATGAAGGGTCATCGGAAACGAGCTCATAGCCGACGACATCATGCCCATTATTTGTCACAAGGCCTTCCATCAGTTCTCCGGATACATCTTCAGCATCTGCGGGAGACCTGGCAGAACCATACATAGAAAATCTTGAAGTGGATATTGAGATAAGATAAAAACCAAGACTTTTTTTAACATCCTTCTTGTGTTTTTGTGTAACAGAATCCATAGGGGGAATATAGACATACAATATATATTGATTTTTGGAAAAGACGTTTGCGAAAATTAAACAGATGTGGGATCCAAAAAACACATATATAAAGTGTAAGTAAAAAACCCGAATAAAAAAATGAAAATACCCTTTCTATTGATAAGACTTATAAACCCCTAAGTAGTAGGGGGATGCATCATTGACACATTTACAACTGAAAGATTTTCAAGACGCGTTGCCAACAGATCCGAAAACGAGATCTGCTGAACAGATCTAAAATGCAGGAGACACAATGCGTTCTTAAGATCACACTGATCATATTAAGGAGGTTCAATCTCATGGTAAGAAAACCAGCAAGTATGTACAGAAACGTAAAATCACGTTCAAACACAAGAAGAAAATACATGGGTGGTGTTCCAGGTAGCCACGTCATCCACTACGATATGGGAAACAAGAAAGCTACATTCCCTGTAAAGGTCACACTGATCGCAGATGAGAAATGCCAGATCAGGCACACCGCTCTCGAAGCTGCACGTATCACCGCCAACAGGGCAATGGTATCCGCAGCAGGACGTACCGGCTTCCACATCAAGCTCAGGGTATATCCTCACGAGGTCCTCAGAGAGAACAAGCAGGCTACCGGAGCAGGAGCAGACCGTGTCTCAAGTGGAATGAGAGGAGCATGGGGTAAGAACGTGGGTACTGCAGCAAGAGTTTCCGCAGGACAGAAAGTATTCACCATCTCCGTTAACAAAGAGCACTTCCCTATGGCAAAGGATGCTCTGAGAAGAGCTGGCCAGAAACTTCCAACCCCTGTAAGGATCGTTGTCGACCAGGGTCAGGAAATGGTACAGTAAGACGAACATTGATCAAAACAAGAGGGTATCAAAATGGATGATTACGAAGCGCTGTTGAATAGGGCAATTGAAAATCTCCCTGATGTGGAAACTACGGATGTTCGTTTCGTAATTCCCGAACCCAAGATATTCGTGGAAGGTAAGACCACCGTCCTTGAAAACTTTGGGAACATTGCGGACGTACTGAACAGAGAACCGGACCACCTTATGAAATACCTCACAAGGGAAATGGGTACAGCCGGTAAGCTGGATGGAAGCCGTGCAATATTCCAGGGTAAATTCCCAAAGGAAACGATCAAATCAAATATCGACGCCTACGTTGAAGAATATGTCATATGTTCTGAATGTAACCGTCCGGATACCCAGCTTGTGAAATCAGACAGGATATTGATACTCAAATGTGCCGCCTGTGGTGCACACCGCCCTGTCAAAAAGAGAAGGACCACAGTAGTAACCCCACGCGATGAGGTCGAAGAGGGTGAAGAGTACGAGGTCAGGATCGATGCCGTTGGTTCAAAAGGAGACGGTATCGCCAAGCTCGGCAAGTTCACGATCTTTGTACCTGGAGCCGCAAAGGGTGATATGGTAAAGGTCAAGATTAAGAGGATCAGCGGAAATCTTGCATTCTCAGAACGCGCCTGATACGCGTTTATTATATTGAAATCATTGGTCTATACCCTTTCCGAGATATCTACCCTGGCTGATCCTTTTCAGGGGCAGGTATTGAAGAAAAGAACGATCTAAAAGAGGGTTTAGATGTACAGGGAACCAATTTCAAGGCCAGAATCCAATGGATCCATTGAAAGCGGTTTCCCAAACAATGACCAGAAGCTTCCTGCAAAGGGAACGAAACTGGCAAAACCGGTTTCAGAATTCGTTTTTTACATCAAACAATTGACAATGCCATAGAGCCTGTGGCCTATAAAACTAGAGGGAAGACAGGAACATTCACAATATATCCGAAATCCCGGCAGAACATAACAAAAATTGCAAGAAATTGTGAGACCTGACATAGAGAGGATTAATAAGATGCCTGACACTTACAAAAGAACAGATCCGGAACAGACTGAAGAGGATATAACAGTACTTTCCATCCCGGGCCTTACAATTGACCTGAAGCATCTGAACGGGTTTTTACAACTGGAAGCAAAGGGATATCTACGCGGAGTTTGCTCACCTTTCCTGAAGAAGATCAATGGCACCCTTGAAGCTGAAAAGCCTGCCCTGGTAGAGAAAGACAGGGTCATTGCATCCACATGGCTGCCCCCGATCCCAGGCAAGGTCTTCAGGAGACTTCTTTATGCGGAAACCCAGATAGCACTCGGCAAATATGTCCCTGAAACAGTGTCATTTGAGATAACAAGGCAGTGTAAGTGTAACTGCGACCACTGTGTCATCAGTGGAGGAGAAGGAGATCTTGATGTCGACACCGTGAAAAGGGCCATTGATGAGGCACTTGATATGGGTGCTGTTGTGATCACATTCACCGAAGGTGATCCACTGCTTCGCGAGGATATATTCGAGCTCATTGATTATGTTGACAAGGAACGTGCGATCGTTAACATGTACACCCCGGGAACCGATATGACACCTGAGATCGCTCAACGGCTAAAGGATGTCGGGCTCCACAACCTTCTGGTAAGCATATATTCAACCGTTCCGGAAGAGCACGATGCTGTCAGAAAACTTGAAGGTGCCTTTGAGAAAGCGACCAATGCCATAAGATACGGACTGGATGCAGGACTGCTTGTCACGATGACAACACACGTTTCCCCGAAGAACATGGAAAAACTTACATCCATGTACCAGCTTGCAAAAGAGCTGGGAGTACATGAGTTCTCACTGTGGGAATCAATCCCAAAGAAACCTGAGGATCCGGTGATCACGGATGAGGATAGGAAGGTCATAATGGACATGTACCACCGGATCAACGCCTCCGAGGACGGACCAAGGATATTCGCGAACACCTACTTTGAAGGTGAGATGCTGGGATGCCTTGCAGGACAGCGATGGTTACATGTCTGCGTGGAAGGATCGGTGAAGCCCTGTCCGTACATCCCATTCAGTTTCGGGAACATCAAGACAGATTCCCTCAGGACCATCTGGAGCAGGATACGTAAGGTCAGTGATTTCAAAGGAGAGAGACACTCCTGCCTGATGCAGGAAGAGGATTACCTTAAGCTCGTATCAAAGATACCTGAAGATGCTGAAAGACCATATGACTTCAACCTTATCAGGTAATCGATATATACGTTTAAGTGATTCAAGGATACTAATAAATCGTAAGCGGAATTTGACAGAGGCAGCATATGAATACGAAACTTGACCCATGGGGTTCAGTCAATATTGACGATTACTCAAAACTGTTCGAAGAATTCGGCATCCTGCCATTCGAGGACATTTGCTCTGAACTCCCTGAACCACACAGGTACATGCGCAGAAAGATAATCTTCGGCCACAGGAGCTATGACCTGATCACAGATGCAATGAAGAACAAGGAACCATTTGCAGTCATGAGCGGGTTCATGCCTACCGGAGGCGGGCATCTTGGACACAAGATGGTCATGGAAGAGATCATCTGGCACCAGAAGATGGGAGGCGATGCCTTTGTGGGAATTGCGGACAGGGAAGCATACTCTGTGAGAGGGGTTCCATGGGATAAATGCCGCCAGATCGGTATAGAGGACTATGTTGTAAGCCTCATAGCCCTGGGCTTTGAGCCTGACGGGCACATATACTTCCAGTCAGAATCCGATAACGTTAAAGAACTTACCTTCGAACTCGGTTCAAAGGCGAACTTCTCCGAGCTCAGTGCGATCTACGGATTCAGCGGAGAGACCAGTGTTTCACATATGGTGAGCACATTGTCCCAGAGCGCTGATATCCTTCAGCCCCAGCTATCCGAATTCGGCGGACCAAAGCCTACGGTCATTCCGGTGGGTGCTGACCAGGACCCACACATGCGCCTGACACGTGGCATCGCACACAAGATGAACATGTTCAGGATCGAAGGCCGCGAGGACAAGAACAATAATAAGTACTTCAGCGTTCGCAGCAAAGCTGCACCTGAGGGAGCACTTGCGGACATCGCAGAGAGGCTGCCATGGGATACAAAACTTTTCGAAGGACATGTGGATGTCTTCGGTACTGACGATTACAATAAGCTCCTGAACACCGTGAGAGAAGTTGAGATCGAATACGGTGGCTATGCTTTTGTACCGCCATCTTCAACCTACCACAGGTTCATGTCAGGACTGCAGGGCGGGAAGATGTCCAGCAGTGTTCCTGAGAGCATCATTTCACTGAAGGAAGATCCAAAGGAAGCTGCAAAGAAGGTCAAACGTGCAAAGACCGGTGGCAGAATGACACTCGAAGAGCAGAAGAAGCTTGGAGGAGACCCGAACAAATGTTCCGCATTCGAGCTCCTTATGTTCCACCTGGTGGAAGATGACAGGGAACTTGAAGAGATCTATAACGAATGCATCTGCGGGCAACGCATGTGCGGAACCTGTAAAGCACTTGCTGCAGAGCTGATTACAGAGTTCCTGACAGAACATCAGGAAAAGCGTGAGCTGGCAAAGGACCGGCTGGACGATTACGGATTATAAACCAAAAAAGGACCCTGACCGACATGAGCAACTATAACCTTACCACGAACGAAAAAAATGTGCTGCTCGCACTGGATGAACTTGCATCCACAACCCCGGAAGAGCTTGCAGAAAAAGCATCCATGAAAGTGGAAACTGCAATGCAATCCGCTTTTTTGCTCTCAGAGAACGGGCTTGCAGAAGTGAACGATAACGTTACCGAGCTGTACTCACTAACAGACGAAGGTCTTACCTATGCAAAAGAGGGACTCCCGGAGCGCCAGCTGATCAGCGCCCTCTCCGAGCCAACTGCCATTGATGAGCTCAAGGAAAAGCTCTCACCAAAGATGGTTGGAATCGCGACCGGATGGCTCCGCAAAAAAGGCTGGGCAACCATCGAGAACGGAATGATGGTACCATCAGGAGATGCGGCTGAAACAGAGGACGAGAAAGTACTCTCAAGATTCACTGAGAAAACAAGCACCCTTGAAGAGCTTGGAACGGATGATAAGACCATAAAGGACCTTATCAAACGCAAGCTGGTCTCAAAGAACGAGGAAAAGGATCGTAAGATCTCCATAACAGATGCAGGTGTCGAGCTTGTGAAAGCAGGCATCACCATCGAGGAAGAGATCACACAGATCACATCACAATTACTCAAGAGCGGTGAATGGAAGAACAAGAACTTCAGGCCTTACAATATCCACACACCTCCAAAACCATTGTACGGTGCAAAGGTACACCCATACCAGCGCCTCATCGACCAGATGCGCCAGATCTTCCTTGAGATGGGATTCACCGAGATCAAGGGAGACGTCGTGCAGAGCTCATTCTGGAACTTCGATGCACTCTTCCAGCCACAGGACCACCCTGCAAGAGAGATGCAGGATACCTTCCACCTGTCAACCCGTTCAGAACTTCCCGAGGAGTACAAGGACGGCATAAAGGACATGCACGAAAATGGAGGAGATATCGACTCCACCGGATGGGGAGGCACCTGGAGCGAGGATATTGCAAAGCGCAATGTCCTGAGAACACACACTACTGCTGTCACCATAAAGTACCTTGCAGACAACCCGAACCCTCCGGTCAAGGCTTTCTGTATCGACAGGGCTTACCGCCGTGAGACCATCGATCCTACCCACACCCCTGAGTTCGAGCAGCTCGAAGGTGTGATCATGGACGAGAACATGTCATTTGCGAACCTTCTCGGCTGCCTTGAAGAATTCTACCACAGGATGGGGTTCGAGGACGTCAGGTTCAGACCCGGATACTTCCCATACACAGAACCAAGTGTTGAACCCGAGGTCTACATTGACGGACTTGGATGGGTAGAGCTTGGAGGAGCCGGAGTTTTCCGTAAGGAAGTTACCGAGCCTCTTGGTATCAAGCAACCTGTGCTCGCATGGGGTCTTGGCGTCAGCCGTGTGGCAATGCTCAAGCTCGGCCTCAAGGACCTGAGAGAGCTCTACCAGTCAGACATCGAATGGCTGCGCAAGAGCCAGGTCTGCCAGTTAAAGGAATAAGAACATTCAGATGAGCGGCCCTGTGCCGCTTAAACCTATTTTTAGATCAAGTATTGTGCGAACCGGGAAATCGGTATCATTTACGGTTACGTATCTTAAACAATATCCTTGCAAAAAGGGAACGTTTCATCTTCACTGCACCCGAAGGACAGAGCTCACGACAGCAATAGCAAAGAATGCACCTTTTGTCATTTATCACAAGCTTGCCATCTTTCTGTTCAATGGCATGTGCCGAGCAGTTCATAACACAGGCACCACACATTGTGCACTGTAGAGTATTGATGAAAGGTCTGATCGTGAAAAACTTCCCGAGCCTTCTGACAAGGAAAGGTGGTGCACTCCCCACAAGGGTCGTTCCAGAAAGCCTGAACTTCATGCGCACATCATCCAGAGGAACCCCACATATTTCCGGCTCCTGTGTACCATATCCCCTCTCAATTGCTGCCCTGTTAGTGGGGACCTTCATCGGATCAAGTCCAATTAACTTTGAAGCTACCACATCAAGGGATACGCAGTCATAGCTCGCCATCAATATGCCCGCATTCACAGGCGTCCCCCTTGAAGGGCCGTTGCCCTCCATTCCCACAATTCCATCCATTAATGCAAGATCGGGAACCCTTGTAGAATAGATATCCACCACAGCCCCTGAGAAAAGGTCCTTTTTACCAAGCAAATGGGCTTCTTTTCGGAGCTTTAGGGGAATCGCACCGAACATGTTCTTGACAGAACCCGTAAAAAGAGTAAGCTCATGTGTCTTGAGCTTTGGAAGGGATATAACAACATCCGCATCCAGTACAGGTTTTGCGATATAGAGCTGTGAGAAATGCGAAGGTTTCGGAACATCGGTCAGCTCATAGCCGGAGGTCTCAAAGCTCAGGACCTCTGCGCCGGCCCTTTGGGCAACTTCCCTTATACCGGACACGTCAAGAGCTTCATCGGTAACGCCCGGATGAGTAATTCCCGCTCCGTCACCGACAATGGGAATACCCCCTGCCTCCACAACAAGTTCACATATCGCAGATACAATGGCGGGATGCGTTGTGACCGCCTCCTCAGGCGGCTTCGCTGAGAGCAGGTTTGGTTTTAAGAGCACACGTGCACCGGGGAAAACAATTCCATCAAGTCCGCCAATCAGGTCAATTGCTTCCCTGACAGCCTGTTTAGCATGCGAATAATCTTTGCAGCGAACTATGGATACTTTGTTCCCGGCGTTCATCCCTTTTAGTAACTCCTGGACCTGTTGCTTTCCCTAAACTTCTTTCTGGTATTGACTATCCCCATTATGTAAGAGGGGATCGTGCCAATAGCAGTGCATGTCTCAAGAGAGATGCCGTTGCCCGTAATATCAAGATGGTGATCAGAGAATGAGAACAGCTTTCTGGGGAGGCCCTTCCTGCCCAGTCCCACAAGCAGAAGATAGGACTTGTTGCGCTCCACTCCGTCAGCGATCTCTTCCGGAGTTACAGCATATTTCTCCTCCGGCTTTGAACTTGTGATAACAGGAGCTCCGAACTGGGACTGGAAGCCCTTCTTCGGAAGATCGAATACGAACAGGCGGTTGCTATCATGAAGCAGTTTGAGATATTTCCCGGACTCGCCGATCGTGGTCTTGTCCATTACGTATTCCACAAGTTCTTCCGGCGTCATCTTGAAAGGAAAATCAAAAAGACAAAGTGTAAATCCATAAGCATAGCAAATTGGCGCAGCCCTTGCGATGGCGCGGTAATGGGCATCAAGCACCTTTATTTTATCATAAGTGTTCACAATACCAAGTGTTAACAAGACTTTGACCTCTCATCCAGTTGAATGCACATCACGTGCTGTCTACATCCCTCAAACCTGTCGCATTCCCGACAGTCCTCCCACAATCTGGCCTTCTCGGCCATAGGTAGTTCTATGAAGCCTAATTTCCTGAAGAAGATAGGCGAACTTGTCCTGACAAAGACCCTGTCATGACCCACTGTTTCAAAAAGACGGGACACCATTTTTGAACCAATCCCATTACCGCGGTAATTGGGATGGACAGCTATGGAATGCACCTCACAGCACCCCCTGTCGGCAATGGCTGCAACCCCCACGATCTTCCCATTGGATTCTGCAACGATGAAATCGTCGATCGGTACCTCATCCATATCAAGGAAATAGGTTGAAAGAAGGCACTGTACATGCTCTCCGTCCTTTTCACTGGCCTCCCTTATAGCCACATCGATGTATTCTGACATTATAGAACCTCGTCCATGCTCCCGCTTCTGAATCCTTCCATATCAAGTGTAACATAGGAATAGCCCAGTCCTTTGAAACAGGAGATCAGTTCTCCCCTGTGCTCATTGACAACAGCAAAATCCTTCGGCAATATTTCGATACGTGCAATGCCATCATGATCCCTGACCCTGACATGCGTCATACCAATCGAAAACAGGAACTCTTCTGCCTGCTCTATCCTCCTGAGAGATTCCTGTGTTACTTCCGTACCGTAAGGCAATCTTGATAGCAGGCAGGCATTTGAGACCTTATCGGCGACATCCAGCCCCAGTTGACGGGCTATCTGCCTTATCTCACTTTTTGTTACCCCGAACTCCGTATAGGGCGTCAGCACCTGATCTCCTGCCTCATTGATGGCAGCCCATCCGGGTCTGCGTCCGGTTATCTCTGAAGCATTGGTACCCTCCACCAGCACGTTCAGACCTTCCCGGTCCATCACATCTTTCAGTGTCCTCATCACGAGCTTCTTACAGTAATAACACCTGTCCTGATGGTTCTGCCTGATCATGTCATCGGAGAGCATGTCGTGTTCCATTACTATATGGCGTATACCTATCTGTTCAGCAGTCCTCTTTGCATCCTCCAGTTCACTCTGAGGGATCGCACAGGAGTCAAGCGTTACAGCAAGGGCATTGTCACCCAGTACTTCAAAAGCAAGAGCTACAAGGGTTGTACTGTCCACACCTCCGGAGAAGGCGACCAGTACTTTTCCTTTTTCAGCCATCGCCCCTTTGATCTTTTCGATCTTTTCCGGCAGTGACAGGTCTTCAGTAGAATTCACAATAGTTCCAAAGTCCCGGACGGATAAATAAGTAGTGGAACCTGCAAAATGAGGAGGTGTACGGATAAGGTTTTATTAATACAATCATATAAATAAAGCAATTGCTGATTATCATAATGATGGCTCGGGGGATGAAGAGCTCATTTACAACAAGAGAGAAAGGTGAAAAAGTGGAAAATGAATGGCAAATTGACCTGAAGTTACCGGATATCGGAGCTATAGCCACGCTTATGACGACCGCCATATGCTCTGCAATAGTAGGTGCTGCGGAGATCGCATACACAATGCTGTGGATCACCTCAGCCTATGAACGTCATGGGAAGGACTTCTTTATAGACCTGTTATATGCGAACGACCTGACGTGGACCGCGGAATTCATTGTCGTGGCAGGTTCATTATTGTTACTTTCATCGATAGTGTTCCTGATAACAATGTTCTATTCCGTGGTAGAACTGAATAAAATGAACAACCCGGACAAGAATCCCAGGATACGAATTGTTTTCATATTGTTCATCATCGGGCTGATACTGCTGTTCATAGCACTTACTTCCGCCCTGATCCTGAGATACATGTGAACACAAGAATAACGATACTAAAATTCACAGGACAAGGATATCATGAGCTTTACCAATATCACAGGCAGCATAAAGGAAGTCCCTAAGCCAAAAGAGGAAAAGAGGACCAGCTTTGAGGACATACAGAGAACAGAGACAAGGACAAAGAGGGTTATGTATCCCATCTCCGGTATCGTAGGCCAGGAGATGATGCTTCGCGCCCTTATCCTCAATGCCATCAATCCTTCGATCGGGGGTGTGCTGATCAGAGGACAGAAAGGAACTGCAAAATCAACTGCTGTAAGGGGACTGGCAGAGATCCTCCCGGAGATCGAGGTCATTGAAGGTTGCAAGTACAACTGTGACCCTATGGACCCGGAGAAGTTCTGCTGGGAATGCAGGGACAAGCAGCGTAAAGGTATGATCAGGACCAGCAAGGCACCAATGAAAGTGGTAGACCTGCCGGTTGGTGCCACGGAGGACAGGGTCGTGGGCAGCCTTGATATCGAAAAGGCGGTCAAGGAAGGAGTGCAGGCATTCGAGCCCGGCATACTGGCAAATGCCAATAGGAACCTCCTGTATGTGGACGAGATCAACCTACTTGATGACTTCGTTGTGGACGCCCTGCTGGACGCCGCTGCAATGGGTGTGAACACCGTTGAGAGGGAAGGTGTCAGCGTCAGTCACCCTTCCAGCTTCATCATTGTGGGAAGCATGAACCCTGAGGAAGGAGAATTGCGTCCGCAACTTCTGGACAGGATAGCACTGCAGGTTGAAGTAGAGGGAATCGCAGACATCGAGCAGCGCGTGGAGATCATTGAAAGAAGGAACCACTTCAACAAGGACCCGCAGCAGTTCAGAAGGGACTTTGAGAGCGAGCAGGAGAAACTGCGTACAAGGATCATAAAGGCAAAGCAGATGCTCGGAAGGATCACCACCACCCGTGAGAACCTCAGGACCATCGCGCAGATCTGTGTGGCATTCAATGTGGACGGGCACAGGGCAGACATCATGATCGAACGTACTGCACGCACGAATGCTGCCTATGAGAACCGGGAAAGGATAACAAACGAAGATATTATCGAAGCAGCTGAGATGGTACTGCCTCACAGGATGAGAAAGAAGCCTTTCGAGGAAGAGGAGTTCAGTGGAGAGCAGCTGCGTGCTGTGGTGAACGGAACGGTCTGAGAAGGGGCTGACGGATGAAGGACGAGTTTACTGCCACACGTATGCGAAGGAACCTTGACCGGGAATACGACATAAAGGTCTTCAATCCCGGAAGGACCGTTCTCAGCATCAGGTTACCACTGGAAGAACTCTCGCAAATCAGCGGCAAGGACACATTAGTAGTGCATGAGAGACTTCTCTCCAGGGATGAAAAGCTGGGTCCGGAAGATGTAGAAGACGTTTTTATAATCTCGGACAATGACCATGTCGTTGTTGACCCCGCCTCTTTCTTTGCATCTATGGAAAAGGAGGTTGCAGTCCCGGCTGTTCCTGTAGTTGAAGTGGCGACAGGGACAGGGTCACAAACAGAGACCCTGATCATGCAGGTGGCCGATCCGATCGAAATTATGAACATCGAGATCATAGAGGAGGCAGAGGGACCCTCTGATGAGGATGTGCAGGTGAAGCTCGTTCCAAAGGAATACGAACCCTCCGTTGAGACAGGACCCAGAAGGATAAGGAAAAAGGCACCTGTGCTGATCAAAAAGGAAGACAACAGGTCTCTGGGATCATCGACATTCGAGACTCCTGATATCGAAGTCCGGACAATACTGGATGATAGCCTCACTGTTGAGATATGTTCTCCGGGAGAGGAACCGGAACAAGAAACAGCTCCAACAATTACTCCGGAGATCACAGGACAGGAAGCAGAAACTGGAGATGAGAATGCGAACATCGTTCCGGAAAAGGACTCTCATGAAGATGAAAAGGTGGTAAGCAGGATACTAACCGATTTTGCAAGGAACAAGCAGAGGAAAAAGGTAGTTTCCGGAAGGCTCAAGTCAGGAAGGCGGGCTGAAGTCCTTACCAAAAGCAAGCGCGGCCGATATGTTCGATACAGGATGCCAGGTGAGAAGATCACGGACATTGCTATTGCACCCACCATCCGGGCCGCTGCACATCGTGCTGTGGACGGGAAGATCACCATCACAAAGGGAGATATCAGGGAGAAGATCAGGAGAAGGAGGATCTCCACGCTGATCAACATCGTCTTTGATACTTCCGGTTCAATGGATGAGAGCGAGAAGATAAAGATAACAACTGATGTAGTCCTTGCATTGCTCAAGGATGCATACCAGAGAAGGGACAGGGTCTCGCTTGTAACATACAGCGGAAGGACAGCAGGCCTTGTGCTGCCTTTCACTTCATCGGTTGAAGCCGCAAAGAGGTATCTGGAAGCTGTTCCTTTCGGAGGTACCACCCCAATGGCCTCGGGAATGCTCACCGGGCTTGAGGCACTGCTCCAGGAGTTGAAGCGCGAACCTGCAGCCGTACCCATAATGATACTTGTCACCGACGGAACAGCGAACGTCCCGTTGGATCTTGGAGGGAACATCAGGAGAGAGCTAATGCAGGTGTGCAAGAGGATCGCAGATCAGAAGGTCAATATGCTGGTCGTGGACATCAGCAAAAGCGGAAGTGAACTTGCAGGTGAACTGGCAGAAGTCGCCGGAGGCAGGTATTACCATCCAGTACTTTTAAGTAAGGAAACACTTTATTCTGCAATAAAAGAGGAACGTGACGATCTGACGGATATCGCATCTTCTGCTTCTTCCGGCTGATCTAACATGATCGTGACGCTCCGTGGCCGTTGATGCGGCCGGACCTAAATCAAAAGGGCAGGATAAATATGTTAGAAGTTCTTCAGGAATCACTCCGGAAAGCACCTATTGTGATCAGAGGCGAATACCCTTATTTTATACACCCCATATCTGACGGCGTGCCTTCGCTGGAACCAGGGCTGCTCGATGAGATAGCCGAGCACATGATCACCATTGCAGGCACCGATTACGACAGGATAGTCTCCATCGAGGCAATGGGTATCCCTCTTGCAACGGCACTCTCCCTGAAGACAGGCGTTCCGGTATCCATTGTGAGGAAAAGACAGTACGGTCTCGAAGGAGAGATGATACTTTCCCAGAGCACCGGATACTCAAAGGGAGAACTGTTCATCAATGGTGTGAACAAGGGCGAAAGGATCCTTGTGGTAGACGACGTTATCAGCACCGGAGGCACATTGAAAGCACTCCTGCCAGCCCTTGAGAAGATGGGAGCGCAGATCACCAATGTGATCGTTGTTATCAGCAGGGGTGATGGTGCTGCAAAGATGCGGGAAATGGGCTACGAGATCGAGACTCTTGTGAAGATAGATGTCGACAGAGAAGGCGTCACAATCCTGGAGGTGGCTGGTGAGCAGCAGTGAAGCCTTCGACTTCAGGATAGAATATATCATTGATACAATAAAGGATGCACAACCCTCGGTTGTAGGATTGCAGTTCCCTGAAGGTTTTAAGAGAAGGGCGCCTGCCATCGCAGACCAAATAAGGGAAGCTACGGGTGTGGAAGTACTTATCTCCGCAAATCCCTGCTATGGCGCATGTGATCTGGATGTTGCCATCCTTGACAATGTTGACATACTGTTACATTTCGGGCATGCCCAACTTGATGATAATAAATACAGTGAGAAGGTCATTTTTATAGAGACACGCTCTGACAAGGACATTACGGAAGTTGTCAAAAAAGCGATCCCTGGGATCACAGGGAAACGCATCGGAATTATGACGACCGTACAGCATATCGGAAAACTGCCAGAGGTCTGTGAGATACTCGAAGCTGAAGGAAAAGAGTGCCTTATCGGAAGCGGGGACAGCAAGATCGCTTATCCTGGACAGGTACTCGGTTGCAATTTCTCTGTTGCCGACGGGCTTGAATGTGACGAGTTTCTCTACATAGGAAGCGGACAGTTCCACCCGCTTGGTGTTTCACTTGCCACCGGAAAAAGGGTGCTGATAGCAGACCCGTTCTCCAATGAGATCCGTGAGGTTGACCCAAGAAGGATATTGAAACAACGCAGTGCCGTAATTGCCAACTCACTGGATGCTGAGACATTCGGGATCCTGGTATCCACAAAACCGGGGCAATGCAGGATGGAACTTGCAAGGCAATTGAAAGAGCTTGCCAAAAAGCATGGAAAGACCGCTTACATACTTACAATGGACCTCATCACTCCTGACCAGATGCTGCAGTTCAAGGTGGATGCTTTTGTCAGCACCGCCTGCCCCAGACTTGCAATCGATGAAGTAGGAAGGTTCTCCGCACCGATGCTTACCCCACCGGAGTTCGAGATCGTTCTCGGCGAGCGCGAGTGGGAGGAGCTGACCTTTGATGAGATAAGGGGAGACTAAGGAAAAATGAAACAACGCAAGCTGGAGATGCTTCTTGAGAAGGTAAGAGGCTTTGATTCCCCTGATGTCACACTGGAACAGTATTCAACTCCGGCAGTACTTGCTGCGGAACTTCTTCATTTTGCGTTCATGAAAGGTGATATTGAGGACACTGTCTACGACCTTGGATGCGGCACAGGTATGCTGGCCATCGGTGCCAAGATCCTTGGGGCCGAGAGGGTAGTTGGCTTTGATTCCGACCCTGCAGCTCTTGAAATTGCAAGGGAGAACGCCGAAAAGCTTGGTGTAGAGGTAGAGTTCGAATGCAAGGACATCAGACAGGTAAGGGGACATGCACATACCGTTGTCATGAACCCGCCTTTCGGAGCACAGGTGAAGGGAAGTGATCGTCCTTTCCTGAAGACCGCTATGAAGGTCGCTGATGTTACATATTCGATTCATAATAGCGGAAGTCTTGCTTTTGTTAAAAAATTTATAGAGCCCGCAGTAATAACTGAGTGGTATAATACAGGATTTCCGATAAAACGAACCTTTAAATTCCATAAAAAAGATGTAGAAAGAATTGAGGTAGAAATATACAGGATTATAAAGGAAAACGACCAGGACGATTGAGCAAAATTAACCTGGCATATCTAAATCTACAAGAGGGATTCCTATTAGAATAAGAAACCGAAAGAAAACGACCAGAAGGAACATCAAATCTTCAAAAGAAGAAGAAACAAAGGTCGAAGAAGAAACAGTAAAAGTTGCCAGCGAAAAGGAAGAAGTGGCAGAAAAGAAGACCGAGGAAAGGGGAAGGAACAAAGACTCCAGGAAAGAGAACAGAGGTCCCAGGAAAGATAGAAGGGACTCCAGGAGAGACAATAGGAGCAGATCCAAACCAGAACCTGAAGCAGAGCCTGAGGTCGAAGAAGTTGAACACATATCACCTGAGGAAAAGACCTTTGTAATGCCGGGAGACCTTGTCGGTACCACCGAAGAGTTCGAGGCAGGGGATAACACATACACGGTAAGAGGAGACATCTTCTCACTTGCTACCGGCTTTGTAATGGTCAACAAGAAGCGCAGGAAGATATCAGTCAAACCGGTCACCAGCACCCCCCCAACCATTGGAAAGGGCGATATCGTTGTCGGAACTGTCATGAACGTGCGTGATTCCATGGCACTCGTGCAGATCGGCGGTATAAAAGGAAATGTGGACCGTGAGTTTATCAATCCTGGTGTTGCTGCCATCCATGTGTCCAATGTAAAGGAGTCATATGTGAAGGAAATGTCACAGGAGTTCTCCGTATCAGATATTGTCAAGGCAAAGATCATCAACCTCGAGAACATGAGAATGTCCACTGCTGAAGACACACTTGGAGTAATGTCTGCAAGCTGTTCCAACTGCGGAACCACACTTAAGCTCAATGAGCAGAAATTGAAGTGCCCTGAATGCGGACATATTGAGACACGCAAGCTGTCCTCAGATTATGGTACAGGAATTATTTGAGAATCACATAATCATTGCAGGAGATCATTAAATGGAACTTAAGATCTTAGAGAAATCAGACGATGAAATGAAGCTTGAGATCGCAGGAGAGAGTCACACCCTCCTGAACATGCTCAAGAGCATTCTTCTGGAAGACGATCGCGTCCACACAGCATCATATGACATGAAACACGTTACTATCAGTGACCCGGTCCTGTTCATCAAGACAGAGAACGCTGACCCGATAGATGTTATAAAGGATGCTGTTGCGGCACTGATCACAGAGTGCGACGAGTTCATCTCAGTCTTTAACAAGGCTGTTGAATGAACCTTTTTTATTTTTGCAACTTACATCGTTAGTTGAGACTTTATAGAAAAATACTGCTGTACTAACAGCCTGAAACTGATGTGAATATATGACACTTGATGATGCATCATTAGAGAAATTCGGATTTATCGAGCGCCCTGCAAAGGGTCTGATCAATATCGACCCCCTGCAAACCGGAGGTATACTGACAGAGGATGCCAGGAGAGCACTGGTGGAATGGGGAGATGGCTATTCCGTCTGTGACAACTGCGGGGGTGTCCTTGACCTTATCAAGAAGCCACCTGTACAGGACTTTGTACACGGCGCCCTCCCGGAGTTCCTGGGAGTGGACGAGGCAAGGGTCACCCACGGCGCTCGTGAGTCAAAGTTCGCTGTGATGCATTCCGTGGCGCAGGAAGGCGATACCATCGTCATGGACGGCCTTGCACACTACTCATCAGTTGTGGCTGCACAGCGTGCCCGTCTGGAGATCAAAAAGGTGCCATCCACCGAACGCCCGGACTACTACATAGATCCTGAAGGCTACGGTACGGCCATTGAGGAGACCATCAGCGAGACCGGCAAGGCTCCTGCACTGGCACTCCTGACATACCCGGACGGCAATTACGGAAACCTCGCGGATGCAAAGAAGATCGCTTCCATCTGCCACGAGTACGACGTCCCCATCCTGCTCAACTGCGCATACTCCGTTGGAAGAATGCCTGTGAACGCCAAAGAGCTGGGCGTTGACTTCATTGCAGGAAGCGGACACAAGTCAATGGCAAGCTGCGGACCTATCGGAGTCCTCGGTGTCAACGGCGATTATGCCGAAGAAGTGTTCAGGAAATCCCCGACCAACAAGAACAAGGAAATTGAGCTTCTGGGCTGCACAGCCCGCAGTGCTACCATTATGACCATGATCGGATCGTTCCCCGAGGTCGTCAGGCGTACACGCAACTGGGACAATGAGGTAGCAGATGCCCGCTGGTTCTCCGGAAAGCTCGAAGACCTCGGCCTCATCCAGATGGGAGAAAGACCCCACAACCACGACCTCATGTTCTTCGAGGCCCCCAACCTCTACGAGATCTCCACAAAGGTCAAGAAAGGAAGATACTTCCTCTACAAAGAGCTCAAGGCCCGCAACATCCACGGTATCAAGGCCGGCCTCACCAAATACTTCAAGCTCAGCACCTTCGGGGTCGGCAGGGAAAATCTCTCCTTCATCGCAGACTCCTTTGACGAGATCATACAGAAATACGAGTGAGGTTAGCCTCACTTTCTCTTTTTCTATACATTGGTTCTATTTTCACTTGAGTGCTAGTTGCAACACTGCCTAAAGCACTAACAGAAGACCAAAACAGCTATAATCTAAAAAGAATAAAATAAGATAGGAAACTGGAGTGCGGCTGTGGTTTAGGGGCTATGATCTGAGCTTCCCAAGCTTGGGACCCGGGTTCGAATCCCGGCAGTCGCATTGTTTTCTGATAGTGATTTTTGCATAATAATAGACTGTACCAAAAAGGTCAGTGAAAAATTACAGGCAGGGGATAAACTTTACGTGTCTTTTAGGGCATTGAGCATGAGATGAAACTGTGTCTCTCCAAGATTTTGCATAAACTTATATAATTGTTTTAGACAATATAAATATAAATTTTTGCAAGGAGGGATCCATATAGAAATAATCAAAGCTTTTCTTCTGGGAATTACAGTGGCAATATCTGCTGCCCTCATACCTGGCCCCATGACATTTGCAACCATCGGCATATCCCTTGAGAAAGGTTCTAGATCTGGAGGATCAGTATTCATTGGACATGCATTTGTCGAATTGATCATATTTATTCTCATCTTAGTAGGGATCTCATCATCTATTAGTGAGACCATGCTGTCATACCTGACCATGATCGGTTGCTTGATGATGCTAATTTTGGGAATGATGCTAATTAAAAGTGCAAAAGGAGATTCTACAATGGAGATTCTGGAATCAGAAAGCAGAATGAAACTCTCATTGAATCCAATATATGCAGGCATCTTAACCTCTGCATTGAACCCTTATTTTGTTATCTGGTGGTTAGCAGCAGGTACCGCTATCCTCCTGCATGAATATATGATAAGTGTATTTGCAGTGATCGCGTTCATTTTTGGTCACTGGATAGCAGATCTTGGGTTCATTGTAGCTGTCGCATCCTCCTCTTCAAAGGGAAAAGAAATGATCTCAAAGAATACATATAAAAGGACGTTATACTTCTGTGGAGGATTACTGATGACCTGTGGACTGTGGTTCCTGATCAATTACAACAATGTTTCTGCGATGATTTGAACTAGTGAATATGATATGTATTTTCGTTACCTGATCCCGGGAATGCCACTATAACATCACCGTTCTTCACAGACTTAGCATAACACCTCCTGATGTAATTCTCACAATGCCACCTCCCAAACAATAATATATCAATCCAGAGAAATTATACTTGCATGGGGGAAATCACAACTGCCGAGTTAGCTGAAAACTTGCACAAATATAAACTAATAGACATCCGTCCCATCGATGCCTATAACGGCTGGAAGGAAGGTGGAGAGGTAAGAGGCGGGCATATCAAGGGTGCAAAGACACTACCCTACAAATGGTTACACTATATTGACTGGATAGAGATCGTCATGAACAAGGGAATCCTGCCGGAGGAATCACTGGTTATTTACGGGTATGAACCACAAAAAACAGAAGAAGTGGCTAGGCAGTTTGAGAGAGCCGGCTATCCTGATGTGACCGTGTACAACGAATTTCTTGAATGGGCGGAGAAAGGGCTGCCTATGGAGCATCTTGAAAGATATCGGCAGCTTGTCTCTGCGGACTGGCTTAACCAGCTGATCACCACAAACGATGCTCCGGAATATGACAATGATAAGTTCGTTCTGTGTCATGCTCACTACAGGAACCCCGAGGATTATGAAATAGGCCATATTCCGGGATCGATATCCATTGATACCAATTCCCTTGAATCCGAGGAGACATGGAACCGGCGATCTCCGGAAGAACTGAAGGAAACACTGGAGAATGCAGGGATCACGCATGATACAACGGTCATTCTCTATGGAAGGTTCTCTGCACCAAACAATGATGATCCATTCCCGGGAAGCAGTGCGGGACATCTGGGTGCAATAAGATGTGCATTCATCATGCTCTATGCCGGTGTGGAGGATGTCCGCCTACTCAATGGCGGACTTCAGTCATGGCTTGATTCAGGTTATGAGGTCACAACTGAGACTGCTGAAAATGAGAGAGTTTCCTTTGGGGTTGAGATACCTCAAAGACCGGAGATCATGGTGGATCTTGAGGAAGCAAAAGAAATCCTTGCCTCTCCTGACAAGAACCTGGTAAGCGTTCGAAGCTGGAGTGAATATATCGGGGAAGTAAGTGGGTATAACTATATAGAGAAGAAGGGAAGGATCCCTGGATCAGTTTTCGGCGATTGCGGGACGGATGCCTACCACATGGAGAATTACAGGAACCTGGATCACACCATGAGAGAAGCCCGGGAAGTTGCAGAGAACTGGGAGAAGATCGGCATCACTCCTGAAAAACGCAATGCATTCTACTGCGGGACCGGATGGAGAGGCAGTGAGGCCTTCTTCAACGCCTGGCTCATGGGCTGGGACAAAGCAGCGGTCTATGACGGAGGATGGTTCGAGTGGAGCAACAATGGACTTCCATTTGAAACAGGGGTGCCTGGAGAATGATCATCGAAGATTTCATGCCACAGGTGGGAGATGGTTCTATCAGACAAAAACTGGAATCCTGCCTAAGGGGGGATCCAAAAAACCTCCCTTGCGTGTTCTTCTACGACCATCGCGGATCAGAACTTTATGAGGAGATCACAAAACTGGAAGAATACTATCCTCCCAAGATAGAGATCCCTTTGCTCAGGTCGACTGCACGGAAATTAAAAGAAGAACTAAAGGACTGCGACCTTGTGGAACTTGGAAGCGGGGACTGTTCAAAGATCTCGGTGATTCTTGACGAAGTTCCCAAGGAGATACGTCAGACAATAGTTTACTACCCGGTGGATGTCAGCAAAAATGCCATCGAGAAATCTGCCTGTAACCTTCAGCAAAAATATCCTGAAATGGACATCCATGGGATCACCGCTAACTTCCTTGAGCATATTGAAAAGATCCCGGGAAGAAGAAAACGGTTCTTCTGCTTCTTCGGAAGCACAATAGGGAACCTTCCAGAATCAAAGGCCATCGAGTTCATGGCTGATCTCGGCAGGGTCATGAACCATAATGACAGGCTTCTCCTCGGAATGGATATGTTAAAAGACATCCGTGTCATCGAAAAAGCCTATAATGACAGCCAGGGAGTTACTGCGGAATTCAATAAGAACATACTGAGAGTAACAAATAGCCATCTTGGGACCGATTTCGACCCGGAGGATTTTGAGCATGTAGCTTTCTTCAATAGAGAAAGTTCCCGGATCGAGATGCACCTGAAAGCAAAAAGGGATCTCGAAATAGTAAGCCCCGTATTAAATGAGAAAATAATCCTCAAAAAAGGAGAAATGATCCACACAGAAAACTCCCATAAATATACTGAGAATGATATCAGGAAAATGGCACAGGCTGCAGGGCTTTCTGTGGAGAACATATTTACCGATGATAAAAAGTGGTTCTCTCTTGTTGAAATGGTGAAAAGATGATAAATCTTGCAAAGGATTTTCCGATACTTGCACAGAAGGTGTACGGGAACAGGCTGGTGTATCTTGATAACGCAGCAACGGCCCAGAAACCGAACTCTGTGATAGAGGCAATGTCTGATTTCTACAGGACGGAATACAGTAACATCCACAGGGGTGTACACTACCTGAGCGAGATCTCAAGCGAGAAATATGAGGAAGCAAGGAAAAAAGCCAGTGATCTCATAGGTGCTCGCGACCCACGTGAAGTGACCTTCACTTCCGGGACGACAGGTTCCATCAACCAGGTCGCACGCTCTCTTGAACCTTCTTTAAGGGGAAACGAAGTTCTGGTGACCGGTGTGGAACATCACTCGAATATAGTTCCCTGGCAGCTTGCAGGTGCAAAGGTAAAGGCAATTCCCATGGACGAAGATTGCAATTCGCTGACAGGCTCAATGGAGATCACGGATAGGACAAAACTGATAGCCATCACCCATGTCTCGAATGTACTTGGTTCTGTAAATGAGATCAGGGAGATCACTGAAATTGCAAAGGATCACGACATCCCGGTACTTGTAGATGCAGCCCAATCAATACAGCACCTGCCAATTGATGTAAAAGACATAGGATGCGACTTCCTGGCATTCTCAGGACACAAGATGTACGCATCAACCGGTGTCGGAGTGCTTTATACAAGCTATAGATTCAATGATATTACGCCTGCAATAGGTGGTGGAGGTATGATCGATAAGGTTACCTTTGAAGGATCGACCTATCTGCCCCCTCCTCTGAGATTTGAAGCAGGCACACCGGACATTGCGGGAGCAATAAGTATCGGTGCAGCGATCGATTACATGCAGAACATAGGCATGGACAAAATAAGAAAACATGAGCATGAAGTATATTCCTATGCAAGGGACAAACTGCTGGAAATGGATAATGTGACAGTCTATGGAAATGCCATCCAGATGTGCGGAGCTGTCTCGTTCAACCTGGAAAATATCCACCATTACGATACAGGATTGATACTGGACAAGATGGGAATTGCTGTCAGGACCGGACATCATTGTGCCCAGCCATTGATGAGGTCCCTGGGTATCGAAGGTACGGTCAGAGCAAGTTTTGCATTGTATAACACAAAAGAAGATGTTGACATGCTTATTGAAGGAATAAAGAAAGTAGAGATGATGTACAGTTGAGCGACGCTATCCAGGATGAGATCATAGAACAATTTGATGGTCTTGACTGGTTCGACAAATATACCCTGCTTATTTCTTTTGCCAAAGAGCTGGAGCCGATGAGCGAGGAGTTCAGGACCGAAGACAATGCGATCAGCGGATGCCAGTCCAGGGTATGGATCAGAAGCCGTAAAGAAAATGGGAAATTGATCTTCGATCTGGATAGTGAGGCGATGATAACCAAAGGGATCATTTCCCTTGTGGGAAAAGTCGTGAACGATCGAGATCCACAGGAGATCCTGGACACGGACCTCTACTTTATCGAAAAGATCGGGCTGAGATCAAACCTCTCACCTGCCAGATCGAACGGGCTTGATTCGATCATCAAAAAGATAAGAGAAATAGCTCAGGAAGAGCTCAATTTGAGCTCTTAAAAATCTCAAAATAAGATCTCTGTCCATATTAGATATTTTTGCGAATAGTAGAACATTATTAGATATATCTGACCATCAATTCAGGCTTTCACGACCTACCATTCAATGAGAACTCCGGGGAATAACATTATAAAACTCCCAAACTTTATCAACCAGCCCATAATTCTAACTGCATATTTCAGATAATCTTATACCTGCAGGAGTTCTATCTATTAATATGCCATATCCGGTTGCGCATGTAATGTTCTTTGTGTTCTGCATCTGTTCAATAACAGTCTATACAACTGTTGCAGGAATCCTTCGCAGAGAAAGTACAACCGAAAATATCGCACATACTCTTCTGCTGCTGGTCATAGGGAGCTTTTTTGCACTGTACCCGGATATTACAGTCGTTTATAACATCATTGTACACGGCACCCTGGAACATACCACAATAGGACCGTTACCAACGCACTCACTGCTGTTCAGCGCTTCTGCTGCCTTCCTTGGAGCAATTGTTGGATACAGGATATACAGGGATTATAATAAAGCTGTATACATGGGCCTTTTTGCCGAATCTGCATCCCTTTCACACCTGTTGCTGGATGATATTGCAAAGGGAGGGATAAATTATTTTTACCCTATATCCGACAGACCGATCAGCGTGTTCTCACATATGGATATAGGAGGAGCATGCGGGGATCGCTTTACATATATACTGGCATCCTATGCAGCGGTCATCTATATCGCCTTTGTGATAATGATGGCATTGTTTGCGCTGGAACACCTTGGTTTTGAGTTCAGGAACCGGGCCGGTAACAGATGATCCATTTAATGGTATCACTATGCCGGACATCGTTGGTCATGAACAAAGAGATCCTGCCAAAGGGTTCCCTCTTCCATATGCTTACATACTGAAAGCAGCTTCTGGAAGAAGCAGAAGCAACGTTCCTGTTGAAGCAGTGGATTATGTTTTATATGAAAGAACTTAAATTCTATAGTATCAGGCAGTAATTGATGCAGAGATCATATCCGATCGGATTAATTACAATGCTTGTTCTGCTTTCTCTTATGGGAGCAGGTTGCATCAGCAGCGTTTTTCCACAGCAGGAAAATGATGATCAGTTAGAGATTAACTTGAATTTCAATAGTACGGAGGCCATAGAGATCACAAAAAGAGAAACGGTGATCGCCACTTATCTTGAACAATCCTTTAAACAGCCGGACTGGAGAGTAACCAGAACAACTCTTGTCAATGAAAGTCCATACGAACTGAACACCACTGCCATGCAGAAAAGGAATATATGGAAAGTTGAGATGATGGAACGAACCTGTGCCTGCCAGAAAATAAGTACTCTGTATGTTGTGGAAAGTTATGTCTCCGCAGATACAGGTGAACTGCTGGGGCATTCACAGAATATGGTTTCAGAGAGAGAATATGACAATCAGACGTGTGCTACCACTGCGTGCCACTGAATCGGCAGTATTTTTGTTGATCCTTCTGCTTGCCGGCCTGAACATTTCCTCCGTTTCGGCAGCTCAGACAGACGAAGTGATGATCGAATATTTCTATGAAGGAGGATGCCTGAAATGTCAGCAAACATCCCCGATCATCGATTCGGTGGTAAGCAGGTATGACAATATCAATTACACGAGAAATGACATCGCCACATCCTACTCGATCATGAAGGGATACGGAGTGTACACGGTACCTGCGATCGTCATAAACAAAAATACGGTCATCAGCTATTCTGATTACGAAGGGGATCCTGCATTGCTTGAGGAACTGCTCGTGGACGCCATAGAGAATGCAACCCCAATTACGAAAAATAGCGCCATCCCTTTAGCTGACAATAGTAATGAGAACGCGGCCCCATTTGAGCTCTCGCCGGCAATTGTGCTGGTCGCTGGTCTGCTGGCCGGGTTTAATCCCTGCCTTCTGGCCGTGATCGCTTTCCTGACATCAGTAACGATATCATCCAGCGGAGGAAAGAAGGAAATACTGATAGTCGTGGCTGCCTTCTGTGCCGGGATATTCACAACATACATGGTAGCCGGGCTGAGCTTCCTGAAGGCTGTTACGGTCCTCCCGGAATCGAGAGATGCCATCACATTGTTCATGACGTTATTGATAGGTATCCTTGGTATATGGCACATCTATGATGCATACTACCTCCAGAACCACTCAAAGTCTACCTTCAAAACGCCAGGACCGATCATCTCATTCATGAACAGCATACACGGAAAGAACGCAATGGTATTGTCATTTTTTGCAGGTGCGTTCTTCTCACTGGTAAAGGCACCATGCGTAGGCGCCGTTTATCTTTCGATCCTTGACATGCTGATAGCAAGGACCGAGCTGCTGGAAGCAACCATGTATCTCGTCATCTACAACCTCGGACTCGTGCTCCCGGTCCTTGGACTCGGCCTGTTCCTTGCGTTTGGGATGAGCCCGGAGACCGTAATTCAGTTCAGGGAGAAAAGGCGCTCTGCGATAAGATTTGTCACGGGTTTGATATTGATATTGCTTGCCGTGCTGCTCTATCTCAATGTGATATGAGAAGGGAACCAACAGTCCCGACCTTCATAGTTGCCTCACAGGCAGCTAACCTTTTCTTTTTCTATTTTCTTTTCCTTTTTATTCCCGAACACGAACGGATGCACAACGTCGTGCATGTCCTCTGGAGAATAACTGATGGCAAGCACACGCACGATGCCCAGCACCAGTATCAGTGCTGCAAGGGAAAAGATGAAGATGGCTTCAAACTCCTTTGCATACATACCCACAGCGATCTCACACATCACGATCAGGATTGTGGCATCAGTGACATATGTCAGTTTGATGCGATCGTGTTCATGATAGTCCACGAAGGTGTTGAACAGATCGATCAGTATGAAGATCGTAAGCACGCTGGAGACCATATGATTAAAACCGACATCAAGGGTAGTGAATACTGTGAACCGCAGGTCAAGGAGGGTCTTTGCCATCCCGACCACCAGAGTCAGGAGAAGGAGGTAAAGGAAAAGCGTGGTTATTGAATCGATTATCTTTCTGAATACTCTGGTATTGTCTATCATATTGTAACCTGAAGGAGAAGGAATCATGGGCATTATCCTCAGGCTTTGAATAGACTAAAAAATACATATGCATTTTCTGGATATAATATAGACAAGTATGTGAAAGAAATAGAATAAATATATCGATTATAATTAACCTCAGGCTTCACTGGATTCCTCAGGATAGGATATATTAGCCCGGTTCCTCGTCAGGTCTGCAATGCGTGAGATCAGATCTTCCTCAGTACCTTTTCTAACTTCCACTATCATTTCCACGACATCGGTGTATTTCTCATCCAGGACACTTCCGAACTCTTCCACAAGCTTCTTCACAGGCTGCATATCGGAATAACTTACCTTCAGTTTCAGTTCTACCGTTTCATGAACTTCAATGATCCCGCCCTCTTCGATGGCTGCAACGGCCGCTTCCCTGTAAGCCCTGGAAAGACCTCCGAATCCCAGTTTGATACCACCGAAATAACGGGTCACTACCACAGCTACATTTGTCAGTTCCTTAAGCTCCAGCACCTTGAAGACCGGTTTCCCGGAACTGCCTGCCGGCTCACCATCATCGTCATACTTTGCTACAAGTATGTTGCCGTTCTTGATCAGGTAGGCGGAGACGTTGTGATTGGCATCGCTGTATCGCTCCTTTATGGAATTTACAAAGGACTTTGCGTCTGCTTCGTTCCTTATGGGGGCTACATGCCCAATGAAAACCGAGTTCTTGAACTCCTTTTCAGCAACACCATCGGACCTGACCGTTCGATACAAGGGAACACCTGCACAACAAAGTGAATATTAATAAGCGGTAAACATCTATCACTAGAACTGTAGAATATGATCAGATAATACCGTACAACCTCAAGAGATAGCTGATAATACATAAAATAGAGGGATGAGATGTTATATCGTAAATTTGGAAGGACAGGAGAGGACGTTTCGATACTTGGTTTCGGGTGTATGAGACTCCCTGTTATCGATGGCAAGGAGGAACTTATCGATGAGGAACAGGCAACCCGGATGATAGAATACGCCATCGAAAAGGGTGTGAACTATTTTGACACAGCTTATCCCTATCACGAAGGGAAGAGTGAACCTTTCGTAGGAAAGGTCCTGAGCAACGGCTATCGTGAAAAGGTCTATCTCGCCACAAAACTTCCTTTATGGCTGGTTGAGAAGAGAGAGGACATGGACCACTTCCTTGACGAGCAGCTTCGCAGGCTCCGGACAGACCACATTGATTTCTATCTAATGCACGGCTTCACAAAGGGCCATTGGGAGAAGATGAAAGAGCTGGGTATGTTCGACTTTATTGAAAGGGCATTATCAGCAGGGAAGATCAGGTATATAGGATTCTCCTTCCACGACGACATCAAGGTCTTCAAAGAGATCGTGGACGGCTATGAGTGGGACTTTTGCATGATACAGTACAACTTCATGGATGAGAACTACCAGGCCGGAAAGGAAGGTCTTCTATATGCTGCGGAAAAAGGACTTGGTATTGCTATCATGGAGCCACTTCGCGGCGGAAGCCTTGTACAGGTCCCTGATGAAGTGCAGCAGATCTGGGATAGTTCGGATATCAAACGCACACCAGCCAACTGGTGTCTGCAGTACCTCTGGGATCAGCCGCAGATCAGTATCGTTCTGAGCGGTGTGAGTAATTTCGATCAACTTGAGCAGAACATCGCCTATGCAGAAGAGGGAATTGCAGGAGGACTGTCTGAAAAAGATCATGAGCTTATCAGTAAGGTAAGGGGTGTTTATCTTGAAAGGACCGTGGTCAATTGTACCAACTGCAAATACTGCCTTCCATGTCCTTCAGGTGTGAACATACCTGCTGCATTCTCCTACCTGAACAGTGCCTCTATGTACGGCAATCTTGAGAAAGCACGCCATCACTACGATCTTTTTGTGCCACCTGAAGAAAGGGCATCAGCATGTATCGAATGCGGATCGTGCGAGGAAAAATGCCCGCAGCATATTTCCATACAGGAAATGCTGAAGCATGCTTCAAAAGTTCTCGAGAAATAAAAAGAGAAATCAAATTAACCCATAGTTTCACCCGTTCTAATTTTATGATCTCGAAGTATCTCTTGAAGATACAAATATAGTTATATACGTGATGGGGTCATAATAATATCCTGTTTTGTTTTTTCACATAGGAGGGGGAACCATAAAAAGAGATTCTGAAGACTATGTTTCCATAAAGGATCTCGTAAGCAAAGGGGAGGCTAAGTACCGATACCTTATCGAGAATACCAAAGATATAGTTTACATTACAAATGAGAATGGTGCCATCCTCTACATTAGCCCTCAGATCAAGAGATATGGTTTTGATCCGGAAGAGATGATCAATACCTCTTTTGTAGATTACCTCCATCCGGAAGATCGTGAAAAAATATTCGCTGCATTCCAAAAGGCAATGAAGGATAAAAATTCACCACCAAGTACCTTCAGGATCCCGGATCGTGATGGAAACATACACTGGATAGAGAACTATCCACACTTTCAGAGCGATAAAGATGGAAACTCCAGAGGATTGATCGGCGTACTCAGGGATGTAACAAAACACAAGTTCATAGAAGATGAGCTTAAGAAATACCAGAATCGTCTCGAAGATCTAGTGGAGATCAGGACATCTGAACTAAAAGCTGCCAACGAAAAGCTCAAACTGGAGATCGCAGAAAGAGAAAGAGCAGAAAAGACACTAAAACAAAAAGAGATGCATATGAGCACCCTTTTTGACGTTGCCCCCATAGGTATCGGACTTAGCTGTAACAGAAAGATACTTGATGCCAATGAAGAAGCTTACCGCATAATTGGATATTCAAAAGAGGAAGTAATTGGCAACGATACCCGTATGTTCTACCCATCTGATGAGCATTACAAGCTTGTTGGAAAAGAAGTTGAAGCGGTCATCAGGGAGAAAAAGACACGTTCAACAGAAACCCAATTTATAAGAAAAGATGGAAACATCATCGAGATTTCCATGAAACTTGCACTCATGGACCCTGAGGATCCATCAAGAGGGATCATATACACCTTGCAGGACATTACAGGGATCAAAAAGTATGAAAAGGCTATCAGGGAAAAGGAAGCAAAAATAAGAAGCGTATTTCTTGCAACACCGATAGGTATAGGAGTGGTCTGGGACAGGGTTTTCAGGGATGTAAATGACAACATGTGCGAACTTGTAGGGTACTCCAGAGAAGAGATCGTTGGGGTCAATACGCGTTTCCTGTATCCTGATGAAGAAGAATATTACAGGATGGGAGCCCTGTTGCAGGGAATGATAAGGACAAAGGAACCGCTCAAGACACAGGGTAAATGGGTACGAAAGGATGGAAAAGAGATCGACATCAACCTCACCTTTGCACTTATAGATCAAAATGACCCCCCTGCAGGAATTACATTCACAGTAGAGGACATCACTGAAAAATTGCTTGCTGAAGAGAAGATCTGCAACCTGACCCAATTCCAGCAAACCGTCATTGAGAATGCGGATATATGGCTAAACGTTCTTAACAAAAATGCAGAAGTGGTCATATGGAACAATGCTGCGGAAAAGATAAGCGGATACTCCAGAGAGGAAATTGTTGGTAGCGATAAGGTATGGGAACTACTTTACCCGGATGAAGAGTACAGAAATGAGATATTTGCAGAGGCAAAGGCCATTCTGGAACAGGGTAAGCGGGTAGCCGGACTTGAGACAACTATCATAAATAAGGATGGAGAACAACGCACGATATCGTGGAACTCGAGAAACCTTGTCAATGAGAACAGGGAAGTCATCGGATCCATAGCCATCGGAAATGATATCACCCAAAGAAAAGAGGCTGAAAAAGTCCAGAAGACATATCTCCATTTCCTTCAGGAACTCATCGATGCAGTGCCTATCCCTGTGTTCTACAAAAATAAGGATGGGATATACCTGGGATGCAACAAGGCATTTGAGCACTTCATCGGGATAAAGAAAGAAGACCTTGTCGGTAAAACCGTTTTTGATCTTGCACCTGAAGAGCTTGCAGAACAATACTATGAAAAGGACAATGAACTTTTTGAGAACGGTGGGATTCAGATCTACGAATCATGCACCGAATCGCTTACTGATGGTTCAAGACGAAGGGTGATGTTCAACAAATCCCTTTTCACATACCTCAACGGGGAAAATGCCGGGCTTGTCGGAGCGATCATTGATATAACCGATATCAAGGAAAATGAGGAGACTCTCAGGAAATACACAGAACAGCTCGAGCGTTCGAGCGAGTTTAAAGGTATCTTTACAGATATTCTAAGCCATGATATCCTTAACCATGCAACGGTCATAGATGGATATACATATCTTTTACTTTCAGAAGAAGAAAATAAAAGTAAAGCAACAAAACTTGAAAAGATAAAGAAAACTAACAAAAAGCTCATAGAGCTTATTGAATGTGCAGCAGCTTTGGCCAAACTGGAATCAATGGAGGATATCAACTCTGAAACATTAGATATTGCAAAGGTACTTAATGATTGCATTTCCCAATTTGAATACCAGGCAGCACAAAAGAAAATGCAGATTGTGCTTGAGAACAAAGGAAAATTTGATACGATCGCAAATCCGATGATAGAGGAAGTTTTCACAAACCTGATATCAAATGCTGTGAAGTACAGTCCTGAGAACGAGGAAATAAACATAGGGGTAAAAGACCATAACGGACACTGGAAGGTCACAATAGCAGACTCGGGAGAGGGAATTGCAGACAATGATAAGAAACTGGTTTTCGATCGGTTCAAAAGAGTGGCCGGAGATTGCAATATAAAGGGAAGTGGTCTTGGCCTTGCGATCGTCAAGAGAATAGTTGACCTTCATGGAGGAGAGGTCGGAGTGGAAGACAATCCTAACGGAAGGGGCAGTTTGTTCTGGGTCACATTAAAAAAAGCATAAATCATTGAACAGTATATCACATTTAACAACGGAGGTTATTGAAATGGAAGAATTTACAAAAGAAGAACTTGCAAAATACAATGGCCAGAATGGGGAAAAGTGCTACATAGCATATCAGGGAAAGGTCTACGATGTGACTGAAAGCATGCTATGGGATGATGGGGACCACCAGGGAATGCATGAAGCTGGAATGGACCTTACTGAAGAAATGGAAGATTCTCCACACGATGATGACGTCATGGAAGACTTCCCTCTTGTCGGTACATTGATAGATTGATCATCTTTTTCAATTGACAGACAAAACAGGCATTTTAAGATGCCTGCATATCTTTATTTTACTTTTTTCACAAATTGGTTGCCTTATAGTCCATATGGTACGGTGCATGATCCTGAGACGGCAATTTTTGCCATATTAATGGAAAGATATATAAACCGATTCTCCGACTTGAACGCATGAGCAAGTATGTCGTGAAGTGTACTAAATGTGGAGACGTGCAGGAACCTTATGCATTACACTGCCCCAATGATGATTCATTACTGCGTACAGAGTATTCCAAAAAACAGATAGAACCAACAGACATGCCTGGCATCTGGAGATATATCGACTGGCTGCCTGTTAACGGGATCATCGAGGAAGGATCCGGGAGACCTGTAACATACAAAAGTGAAGGATTTGCAAAAGAGCTGGGACTGCAGGAACTTTACATCACATTCAACGGCTACTGGCCTGAAAAAGGAGCATTCATAAGAACATGCAGCTTCAAGGACCTCGAGTCCTTTCCCACAATGCAGCGTTTGATCGAAAGAAATGAAGAACGTATACTGGTGGTCGCTTCTGCGGGCAACACTGCTAGGGCCTTTGCCCATGTGGCATCTATTACAGGCCGGAAACTGCTTCTCATAGTACCAGAGAAAAGCATGCATCGCCTGTGGACTATAAATGATGACACTTCATCCATCTGCACGGTCACCGTGAAAGGTGATTACTACCAGGCTATCGCAATGGCAGAGAAGATAGCAGCAAAGGATGGTTTTGTAAGCGAAGGCGGTGCGCGCAACGTTGCCAGAAGGGACGGAATGGCCACCGTGATGCTGGATGCAGTTCTCACCACCGGAAGCCTTCCACACCACTATTTCCAGGCAGTAGGAAGCGGAACAGGCGGCATCTCAGCCTGGGAAGCATCAATGAGACTTCTTGAGGACGGCCGTTTTGGCAACAACATGCCAAGACTTCATCTTGCCCAGAACATGCCATGTGCACCGCTCTACTCATTGTGGACAGGTACTGAACTCACCGGTCACTGCCCTGAAGAGATGCATGACGATGTGCTCTACAACAGGAAACCCCCATACTCAGCCCCGGGAGGAGTGAAAGATGCACTTGATGACACTAACGGATTGATCTACGGCATCACAAACAAGGAAGCGGAAGATGCACAGAAGCTTTTCGAAGAGACAGAAGGGATCGATATATTACCGGCTCCAGGCGTAGCCTGTGCTGCACTTATAAAAGCTGTGGAAACAGGTGAGATCAATACCGGTGACAGTATCGTACTGAACATTACCGGTGGCGGACAAAAACGACTGGAAGAGGACTTTACCACAAAAAAACTGGATGTGACGCTCACAGTATCCCCCAATGACCCGGATTCTGAGAAAAAGATACTTGAAAAGGTCTCCGAATTTTTCAACCTGGGGGTTTACTGAAGTGAGTAGCTCAATAAAGCTCACCATCATCGGAGGCGTTAACAAGGAAGGTATAAAGGAAGCTATAGAAAGGGTGGAAGTGAACCCAGGAGACATCCTGGGAATAGTTGGCCCCACAGGTTCCGGAAAAAGTACGCTTATCGATGATATCGAGCAACTGGCACAGGGAGATACTCCCACCGGACGCAGGATACTTATCAATGACGAAGAACCTGACACTAAAATGAGGGGGGATCCACGCCTGAAGCTTATCGCACAGCTCTCCCAGAACATGCACTTCCTTGCTGACATGACCGTTGCCGAGTTCCTGCAGATGCATGCCAGAAGTCGCGGGAAGGATCCAGAACTCATGCACAGGGTTATCGAACTTGCAAATACGCTTACAGGCGAACCCATACGTGAGGAAGAACCTCTTACCGTACTGAGTGGTGGCCAGTCACGCTCCCTGATGACAGCCGACATCGCGGTGATCAGCGATTCACCTATCGTGCTTATCGATGAGATCGAGAATGCGGGAATTAAGAAACAGGAAGCCCTGGAGCTTCTGGCAGGTGAAGGAAAGATCGTAGTGGTCGTCACACACGACCCTGTACTTGCACTCATGGCGTCCCGCAGGATAGTCATTAAGAATGGAGGAATGTCCGACATAATCACAACAAGTGATGAGGAGAAGAATGTCGGAAACCGCGTGTCAGAAGTTGATAACTGGATGATGGACCTTCGCGAGATCATTCGCAGGGGAGAGGTTGTGGAAGGTGTTGTATGAAGCTTGTAGTTGTCGCAGGGACACCAGGTTCCGGAAAAACCTCAGTATTGCTTCACACCATACAGGCCCTGAAAAGGCGTGGGAGTAAGCCAGCGGTCGTCAAGGTCGACTGCCTCTGGACAGATGACGACAAGAGATTCGCAAGACTTGAAGTCCCTATCAGGATAGGTCTTGCAAGGGACATGTGTCCTGACCACTTTACCATTTACAATACAGAGCCCATGCTGCAATGGGCAGAAGAGGAAGGTTCCAATGTCCTGCTCAATGAGACTGCAGGACTTTGCTTAAGATGTGCACCTTACCCGGATTCATGTCTGGCTGTCTGTGTCATTGATGTGACCACAGGACCGAACACACCCCTGAAGGTCGGCCCGCTGCTGACAACAGCAGATATCGTTGTCATGACAAAGGGAGATATCGTCTCACAGGCAGAGCGTGAGGTCTTCAGGGAAAGGGTACTTGAGGTCAACCCCGAATGCATGGTTGTAGAAGCTAACGGACTTAGCGGAAAAGGTGCCATCGAACTTGCAGAGCTCATAGAAGAAGGAATTGAGGCTGACCCGAAGGACATGGTACTCAGGTACAACCCACCACTTGCCATCTGTACCCTCTGCAGTGGTGAGAAACGTGTTGAACGCAAATACCACATGGGAGTTCTCCGCCACCTTGACGGATTCATGGAATACAGGGGGGAGTGAGAAGTGCAGGAGATATTTGAGCTGCTTCCGGGATACAATTGTGGCAAATGCGGATACAAGCAATGTCGTGACCTTGCAGAGAACATGAGAAAAGCAGAGGATATCGGACTCTGCCCATTCATGGGAAAACAGCAGTTTGCCGAGAACAGAAAGAAGCTGAAAGAGATCCTGAAGGACAGGTCTGACAGCACGAACATCATTGGAGTGATCGACGGCCTTGAGGCAGACTTCACCCTCGCCCCGCTTGACAGTGAACCAACATGCAGGGAGGATATCCATCCTATCGACGGCACCGAACTGAAAAAAGGTGACCTTGTAAGGTACCGCCCGCTTGGCTGCCCTATAACACATTTCGCGAAGGTCATAGAAGCATCCCGCGGAATTATCACCGTCCACATGGTCGGCCCGCTCCAGCGCCTTGGAAACGAGGAAGTTGAGTTCATTGATGCAGGAATATGCCTCATATTTGCCTTTGAAGGAAAAGTGAAAAACGGCCGTATCCCTAGAGTAGGTGAAACGGTTAAGTTCATACCCACACATTGTATGATGCAGAAAGTGCATTCAGGCATCGTTGTAGGAGTAGAGGAAAGAAATGTCAGGATCGAAGCGATCGACCTGAAGGTATGGTGATATAATGGACCCCAGCACATCAGTATTCAATGGCATGAGGATGGCAGGCATAGACCTTGTTGTAAGTGTACCATGCGTTAACCTGAAGGACATACTTCCAATGATAGATAATGAGCCTTCAATGATCCATGTACCGGTAACCCGCGAGGAAGAAGGCGTGGGAATCTGTGCCGGTGCCTATATGGGAGGAAAGGTCCCTGCAATGCTAATGCAGAACTCGGGACTCGGAAATTCCATCAATGCACTTGCATCCCTCAACAAGCTGTTCCACATCCCCCTGGTGATGATTATGAGCCATAGGGGAATTGAAGGTGAGACAATATGTGCCCAGATACCTATGGGCCAGCTTACACCATCGTTGCTCGATTCACTCGACATACCGTATGTGGTACCAACCATAGACAATGTTGAAGATGCAATAATCCACGCATGGAACGTCGCATCCGAGAAAGGCAGACCAGTTGCGGTCCTTCTCGAGATCGGTTTCTGGGAGGCGGAATGAAGCGTATAGATGCGATCTCAATGATAGCCAGAAAGGCAGAAGAGAAGAACTCACTGATCGTAGCCAACATCGGATTCCCCTCAAGGGAACTTCACCACCTGAAGGACAGAGCCGGGAACTTCTACATGCTTGGATCCATGGGACTTTCATCATCCATTGGACTGGGACTTTCCCTCGCTGTACCTGAAAGACATGTCATTGCTATCGATGGTGATGGTTCTGTCCTCATGAACATGGGCAGCCTTGCCACCATTGCACACCAGAGACCTGAAAACTATCTTCTTGTTGTGATCGACAACGGAACCTACGGCTCTACCGGTGACCAACCCACAGCCACATCACACGGAACTGACCTGGGTGCTGTTGCAAAGGGAGCAGGTATCGATGAGGTTCACACTGTCGATAATGAGGACGATCTCGAAAAGATGTTAAAAAAGGTTGACAGGGGAATGATCGTTGTACGCGTGGACCCCGGAAATGCATCCGTGCCCATAATCAGCATGTCCCCTGAAGAGATAATCGAACGCTTTATGGCTGAATGTGCCCGACCATCTGAGTAAGACGGAAAGAGCCATCCAGTATCCTTTCTTTTAATTTCTCTGACAGCTCCAGAGCTCTCTTTTTGTCAGACTGGCGCAATACGATAGGGACATTGGCCGAATAGTCACCCAGCTCGAAGTTGATGGAGCCCATTTTACCGGTGAACACATCGCCAACACAAAGAGTTGTACACAGTCCGCAATTGAAGCATGCATACCTGTCAAGTTTTACCTTGCCCTCCTCGAAACTGATGGCAGCCATCGGACAGTTCTCCTGAGGTTCACACAGGGCACAGCTGATACATTCCTCCGGAGCGAACTTTACTTCCAGGTCAACATCTTCCCAGACATCACCATACGTGGAATATCCCACACAGGCTCTCTTATCAACAGCCATGACAGACATTTTCAGATCGCGGTCCCGTTCTTTAATTGCATCAGTAACCGAAGGATCTGTAACAGCTATCGGTACTGCCCAGGAAACGATACATTCCGGACCTGCTGATGTGAAAAAACCACCCATGTATTCAGGGTCCATGTTGTGCATGTCCGCAAAGGCCGTAAGGTTTGGTTTCTCTTTGGCACTACGAGTACCGGATCCCATTATGAAACCTTCCGAACCGTTCATGAGAATACGTGTCCCGATACCGATGGATTCAAGCATTGGATCGTTCTTTACCGGATTAATCTGACCGCAACCGGATATCGTAGCCTCTGTAAGTCGTGGTCCGAAGTCCATTGCATGGAATATGGAGGATACAGGGTCGTCGGAAGTGTTCACAAAAGCAGAATAGTTCTTGAAAGCATGACGCGTACCATACATCATGGCATAAGGCATGTCATCCAATGTTACCTGTGTCGTGAATGTAACATCGCTGTCCGTAACGACCTTTACATCTACAGGGTTCCCTGCTACAAGATCACGGAAGAGATGACCGGCACCATAATGATGGTCGTCAAGGCTGTGGTCCGTGCCGAAAAGCATCAGGTCAAGGATACCAAGCCTTTCATTGGGACAGGGACCCACGTGGGCAGGGACACCATTCATATAGACTTCCTTTGCACGCAGGAAACTGCAGGGTGCATCCACAGGGAACGAGAGGATAGCATACGTTCCGCTCATGATAGCACGTGTCGCTGCTGTTACAACATCCACCTTTTCAACATCTTCACCGCGATCCGCAAGTTCGCAGACCTCCTGTGCAGTAAGCACAACAGCTTCACCTGTTGCAATGCGTTCATTTATGCTTTCAATGCTACGTTCCATATAAACACTCCATCTACCTTATTCAACGCTCCCGCCTGCAAAAAGCGGATCGACCTTTGAGATCATTTCCGGCGTACCCATCAGCACGACCACGTCATGTGCAGTGAGATAAATGTCTGCATCAGGATTTGAAATGACCTCTGAGTTCCTGCGAATAGCAAGTATGGTAACACCATATTTCTTCCTGAGCTCAAGCTGGGCAAGTGTCTTTCCAACTACGAAAGAAGATGACCTTACCCTTACATTCGTAATGTTCATATCAGGAATATCAACATCCATGTCATAGATGTTCATTGAACCTGAAAGTGTCCTGAACATCTCGTAACCGTCCTGACGTATCTCTGAAACGAGCCTCTCTATCTCGTCCTTTGGAACAAGATATCTCTTCATCAGTCTTACGAATATTTCGATCGATGTCTCGAATTCCTCGGGGATGACCTCATTTGCACCCAGTTCATACAGAGGTTCCATTTCCTGCAGATACTGTGTACGGGCAATGATATGAAGATTGGGATTCAGCTTTCGTGAAAGTGCAACTGTCCTCCTGGTTCCTGCCGGATCTGATATGCATACCACCAGTACCCTTGCGTTCTTTATATCCGCATGTTCCAGTACACCTTTCTGGGAAGAATCGCCATAATAGACCTTTTCTCCCTTTAGCTGTTCCTTTCTTACAGTTTCAGGATTAGTATCAAGGATAATATATGGTATGCCGGCAACAGTTGCCGCTTTCGCAACTGTATGACCATTGAAACCAAAACCTGCAATTATGAGGTGATCCTCCAGATGTGTTTTTTTGTTAAGGATCGACTCCATCGCTCTGGGATGGAATCCGCATTTGAGCTTTGGAGGCAGGGGGAGGTTCACAACATGGTCAGCGATCCTTGGTGAGAGTGACATTACAGATGAGGTCACTGCCATTGTAAGGATGGAGACCACAAGGAACAACTGGTATACGTCCTGTCCAAGGATACCGAATTCCAGACCGAAAGTGGAAAGAACGAAGGAGAACTCCCCGACCTGTGCCAGTGCGAGACCTCCAAGGATCGCTGTACGCAGCGGGAAGCCAAGTAGATAAGAGGCAAGACCCGCGATAACTGATTTTAGCAACAGAACACCGATGGCCACCATTATGAACAGCACAGGATTGACAAAGAAATGATCGATATCGAGCAGCATACCTATTGAGATAAAGAAGAAGCTCATGAAGATATCACGGAATGGTATCAAATTGCTCATTGCCTGATGGCTGTACTCAGACTCAGAAATGATAAGTCCTGCAAGGAAAGCACCCAGTGCAAGGGATAATCCCATACTGAATGTAAGCCATGCCACAGAAAGGCAGACAACGATGATGCACAGGAAGAAAAGTTCTGAATCGCGGGTCTTTGTGATCTGATAGAGAACATTTGGAACTATCCATTTTGCACTTGCTATTACCAGAATGACCAGACCCATTCCTTTTGCGATTATAGGAATAAGGGCAGGTTCACCGTTGCCACTAACACCTGCCAGGAATGGCGTGATCAGTATCATAGGGACAACTATGACATCCTGGAAGAGAAGGATCGCGAGAGAAAGACGCCCATGAGGAGCATGCAATTCTCCCCTGTTCTGCAGAAGTTTTAGAACGATAGCGGTACTGCTAAGAGAGAAAAGGAAACCAATGAATACCGATTCACCATAACCGTACCCCATAAATGAAGAAATGAGATATACGACCACAATGGTAAGCAGTACCTGGATCGAACCACCTATAATGACAGCACGTTTTATGCTCCAGAGGTCCTTTAAGGAAAGCTCGACACCTATCGTAAAAAGTAGCAATACGATACCGATCTCAGCAAGGACCTCAACTTCCTCTATCGCGTCTATAAGACCATAACCATGAGGTCCCAGCAACATACCCGTAAAAAGGAATCCCACTACAATTGGTATACGAAGACGATGACAGAGATAAAGTATGCCTATGGACAAACCGAAAATTACGTCAAGGCTATATATTATTGATGATTCCATTTAGCCAGTCCTCCAGGCAATATCAGGATAGTATATAAGATAAATTAAGAGGCCATATCATGAATATGACCGAATGAGAATGATATGATCAGATGTTATCCACACCAAGAAGACCTGCAAGCTCAAGACCTTCACTTCCGAACTCTGAAAGCTCATCGAAAAGTTCAGACTTGCTAACATATTTCTCGGTGCGAGTCCCGTCATTCTGCTCGATCTTTATTGTGATCTCGCCGTCAACATAACCTCTTTCGATGCATTCATTGATGATGTCCGTGAACTGCTCGGCGATCAGCTTCAGGCAATCGAACGTCTGGTTGTTGCGAATGGCATCCTCACCATCAAGCATGAGCTTGACGAGGGTCTTCCTCTTCACATGAGAACGGATGTAGTCTTTAAGAGCATCAAGCATTTCAACTACGTGTTCTTCTTTAACAGAGTTCATGAGCGCAGGATCTGCTGTGACCTCATTGCCATCATAATAGATCACAAGGGAATCTCCGCTCATATCGACCTTGAACCGCTTGGTAGCTTTCTTGTTGATGAACATTGCACTGATGTTATGATCATCGAAATCCAGTGTCGAAAGACGGAAATCGGACACATCTTCCAGTTTCACTTTATCTTCCTTGTATATGATACCGGACCTTGTCCAGGTAGGTAAAAAGAGAGTTCCGAAGAATCCCCTTATAGTAGAAGAACTATCGGTAAAAGTAAGTTCGGACTCATATTCCATTCCGGCAACTGTCGAGGTAAGCTTACCACGCAGAATGTTCCTGTCCATGGAAGCAAAGTACTTTTCAGATGTACCATAAACACCGCCTTCAAAGAAGGGATCAAGTATGGAAAGTATCTGTCTTTCCACATCATCCAGCCCGGAATCTATGCTTTTGTTAATGCTCTCGATCTCTGAAATCATGGCACTCGAACTCTTATTGAAAGAAGCTTCGCATGCATCAAGAATGGAATTCCTGTAATCGAGAAGCTCTTTTACTTCAAACTCCCGGGCAGCAGTATCAATGAACTCCAGAAGCCTGCTGTTTACGGAACCCAGTTCCTCGGAACCGGTCTCCAGGGACGTGCGCCTGCTGATCAGGTCATCGTTCTTCTCAATGGAAGCATTCTCAATTGGAAGAACTTTGCTGGATATGTAAACAAAATCCTGAAGGTCCTGTATAACATCCCTCTGGACAGGTAATTCATTAGAATCTTGAAATGTATATTTCATGCGGCTCCCCAATTCGACTAATTCTTATTGAATTAATTCTTATGGTGCAAACGATAAATAGGTTACGTAGGCAGCAAAGGATATGCTGCCAATATAAGGTCATCCAAGAACTGCCCTTACAGGGTCAAGTATCTCATTGATGTACCTGGCTGCACCGGCCTTCAGGTCCATTGGATGAAGGGTACCTTCAATGAACACGGTCTCAAGCTCTTCATAGCTCTTGCACACAAGGTCGCCACCAAATTTCTCAGGTCTTTCGAAGACGATCTCATCGTAGCGTGGCATTATGTGGTATTTGAAGAGTGCCATTACAGGGTTATCCTCAACAACACCTGCGGGGCAGAATGCTTTCTTAAGCTTCTTGGTTACAGATGCTGCATCATCATCCACTGAAATGTAGTTCTCGCTGGATGATGACATCTTGGTACCATCAAGGCCAAGAAGGATAGGAGTGTGGATACACAGGGGGGCCTTGAAACCAAGTCCGGGAAGACCTTCCCTTGCAAGCATGTGGATCTTCCTCTGGTCGATGCCGCCCACGGCAACGTCAACTCCAAGAAGGGCAATATCAATTGCCTGCATGATAGGGTAGACCATCTGGGAGACCTTTGGGTCCTCCATCTTCCTTCCCACCTCATCCATGCTTCTCTTTGCCCTGTTCAGTGAAGTGGACTGGGTGAGCTTAAGCACATTAAGCATGTATTCAGGGGAAAGCTGGAAATCAGAACCATATACGAAATTGGTCTTTTCCGGGTCAAGCCCCAGTGCAAGGAAACATTCCTTGTTGTAATCAGCGATCTTGCGAACCTCTTCCATGGTACCTTTCTGGTTCATGTAGGCATGAACATCCGCAAGAAGAACAGTGATCTCAAATCCTGAATTCTGAAGGTCCAGTAGCTTGTTCACAGTAAGAACATGACCCATGTGGATCTTACCACTGGGTTCGTAGCCTGTATATGCTGAAGGATGTTCCTTTGACTCCAGCAATTTTGTAAGCTCCTCTTCCGTGACAATCTCCTGTACATTTCTTTTTATAAGGTCGATCTTTTCCATGAATTCACCTTCAACATCATAGTGGATCTTAAACGGATCACTACAAAATAATGAGACCTTAAACTCAGGTCATGACCATATAGGTTACGGTACGCCAGTGACTAACACGGAAGAAATTAAGCCTGCGACCAAACCAAACACTATAAAAATGATAATTATCAGATGATATAGAAAGATAGATCAAATACAGTAATATTCAACCTTACAGATCACTGGTCCTGAATATATTTTTTCAAAAAATCTGCCCCTTCTTCGGAAGAGAACATGGGAATATCCCAGTCCTGGACAACTTTACTCCGCTTACCGAGGGTCTTTTCGTTCTTCACCGGGTCAAAGCCAGTCTTATGATACTCTTTTTTATGTATCACAACACCTCTTTTCTGCCAGGTCGGGACCTTATCGAGGTTTATGCCGCGATTGAACAGCATCTCATGAATGTCTGCGGCTTTCTTACCCCTGAGCTCAGCTGCAGCCTCCTTCTCACCCATACCTTCGGAAAGAAGTGTGTAATAGCCATAGGAACTAACACAATTTCGCCAGGACTCGTTCTGTCGCCAGATCAGGTACTCAGTAACATGGGCTTTCTCGATCGGGATGATCCTTGCATCAAAGGAAACGGGCTCATCAAGACCCATCTGTATTGTAAAAGCGCTGCTAAGGTAACTGGCGACCACTGAATCAAGCTTCTCGACCCTGCCATCAAAGGGCAGGTCCAAAAAAAGAATGCTTGCCTCGTCAGAAAAAGTATATGCCAGCGCTGCACTCATCCCGCTCCTTTTGAAGAAAAGTTCCAGGGAATCCGCCATGGCAGTCGCGAACTTTTCATCATATGGCTTTTCACAACCAAGCCTTGAAAGCGTATGTTTGAACGTCCTGCCATCAACACGTATGATAACAGGAGCGAGGCAGCGCAGATCTGAATAGATCTCCCGCTGTTTCATGAGAGTTTCAGTCTTCCTTTTCTTCCTCTTTCACAGGTTTCTTGAACCTTTTGACGATGTCGCGTATGAGGACGATGTCCCCTGTGGTCACAACCCACCTGTATGGAAGAATGACCCCTCTTGTTGTAACATCGAAGATGTCACGGTTGATGTCTGAAAGAGCAAGGCCGGAAACGACCCTCTCATCCACATCGAAAACGAGATCGTTCACTTTTCCTACATACGTACCCTGATTCGTATACACATTTAACCCAAAAAGTGATGTTATATCTGCGCGCATGATAGCCCCTATTGTATGATCGATTGAAATTGTAAATATGATTTACATGTTGATGATATATATAAAATACGTATCTTATGCCTTAAATCCTTCTAAAGGCCGGGCATTAACAAAGAAATGTCCAGCTCATCATAATTAAATAGGATCGTAACTGAAAGGTTCGAAGGGGCAAAGAACATGCTTACAAGCACCTATACACATATTCCCGGAATTGGAAAAACCATTGAAAAACGCATATGGGAGAGCGGATACTGCCAGTGGGACGAATACCTGGAGAACCAGGACTCCGTTTCAATACCCGCGACAAGGAAAGAAAGGATCGAAAATGGGATCATTGAATCCAAAGAACGCCTTGCAGAAAAGGATTTTGAATACTTCGCCAACTGTCTTCCGGGAGCAGAACACTGGAGAGCCTTCGAACATTTCTCTGATTCCGTCGCTTATGTGGATATTGAGACCACCGGCCTTTCTGCCAGCAGTTCCTGCATCACCGTTGTCGGGATCTATGATGGAAAGGATGCAAGAACTTATGTAAAAGGCATAGACCTTGATGACATCGTTGAAAAACTGCAAAAATATGAACTGCTGGTCTCTTTCAACGGAGCACGCTTTGACCTGCCGTTCATCCAGCACGAGTTTCCGGAGATCAATTTCAATCAGCTCCATGTGGACCTCATGTATCCCCTTCGACGTATCGGCCTTTCAGGAGGATTAAAGGCCATCGAAAAGAAGCTGGGAATTCAGCGAACCGATGATACGGTTGACATCACCGGCTTCGATGCGGTCAGGCTCTGGCATGAGTACGAGCGTGGAAGTGAGGATGCACTGGACCTTCTTCTTGAGTACAACCGGGAGGATATCGTCAATCTGGAGACCATTATCAATAAAACATATCCCCGGTTCATCGAAAAGACATTCGAGAAAGCCCTTGGAAAATGAGACCTTACGGAACTTTTTCCCGGGGCAACAGAGGATGACAGAATATAATGATACCGGACATCTCAAATATCCCTGACCTGCCGGGAGTCTACCTGATGAAGGACGACTCCGACAACATTATCTACATCGGGAAGGCAAAATCCCTTAAGAAGAGGGTCAGCCAGTACTTCCAGTCCGGAAAGCACCATTCCTCAAAGACCAGGGCAATGGTCCGGAAGATCAGGGATATCGATTACATTGTCACCGAATCTGAAGTCGCTGCACTGATACTTGAAGCAAATCTTGTAAAGAAGAACAGGCCTCACTACAACATCGACCTGAAGGACGACAAAAGATACCCTTACGTGAAGGTCACAGTCAACAAGAAGTACCCACGTATCTTCATCACCCGCAAAAGGCTCATGGACGGAGCACTGTATTTCGGCCCATATACCAATGTCAAGCCGGTTCGACGTACACTTGACATGATATCACAGGTATTCAGATTAAAAAGATGCAATCGCAAGATCGATGGAAAGCGACATCGGCCGTGTCTCAATTATCATATCGACCGCTGCTACGCACCCTGCAACGGATCCATTTCCGAAGATGAATATCGCAGGAACGTCATGGAAGCGGTGAAATTCCTTAAAGGCGATACATCGGAAATTCTCAGATCACTTACCGAAAAGATGCAGGCTCATGCAAAGGAACAGGAGTTCGAGGCCGCTGCTGCAGTCCGTGATCAGATCGCAGCCCTGAAAAGCCTGTCCGAGCAGCAGACCGCAACAGCCGGGAACAATGACAGCGACCTTATAGCAACTGCAGCCGATGAGGAGACCATCTTTGTGCAGGTATTCTACATCCGCGACGGCAATATGGTGGGTAAGGCCGATTTCTCACTTTCATGGGGAGATGCAGCCGGAGACATATCCCGGGTCGTTGCGGAGTTCATCAAACAGTATTACCAGGATGCACCGGTGCCTCCTGAAATCCTTGTGCAACATCAGGTACCCGATGAGGAGCTTATCACAAAATGGTTGTCCGAAAAAGCATCACGCAACGTCCGCATACAGGTGCCTTCAAGGGGCGACAAGAAGAAGCTCCTTGAAATGGCTGCAAGGAATGCGGTCATGACAATGGAGCAGTCACACATCAAGAAAAGTGACCAGGATGCTGCGCTGCAGGCACTGCTGCACCTTCGTGATGAGCTCTCCCTGCCGACCCTGCCAGTGCATATCGAGGGTTTTGACATATCCAACATATCAGGCACTGATGCCGTCGGGTCTCTTGTGGTCTTCAAAAACGGAATGCCTGCAAAGGACCAGTACCGCCACTTCAACATAAGGACAGTAAAGGGGATAGATGACTTTGCCATGATGGCAGAAGTGGTCGGACGCCGGTACAGGAAGCAGAAAAGTGAGAATAACAAACTGCCTGACCTGATACTCATCGATGGAGGACCCGGACAGGTGGGGGCGGCAATGGGATCGCTGAAAGAACTTGGACTTGACATCCCACTGGTAGGACTGGCAAAACGGTTCGAACACATCATCGTTCCAAAGGAAGATCATGAAGAGGTTGTGATACTGCCGCATACCTCCGATGCGCTGAAAATGCTCATGCAGGTAAGGGATGAGTCCCACCGCTTTGCAGTTTCGTCGCATCGCAGAAGAAGAACTGCAAGGTTGTCACATTCCGAACTTGATTCGATCCCCGGTATCGGCTCGTCCAGAAAGAAGGCTTTGCTGAACCACTTTGGGTCCATCGATAAGATAAGGCGTGCCTCCGTGGAAGACCTTGTGGAAGTAGAAGGTATCAGCAAAGGACTTGCAGAAAAGATCATCGAACATTTCAAGAACGATCAAAATTGAAAGTTAATTGAAGTGAAAAATGGACAATCTCAAAATACTAATACATCCTCAGGCATTATTCCCGAACAGATGAGGAAGATAAGAATTGCAGGTGCCGGACCATCAGGGCTTACAGCAGCCATCAATCTTGCGAAGGCAGGATATGAGGTGGATGTGTTCGAGAAGGCACCTGATGTGGGCAAGCACCTTAAAGGCGGCCTGCAGGGCCTGGAGAACTGGTCCGATAAAAGGGACATCAGTGAGGAGCTCCGGGAAATGAACCTGGAGACAAACTTTGACCTTGACCCGTTCTATAATTTTACAGTTTCCAACGGCATGAAGAGCTGGGATTTTGAAGCTGATCCTGGAACTCCTGCATTCTATCTTGTTAAACGCGGCTCGGTTCCCGGAAGCCTTGACTACGGACTTAAGGAGCAGGCCCTTCAGAGCGGAGTGAACATACGGTTTCAGGAGAAGGCACCTCTTGATAAAGTGGACATAATAGCCACAGGGCCTGTGAAAAATGAGGTTTTCATTGCTGCAAAGGGAATCGCCTTTGATACATCAATGAACGACATGGCCATCGCCTTTGTTGATGACAGGGCTGCCTACCTTGGTTACTCCTACCTGCTGGTCACGAACGGTTCGGGCTGCATGTGCACCGTCCTTTTTGACAGGTTCAACAATGTGGGAGACTGCCTTGAGAACACAAAGCGGGTATTCTCAGAGATGGTCGAGCTGGACATCCGGAATCCAAGACCTGATGGTGGAATCGGTTCATTCTCACTGGACTGCCATTTCGAGAGCAACGGACAGCTGTATGTGGGAGAAGCTGCGGGACTCCAGGACATGGTATGGGGATTCGGCATGCGAAGTGCAATGAGGTCCGGTTACCTTGCTGCGAGAAGCATCATCCATGGTGAGGACTATGAAAAAGCTGCTACCGAATGCTTCCGGAACAAGCTGAAGGCAAGCCTTGTCAACCGGTACATATGGGAACGCTTTGGGGCAAGGAACTATTCAATGATATTCGATGCCCTGAAAGGCACAAGAAACCCTCCGAAATACATGCAGTCGTTCCACAACTTCAATTATCTGCAAAGGGTTGCATATCCCTTTGCCATCAGGAAAATGAGAGACAGGTATCCTGAGCTCAGGCTTTGAGAACCTGACAATGTTTTATTAACAAAGTGTCCTATTGTCAAAACAGGTTAGCAGGAAATTGCATACAGAACATAGGAAGGTGAGAAACATTACTTCTATTGACCAACAGATCGAGGAAACAAAGAAGGAACTTGAGGAGATGCTTGCATACCCTGATGAGAAGCTTGTCGATATAATCATGGAAGTGGGTTTCGAATGTGACCTCTGCGGCAGGTGCTGCACCAGAGAGTTCAATGATCATGTATTCCTCCTCGACAGGGATACCGAAGTCATGAAAAACATCGACACGAACCTAATAGAACCTGCACCTTACTATGAGTTCTGTGACCAGAACGGCCGTTTCTATGTATCGGGATATGCACTGAGAACAAAGGAGGACGGGAGCTGTATAATGCTTGAGGATCAAAGATGCACCATCTATGACAGAAGACTTACTATCTGTCGCCTTTACCCTTACATGCTCCACAGGGAAACGGACGATGAGGGTAATCTGGACTGGAGGCAGATATCGGGCCTCAACAAACACGGATGCTACCACACGGAGGTATCGGAAGACGAGGCAAGGATCATTGCCGCTGACACAAAAGCATATGAGGAAGCATACCTTCGCCAGCAGATCAGATTCCTCCGGAAGATAAAGGAACACTTCGAAAAGAACAAGCTTCGCCACGTCAAATCGGTCTATGACAAAATGATGCGTGCTTTCAACAAAGGCGAAGAGATAGAAGTTTACGTATTTTACAAGGATGGGCTTGAGCTCAATAGAATTTCAGGTGATAACTGAATAACCTTTACTTACTTGTTCCAATTACCGTTAAGTTTGCCATCCCTCGCCATCTTGCCAAGTATCTTGTGGACCGAATCGGATATCGGTGCAGGAACTATGTTCTCATAGGGAGTGGACGGCAGGGGTGTAAGGTAATGAGCTCTCACTTTGCCACCTTTTCCGGATATCCACTTTATCTGCTTAAGTGTGCTCTGCTGGTCCTCTTCAGTCTCATCCGGGAAGCCGAATATGAAATCCACCACCGGGATGATCTCGTGCTCAAAACAGCGTTCAACTGCAACTGAAACGTCCTCTGAAGTGTGACCACGAAGCATTTCCTTCAGTATCCTGTCACTGCCGGACTGGGCACCCAGGCTGAGCGTCCTGTTGCTACAGTATTTGTCCACCAGGTCCAGCCCTTCATGGGTCACGAATTCCGGACGGACCTCTGAGGGGAAAGTGCCGAAGTATATATTTTTACCTTCCATCGAATGCAACCGCGAAAGCAGTCTCTCCACCTTATCGAATTGAGGGTGCACACCATTGCTGCCATAGGCGAAGGCATTCGAGGAAGTGAATCGAAGGTCATTGTAGTGTTTTGCGAAACTTTCTATTGAATCAATGCTCCTGTGCCTCATCTTATTGCCAAACAGCCTTGGGGTCTGACAGTATTTGCATTGCCATGGACACCCCCTGCTGATCTCGAGGGGGGCACGAATACCTTCCGGATCAAAGCAGGGATATTTGTCAAGGTCCACAGGATCACGTTTTCCGGTGTAGACAACATTCCCTTCCCTGCGATATGCAATACCCCTTACATCAGAAGGATCGTTACCTGCCTGAAGGGCCCTTACAAGTTCCGGAAGCGTTTCCTCACCTTCACCAATCACAACATAATCAAAGTGCTCAAGGGTCTCCTCCACAGAACCGGAAGGGTGTGGCCCTCCTGCAATATAGACGGAATCTGTTGTGGAACCGTCGACCTCTGAAAATACGGATTCTTTCTGCCTTGTGGGAAAACTGTATATCATGATGCCATCTTGAGGCTTTTTCACAATGCTGTTGCCAGGTATAAGCGGAAGAAGAGCCGCAAGGCTGTAAGTGTTCTTCTGCATCCACCTGAAACAAACATCCATAGATCTGACCTCAATTCACTACAAGAGTTAACGGCACCAGTGTGAAGCACATGATACCCAGTATAAATGTGAGAATTCCAAGTGCCATCCTCCTTTTGTCAAGCATGATCTCATCATTTAAGGGTTTTGGATGGCCTGCCATGGCAAACAACAAAAGGAAAAATGACCAGAAGAGCCAGATCCCTCCATTCTGCTCAAGTACATAGATCACATACAATGCAAGACCTCCCAGTACTAAAGGCATCGTGAGGGATACTTTCCTTGCATTCTCACCCAGCATGGCACGCATCATGTGACCACCATCAAGCTGACCGGATGGCAACAGGTTCAGAACTGTCACCAGCATACCAACCCATCCTGCAAATGCCACCGGATGCATCATCTCTGAAGAGCTTCCCATAACCCGGGAGATCGCATCGAACAGAAGCGGGGTCTGGATATCTATCATGATCGTTCCAGGGTCCCCACTGAACTCTACAGGTGGCAGCGAGAGACCTATGATCGTTACGATCACGGAAGCTATTATACCCACGATAGGCCCTGCAACCGCCACATCGAAGAGTGCCCTGCGGTTAGGGATGATACCCCTGTGCTTTATAACGGCACCCATGGTACCGATAAAACTGGGAAAAGGAATGAAATACGGAAGAGAGGTACGCAAACCATGTTTTTTTGCAGCCAGGTAGTGACCCATCTCATGGGAACCCAGTACGAACATTATCGCAAGGGTGAAGGGCAAGCCTTTCCAGAAATCCCCGGGGTTGTTGAATATATCAACACCGAACATAGCCGCACCAGCGAACATGGTCGTGAAAACGGTAGCTATTGCCAGCGCCACGTTGATCCAGATACGCTCAGGGACCTGCTTTATGGGGGAAGCTATCAGCACATCCTCGCCAAGTTCGGACCTGATCTCCAAACGGTAACCTTTTGCTGCAAACAATCCCCAGAGTGCATTGTGGATGGATCTCCTGTCAACTAACGGGACGCCATAAAAATAGATATCACCATCTGAATATCCCACCTCATAGGCTTTGAAAAGGGGATGGACATTTTGATAGAGTTCCATGATGGAAGCCTCTATCTGTGCCTCATCCAGATGGTCGGGAGCTGATCGATCTTTGTCCATTATTCACAATTATAAATTATTTATCAAGGATCTCAATGTATCCTTTGCTACTGTCAACCTTTACATGATCCCCATCTGAAAGAACAGCATAGGGGTCTTCTTCCAGCCTGTCAACCAGAGGAATGCCTGATATAATGGCACCGACCGCTACTATCGGTTCGGAATCAATATTTATCATGGCTGCAGGTGCTACATTGTTCTTTTTCAGCTGGTAGATCACATAGGAACCAACAGTGGAACCCTTTCCATGAGGGAATACCAGCACCTTGTCCTTGATGCACTTACCCTCGATGGCATGTGAAGGGTCAACAACGATACCGGTCTTCGGGTCAACGTTACCTAAGAATGAGAGGGCATCGGCTGAGAGGAGGACCTCACCTTCTGCAACACCCCTTGCAATAGTACGGCATTTGATCTTAATTGCCACCACCTACCTTGTTGATGCATTCTTCAAGACTGCCGATCTTTGCGGCAACCTTGCACATTCCCGGGACATAAGCAAGCGCTTTTCCGGAGTTTACCATCATACAATTATGACCTTCAGTGGCAGGAGACACGACCATGCATGTGTCACAGAGCACTTTTGCACCGCTCTGCTCGATCTGTTTCACAAGATCGGCATTCCTCTCGGCAACTTCCCTTGAAGTACATACCCACATTTCCTTTTCGATAGCCTTGTTCTCCAGGAGCTTGGCGATCTCTTCAAGTTCATCCGCAGAACAATGAGGGCAACCCACGGCAGTGATATCACATTCCAGGTCATCGTTACCGCCAATGATCTCTTCATATACCTCGTCGATCTGGCTGCGTTCAATGACAATGTTCTCGGCAGGTCTCTCAAAGCCAACCTTCTGTGCTTCAGGAGTTATGTCCTCAATATGATACAATGCGACTGCACCGGATGCTGCCATTGCCGCACCCAGTGCCTTGAGGTTATCAGATGAAGGGGTTGAGGCCATGTAGAAGATAGGAACCCTGTTCCCGACATCTTTACCTGCAAGATAGCCCAGTGCACCGTAATCAGAGCCTGAAAGTTCGCATTCCACAGTTATTGAGATCGTGGGAACACGGTTCTCATCAAGATGGTAGCCGTAGTTCGCGGTCTTACCCACAAGTGCAGCTGAAAGTGCGGACGGACCTCCTTCACGGTTGGTACGTGCACCTATCACTGAATTTGCGTAGGAGACAGCAGAGGACTCGCTCCATGCAAGGTGGTCGCCATAAGTGGCTGAAAAGCCTTCGAGATAATACGGTGTGCAGGTGCACATGGAACGGATGCCAAGGCTTTCGTATGCCTTGATGACCTCGATCTGCTTCTCAGCAAAATCCGGTTCGATCCCCATGTCCTGCCAGCGCTGCATGTCCATACCTGCAGGGTTCAGTATGGAAGGCACCTTCACCTTGCCATTTAGGTCAGAGATCCATTCAAGTCCTGCATCCCCTATGGTCTTATAGGATACTCCTGCTATCTGTGCGCTCTTGACAGGTATCAGGCTGTCAGCACCGTAGATATCACCAAGTGCTACGAGGATCTCCATTGCCTTCTGCAGGGTCTCCCCATCCTCACCGTTCAGGGTGCGCTCTTCTTCTTTTGTAAGATACATATTAATTTCCGCTTAAAGTGCTTAGATTACTTAAATTGCTTAGCCTGCCTGGCCTAAAACATTATTCCGGCATCTTTGCACGTTCAAAGTTCTCTTTCTCTGCAAGGACTTTCGTTGCATCGATACCCACTTTTGTGGTCGTTCCGTCAGGTGCGCCTCTTGGGTCAAGTGAACTGCCGCGCACGTTCGGGATTATCATCATGTCAGAGTCGCCTTTCACACGTGTTGCAATGGCGAACTCCACATCCTGCATGTCAAAGATGTCAATGTCCTCATCCACGATCACGACGTGCTTGAGACTTGTGTGCGCTGCAAATGCAGCCATGATGGCGTTCTTGGCGTCACCTTCGGTCTGCTTCTCGATCTGGACAACAGCGTGCAGGTAGCAGCAGCCACCTTCGGTGAGCACGACGTTCTTTACTGTGGTTACCTCTGAAACCGCATTGTAGATCTTCGGCTCATATGGCACACCCATCATAAGTAGATGTTCAGGACCTGCCGGCAAAATGCCATGGTAGATAGGATCACGCCTGTGCATGATCCTGGTGATGCGGATCACCGGTTCCTTGCGGACAAGGTCGTATGTTCCTGTGATGTCCACGAAAGGACCTTCGTCCACCCTTTCCACAGGATCGATGAAACCTTCCAGAATGATCTCTGCGTGTGGTACCCGGACACCGTTCTCACATTCGAAAAGCTCCACAGGTGCGCCGCGAAGGGCTGCTGCATACTCAAATTCCTTTCCTGCAGGCACACGAGTGGTGGAAGCAAAAGTAATGGCCGGGTCTGCACCAAGTACAATGGCCACTGGAAGTGGTTCATTGTTCCCGCATGCATTCTTGTGAAGGACAAAAGTGTGGCGCGGCGGGACAAGCCTTGCTGCAAGCTTATCCTTTCCGACAAGCATCAGCCTGTGAATGGATGCATTCATCATCCCGTCATATTCAGATACCACGACACCTGCAGTGATGTAAGGTCCGCCATCCTTCTCGAAGTGTGTCATTATAGGCAGCTTCGTAAGATCGATATCCTCAGTTATGACCTCCTGTGTTGGGGATGAATCTACGATCTTCACTTCCCCGTCCGGACGAACTTCAGAAAGCCTCTGGATAATACCATCCTTTGGCACACCGAACATGTCAGCAAGCTCATCCCTGGAACCAAGAAGATTCATGATGGCCTTTTGTCCGTCAATATCATGGAAAAGTACCGGACCATTGCTCCTTTTTGCAATTCGTGGTGCTTCGAATATCTTCGAAACCGGATCAGTGACCTCAACAAGCCTGCCGCTTGCCCTTAAATGATCGATAAAATCTCTGAAACTCATTGTATCGATATAGTAAAAAATGTCTCTCGATAAATACATTGTCGTCTTTTTTCGTAGAGACTCCAACCTAAATTGGAAAAGCTGCCTTCAGGAAAAGACACTGCCCCCATCGGTTATAAGAATGGGTTTGGGAATCAGAGCTAAAGGAAGCCTGTGACAGGAGCATTCTGAAGACAGCGGATAAAAGCACTCCTCGAGTGCCCGTCATACTATAAAAAAGTAATGCTTTTGAAAATGAAAACATGTAAAAGTTGCACAGATCTACGAGCATGAAAAGGAGACGCTCCCAACGGTGATGAAAATGAGTTTGGGAATCAGAACTAAAGGAAGCCTGATGGGAGCATTTGGAAACACACTTAAATCTCTTCATAGAAAACGATCATGAAATGAATAAGGATGTTTTTGAATAATGTATGTTATCTAAAAAATATTAATGTATGGACCTGTCTCCGGATTATAACCGTATGAAAATATAATGTTATTATTGTTCGAGAGGGTGCGCTGTAAAATTGAAGATATACCAAAATGAAAAATAATGATGAAAAGAAGATGCACCCATCTTAGAGCAATCGGTTGGAAAGGAACTATGATGGGAGCGGTTGTAACACAACCTCTACAAGCCCTTATAGCATAAATAGTAATCGTACTGAGTTAGATAAGCTATTCAAATAGATAATAATAAGTGATGGAACTCAACTATCAATCCAGATCCAAAGACTCATTTATCCTGTGCAATGCATCTGCCACTATCATCTGGACATCGGTCATATGTTCATCAGAGACTTCACCATTCTCAATCTCGATCAGTTTTTCAAGGTCACCAACGATGCCGTGGATCATCCGGATCATCTCTTCCTTACTAATGAGACCTGCATAATAGGCATAAAAGAAAGTCGTTCCGCTGCGCTGGACCTTATGCTTGAAAGCTGCATGCGCATTGGAGACCTCCTGTCTGGTGTAAGGCTCATCCACAAAAGGAACAAGATCAGGAAGGTTCTGACCTATCCAGGTCATTTCAGAGCGGTTCGAAAGGTTCTTGAAATCCGCACATAAGCGAGCAATTATCCATTCACGTGCAGTAAGGTGAGTGGTCTTTTTCAAAAAGCGAGTCACATCAGAGTAACTCTTGTTTTCCAGTTTCTTGAACTTCTCGTACTTGTTCATTGTATCCCCTCATGAACTATACAGACTAAAGTATTGCAACCAAATAAATACTTCCCTGTAATGATACCACATTCGACTATTGAAAAAACGATTTGTTCTGTTAGAGGCCATATTTTCCTAAAGAACCTGATTAATGTAGTCATCTTTCACTTACATATTCATGCGATTACACTCTGTTGTCCTGAAAGATATATTCAGACGGAAGAACAAACTGATAATAGCCGTATTGGGAGTTATCGTTGCAGCATCTGCTATTGTAGCAGTGGTCACGACATTTTCCGCTGCAACTGAGAGCCTATATGAAGAATCGACCAATTTTGGAGCTAATATAATAGTTAGACCCCAGACCGACTCGATCCCCCTGATAGCCGGATCCACATCACTTGGGTCCATATCTACCGGTGAGAACTATATTGAACAATCCGATATCCCAAAAATACAAACCATCGAGAACAGTGCCAATCTTGCCGTAGTAGCACCGCGACTTTATGGGGTTGCAGGATTGGGAGAGGAAAATATCATTGTGATGGGAGTGGATATCGAGCAGGAGAAGATCCTCAAGTCATGGTGGAACGTAAACGGAGAATGGCTTACTGACCCCGAAGGTCTGGAAGTCCTCCTGGGACAGGACATAGCAACCCCACTTGGACTCAGTGTCGGCTCGATAATCCCACTTGAGAAAAATGGGATCACCATGGAGTTCGAAGTGAAAGGGATCATTGAAAGCACCGGTGGCGAAGAGGATGGTTACATCATAATGCCGCTGATTACATCCCAGAAGCTCCTTGACAAGGAAGGAAAGGTCAGCAGTATTGAGATCCGTGCATTGTGTAATGATTGCCCGGTCTCAGAAATGAGCCGCCAGATCGAAGGAGTGCTACCCGGCATTGAGGCAAGGGCAATGAGCCAGATCGTACAAAGTGAGATGGCCATGATAGACCACACCCGTAATTCTGCCATGGCAGTTTCATTTATAACCCTGCTTGTAAGCACACTGACGGTTGCCTCGACCATGCTTGCATCCGTGAACGAGAAGATAAAAGAGATCGGGATCATGCGTGCTATTGGAGCAAGTGACCACCAGGTCATGACAATGCTCTTCATAGAAGGGGCGCTGATAGGAATTATAGGAGGCAGCATAGGATTTTTTGCCGGAAGCCTGGCATCCTATTCAATTGCCCCCTTATTGGGCTTTGCTGAACCATCCATGATGTGGGCACTCCTACCCCTGGCAGCCGGAATATCCGTAATTATAGGACTTATCGCATCGATCCTTCCTGCAAAACGTGCCCTGAAGATAGATCCTGCGGAGGTGCTTAGAAGTGTCTGACATAACGATTCAAGCCAGAGGAATTAAAAAGAGCTACAGGATCGGAGCCGATGATGTAGAAGTGCTGCATGGTATTGATCTGGAAATTGAGAATGGAGAATTTGTTTCAATAATGGGTCAGTCCGGATCGGGAAAGACCACCCTCATGAACCTTATAGGAATGCTTGACAGGCCGACAGAAGGAAGCATACTCATAGACGGAGTGGATGTGACCGGCAGGTCCCAGAAAGAGCTGGTGGAGCTCAGGAGAAGGACGGTTGGCTTTGTTTTCCAGCAGTTCCACCTGATCCCTTCTCTTACAGCGTATGAGAACGTTGCATTACCCCTCGTTTTTGCAGGAGAGAAGGAACATAGCATGATAACTGAGGCTCTTGAAAGGGTGAACCTCTCGCACAGGCATGACCACAAGCCATCAGAACTTAGTGGTGGAGAACAGCAAAGGGTTGCAATAGCCAGAGCTCTGGTGATGAGACCGAAGATACTCCTTGCAGACGAACCCACAGGAGCACTGGATAAAGAGACAGGAGAGATGATCATCTCACTACTGAGATCCCTCAAAGAGAAAATGACAGTTGTAATGGTAACACACAATCACGATCTTGCTGCGATGTCAGACAGGATCATCAGTTTACAGGACGGAAAGATAAAGGAATGATCTTATGAAATCGAAATTAGCAGTATACATAGTACTAGTTGCAGTTGCGGTAGTTTTTGCTGCCGGTTGCGTCGATGATGGAGCTCAGGCAACAACCCCGGTGAACCCGGTTTCTGCCACATGGATAGAACCACAGGTCATTGATGATACTGTTGTGGTCCCTGCTCAGACCATAAGAGAGAACATTAATACGCACTTCAAGGTGGAAACAGCTGCAGGAGAGATCGCAGTAATGGCTTATACTCTCGGGGACGAGATCGTGGTCCGTTCCAATGTTTGCCCTCCATGCGGATCGATCGGGTTCAGCCTTCAGGAGGAGCTACTAATCTGTGATTCCTGCGGTACAACCTTTGATGCTGGAACAGGGCAGGGAATTCGGGGAGCATGTGTAGATTATCCGAAAGAGAACATACCCTATGCAGAATCAGAAGGAAATATCATGATCGGGCTCAATGATATTGTTGTAGCTCACATGAACACGATACAAAGAGGATGAATACCCCATTCTCTATTTATTTTTTGATACTCCCTATAAAATCAACGAATTCAACAATCCAATATCTTAAATACGTTTAGTGATTACCAAAAATCATATGAAACTATTACTACCGACAGACGGTTCAACTTATTCAGAAAATGCTGCAATGGTTGCAGGCAGGATCGCAAAGAAACATAATGCAGAGATAGTAATAGTCCATGTCGTGGAGGACAAAGGCCTTGGAAGGAAATCATGGCGTGAAACAGGTGCAGAACAGGTCATTACGTCAATAAAGGAAAAACTGATCTCAATGGGGTGTGAAGCATCAAAGCTCCACGCAGAGATCGTGGACGGACATGCACCGGAAAAGATCGTCAAGACTGCCAGGATGCATAAGGTTGACAGGATAATCATCGGAACCAGCGGACATACGGGTATCAAGAAGATCATGGGGTCGGTCACACAGAAAGTGCTCCAGATATCTGATACACTTGTTCTTGTTGTCCCCCCTGATTACAAAGTAGAGGCATGATCAACGATACAATCACTGAGATTGAGAAAAGCAACTACACACCTTTGCGAACTTACGGCTCAACATATTCACCTATAACTTTTTTCCCGGCAAGGACATCATCCATGGAAAAGACCTCCAGGTTGTATATACCCTTGTAACCTTTGAGTTCCTTTAAGACAGAATAATCAATATTACCGCTTCCCGGAGCCATGTGCTCGTCACCGTCATAATTTGAGGTCCAGAAGCCGTAGTTGTCATGAAGGTGCACGTGAACCACATGTTCCGAGATGGTCTTTACAAAAGCGGCCAGCTTTTGAGGGTCACCGCCGCATGTGAGGTTTGCATGACCTACGTCAAAAGTGACACCGAGATTAGGGGAATTGACGGCATCAACGACGCTTAAGAGCTCTTGAGCTTCACAGCAGAGATTTCCGGGATCGGTCGCTTCCTTGTTCTCAAGACCGAGCATTACGTTGTTCTCGGCTGCAAATGCAGAAAGCCTTTCAAGGTTGGAGATCATCCTTTTCAGAGAAGCTTCCCTGTCATCGCCAACCCTTCCGGGATGAAGTACCACTGCTTTTGTACCAAGTCTGCCTGCAAGTTCTATACATTCCTCCATCAAAGAGAAATGTGGCTTGTCCATTGAAGCGGTGTCCACAACAAGTTCTTTGGGATAGGTAGGGACGTCCGCAAAATAGTGTGCATGCATGGATGTCCGGAGGTCACATGTTGAGAGTTCGTCCAGCACCATTTTAAGTCTGTCCTTCTGAAGTTTTGAACCTTCATAGACACCAAGTTTTGGCATATAGAGCTCAACCGACTGTACATGATCATCCAGTTCCTTTAGCCCGCCTGCAAAGGAAGAAGCACCTATCATCATACCAATTAGAACGAAAATAGAATATAATAACTATTTTGGTCAGGCACGAACAAACCAAAATCCTTATCTAAAGTCAACAGATAAGGAAACTTCAATGAAGCTGTATGTACCACATGTCGGTCATTTTGAAGGACTTGAGGAGCTTTTGAACGGTTCTGATAACATATACGCAGTCTATATGGCAGGCTCTCCTGACTATATCGGCACCGGCAGGACAAACCTGAGCGCACCGAAGCTCGACGAGATAGCAGAGCAGACCGAGTACGCACATTCAAAAGGTGTGAAGATGGAGATCGTGCTGAACAGCTCCTGTATGGGAGGACAGCAACTCACCCCTGAAGGCTACCGCGCCATTGACTGGTATTTCGACAAGCTGAACAGCATCGGAATAGATTCAATTACCGTTGCAGACCCTTTCCTTGTTGAAATGCTGGCAAAGGAATATGACATCGACGTGGTTGTATCAGTGCTTTCATTCGTGGATACACCTCAAAAGGCAGAGTTCTATGAACAACTGGGAGCCACTACCATAGTGGTGGACCCGGCGGTCAACAGACATTTCGACAAACTTGAGGCGATCAGGGATACGGTCTCTTGCAAGCTCAAGCTGCTTGTGAACGAGGCATGCCTTTACCAGTGTCCTTTCAGGTACGCTCACTTCAATTTCTTCTCACATGCAAACGGACCGGGGCCAAAGCCGAACGTCCTCGACGATTACTATTACTATAAATGCCTTTCCCTGAGGATAAAGGACCCCCAGCAGATAATAAAGTCACCATGGATCAGACCGGAAGATCTCAAAGAGTACAAGCACATTACTGATACATTCAAGATCGGAGGTCGTACTCATTTCGTGAACTGGATCCTCAACAACGTGGAGGCATACGCTAATGAGAGCTATGACGGTAACCTCATAGACCTGCTGGACAGCATAAAGGACCTCCGTGACACTTTTTACATACCGAACAGTGAGCTGGAAGGTGCCATCGAGCAATGGAAAAAATGCGACAAAGTTTGCCATAAATGCGGCTACTGTAAGCGCCTTGCGGAAAAGGTCATATATATATATTCCGGAAGTGGAGAAGACATCCGGAAAATCCCACTGGGAACAATAGGAGATAGAAAATGAGCATGACACAAGAGCTGCTAAGAGCACGCACATCCCTGGAAACGAACCTTAGGGAACTTTTAGGAGTACCTGTGTTCCTGATAGAAATGGATGCCTTTGCACTCCCATGCGGATGCGGAGGGGTCACTATCAACACCAGGGGACTGCAACTGGATGACCTTGAAATATTCGAGGAGCACATACTCAAGTACCTTACAGATGCAGTGACATCACTTGAAATAGAACCAACTTTTCTTTTTGCACGCCTTATACCAGGTACTGCAGAGGTTGCTTCGATCAATTCACGTATGCTTTGCAACAGCTGCTACATGGACTTCGGAAGGGGAAGCGGAAAGCAGCCAAGACCTGACATTTATATTATGAGATTTGACAGAAAGGAATGAAATTTTCTCCTGTCAGTAACCTCTTTTTTCAGTAACGTTCCGAAAGGTTTATGAAGGATTTTAGATAATCCCCACCATCTTACGTTAGTCTATGCCATTTTCAAAGACATATGGCTGAATTATCGAAGGAAGTGCATTACTTTCGCACTTATCGAATTAGAACTATAAGGAGGATAAATAAATGGAACCACTCATGGGCATGGGTGTTTTAGCACTTATGGGTGCTGCCGCAACTGTTGCCGGCACAACTGAGGATCTTGAATCTGATGTAGGATCCCAGAGTAACCCGAACTCACAAGTGCAACTGGCACCCCAGATGATGTATCCACACAGGATCTATAACAAAGCAATTTCCGGTGAACCACCATCGAATGCATTGATCTGTGCAATTGGCGGAACCGTGGCATCTGTAATGATGACCGCTGGTCTGTCCGTGGTCTTTGCTCTCGCTGTTGGTGCGCTCATTGCTACAGCAGTACATGGAACATATGCTATTACAGCATACATGGGACGTACTGCAAGTCAGAAGCGTTTCAGACAACCAATCTATCTTGATATCATCAGATCACACACGCCAGTGATCATGGGATATGCATATATTACGACATTCTGTATCCTTGTTGTATCATACATCATGGTAGCTGTTCTCGGACATCCTTTCCCACTTGCTCTCATTGCATTCATTTGGGGAATCACTGTCGGAGCTATCGGTTCATCAACCGGTGATGTTCACTATGGTGCAGAACGTGAATTCCAGAGCGTCGAGTTCGGATCCGGTCTTAATGCTGCAAACTCCGGTAACATCGTAAGGAAAGGAGAAGCAGGACTTCGTAACGGTATCGACAACTCATGGTTCTGTGCAAAGTTCGGCGGACCTGTAACCGGTCTCGCATTCGGTATGACCGTTTTCCTAAGCGGTTGGATCACAGCAGTTTTTGACCCTGCAATCAGCATCACAATGGGCTGGCTTTCAGTCATTGCAGGAGCTATTCTTGTATTACTTATGATCATCTGGAACAGAAGGATCGAAGTAGCAGCACGTAAGGCATTCGGACCTTACAAGGACGAGGAGGTAGCTGCATGATCGATATAGCAGGAATTCTCGCAGAAAATATAATTTACATAGTTATGATCACTCTCGGCGGTATGCTGATCTCATGGAGTGTTCACTTCGTACCTGTAGGTGGAGCACCTGCAGCTATGGCACAGGCAACTGGTATTGGTACCGGTACTGTCCAGCTGGCAGCAGGAGCAGGTCTTACCGGACTTGTCACCGCAGGAGCAGTTATGAACGTAAGCGACAGTCTTGCACTCGTGGTCGCATCAGGCGCAGTCGGTGCAATGATCATGATCGCAGTAACAATGATAGTCGGTACATGGGTATACGTTTACGGTGTTGGTGTACCACCTGCATCCGCAAAGGTAGACTATGACCCGATCACAAAGGACAGGCAGGACATCTACGTATCCCAGGGTACAGAGGGACACGGACTTCCAACCGTCTCATTCGTAAGCGGTGTGATCGGTGGAGCTCTCGGAGGTATCGGTGGAGCTATGATCTACTACGCACTCATGAGCACAAGCACAGGCCTGGCACACGGTGACCTTGTAGCACTTGCAAGTGTTTTCGCAGTAGGTATCTTCTTCGTGAACGCGGTAATCCCTTCATACAACATTGGAGGAACAATCGAAGGTTTCCACGACCCTAAGTTCAAGAAATGGCCAAAGGCAGTAATCGCATCCTTTGTTGCAACATTGATGTGCGCATTTGTCGGTGTAATGGCAATCGGAGGTCTCTAAAATGTCAGCAGGAGGAGCTGGTGGAGAAGCCACAGGCGGAATTCCACAGAATAACTTGATCGCTCTCGGAGCGGCTGGCGGACTTATTGCCACGTACGCAGGACACTTCCTTACACAGGGAATCGGACCAGCATTCGCATTCATTGGTGCTCTTGGAGCTATCTGTGCGATCGTATGGGGAGCAGCCGCAGTAAGACGTGTAGCAAGCTACGGCCTTGGTACCGGTGTACCATCCATTGGTATGATGGCACTCGGTATGGGAGTCGTCGCATCCATGTTCGGACTTGCCGTTGGCGGCATTGCCGGACCTATCGTCGCATTCATTGCAGCAGCAATTATCGGACTTGTCATTGGTGTACTCGCTAACAAGGTCCTTGGAATGGGTATTCCTATCATGGAGCAGTCCATGACAGAGATCGCAGGTGCAGGCGCACTTACCATCATCGGACTCAGTGTTGCAATGACAGGAACATTCATGTTCGATGCAGTACTGGAAACCGTCGTAGCAACAGGATACATCGCTGTTATCTTCATTGCAGGCGGTATGGCAATCCTTCACCCATTCAATGCAAACCTCGGTCCTGACGAACAGCAGGACAGGACACTCTCAACAGCTGTTGAGAAAGGTGCTATCGCAATGGTCGTTGCAGGTATCGTTGCAACAGTATCAAGCGGTGCATCAGCCATTCCAAGCATTGTGATCGGAATCGTGATCTGGTATGTTGCATTCAGGAAATATGTTGAGCTCGTTAACAGGGACGCATACAAGGTAATTGGAACAGGTCTCCTGCCAACCGAGGAGGAATTAGAATGAGCATGGTACACGTTGCACCAGAAGCACATCTTGTACTGGACCCACTGACATCAGTCCTTGCAGCAGAGCGTGAAGACATCATCTGCTACTCAATGGACCCAATCATGGAACAGGTAGATGAGCTTGACAAGATCGCTGATGATCTTATCAATTCACTCGCACCTGACAGGAAGCTGTTGAACTCATACCCAGGAAGGGAAGAGACATCACTCAAAGCAGGTTTCTACGGAAACACCTTCTACGGAGTTGTTGTCGGTCTCGTGTTCTCAGGTATGGTCGCACTGGCCCTTTACATACTCAGTATGATCGGAGGATTCTAATATGGCAGATAAAAGAGAACCAGTAGATGGCTGGCCAACCCTGAAAGGTGAATATGAGATAGGGGACGTAAAGAACTGCGTCGCAGTCATCACCCTTGGATCACACCTGCCAGGAGCACCTCAGTTAGAAGCAGGAGCAGCCATCACAGGTCCATGTAAGACAGAGAACCTTGGTCTGGAAAAAGTAGTTGCACAGATCATCTCAAACCCTAACATCAGGTTCCTGCTCGTAACAGGTTCCGAAGTAAAGGGTCACATTACCGGTGAAGCATTCCTTATGTTCCACAAGAACGGTGTCAGCGACAACCGTATTGTCGGAGCAAGTGGTGCTATCCCATACGTTGAGAACCTTAACGACGCAGCAGTCGAAAGGTTCCAGCAGCAGATCGAGACCGTGGACATGATCGGTACTGAAGATATGGGAAAGATCACAGCAAAGATCAAGGAACTCGCAGCAAGAGACCCAGGAGCCTTTGATGCTGAACCAATGATCGTCGAGGTCGGCGAAGGTGGCGGCGAAGAGGCAGAAGAGGTTGGCGGACTTAAGCCAATGGCAGCAGAGATCGCTACGATCAGGAACAGGATCCTCGATATTGACAGAGAGATGGTCATTGCCGGTAACTGGAACAAGTTCCACTCTGGTGTACACGCAGGTAAGGTCGAAGGTATCATGATCGGTCTTGCAATCACACTGTCACTACTTGGCCTATTGTTATTCGGGAGGTAATTGACATGGCAGAAGAAATTGAATCCGGACAGGGAGTCCCAATGGTCATCAACCCACAGATGGGTGCCATTGAAAGTGTTGTCGAAAGAATTCGATACAGGGCTCAGCTTATTGCAAGGAACCAGAAGCTTGACTCCGGAGTTAATGCCACAGCTGCAACCGGTTTCATTGTCGGTTTCGCATTCGCAGTGCTGATGGTACTGATACTCCCATTGATCATCTGGCAGATAGGTGGTGTAATATGAGCGACGGAAAGAACACAACACCAAGTGTTGTAACAGACCCTGCAGATTTCAACGAGGTTCTTGAGAAGCTCAATGAGATCGACGAGAAGATCGAATTCGTAAACAGTGAGATCGCACAGAGGATCGGAAAGAAGGTAGGAAGGGATATAGGAATCGTATACGGTGCAGTAGCAGGTATATTGATGTTCCTCATCTACATTTCATTGTCCCCGATACTCATCTGATAAGAGGTAATAACATGTTCAAATTTGACAAGAAACAGGAAGTATACGAGGTTGGTGGCGTCAAGTTCGGCGGTCAGCCTGGCCAGTACCCAACAGTTCTTATCGGTTCAATGTTCTACAACAGGCACAACATCGTAACCGATGAAGATGAGGGAATTTTCAACAAGGAAGCAGCAGACAATCTCTGGAACCACATGCTTGAGATGGCAGACGTCACAGGTAACCCATGTGTTAACCAGATCGTCGGTGAAACACCACAGGCAATCAAGAAGTACATCGACTGGTTCATTGCAGAGGATGACAAGACCCCATTCCTTATCGACTCTTCCGCAGGTGAAGTACGTGCTGCAGCAGCAGAATACGTAACAGAGATCGGTGTAGCTGACAGGGCTATCTACAACTCCATCAACGGTAGTATCCACGAGGATGAGATCGAGGCTATCAGAAAGAGTGACATCGATGCTTCAATCGTCCTTGCTTTCAACGCAACAGACCCAACCGTCAAAGGAAAGCTCGAGGTTCTCGAGTCCGGCGGTCCAGGTCAGAGCATGGGTATGCTCGACATCGCAAAGGACTGTGGAATCACAAAGCCACTCGTAGATGTTGCTGCAACTCCACTCGGAGCAGGTGCAGGTGCATCCATGAGAGCAGTCATTGCTGTAAAGGGACACTTCGGTCTCCCTGTCGGTGGTGGATACCACAACCTTGCATCCGCATGGGACTGGATGAAGGAATACAAGAAGCAGTTCGAGACAAAGGAACAGCGCAAGGCAGTTTACATGCCAGCAGATATCGGAACAAACCTTGTCCCACAGACACTCGGTTCCAACTTCCAGCTGTTCGGTCCTATCGAGAACACTGACACAGTCTACCCAGCAACCGCACTGGTAGACATCATCCTTGCTGAGACCGCAAAAGAGCTCGGTCTCGAGATCATGGATGAGAACCACCCAATCAACAAACTGGTTTAAACAAACCAGTTTTCTTTTTTCTCTTTTTTTACATTATTTTTGACCTTTGCCTTAATCCTGAAATCGTTAACAGGATCATAAAACCAATAAAGCCTAATCTATTTGATAGCAAAATAAAACTATAATAAAAAAAGGCACATTTTAAGAGGATTGTTTCTACAGTTTGATTTAATTACAAATAATGAGCCAAAATAATTTATCCGGCAGAATCATTGCCACTATAATAATCCTTGCAATCATAACGTTACTTCTTGGTCTGCTATTATTAGGAAGATAATCGGATGCCAGAGAAATGGTCCATACGCAGGGATCAGATTACCAATTCCGGCAGACAGCAACAAGATCTCAAAATGCAAAGAGAGTGATAACTAAAAAAATAGTAAGAAAGAAGAGGAGGCTATATGCCACATTTTCTTTTTTTATTCTTTCTTTCTGCTCTCGAAATAGAAGACCTTCATTCTGACAGGATCTTCATAAGGAAATCAGTATTAACTACGGCATTCAGGTCGATGCCCAGTTCCTCAACAGAAAAACCAAGGGCCAATCCCAGAAGCTGTGTATAGTGAAGTACAGGAATGTTGTGAGAGGTACCATTCTTCGCATTAAGGTCCACCTGCCCCACATCCAGCTGCATGTGGCAGAAAGGACATGCATTTACGATGCAGTCAACCTCTGCAGATTCGATCATTGACAGCTTGTGTCCTGTAAGCGCAAGAGCTTCGTCAGGTAATGCGGAACGCACACCTCCGCCGGCACCGCAGCACTCCATCTTATCAGGATACTCAACGCTTTCCGCACCTGTTGCTTCAACAAGCTCATCAAAGAACGATGGCCTTTCGACACTTGAACCCACACGTCCTTTAGATGGTTTCAGAAGGTGGCACCCATAGTGCACTGCAACCCTCAGCTCCAGAGGATCTATGACAACATCACGGATCTTTTCAGGACCAACATCCCTGTGCAGGAATTCGGTAATATGACGAACCTCATGGTCGCCTTTGATGCTTCTACCGATCTGCCCAAGATGGGAGTTTACATCCTTTCTAAGCTGCTCATCTGCCCTGATCTCGTAATTTGCATCAGCAAGTGAACCGTAGCACCCATTGCAGATGGTCAGCAGGTCGCGGTCCACCTCTTCGGATAATGCAATATTCCTGCTGGCAAGGGCAAGCCAGGTAGCCTTGTCAAAGGAGCGAAGCACTCCCGGAGCAGGACAACATGACGCGCCTTCAAGATCTACAAAATCTATGCCCAGCTTCTCAAGGCAGAGCCTTGTGCTCTTTTCAATACCCGGATAGCGGTTAGGGATCACACATCCCAGAAAAAGTGACAGGTTTGCCATATCTTGATCTCCCCTAGATAAAAACATCATTTTTCGGACATTAGTTCATCGAACCTGCAGGATGCCATCAGTTTCTTTACCTCTTCCAGCCCCTCAGGGAAACTGTGAACTGTGGGTGGCAGTGGATCAAGTCCCAATGCATCTCTTTTTGCCCTGTTCTCCTCATTGATAGGAACAGCATGGCCGTATTCCAGAAGCAATTCACTCACCATCCTGTGTTCAGGGTAAATGATGCCTTCACGCACAGCAAGCGCACGCATCTCAAATATAGCATCAACAATATCAATGCCTCTTGGACACCTCTCCTGGCAATTGTAGCAGGTTGTGCACATCCAGAGCGAATCATCAGAAAGTACCCCGGCGTCATTGCGTGCTTTCTTCAGAAGCTTTCTGACATTGAGGCTTGTATGCCTTCCCGACGGGCAGCTACCGCTACAAACACCGCAGTGCATGCATTTTAAGATCCCGGAGCCGGTCTTTTCCATACGGGAGATCAGGTTCGGTTCATTTCTGAGAGACATCAATGGGAGTTAAAAGCTCATACATTATAAATTATGCTATTGTACACTTTGGTGCAAACCGTGAAGAGCAATAGTTATATTCGAGAACATTTATAAGATTTATATACTCTTGCTTGCAGAAAACAACCTGAGTTCACAGGAGACTGCAAAAAGAGGAACAAAAGGCATTGATCAAAGGCAATTGTGATGGGGAGATACCACATGTCAGAAATGCCAGACACCATTTTTGATGGTGACGAAAAAGAAGAATTTGACCAATCTATTTGTTCAAAATATCAAATTAGGGGAAAATATTAAATAATATAAGACGGAATGAGGTTTCTGTATTCCCCGAAGGAAGTGCAGATATGACAAACTCTGAGAAAAAGATACAGACCAAGGAAGAAGTACTGGATGCAGTTATCGAATGTGACGTGAAGTTCATCAGGACACAGTTCACCGACACATTGGGAATGATCAAGAGCTGGGCGATCCCTTCAGAGAACCTGGAAGATGCATTCAATGACGGTGTTATGTTCGACGGATCCTCCATAGAGGGATTCACAAGGATCGAGGAATCAGACATGATGCTCATGCCTGACCCGGCAACCTTCAACATACTCCCATGGAGACCATCCGAAGGTGCAGTAGCACGAATCATAGGTGATGTCAAACTGCCAGACGGAACACCGTTCGAAGGAGACCCCAGATACATCCTCAAAAAAGCTATCCAGCGCGCAAAGGACATGGGTTTCACCATGAACGTAGGGCCCGAACTGGAATTCTTCCTTTTCAAGCTCGACGAGAACGGAAATGCCACTACCGAAATGACCGACTACGGCGGATACTTCGACTTCGCCCCACTTGACAGGGCACAGGATGTCCGCAGGGAGATCGACTACGCACTTGAGCACATGGGCTTCAAGCTGGAGGCTTCCCACCATGAGGTCGCTCCCTCACAGCACGAGATCGACTTCAGGTTCGGAGATGTCCTTACAACAGCAGACAATGTTGTGACCTTCAAATACGTGGTCAAATCCATTGCATACCACAAAGGCTATTATGCCAGCTTCATGCCAAAGCCGGTCTATGGAGTGAACGGCTCAGGAATGCACGCAAACCAGTCCCTTATGACAGAGGACGGTAAGAACGCATTCTACGACCCGGAGACAAAGAACGGCCTTTCTGAGATTGCAAGGCACTACATCGGAGGTCTTCTTGACCATGTCAGCGAGATTGCAGCCATCACGAATCCCGTGGTCAACTCATACAAGCGTCTCGTGCCCGGTTATGAGGCACCGATATACATCACATGGTCCGACAGCAACAGGAGCTCGCTTATCCGCATCCCTGCTACAAGAGGTATGGGAACCCGTGTGGAACTGAGGAACCCTGACCCGTCATGTAACCCTTACCTGGCATTTGCAGTGATGCTGGAAGCAGGTCTTGACGGTATAAGGAACAAGATCGATCCAGGAGAATCCCTCAAGATGAACATCTTCAAGCTTAGTGAACAGGAAAGAGAGGACATGGGGATCGACGCACTCCCGGGCAACCTGAAAGAAGCTATCGATAACATGAAAAAGAGCAAATTCGTGAGAAATGCTCTTGGAGACCATGTCTTTGAGAATTACCTCGCTGCAAAGACTGCGGAGTGGGACAACTACAAGGCACGTGTACATCAATGGGAGCTTGACACGTACCTGAGCATATTGTAAGGGGCTTTCCCCTTACACCCTCCGCCCTGATATGAAAAATGCTGATTATACGAATTTAACAAGGTGATGAAAATGTGTGGAATAATAGGTGTGATCGACAGGAAAAGGGCACTAATGGATGGATCCAGCATTCGCGATGCACTAAGCCTTATGAATGAAAGGGGGAGTGGCGAGGGTGCAGGTTATGCTGCATACGGCATCTACCCCGATTACCAGGACTGTTATGCGATCCACGTCTTCTTTGACAACCTTGTGGAACCAAAGGCAAAGGTTGACCATATGCTCCAGAAATGGGGAAGGATCGTCCACCAGGAAGCTATCCCTACATACGAGCAGGAAAACCTCAAAAGGACCCACATCCCCTGGAGATATTTCTTCAAGCCTTACAGTGACCTGATGTCAGGAAGCACAACCCCGGATGACGATGTCATCAAGCACATTGTAATGGAAACGAATTCCAATATCCAGGGTGCCCTGATATTCTCATCCGGAAAGAACATGGGAGTTTTCAAGGCTGCCGGCTGGCCTGAGGATGTTGCCAACTTCTATCGCATCCAGGACTACAAAGGATACATCTGGCTTGCACACAACCGTTATCCCACAAACACACCCGGATGGTGGGGAGGAGCACATCCATTCAACCTTCTTGACTGGGCGGTGGTGCACAATGGAGAGATCACATCATACGGTACCAACAGACGTTATGTGGAAAGCCATGGGTACACCTGCAGCATGTTCACCGATACCGAGGTGGTAGCATACCTTTTCGACCTCCTCGGAAGGAGGCACGGACTCCCGGAGGACATTGTTGTGAAGGCACTTGCACCACCTTTCTGGGATGAGATCGACAACATGCCTGAAAAGGAGCAGGAGCTAAACCATGCCATCCGCCTCACCTACGGGCCCGCCCTCATGAACGGACCGTTCGCAATTGTGGTGGCTACACATGAAGGAATAGTAGGATTTACAGACAGGATCAAGCTCAGACCGCTGGTCATCGGAGAGAATGGGAACCGCCTTTACATTTCAAGTGAGGAAGCTGCCATCCGCGTGATGGACCCCGATATCCATAACATCTACATGCCAAGAGCGGGAGAACCTGTTATAGGGAGGATCAAAACATGAGCCTTGGAAGTGTACCGCTTAAGTACAAGGTCAGCATCGACCGTGAACAATGCATGCACTGTATGCGTTGTATCGATAACTGTTCGTATGGAGTGTTCCACAGGGAAGATGACAGGATCATTATCGATTCACGCAAATGTACAGCATGTCATCACTGCATCTCCATGTGTCCCAGGGATGCCATATCCCTTCAGGAAAGGCCGGTAGACTATCGCAGCCATCCACTCTGGACCGCTGAGGCACGTGAGGATATCATCAACCAGGCACGTACCGGAAAGATCATCCTGTCAGGAATGGGAAATGCAAAACCATACCCGGTGATCTTCGACAGGCTTGTTCTCGATGCATGTCAGGTAACGAACCCGAGCATAGATCCTCTTCGTGAACCAATGGAGCTTCGCACATATCTTGGTAAAAAGCCATCAAAGCTGGAGATCAAAAAGAAGGACAATGGCGATATAGAACTGCTGACCAAACTCACCCCCAACCTCAAGCTTGAGACCCCTATCATGATAGGCCACATGAGCTACGGCGCTATCAGCCTCAACGCACAGCTAAGCCTTGCGAAAGCTGTGGAGAAGACCGGAACATTCATGGGAACCGGCGAAGGAGGTCTCCATAAGGCGATCTACCCATACCAGAAGAACATGATCGTACAGGTGGCATCCGGTCGTTTCGGTGTTGACATCAACTACCTGGAAAGGGGAGCCGCTATTGAGATCAAGATCGGCCAGGGTGCAAAGCCGGGTATAGGAGGACACCTTCCCGGAGAAAAGGTGTGTCAGGACGTATCCTGCACCCGTATGATACCCCTGGGAAGTGACGCTATCAGCCCTGCGCCGCACCATGACATATACAGTATCGAAGACCTCGCACAGCTTGTGAGAAGTCTCAAGGAAGCTACCGAATGGAAGAAACCTGTGTTCGTAAAGATCGCAGCTGTCCACAATGCTGCGGCAATTGCAGCAGGTATCGCACGATCCTCAGCAGACGCCGTTGTAATTGACGGATTCCGCGGAGGTAGCGGAGCAACGCCAAAGGTCTTCAGGGACAATGTTGGCATCCCTATCGAAGCAGCTGTTGCAAGCGTTGACCAGAAGCTCAAGGACCAGGGTATCAGGAACAAGATCTCGGTAATTGCAAGCGGAGGTATCCGCAACAGTGCAGATATTGCAAAATCCATAGCCCTCGGAGCAGATGCAGTCTACATCGGAACAGGTGCACTCATCGCAATGGGCTGCCGTGTATGCGGCCAGTGCTACAGAGGCATGTGCCCCTGGGGTATCGCAACCCAGAGGCCGGACCTCGTTGAGCGCCTGGACCCCGAGGTCGAGTCCGAGCATGTAGCAAACCTCATCCGCTCATGGACGCTTGAGCTCAGTGAGCTGATGGGAGCTGCCGGAATTAACAGTATAGAAAGTTTGAGAAGCAACAGAAGTCGCCTGAGAGGCTATATGCTGGACGAAGGTACGCTGGATGTCCTGCAGGTTAAGCCGGTGGGGGCCTGATAACATGAAAAAAGTAGAGATCGATGCAAAGGACATCCACTATACACCGCTGAATGAGATGATAAGGGAGGCTGTAAAGAAAGGTGCAGAGGAGATAGTCCTGAACAATGTAATAGGACAGCGATTCATTGCTGACGGTCTGAAAGGTGATGTCAGGATAACCATCAATGGAGTTGCCGGAGGAGACCTCGGAATGTTCATGAACGGGCCTACCTGCATCGTCAACGGGAACTGCGACCATGCCCCAGGCAACACAATGGACAGTGGAACTATAATTGTCCATGGAAGCACCGGAGATGCCGCAGCACACAGTATGCGCGGCGGAAAACTTTTCGTGGAGAAGAACATCGGATACCGCGGCGGGATCCACATGAAGCAATACGAGGAGGAACACCGCCCCGTTCTTGTAGTGGGAGGAACTGCACATTCCTTCCTGGGAGAATACATGGCCGGCGGACTTATCCTTGTGCTCGGAATAGGACAGGACAAACCTGTGGTTGACCGTGGGATAGGCAGTGGTATCCACGGAGGAATGATCGTTGTCCGCGGAGAGGTAAAAGACGAGCTTCTGGGGATCGGTGCTAAAAAAGCAAGGTTCGGAGAAAAAGAGCTTGAGATGATAACCCCATACGTGGAAGAGTTCTGTGAACATTTCAATATGGATCCATCAGGACTGCTGGATATGAACTACACCTGTATAGTACCTGCAAGCATCAGGCCGTTCGCAGGCAAGTACACCTGGGAGTGATAACATGTATGACAAGAACTATACTGATCTGGAGAACAGTGTGTGGCATACCGGGAAGTGTGCATGTTGTGGTGCCTGTGTTGCAGTGTGCCCGGCAAACTCACTTTTCTTTGAAACAGGAGAGAATTCAACACACCCGATGAATGACGGATACTGCAAATCAGAGAATGACGGCGTCCCCTGCGGTGCCTGCTATGAGATCTGTCCCAGAGTGAACGAAAGGAAGATCGAGACAATCGGAAATTCCATTGACATAGTGTCCGCTTCAGCAAACTTCGATGTTGAGAAGAAACAGAGCGGAGGTGCGGTCACCGCGATCCTCATGAACGCACTGGAACAGGAGCTTGTTGACGCAGTGATCACCGTTACTGAGGACCCCTGGAGCCTTAAGCCAAAGTCAATACTGATCACCTCCAGCGAGATGATAGCAAAGCAGGCTGGCAGCCGGTACAACTGGTGGATACCGCTACTTTCTGCCCTGAAGGAAGCAGTGATCACAAAAAAGTACCGCAATATAGCGATAGTGGGAGTACCTTGCGTCGTCCAGGCGATCAGTCAGATGCGTAAAAGTGAGCACGATCTGATACGTCCCTTCAGGGATTCCATAAGGTTGATGATCGGCCTGTTCTGTACTGAGACGTTCGACTATGAGAAAATGGTTGAAGGAAAGTTCAAAAAGGAAATGGGGATAGACCCCTGGCAGATCAAACGCCTTGATATTCCCGGAAAACTGGAGATCACAACAGAGAGAGGGGAGGTCCATACGATCCCGCTTTCCGAAGTAGAGGACTGCATACGCCCCGGTTGTGCCATCTGTACCGACCTGACAGCCCCTGGCGCGGATATTTCCGCAGGGTCCATTGGAAGCCCGGGAGGAGAAACCACACTGATAATACGCACACCGGTGGGGAACAAGTTCTTCATGAGCGCAGTTGATGAAGGAAAACTTACCGTATCGGATAATGTGGACCTGAAGCCCATAGAAGCACTCGCTAACAAGAAAGCTAAAAGAAAAGCATGATCCATGAAAGATATCAGGCATATGTGCCTGATACTTTCCCTTTCGCCAATTGCTGCAAGCTATTACTTTCAGTGTGCTCACAGCAGATACTAATAATAGGTAGAACATAACGGCATACGAAGTTGGAGAAAGTGTCGATGCCTGCATATACCGTTACCGAACTGAACAATTTTATCAGGAATATCCTGACAACTGATCCGAACCTGAATAATATATGGCTACAGGGAGAGATCTCAAATCTAACTAAACATAGTTCAGGACATTACTATTTTACTATCAAGGATGAAAAGAGCCAGATAAGCTGTGTAAGCTTCCGGTCTGTTAACAGGACACTTCGTTTTGAGCCTGAAAAGAACATGAAGGTCCTTGTATTCGGCTCTATTGACGTATACACCATCCGGGGTCAGTACCAGTTACGGGTACTGGATATGCGGCCTGACGGGATAGGAGAATTATACAAAGCTTACGAGCAGCTCAAGGAAAAGCTTGAGAAGGAGGGACTGTTCAGCCCCATCCACAAGCAATCCATCCCGAAGTTCCCGAAGAAAATAGGTGTTGCAACCTCTCCCACAGGGGCCGCAATACATGATATACTTAATGTGATCGGACGCAGATACCCTGTTGACATACTGCTTTCCCCGACAATAGTACAGGGAGAGAGGTCTGCTGAAAGTATCGCAAGGTCCATTGAACTGCTTAACAGGACCGATGTTGACGTGATCATAGTGGGTCGTGGAGGAGGATCACTTGAAGACCTGTGGTCCTTTAATGAGGAAGCAGTTGCCAGAGCGATCTTCAATTCGAAAAAACCTATTGTTTCAGCGGTTGGACATGAAACCGATTTTACGATATCTGATTTTACGGCAGACCTGCGGGCACCAACGCCTTCTGCTGCTGCAGAACTTGTGGTCCCTGACAAAAGTGAGGTCAAAAGACATCTCAAGAACCTGTCCCAGAGGATGGAGAGCGAAATAGGACATCTGATATATGAAAAGAAGAGACATCTGGAATACCTTAAGGAAAAGATCGAACCCGAGCATTTCATGGACATCCTGAGACAGGATTACCAGCACCTTGATGAGCTCACAGCAAAATTGACATCATCCATTGAGAGGATCGTAGAGAAAAAGACATCAGAGCTCAGGCTTCAGGCATCCAGGCTCAATTCGGTAAGTCCCCTGAACACCATCAGCAGAGGATACAGTATTGCAGTATCCACTGAAAGCGGGAAGGTCATCAAGGAAGTTTGCGGCATAAAGAAAGAAGATGAGATCGATGTGATCGTCAGCGATGGGATACTGGAATGCGGTGTAAAGAATATAAAGGCTGACAGGAAGAAGTACCTGTCATTTGAGAGGTGAAACGCATGGCAAATACAGACAATATCGAAAAAAGCTGTGAAGATAATATTGGCGAACTCACATTCGAAGAAGCTCTCGAGGAGCTGGAAACAATTGTCGAGCATCTTGAAAGAGGGCAACTCACACTGGACGACAGCATAGGGACATTCGAGAAAGGAATGAGACTGGCACTCCTCTGTAACCAGAAGATCGAGGCTTCTGAAAAGAAGATAGAGATGCTCATAGAAAAGAACGGGAAGCTCACGACTGAACCTTTCAGTGAAACAGAATGATCAGGGAATATAAAAGGGACATAAATACAGGATATTCTTTTTATACACCTTAGGAACATAAAATCAAGAAATTATAAGTAACCCTTTATCCATATGGAAAATTACAATGTCAGAAGTTCAAAATTTGTCATGTTGTATCGATGGTCTTGATGACATCCTGGGAGGCTTCAGGAAACCATCTATTATATTGATCGCAGGTACGGCAGGAGTTGGCAAGACCACAATGGCACTTCAGATGCTATCGAATGCTGCAAAAAAGGGAGAGAAGACACTATACATTCCCCTTACAACAGAGACTACCGGTAAGGAAGAGAGACTACATTCCATATACCCGTTCCTTGATGATAACGTCATGGTATACCCAATAAGCAGGCCTGCAGCTGAAAAGGACCCATTGAGCACATTGATAGACATTGGAAATGTGATCACATCGGAAAATCCTGACCGTCTGGTAATTGATCCGATAACACCCATTGGATTTGGTTTTGTCGAACAGGAAAGAAGACGCTTCTTCTACACCCTGGATTCAATGCTCAAGGAATCGAATGCCTTTGTCATGCTCACCGGAGAACTTCTGGAAGACCAGATACACGGAAATGTCGCCAGCCATCTTACAGACGGGATCATCTACCTCTCAAAAGAGAACTCAGGATATCATACTGCCCATAAACTGAGGGTTCTGAAGATGCTTGGGATAGAGCCTGAAAGCCGGGCAAAGTGTACAGCCCGCGAATACAGTTATGATGTAAGCTCAGGAGGATTTACAGCATACCCCCGTCTGATCGTGGAAAGCGTAGACAGTCTTACAGAGACAAAGATAAAATCCGGAAATGAGAACTTTGACCTTATGCTCCACGGCGGAATGATCGCAGGCAACAGCGTGCTTATTGCAGGTGAACCAGGGACCGGAAAAAGTATATTCGGATGGCATTTCCTTATCGAAGGACTGAAGAACGGGGAAAATAGCATATTAGTAACATACAACGAACTTCCACAACAGATCATCCGTGAAGCAGGAAAATTCGGATGTGACATGCAAAAGTATGTAGATTCAGGAACACTGAAATTCATACACGCAAACCCGGAGGACATTCATCCGGATGAGCATGCCACAAGGATAAAAGAACTTGTGGAAAGCATGGGGGCTACAAGGCTTTTTGTGGATGGACTGATCAACCTTGAGATAACATTCCCGGATATTATCAAACTCCGCGGATACCTCCAGAGACTTACATCCTACCTTAAGACAAAAGGAGTGACATCGGTAATTACCACTGAGATGTCCTCACAGGAAAATGACAGGATCATGAGCAAGGATGCCTCATTTATTGTGGATACTGTTGTTACGGTCAGACAGGTCGTATACTCAAATGAAGTTAAGAGGTATATCAGGATAATCAAGTGCAAAGGTTCCAAACATGCACTTAACATGCGTGAGTACGCAATATCAGATACTGGAATAGAGATCAACTGTGATGTTATCCATTAAAGGATAATATTAAAAACAAAAATGTGAGAGATAGTAAATAACTCTCATAGTACTTTTTTATCAGATAGAATGAATTGATCTCTCAATAGTGGTACCAAGCTCCGTGAGGGAGTACATTCCGTCATTTTCGCTCAGCATTTCCTTTTCTACAAGCTCGGCAAGTATCCTGTCAACGGATGGTTTTACCACATGCATATTCTTTGCAATACGTGCTGCATCCATCTCCCCTTTGGAGCCAAGAAGAGCCAGTAATTTCTGCCGGTTCTTATTACCGGTCACAAAACCCATTAGTTCATCCATGAAATCACCATAACAGTATATAGCGCTACATTATATAGATATTTACTTACAATAAACATGCAGTACACTATATTTTACATCCTGTAAAGGCCCATTATATAAAAACATACCAATAATCCATAATTCAGAACGTCAGAGAGGAATACTTTTATTACCTGTAAGGCATATGTATGCCTTGACGGGCTAGTCTGGGTAGGCCGGCGTTACCTGTAACCCGAAATCGCCGATATGCGGGAGACGAAGCCAAAAGACGTTGTTTTAATCATTTCCAAACCTGTGATCTCAACTGAGAAGCCCCGTCCTGCTTGGATGGCGTTGGTAGAAGAACTAATTGGAGAATTGGTTCTTTTATCTTTACTGTGGGAACCAGTCGAGGCCCGGAAGGGAGCAGACCTACCGTGGACGCTTGTCGCTTGTAGGGCTGCGGGGTGGAGGAGAGGTCACAGATCATTTGGTTGTGTGAGGAACAGCAACTCGCGGCGTGCCCGTCACTTTGAACTTCAAACGAAAAGCATTAAATATTGCTATTGCCTTTTAGGTGCAGGCATGGTAATAACATGCTGATACGATGACGAGATAGCCAAGCCCGGTATGGCGCAGGATTGCTAATCCTGTGGTGCCTTGCACCTCGGGGGTTCGAATCCCCCTCTCGTCGCTTTTTTATACATAATTATACCCATAATGGAACATATAATTCAGATATAACCATTGCAGGCGAATATCATGCCAAAAACAAAACCAACTATCACCGTACTCAGTGAAATGCCTGAAGAAAAGGAAATACCTGTACAGACACCCAGCGCATGCGGTGGCTGTTCAGGCGGCACGTGCGGAGCCTTTGGTATCAGAGCAGGATCTGAAAAAGATGTTGTGATCAGGAACCTTCTGATCTTTGCGATCATGGGACTTGGAATGATACTTGCAGCATACCTTATTGTCAGGCTCCTGAACATTGTTACAGGCAATTAATCTGATTTACCGCCAGATCTGTAAGGATAGCGCATTTCTTTCCCACATTTAAGGCAGGTTATTGTCATATACCTGCCATGAAGCCTTATCCTCGAACTGCTGCCCGGTACGAGAAAAGAGTGGCAATCCTTGCAGATCCTGCGCTTCAGAAATGAGGGAAACCTTACACGATACCTCATAGCAATGCGTCTTGCCAGAGATATATACCGGTTACTCCTTTCCGGGCTGGTGGCATAACTTTCTTCTGCAAGCCTGAAAAGATATTCTATCCTCTGGCCTGCAATGTCCTTTATAAGGTTCTTTTGATCCTTCTTTTTTCGTGCCATACAAAAATACCTATGAGTATTACACTTCCCCCGGTTACCTGTCCTGGAGAATTATAACTTCTATATCAGGAGCCTTTTCGTTCACAAGTTCCTTAAACCTTTGCGGATCAGCCTCAGTTCCCTCCACACAACCATAATGCATTGGGATCGCAACCCGCGGACCGATCATCGCGGCAACTTCCGATGCGTCTTCTTCGCCCATCGTATAGGCCTCACTAATAGGCAGAAGGACAACGTCCGCCTTAATGTCCTTCATTTCCGGAATGAGGTCTGAATCCCCTGCATGGTATATCCTGATCCCGTCAAGTTCCACGATATATCCCACCCCATCCCCGCGTGGATGGTTAGGCTTTTGCAGATTATATGCAGGCACCACTTCGATGTTAACGCCTTTTATCGCGAGGGCACCGTCCAGGATATCGCCTTCAATTACCCTCCTTGCATCGCCCCTGAACTTTAAGCTCATATTCTCAGGAATGAGAGTTGTTGTCATACTACCACGCACCTGCCTTATCGATTCAGGATTGCAGTGATCAAAATGTTCGTGTGTAAGCAGAATTATATCCGCACCTTCCCCGACATCGAGGTCATCCGGAACCACATAAGGATCTATGAATATGACCCTGCCCTGTCCCTTCAATAGGAAACCGGCATGACCAAGCCACTCTATAAGGACGCTACCGACCTGTATACTTCTCATAAAATACTCTCCATGAAACCATTACATCAATGAAACTTCACCTTAGTCCGAATGTGAGAACAACACAATGTCTTTTAAAACTGCCGAATTCCTTTACACAAAATCCCCATCAGATGATAAAACCGCGTAATTTTTTGAAAAATTGCTCGATAATCTTTATATAGAAGAGAGTATTGTATATACAACAAGGAGTTGTGTGTAAATATATTTGAAAATGACCGCGAGAATATTTACATACTCTAAAAAAAGGACGTGACTAAAAATGAAGATCAGAGTTGTAAGTTCAAAAGAAGAGATCCAGTCATTAAGCGAGAACGAAGAGATTGTCCACCTTGCATTCAGACCATCAAACACAGACATCTTCTCACTGGTTGTAAAATGCCCGGGTGTTAAAGCACTGCACATCCCAAGCTCATACAAGAAAACAATATCAAAGTCTGCCAAGATGTACCTTGAGATGCAGGGGATCGATCTTCTCGAAGGTGACGTATGGGGTCACAGAAAAGACATCAACGAATACTCTGAGGTTTCACAGAGCGTATATGACCGCATAAAGGACTACAGGAACGAAGGCCTTTCCGAAGAAGAGATCAATGAGAAAATGGTCAGGGAAACAAGGCTCAGTCCAGATTTCATCGAATTCCTTATGAAGCAGTAAATACTGCCCATTTAAAAAACGACAAAAAGCTGAAAAACGAATGGGACTGCCTGAAAAATGGCAGCCTCCACCACCTTTTTTGATTGTGATCCAATTTAACTCAATTCAATTCAATCACAAATAGTTCGATCTGAGAGATCCATTAAACTGATTATCAGACCTATTCACCGACCATCTGAACAACCACTTTACGGGACCGTGGTTTGTTATCCAGATCTATGAAAATGATCTGCTGCCAGGTTCCAAGAAGGAGCCGGCCATCGATCAAAGGGAATGACTCGCTCTGCCCCAGAAGGGACGCACGCACGTGTGAATGACCATTACCATCATGCCATCGTTCATTGTGCTTATATTCAATATCCAGGGGTGCAATACGTTCAAGTGCCTGCTGCAGGTCATGGATAAGTCCCGGTTCATACTCAAGAGTTGTAACTGCAACAGTAGAACCTGCTGCAAAAACAGTAACAATACCATTACCAATGCCAGAAGAGCTCACCAGGCCAATGACATCTTCAGTTATATCAATGATCTGAGAATCGCCTGTTGTCCCATATTTCAGATATCCCGTCTGAACCGCCATGACATTCACCTTTTAGACAGACCTCAGGAGTCTTTTTGCCTTATACAGCCTTTTTATTCCATACGAGTGATCTGGATACCGGCAAATGATACCGCAAGTACGAAAAGCATAAGAGCTCCTGTAAAACCATAACCCTGCGGGTCAATTCCAGTACGATGCACAAGTATCAGCAGTATAATGAACATGAGAACAGAACCTATACCCAGAACGATCTCCATTATTTTCTTTTCCATAATACCCTAAATTACATCATTGATACATCAATGTAACGCCGACCTGAAAAGAACAACATTTTAAAGATGCCAATAATATCTAAATGAAAAGACATAATATGTTATGATATGACAGATTTCGAGAGGGAACTTGTACAGTCGTTCAATACTTTTTTTGAAGAGAACAACATAAGGGGGATAGCGCACCGCCTTAAACAGCACCGCTTCACGCCGCAGTTCCTGGATGTCCTGGTAGACTCCCTGAACCCGGACTACTACATCGGAATAGAATGCAAGAGCATATCGGTTGAAAAGGGAGCCAACGCACTCTACTTTACCCAACATTTTACAGTGGACAAAAAAGGTGCACATCAGATAGACCGCATATCCGAATTCCTGAGGAGGTCCGGCAGGACCGGATATCTGGCAGTAGAACTTAGAATGGGCACGGGATGTGCAAGAAAGGCACACATAATCCCATGGGATGAACTCTACAAGAGGTTCCATGACGAAGAATCCCGAAAATACACAATTGAAGAGATACAGACATACCCACCGATCGAAAGGAAAGGCGGGCATTACCTCATCGAACCTCAAAAATGGAGAGGCGGGGAGAGGATCATTGAATAAAATACCATAATGGAGTTCACAAATGATCGAAAAAATCCAGCAGATCAGGACAAAAGCTTTGAAATGTTCATCTGAAATACAGAAATACGATTCTGTATATGTGGTATCACATATCGATGCTGACGGCCTTACATCAGCAGGCATAATCGGAAAAGCCCTTGAGAGAGCAGGCATCGAACACACAATCCATTTTGTCAAGCAGCTCGATGAGATAGAAATAGAGGCTATTGCCAATGAGAACCCGGAGCTTGCCATATTCACAGATCTGGGAAGCGGGATGATAGAAAGCCTCAACTCACACGGCATTAATTCAGTAATATCTGACCACCATCAGCCAAGGGGAGAACTGGAACATCACCTGAACCCCCACCTTTTCGGGTTCAATGGATCATACGAGCTCAGCGGCTCCGGAATGACATATATGCTTGCAAATGCCCTGGGTGACAACCGCGACCTTGCAGATCTTGCAATAGTCGGAGCCATAGGAGACCTCCAGCATTTGAAAAAGGGACATCTCACAGGCATCAACCGCCACATACTCGAAGAAGGCACAAAGGTAGGAAACCTGCATTACGAGAAGGACATAATGCTCTTTGGAAAGCAGACCCGACCAGTCTTCAAACTTCTTCAGTTCGCATCCGACCCGTACCTGCCGGGACTTACCGGAAATGAGGATGCGTGTATAGAGTTCCTCCACGACCTTGGAATACGATTCAGCAAGGACGAACGCTGGAGGAGATGGATAGACCTTGAGCAGGATGACAAGCAGAAGATCGTCTCGGCACTGATACAATATTCCCTGCGCTCAGGCCTGCCGCCCTACAAGATCGAAAGGCTCATCGGGGAGGTCTACATCCTCATGAATGAAAAGGAAGGTACGGAAATGAGAGATGCGTCCGAATATTCCACCCTACTTAATGCCACAGCACGCTATGGACATGCAGATATCGGCCTTGCAGTCTGCATGGGCGACCGTGACCAGGCATACGAATCCGCCCGTCAGCTATTAACCGAGCACAGGCAGAACCTTGTTAACGGCCTGATGTTCGTCAAGGAGAACGGGATCACCGAAATGAAAAACCTCCAGTACTTCGATGCAGGCTCCAATATAATGGAAACAATTGTCGGCATCATTGCGGGAATGAGCACGTCGGTAGCAGGGAACAGGTCCCTTCCAATAATAGCATTTGCGGATGCAAAGGATGGTGTCAAGGTCTCAGCTCGTGGCACACAGGACCTGATCAGGAAAGGCCTGAACCTTTCGGAAGCTATGGCGATCACAACTGCAGAGGTAGGCGGAGCAGGCGGTGGGCATGATATCGCAGCAGGTGCAACCATACCATATGACGTAAAAGAAAAGTTCCTTCAGAGACTGGACAGTGTAATAGGAGAACAATTGCGCAAAAAATGATCAGAGGAAGTCATCGATGTGCTTCAGCTCATTGATGTCTATCAAGGCTGACATTGCACTTGTGCGCACTTCAAATCCCTGCTCTTTTGCCATTGCCATGGGGTTGGTACCGCCAATGACAACAACGCCCAAGTGATCCCTTTCCACAGGAACATCAAGTACACGGGAATTTGGCTCCCCCACCTCCATTATACCACTGATGCCTGCATCAAGCATATCCGAAAGTATATGGTCGATATCATCCCTTGCGATCAGCGGTGCTTCACGAAGATTGGCAAGGATCTTGCCTGAACCTGTCCTCAGCATCTGGGTCACTGAAGTGATATCCTGAGACATCAATACTTCCAGAGGATCAATGGTCGTGCTTACATAGGTAACAACATCCGTGAACCTCACAGGATGACCGTTCTTGATCTGAACAACTCCCCCAAGCTTTGGATTGATCATCACACCGCCTTTTAGAAGGACACCGTCAATAGTGATACTGCAAACCGTTGCGAGACCCACATCACCCTTAGATACCTTGAAATTCCCTATGGAATTTCCACCTTCAATAATCTTGAGGAAAGGACTGACGGACAGACCGTTTCGCATAACGAGTGAATAAATATCCAGAACAGGACCAAGGTCCTCCTCCTTAACCAGAGAAACGTTAACAATAACCTCGCCTTCCATTGCGACCGGATCGAATGTGGTCCTGAACATCAGGTCTTCGATACGTGATGATGTGAACTGGACACGATGTGGTTTTTTGATCATGGGAGCACCTTGTCGTTTCCATAGAATAGGGAAATTACCCTATTATAGTTTTGTGTATGAAGATACTCCCACCATATTATAGATAGTTATGCTCAGATAGTCAGAATGCTCTCGAACACACCTACAAAATCCTGTGGCTCTTTCAGAAAACGCAGCTTTTCGGGATCGTTTATGAGTTCGTACATATCCCTGCCACATTCAAGACCGAATTCCGGAATATCCAGAGGTGTTATGTACCTCAGCTCAGGAAGGTCCTCATAGCGGTGATTCTTAACAAAACCCGTGTCCAGCAGATAATATGCACCGCCTTCCATATCCCTGAAAGGTGCATAACTGGAACCAAAATCACAGCATACCCAGTTAGCCATCTTCAGAGTCTCATCTGATGCATTGATGGTCACATGTCCATAATCCGGAGGAATGAGTGCAATATCCCCCGGTCCGGCCTTGATAACAACAACGTCGATAATGTCATCGACTTTATGTTTCTGCAAAAGGTAGGTCGCCTCGCCTTCAAGGACCTGATATACCTCAGGATAGGAAAGATCCTGCCCCGGAACATTAGGATGATAGTGCCCTGCGGTCTTAATGAACTCACAGCCAAGCATCCCGGGAGGAATCACTGTTATGTCATAACGCAGGTGCTGCTTGTTAATGCTCTTGAGTTCAGCCTCAGACATGGAAAGATGCCTGAACATATAGTAAAGTTCGAAATCTTCGACAGAATCGAACCATTCCCTGTCAGAGATGACCTCTTTCATGTCATGGAGCATCCTTACATCAGGATCCCTTACAACTCCCCCAAATTCGATATTATAAGTCATATTTAATACCCTCACTTAAACGAACGTCTTGCCGATCCCCATCGGCCAATAATTGATTATAAGTATAGACGTACAACCCTAACATAAGCATACTACGTATTAAATTTAACTCATTGAAATAATAAAATTGAGATTGAAGAATATCAGAACTCATACCAATTCCTAAAACAACAAGCTTAAAAGTAAAAGAGGGACTATAAAGAGGGACATGGAGAGGGATATAAGAATACTGCATACTGCTGATACACATATAGGATACAGACAATACCATAGTGAAGTGCGCAGACAGGATTTCATTGATGCCTTTTCCAGCGTTGTTGACGATGCTGTCGAGATGAAGATGGATGCTGTGGTACATGCAGGAGACCTTTTTGATTCAAGGAACCCAACACTCGAGGATATCCTTGACACCATTAACATACTCTCAAAATTAAAGCTGCGAAACATCCCTTTCCTGTCAGTCGTGGGAAACCATGAGAGCAAGCAACATACACAATGGCTGGACCTTTTCGAGAGCATGGGACTTGCCATAAGGCTCGGATCGAAACCTTACAGGATAGAAGATATTGCCATCTACGGAATAGACAACGTTCCAAGATCAAAGATACAGCTTTTTGATTATTCAAAGTTCACAGATGAGGACTCCGCACAGTACAACATACTGGTGATGCACCAACTGATGCTACCATTCCCTTTCGGGGAGTGGGACTGTGAGGATGTTATAAGGGAACTCCCCTTCGACGTACATGCCATACTCCTTGGTGATTACCACAGAAATGAGAAGATACGGGTAGACCGGACATGGGTCACATATTGCGGAAGTACAGAACGCAACAGCGCATCTGAAACCGATGCACGCACATACAACATTGTTACGATAAATGACAACGGGATCGACATAGGCAGACGAAATATCCCCACAAGGGATTTCCTGTTCATACCTGTGGAGCTAAGGGACAGGGACAGCGCCTATGAAATGATCATCAATACGATCAGGGAACATCAGGTATCTGACAAAGTGGTCTTTGTAGACATCTATGGCAATCCGGAAGCCAACATATCCTACAATGAGATAGAAGAGTTGCTTGCAGGGAGCAATGCACTTGTAACACGAATACGGGATCTGAGGCACGGCGAAGAAGTGAAAGAGGACATGCCACTGGAAGTCTCTTTTTCTGACCCTGACGAAGCGGTCAAAAGAGAGATCTCAAAAATGACGCTTACAAGCGGTGGTATAATGATCGATGAGATCGTCAGGGACCCGGCCGTCCCGAAGACAAAGGTGGACCTTGAGGCTGAAACACGAATTGGGAACCTGCTTTCCGGAATTGATTTCATGAGACCTGAGACATACATGGCCAGGAAAGAAGAACAAACGGAAGATAGGACCAAAATCGAAGGTCTTGCCGATGAAAAGGAGGAGGAACTGGGTGAAAGTGAGCTCAGTATCGCAGAACCTTCTGGCGAATATAGTGTGACCAGCGAGACCGAAAAAAGTGAGACCTCGGAGTATGTTGCGGACCAGGAAGGAACCGGAACAACGCCAGCAGAAGAAGATGTGGAAAAAACAGAGGTATCGGGACCAAATGAGAACCATCCTCCGGAAAAAAAGAAAGTTGAAAGTCCAAAAGCAAAACAGTACAATCTGGGGGACTACCTGTGAAACTGAAAAGGCTGCGTGTTGAGAACATCAGGAGCTACGAGAACCTGGATATCCGGTTCAATGACGGGGTCACAGTTGTGTCCGGTGTGAACGGAAGTGGCAAATCCAGTCTGCTGGAAGCATGCTTTACAGGACTGTTCGGCAGCCGCACCCTATCGAAGGATTTCGTGCTCTCTGACCTGATAAGAAAGGGTGCCACAAAGGCATCAATAATGGTCGATTTTGAGAGCAATGGCCATGGATACAGCATCGAGCAGGGATACAAAGTAAATCCGAAGACCGGGAATGCATCCAATAACAAATCGGTATTCACTGTCGACGGACAGATCATGGTCGACCAGGCGGTCCAGACCTATGAAGCTGTCAAGGCACTCATGAAGATGGATGAGGAAGCCTACAAGAACTGTGTTTACATCCGCCAGGGAGAGATCGATGTCCTTATCAATGCAAAAACAAAGGACAGGCAGCGCATGATCGATGACCTGCTCCAGATAGGCAAGCTGGAAGAATACAGGGAACGTGCAGGCAATGCAAGAAAAGGGGTTGGAAGACACCAGAGGGAAACAGATGCACGCATAAAGGACAATGTCGCGGACATCGAACGTATCGAGAGTTCGAACCCATACCATGCCCTCAATAATGTCAGGACCGAGATGAACGGGACCGGCAAAGACATTTCCGACCTGGAGGAAAAGAAAGAGCGTGCTAGGGAGATCGTATCATCCATTGAGGAGAAGATCAACAAATACACAGGCACCCTGGAGCAAAAAACCAGCATCGATGCGGAAGTACGGGACTTCAGGTCAAAGATCACTGCCACATACAATGAAATAGAAAAGGCCAGAAGCCTTGTGAGCTCAGGGAGGCAGGAGATCCAAAAACTTCAAATTGCAAATGCAAGGCTATGTGCACAGATAAATGTCCCTGATGATGCGGATATTGAGGTATATGTCACATCCATAGAAAAGGAAGAGTCAACTTCCAGGGATGTGGTAAGCACCATTGTGAAAAAACGGGAGCTTGCAAAGGGTAATGAGAGAGCCCAGAACGAATTCCTGCTTAACCTGAACGAACAATTGAAGAACAATTCAGATGCGATCCGGAGCAGGGAAGCTAAGACCAAAAGTATCACAGATGATATAGGGAAACTTGCATCCGAGATCAGGAAACTGGAAGATGCGAACAGGGAAAAGGCAGAAGAAGCTTCAAGGATCGGATTCCCTGATGATAAGCTTGAGAACATAGATGATATTGCAGAACTGCTTAGCATGAAGCAAAAGCAGCTCCACGGAAAAGAGAGAGAAAGGGCTGCCACTCTTGCGGAACTCGAAAAAAGGATACAGAAAGCTAAAGAACTTCTGGAAAAAGGATTATGCCCCACATGCGGACAGGACCTTAAAGGCTCCAGGATATGCGAGGAGACAAACGAGGACAAGGACCAAAAGGCAACCCTTCTAGTTGAATTGCAGAACATCCGTTCCGAGCAGGCCGACCTGGATACGAAAACAGAGCGTGTGAGAAATGCAAAAGAGATCGAAAAAAAGATCGAAGAGAACAAACACCAGATACAGATCAAGACCCGGGAGATCAACAGTCACGAGAAACTGATCGAAGAGAATTGGCTGGCCATAAAAGAAGGGAAAGAAAAGGAAGAATCCCTTAAAGAGCAGATCAACGAGGTCGGCAGAAAGATACTGAAGGTCAAAGAGGATATCGAGACACTGGAAAAAGAAGAGAATGATGCGACCATTTCACACAAGACCATAACGGACAGGCTCGAAACAGTAAAAAGGATCAGAACGAACCGCCTTGGGATCGAGAAGATGCAGAACGAGATCCAGCGATCACAGGACGGGATAGATAACGGGATCGAGAAGATCGGGCTGTTCGAGGAGCAGATAAGGGACAGAAAGAAACGTCTTGAGGAACTTGACAAGGAACTCGGGGACGTGGATATCGACAAGCTCAGGAGTGACAGGTCAAAATATGAAAGTGCCCACAAAGGCATCATATCGAGGCTGGAGGAACTTAATCTAAGGAAAAACGAGCTCCATAAACAGATCGGGCTCATCGAAGGCGAGATCAGAAGACTTAATGAGCTTAAGGAGAAGCACAAGATGCTTTCCAATAAGAAGGAGTTCCTGGAAGCCGTCTACAAGGATGCGGAAGAGCTTGAGACCATGTACATGCGCCTCCGTGCCGAACTGCGTGCAAAGAACATTGATGCATTAGACAGGCTGCTCAATGAGATCTTCTCGTTCATGTACACCAACAATGCATATTCACACATCAGCCTTGATCAGGACTACAACCTGACGATCTATGAGAAGGACGGCACACCCCTGGAACCAAAACTGCTGAGCGGCGGCGAGAGGGCAATATTCAACCTTGTACTCAGATGTGCCATCTATCGCCTGCTTTCCCATTCACCAGGAACCACAGGCAGTGTGGAGCTACCACCACTGATCCTGGACGAGCCTACCGTTTTCCTTGACAGGGGACACATCCACCAGCTGATAAAGCTCATTGACATGATGAGGGACATAGGCGTAGGCCAGATCCTGATCGTATCCCATGATGAATCACTGATAGATTCTGCAGATCATGTGTTCGTGGTTGAGAAAGACCCGATAACAAATAGTTCATCCATTGCTGCAAAATGAGTATCTGGAGGAAATTCACGACCATAAGATATATTATAGTTTTTATCCTTATTATTGAGCAGGCTAATGGTTTGATCGTAAGGGAAAGAGAGGTTTGTGAGGTATTGAATGGGCTCCGAGAACAGGGACTTTGTTATAGAAAGGCTTGAACGAAAACTGGCTGAGAAGGAAGAAGAAATAGAGATCATCAGCTCCAAGCTTCATGATTCTATTGTGAAGGAGCTTCGCAAGGAGATGAAGAGTGACCTCGACATCAATAATCGTCTTGTAAAGATCGAACAGAAGGTCCAGGAGATATCAAGCAATCTGAGTGGCATAATGGAGGAGCTGCTTGACCAGAAATCCCAGCTCAGATCATTAAGCAGACCCGCTCCGAAAACAGAGCAGAATCCTTTTGAAACAATATCGATACAAAATCCATTTAACTCACCTGCACAAAAGACCGAAGAGATCCCAGTAACTACTAACAAAGGCAACCTTGCAGACACGCTTTTTGGACAGAAAAAAGCAGAACCAGCTGCAAGGCCTCTAATGGGATTTACCGATTCACCGTTGCCGGAAATGAAGGAACCGATCAGGGAGACGACTTCAACACCACAATGGAGCAAACTTGTAGACCCGAAAGAGGTCAATATGGAGATAAGGGACATAAGCCACCCGGAACCCATACAGGAGACTGCAAGAAACATAGCTACCGAATACATAGTAGCGGAGGGAGGTGATGTGCCTGCAAACAGCAATTATCCTACTCCCAGGGGAGATGAATGCGAGTATATCATTGCAGAGGAAGGAAGCCCTTCACGCACCCTCTCAGAATCAGAATATGAGACCGTGGAAGACCGAAATGATGAAGATACTGTCATCACAACTACCCGCAGGAAATCCTTTTAAGTCGATGGAAGAGGAATCAAGTGTACATCAAAGAGATCGAATTTCTGAACTTCAAGTCTTTTGGGAAAAAAGTCAAAATACCATTCTTTGATGATTTTACCACCATATCAGGACCTAACGGAAGCGGAAAATCAAATATCATCGACGGGATACTTTTTGTGCTGGGACTTTCCAGCTCACGTACCCTGAGGGCTGAAAAACTTACAGACCTCATCTACAATGGCGACAAGGCAAAGAAACCTGATTTTGCACAGGTTACGATACGGTTCGATAATTCCGATCGGGAAATGCCTGTGGACGAGGATGAAGTGGTGATCAGCAGGAAGATCAGGGAAACTGACAGCGGGTACTACAGTTATTTCTATTTCAATGGAAAGGCCGTCAGCCTTACCGACATCCACAATCATCTTGCAAAGGCACGTGTGACCCCTGAAGGCTACAATGTAGTAATGCAGGGTGACGTTACCCGCATAATTACCATGACAGCAGGGGAGCGGCGCAAGATAATCGATGAGATCGCCGGTGTTGCCGAATTTGACAATAAGAGAGACAGGGCCCTGAACGAGCTGGAGATCGTGAGAGAGCGTATCGAAAGGGCTGATATACTCATAGAAGAGGTTGAAAAGCAACTGGAGAAGCTCAAGGTAGAGCGCGACCAGGCTGTAAAATACCAGAGCCTCAAACAGGAGAAAATGAAGTTCGAGGGCTTCGTCCTGCTTGCAAAGCTCAAAGATGCAAGGGTCGAGCTTGAGAACGTTGGCAAGGACATTGTTGCAAAGGAAGAAGTCAGGAAGGAGCTCAGGAAGTCCCTTGACCAGAAGCAGGAAAAGCTGGAAGTACTTGAAGATGAGCTCAGGGACCTTACCTCCGAGATCCAGAGGATGGGAGAGGACGAGCAGATACAGATCAAGAAGGACATCGAGGGGATAAAGGGAGATATCTCAAGATGTGTCAACAGCATCGAACTGGCAGATAACGAGATCGAGGACATCGATTCCAGACGCAAGAAAGCATTCCTCGACATCGAGCAGACGAAGAACAGGGTCAATGAGATCGATGAGAAACTCTCTGAAGAATCCCTCCGCAAGGACAGTATCTTTTCCGAGCTTTCAGAAAGAAAGACAGAGAGGATGATCCTGCAAAGCAGGATAGCGGATGTTGATGAGAAGTTCGCCCAGACCAGAGATGAGCTCACCTCGTTCAAGAACGAGCTGGAAACTGTCAGGAACGACAAGAGCGAGCTCATGCGACAGGAGGACAGGCTGCTGGACTCCCTGAGGAGAAGGTCCGCAGAGGTCAGGGATATCGAGAACGAGATAGATGATGCAAAGGCAAAAGCAGAATCTTCAGGCAGTGATACGAAGTCAGCACAGTATGAGATAGAGAAACATACCGAGCAGATAAACTCCCTCACAAAGGACCTCGATGACCTTGAGAGCAATCGCTTCCAGATCAAGACCGTGGTAACAGACCTTGAGGCCACACTTCGCAAACAGCAGCAGGACTATGCAATGCTGGAAGCACGCGTCCGGGCCGCAGAGGACACCAGCAATTATTCTAAAGCAGTTGACATGATCATCGCCGAGAAGAAGCATCACGGCCTTCCCGGCATATACGGTACCATCGCCGAACTCGGTAGCGTTGACCAGAAATATTCCACAGCTCTTGGAGTTGCAGCAGGCGGACGCATGCAGGCCATCGTGGTTGAGACCGACGAGGACGCATCACGCGGCATCCAGTTCCTGAAACAACAGAGAGGAGGACGTGCGACCTTCCTGCCGCTTAACAAGATGGAAGCAAGAAGACCATATAAGGACCTCTCTGACCGCAAAGGCGTCATTGGCTATGCGATCGACCTCATCGACTTCGACCCCAGGTTCGAGGCCGCATACTGGTATGTTTTCAGGGACACACTTATCGTTGACACCCTTGAGAACGCACGTCGGCTCATTGGCGGACTCCGTATGGTCACACTAGAAGGAGAGGTCATTGAAAAGAGCGGTGCAATGACCGGAGGGTCCATGCAAAAGAGCTCCGGACTCTCATTTGCAGCCTCTGAAAAAGACAAGCTCATAAAGATCGCGGAAAAGATCACCGAATTCGAGTCGCGACGCAATACTGCGATCAAAAAGCTGGATGCTGTGGAAGGACATATTTCCGACATCAATCGTGAGATCCACGAACTGGAAAAGGAGATCTCAAAGAAGGAAATGATCTTCGAGGAGATCGGAAGCAGGGCAGAGCGCCTCACCCAGCTTATCGAGGCAAAGAGCATCGAGCTGGCCGATATTGAAGAACAGCGCACAAAGCTCCGTGAGGAAATGGAGCTTGTAGTTTCACAGAAGAACGAGAAGGAAGAGAGAGCTGCAAAACTTGAAGAGAAGATCACATCCATTGAGGAGAAGCTTTCCGAATCGGAGATCCCTGAACTCAACAAGCAGGCCGAGCGCATCGATGAAGAGATGCGAAGGCTTGACGGACGTATCCGTGACATTGAAGCTGATATCAATGCCCTGAACCTTGACCGCGAGTATGCATCCTCAAAGATAGAGGACAGCCGCCAGCTCATCAGAGAGATGGAAGAGAAGAGATCAACCCATCGCGAACGTGTGGATTCCCTCAAAGCAAAGATAACCGAACTGGAAGTTACCCTTAAGAACAAAGAGCATCGTGAGAAGGAGCTTGCGGAAGAGCTCAGGGACATGCAGCAAAAGCGTGCACTCAAGCAGACAGAGTACAATGCTGCGGAAAAGGACATTATGGCCACCAGGTCAAGGCTTGACGATGCTGACAAGGCCATGATGGCACTGGAAGCCACTCAAAAGGCCCTTTCAGAACAGACAGAGGAGCTTAAGGAAGAGCTTGAGAGGCGCGGCATAGAAGAGACCGAGGATGTGCCGAACTATGAAACGGTCAGCACAAGGATAGCATCCATAGAGAAAGCAATGGAGAAGCTTGAACCTGTGAACATGAGGGCAATTGATGAATACGATGAAGTGGACGCGAGGGTCGTGGACCTTAAGACCAGAAGGGCCATCCTGTTCAATGAAAGGGAACAGATCCTGGACCGTATCGACCAGTACGAGACACTGAAAAAGGATGCGTTCATGGAAACCTTCAACGGCATCAATGAGCCTTTCAAGGAGATCTTCAACGAGCTTTCAGACGGTACCGGAGAGCTTGTACTTGATGATTATGAGGAACCTTTCAACGGGGGACTTACACTGCGCGCACAGCCTAAGGAGAAGACCCTCCAGCGCCTTGAAGCGATGTCCGGAGGAGAAAAGAGTCTTACTGCCCTTGCTTTCGTCTTCGCGATCCAGCAATACCGCCCGGCACCGTTCTATGCATTTGACGAAATAGATATGTTCCTTGACGGTTCGAATGCTGACAGGGTCGCCCAACGTGTGAAGAAAGCCGGCACAAAGGCACAGTTCATTGTAGTATCCCTGCGTAAACCAATGATAGAAGCAGCTGAGCGCACCATTGGTGTCACGATGCAGGAGAACAATATCACTAACATTACGGGTGTGAAATTACGGTAAGCGATCTTTCTGAAGTGATCGGGGAAAACGAAAACAACATCCAGGAAATTATAACAGACCGCGTTAGCTCTGTAGACCCGGAATTCCTGGAAACGCTTCGCGTCCTGGGAGTGGACGAATCACTGGTAGAGTTCTCGGATGATGTGCTCTGCGAGCCTGTGGAGATATTTGTCAATCTTGCAAAGAACGGCGACATAAACCCATGGGATATCGATATTGTGCAGGTCACGGACAAGTTCCTTGCATATATCGAAGAAATGAAGATGATGGACCTGAGGATATCAGGGAGAACACTTTTGTATGCAGCCATTCTCCTGAGGATGAAATCCACAGGTATCGTGCAGGAAGAAGAGGAAGAGGTAGAGGAATTCTTTGACGATGAGATGGATTTCTATGAGGTGGAGGAATATCCGGTCCCTAAACTCCCGATCCGCCGTACCGCAACCCGCCCGGTGACCCTTCAGGAACTTATTACCGAACTTAAGAAGGCAGAAAGGGTCGAAACACGCAGGAAGGACAGAAGGATACGCCGCCGCATTGAGATAATGGACAGGGCCACCACCGATGACGTACTCGGTATCGCGCACGAGGAGGATATCAGAGGTAGGGTGGACAAACTTCATCAGTACCTTGAAGAGCTTTTCAGGGACAGGAAAGAAGTAATGTTCTCTGACCTGATCGAGAGCACGACCAGCCATTCTGAAAAAGTGATGACATACATCTCATTGCTGTTCCTTGCATCTGAAAAAAGGGTATGGCTGTCACAGGAAGAACTATTCGGTGAACTGTATGTCCATCCCGCCTGCGAAGCCGAATGATATATTCAAAGAGGAAGGATATGAAAGATAAGGAGATCATTGAAGCCGTTCTTTTTGCGGCAGGCGGGGCTGTTGACATCCAGACATTTGCAAAGGTGGTCAGCAAACCGGTAAAGGCCATAAAGCCTGTCATTCAGGAGCTCATGGAAGAGTATTCTACAAGAGAGTCGGGGATGGAGATCATCGACCTTGACGGACGATATGTGATGCAGGTCAAGCCGAAATATACAGACCTTGTGAGCCCGGTCGCTCCAAAGGAGCTCAGAGCACCGATCCTTCGTACGCTCTCCATGATAGCCTATCACCAGCCTGTGGTCCAGTCAGACCTTGTGGACATGAGAGGTAATTCCGTATACGACCACATACGTGAGCTTAAGGAAAGAGGTTTCATCGAGGCCGTCCCCCATGGAAGAACAAAACTTCTCCAGACAACATCCCTTTTTGCAGATTATTTCGGACTCAAGTCCAACGATCCGGAATCCATTAAGAAGAAGATAGTGGAGCTTTCCCGCCAGCAGGGAGGAAGCGAAGGGCTTGACAGGTGGCTTGGAAGAAGGTTCGTGGGATTCACACCCATGTATAGTTCACTTGCCGATCTTTGCGGGATCAAGGACTATAAGATCATCAACGCCTACGATCCGACAGAGGAAGAACTGGAAAGTCTTGCTGACATATTCAAGATGGTCATCTCAAAAGGATATCAAGAGAAGGTTAGCAGGAACTATGACGGAGAGATCATTGAGGTCAGTTCTACAACATTCGGCGACATAATCGATGCTATAAAGGCACTTGAAAGTGTTTCAGACCCGGACAGGGCAAATGAAAGCATTGAACTCATCGAAGACCTCAGGGAAAGATATGTGTCAAAGGCACTGGTGATCAGCAAGAAGGTCAGGCCTGCAACAGATATGATCGCACGTATCGTCAGCGACCTCAGGCTAGGGGTTTCAACCGAAGGCTATGTGATAGCCCCTGATTATGGCACATCCAGTGAAGGAGTGAACATATCGGAAGGTGCCGATATCCTTGTGCCGACCCACTCAAAGGTCGAAGGCGATATTGTGGACAGGGTCTGCAAAAAATACGATGCCATCATTGATGGGCTGAAAAAGCTTGAAAAATGACCGTTTTTATAAAGATTATTTAAATACATATATAAATAGAAGGGTATAAGTATATATACTGTATTGCTAAATATACCCATCCTTAAATACCGAGAGTCAAAGATCATGACGGAATATAACATCAAGATAGAGAACGTGGTTGCTTCAACCAAACTTGCTGAAGAATTCGACCTAACAAAGATAGAAGCGGAATTCGAAGGCGCAGAATACAACAAGCAGAAGTTCCCTGGACTTGTGTATCGCGTTTCCGATCCAAAGGCCGCATTCCTTGTATTCACATCAGGAAAAGTGGTATGTACCGGTGCAAAGAACGTTGAGGACGTACACACTGTGATCGGAGACATGGCAAAGAAGCTCAATGGTATTGGTATCGAGACAATTGCTGACCCGGAGATCACCGTGCAGAACATTGTCGCTTCAGCTGACCTTAAAGCAGTGCTCAATCTTAATGCAATTGCCATCGGACTTGGTCTTGAGAACATTGAATATGAGCCTGAGCAGTTCCCGGGACTTGTTTACAGGATCGATGAGCCAAAAGTTGTCGTACTGATCTTCAGTTCCGGAAAACTTGTGGTCACTGGTGGAAAGTCACCTGAGAACTGCGAGGAAGGTGTTGAGGTCGTAAGACAGCAGCTTGACAATATGGGACTTTTGTAAATGGATATTCAGGCCCCTCTGGATAAAAACGATGTTTGCATCCTCATTCCAACCCTGAATGAGGAAGCAACCATAAAACAGCTTATTGAGGATTTCCAGGCGGAAGGCTTTGAGAATATCCTGGTCATCGATGGCCATAGCCATGATAATACAAGGCAGCTTGCTGAGGAAAGTGGTGCAAAGGTCGTCGTTCAGGAAGGAAAAGGCAAAGGTCAGGCGGTCCAGGAAGCTTTTCAGCTTATCGGGGACCCCTATACCGTCATGATAGACGGCGATGGAACATACCTTGCAAGCGATATTTATACTGTTCTGGGACCTATCATCGAAGGGCGTGCTGACCAGACCATCGGCAACCGATTCGCAAACTACGAGCCGGATGCATTTACCAGGTTGAACCTGACGGGGAACAAGATCCTTAACAAACTTTTCGGCCTGGCATACGGCGTCTGGCTGGAGGATATCCTTACAGGATATCGCGGTTTCAACAAGAGATCGATCAAAGGGCTCAACCTTAACGAGATGGGATTTGAGATCGAGACCGAGATCACTGTTGAGAGCGTAAAGCATGAGATGAAGATCGAAGTGGTGCCCATCACATACGTTGCAAGACATTCGTCTGCAGATACCAAGCTCAACCCGATGACGGACGGATTCAAGATCGGAAAGACCATCTTCAGGATGGCAAGACTGCACAACCCGATGTTCTACTTCGGGATCTTCGGTACGTTACTGACACTATCGGGTATCGGAGTCGGCCTTTATGTAGTCAATGAATGGTTAAGCGGAATTACCCGCATACCAATGACGATACTTACAGCCTTATTGATACTAACAGGCATACAGATGTTTATTTTTGGAATGCTGAGCGACCTTATAGTATCATTGCACAGGGAAACCATGCGCACTTTGCGCAAGAACAACGAGCGCTAAATTCCCAGAAATAACTTTTTTCCACCTTCCTGGATAACAGTATATTCCATCCGGGAAATAACATTGAAATTATACAATGCAAGTAAACTTTCCTTTACCTTCTGGCAAATAAAACAGAGTTGCCTATTTGAGATGATACAAAAAAGCAGACGATTGCATTAGACAGAAATAAAGTGTCCGGGAGATAAGGATTATTTGAATCGGAAAAGTCCTTTCAAAATGGAGGTTTTTCGGGGATGAGGATGTCTCAAATAGATTCAATTTTACTTTACATACTCTAAAGTTGATTTTTCGGCAATACTTAAATAAAATACCCCCTTCTTTAATCCAACTAATAACGAGGTTATAATCATGACAATCGTAGAAGATGCCAAAGCTGGCCAGATCACAGAAGAAATGAAAGTTGTCGCCCAGAACGAAGGTGTAGAACCAGAATTCATCAGGCGTGGAATCGCTGCAGGTAGGATCGTAATCCCAACCTCCCCATACAGGGACGTAAAGCTCTGCGGTATCGGTGAAGGTCTCAGGACAAAGGTCAACGCATCAATCGGTGCTTCCTCAGACATCATCGATGAGGAAATGGAAGTCGCAAAGGCAAAAGCTGCAGAAGCTGCTGGTGCAGACACACTCATGGAGCTCGGAACCGGTGGAGACTTCCTCGGCATCAGGAAGAAAGTCTGTGATGCGATCTCACTTTCCGTTGGATCAGTACCACTGTACCAGGCATTCATCACCGCTGCAAAGAGAGACGGTTCAATCGTCCACATGACAGAAGATGACCTCTGGAACGCAACAGAAGAGCAGGCAAAGCTCGGTACAAACTTCATGGCCATCCACACAGGTATCAACAACATCGTCCTCGACAGGCTTAAAGCACACGGACGTTACGGTGGTCTCTGTTCCCGTGGCGGTGCTTTCATGACAACATGGATGCTCCACAACGAGAAGGAAAACCCACTTTACTCTGACTTCGACTACCTTTGTGAGATCCTCAAGGAACACGAAGTTGTCCTCTCCACAGGTAACGGAATGCGCGCAGGTGCGATCCACGATGCTACCGACAGGGCACAGATCCAGGAGCTCATCATCAACTCCGAGTGCGCACAGAAAGCACACGACAAGTACGGTCTTCAGGTAATCGTCGAAGGTCCAGGTCACGTACCACTCGATGAGGTCGAGATGAACGTCAAGCTCATGAAGTCAATGAGCGGTCGCAAGCCATTCTACATGCTCGGTCCACTCGTTACAGATATCGGTGCAGGTCGCGACCACATCGTTACCGCGATCGGTGCAGCAACATCCGCATCAGTAGGCTGTGACTTCCTCTGCTACGTAACCCCTGCAGAACACCTTGCACTTCCAAACCTCGAGGATGTAATCGAAGGTGTCAAGACATCCAGGATCGCAGCACACGTCGGTGACATGGTCAAGCTCGGAAAGAGAGACGAGGACCTCGCAATGGCAAGGGCACGCAGAGACCTTGACTGGGGAAAGGTTTTCGAGTATTCACTCGACCCAGAACTCGCAAGGAAGGTCAGGACAGAAAGGGCATCTGCAGATGAAGACGCATGCACAATGTGCGGTGACTTCTGCGCTCTTAAGATCGTCAACCAGAACTACGATCTTGCAAAGTAATGCCACTGGCATTACTTTAAATTCTTTTTTTCTACAAGATATCAGAATCTTCTTCTCAAGGCGGAGAACTGCCTTAATATTACAATCAACAGGATCATTGCATAGCTTCAGCTATCTCAAAAAGGATTCTTTTCAGATTAAATGAAGGGAGTGCAGAAAGCAACAGCTATACCACAATAAAGATCTCAGAAGAAGAGGGAACAAAATAAACGAGTCACCATTCCATATAAGAATGGTGCTAAAAGACCGAACTGAAAAACCTACCTGAAGACAGGATCAGTAAGGGGTCTTAGTTACGTATGAAAGGTCGATCTTTGAAACATCGGATTTCTGGACAAGAAGAATGGATTTTCCATAGTCCGGGTTCATATAATCGAAGATCAGCCAGGTGATCTCATCCTCTACAACTTCACGGCAATTTGTGATGTTATCATACCATATGATAGATGATGATGCACCGTCAAGCAAGTAGATATAACCTGACAGCTCGTGCCCCTCAGGCACGTTTTTAATCATTTCAAGGATTGAATTAATCATTTTAGTAACACCCATTTTAAGAAAACCTGAACGTATAAAATGATTTTGGTGAAAATCATTACGAATACGACATCGGCCTTAACTTTTTTAAATTATCTGCATTTCCAAAAACAGCACAAAGATGCTGACCCCATTATTTGGAAGCATTGGTACTAAATGAACGGGGCAATCATATAAAGTTATCGATTATCGACCCGTCAAATTCGGATTTTACAGACCTGACAGAAACCCTTAAATTCAAATTTACCATAAAACCGTTAGGAGACACATTAATGAAAAAAGCAATCATTGAGACAAACAAAGGTGATATCGTCCTGGAACTTTTCGAAAAGGAGGCACCAAAGACAGTTGCAAACTTTGAAAAGCTCATTAAACAGGGATTTTACAATGGACTTACATTCCACAGAGTAATACCAAACTTTGTCATCCAGGGAGGATGCCCTAAAGGGAATGGTACCGGAGGCCCCGGATACACCATCAAGTGCGAGATAAATCCCAGAAAGCACACAACAGGAGCACTTTCCATGGCACACGCCGGAAAGAATACCGGCGGAAGCCAGTTCTTCATCACACATTCACCACAGCCACACCTTGACGGCGTACACACAGTCTTTGGAAAGGTCATTGAGGGAATGGACGTCGTCAACAAGATCAAGCAGGACGATGTCATGATCAGGCTAAAAGTGGAAGAGGAGTGAACAATACTCCATTTTCCATCTTATAGCTAACAGAGGGAAACATGGAACCAATAAGAGCGCTGGTCGCAGCATGCGGATATGTATATCCGGTCATGAGAAAACTAGCCCTGCTATTGGTCCTTACCCTAATTTTAGTTTTAATAATTAAGTCTGTGATGTAACATGGATCAAAAGACACTAAACAAGGTCAGGGTCGCAGGAATTGTCGTTAACTGGATCGAAGAGCTCGCGCCAAAAATGTACCCTTATGTCGAATTCATAAAGAATGAAGACGAAAGTGAGGGGAAGTACAGGATAGCAGAACTCAAAGGAGAAGGACTGGAAATACACGAGATAATGCAAAGGAAATACCTGAAATGGTATGACTGCGTTCTTGAAATGCTTCAGGAATATTATCCGGAAAAGGTTGAGGAGTTCACAGCAGCATATGAAAATATCCTGCCATATGTGACCCTTGATCACAAACCAAAGCTTGCGAACAGCTGCAAAATGCAGTTCGAATTCTTCAAGTACCTGACTGCCCAGAAGACAATACTCTCACACCTGTTCGCAAGGATGTCCACCATGGAGATCACAGAAAGTGAACCTGAAGATAACAAAATTATTGATATTGAAAGCGCTCCCGCGGAAGTTCCACCGGAAATGAAGGGGGCGATTTTTGAACAGGCAATAAAACCGGTTCTTGATGAAGAGATACGCAAAATAATGGATATACTGACACACGATGAGCGCACAACTACCGAGATCGAGGATCTTTTAGGAGAAATGGCATCCTGTGATCCATCGGATGTTGAAACAGTAAATTCCGGATATGAAAGCCTTAAGAATCTCTGTAAGGACAATGAGTTCTGCAAAGAGAACATAAAGAAACTGGAACCGATATTCAACATAATAAGCAGGCTATAAGGCCTGCTTTACTATTATGTAGCATACATTAGTATGCACCCTATTCAAATAGTATATTGGCATCTGAAGAGCACATAAGGGGGAGGGGAAAGCAAATGAAGATCATAAAATGCAGGGATCTGGGGTTCAATTGCGATTTCATCACAACAGGTTCTGCATCTGAAACCGGTGATGTGAAACAGAAAATAATGGATCACATAATCGAAAAACACATGCATGAAAAGGACATGTCTGAAGAGGACATTCAGGACATAGCCTCACGCATCGATGTCCTGCTGAGCAGGGGTTGTGGCTGCGGAGCACTTTAAGCAAAGCCCCGCATAAGCTTGTTCAATGATATCATAACTTGCAGTTCTTGCAGTTGGAAAGGCCACAGATCTTATTCTCGAACTTCCATTCCAGACCCCATTGCTTGATGGACTGGATGATCTCCATGAACTCCATTCCGCTTTTGGTCAGGGAATAAGTGTATATTGCGGGGTCCTTCGAATCGTCAAGCGTCCTTTTTACAAGACCATCTTCCTCAAGTTCCTTGAGCCTTACAGACAGGGTCTTCGGAGTAATGGTCTGCAACTTCTTCTTAAGTTCATTGAACCTTTTTTCCTCGTTGTTACCTTTGTAAAGCTCCAGCAGTATGCATAAAGTCCATCTTTTGCCTATAATATCGATCGTTTTGTAGATGGTACAATCCTTCATAGTATCAAGGAAGAAACTGCCATTATATATAGAAGTATCCCAAATATACTTAATAACAAACAGCAACAAATTTTAGAGGAGAGGACTAAATGACAAAAGATCTACTTGAAAAGGGAGCAATCATTCAGAGAGACCAGGAGACATTCGCTATCGCACCTCACATCGCCGGAGGTATTGCGTCACCAGATCTCCTCAGAAAGATTGCAGACGTATCCGAGAAATACGGTGCAGCTGCCATCAAAGTAACATCCGCACAGAGACTTGCCATAGTGGGACTAAAAGAGGAAGATCTGGACAACGTCTGGAAAGAGCTCGATATGAAACCTGCAGCTGCCATCGGACTCTGTGTCAGGAGCGTAAAGATCTGTCCGGGAACAACATTCTGTAAACGCGGACAGCAGGACTCCGTGGGACTTGGGCTCAAGCTCGATGAGATATACCATGGAATGGAACTGCCATCAAAGCTCAAGATCGGTGTATCAGGGTGTATGAACTCCTGTGCTGAGAGCGCCATCAAGGACATTGGTATCATGGGCACACCAAAAGGATTCACCGTCATGGTCGGAGGAAGTGCCGGACTCAAGCCACGTCTTGCAGATGTCATTGCAGAGGAACTTGATGAGGAAGAAGTTCTCGACCTTGTTGATAAGATCATCACATACTACAAGACGCACACAAAGAAACACAGGCTCGGAAGGGTCATTGATGAGATCGGACTTGAGACCTTCAAGAAAGAAGTCGGACTCTGAGCAAACATACTACTACGACTGTCGGGGTTTTCCAAAGACCCCGACCATCCCCACGAATTGCTTACGAACACAACTTACAGGGTGATCGGACAAGGACCCTGCTTATTTTCCTTATCGATGAGAGGAAGCTATGCGTATCAGTTTTTACTATACCGGAGAGTTCGGAAGGAAAGTCATAGGCAATGTGGTGAACTCAAGCACTTTCTGCACATCCTGCGGAGAGCTTTGCGACCATTGCAGGGAGAAGAAGAGGTCATACGCGGACAGCGTCGTCGATATATACGAGTTCCCTGCCGACCTGCCACAGTTCATAGAAGAACCGGAGGAATACCTCCCGGAACATATGGGTGACTGTGACCTGCTGATAGTCATGGACCTGCATCCTGACATCCTGTCGACACTCCCGAAGATGGTGGAGATGTGCGGTGCAAAGGCCGTGATCGCACCCATAGAGGTCCCCAAACTTGCACCAGCAGGACTTGTCCAGCAAATAAAGGAAACCCTTGAAGCCAAAGGTATCGACTGTGAGTTCCCGAAACCGTTCTGCTCACTGGTAAAAACTGGAAAGCCACTTATCGACGAATTCGTTGACATGGGATTTGGCAGGCCGTTGCTGACCATAGAAGTGGACAAGGAGAGGAACATTTTCACACATGCAAAGGTCCTCAGGGACGCCCCATGCGGGTCAACATGGTATGTAGCCAAGAAGCTTGGATGGTCGGACATCAATATCTACAAGGAGACCGTGTCCGGGGCGCACCACGCATACCCTTGTACAGCGAGCATGGACAAAGACCCGCAACTTCAGGACACCATCCTGCATGAGGCCGGATACATAATCAGGAAGAGCGTTGAAGAGGCAGCTCACATCAATAAGAAAGAAGTTTCTGCTGAAGATGAAAAATGAGGTGAGAACATTACTGAAGAAAAGCCTGTGAAAATAGCAGTCCTCAGATGTGATATAGTATCCGAGGCCTGCCCGGGAACAGGATGCTTTAAGGCTTTCAATGAAAGGAGAGTAAAGTTCACCGACTATGATGGTAATGCACAGATGATCGCATTCTTCACATGCGGAGGATGTTCGGGAAGGCGTGTGTTCCGCCTGGTGCGTTCCCTGCAGAAAAGCGGAGTGGACGTTATCCACCTGAGCTCATGCATGCAGATGAAGAACTATCCCGAATGCCCGCATATTGATACGATCAGGAAAACGATAGAGAATGCAGGCATAAAGATCGTTGAGGGAACACATCACTGATAGCAGGTAATAAAAATAAGGAGAAATCACAATGGTCAAACGAATGATAGTCAAGATCGACGAGGAGAAGTGTACAGGCTGCGGACAGTGTGTCTCACCCTGTGCCGAGGGAGCAATACAGATAATCGACGGCAAGGCAAAGGTCGTTTCCGAAGACCTCTGTGACGGCATGGGGTTCTGTATAGGCGTCTGTCCGGAAGGTGCCATCACCATCGAAGAGAGACAGACCGTTGAGTTCAATGCTGAAAAGGCAGAAGCACAGCCAAAGAGCACGGACATATCCATCAGGTGCTTCAGCTGCGGTGCCGGAGAGGATGAAAGGTACCTCCTGCCCATCAGGCACAAGATGGAGAGCCTCTGGGTCTGTACACGCTGCCTGCCACAGCTCATCCATGGGTGAAGCAAATTGATAGAACTTGAACTCACCTCATTAGTGGATCACCTCTGTGATCACACTTTCAATTTCTACTGGCATGAGAAGGAACTTGAACCGGATTCTGTGATCCCTTCCCAGAAAGGGACTGAATATACATATCGCCAGCTTGTGGACGAACTGAAGAGAGGAGAAGATATTCACATAAAGGGTAGTGTCGGTTCAAGGTTCGCATATAGCCTCGGGGTTGACCTTGCACACTTTGGCGGAACAGGAAAGACCGAAAACGCGGGACGCATCTTTGTGGAAGGGAACATCGGGCCTGAGGCAGGCATGGCTATGTCAGCAGGCACACTTTACCTTACAGGAGATATTGAAGAACCACTGGGAAACATTATTGAGGTCGAGTCGGATGAGGAAGGATACAGGAAGTTCATATCCATCACGGAACTGCTCTGTGGCAGCAGATCTGCAGCCCCCCTCAAAAATTCGTTCGATGCAGGAAGCAGGAAACTTGTACTGAACGATGGGATCCTTCGAGGGACCCTTGCATCAAGATGCAATTGCGATGCAGAGATCCTTGTGGAAGGAGATGTTTACAATGGAACCGGCCTTCTTATGGAAAAAGGCACTATCACAGTCAAAGGTGATTCGGGACTCAATACAGGAGCGCACCTCAACGGCGGCAATGTTGTTGTGGAAGGCATCGTAGGTGAGTTCGCAGGTGCTTACATGAAAGCCGGCTTCCTGCTGTTCAATGATGCAAAAGGTTATGCCGGTGCAGGCATGCTTGGCGGCACCATCTATTGCAGAAAGAAGATCCCACCGGCCCCCCCTGCCGAAAAGAAGAGGATGGGTGGAAGTGATAGCTCGAACGTTCGAAGGCTCACCGGAGCCGGACGTGTTGAAGCCATGCTCTACAACAAGTACGAGGCAGGCGAGGAGAAGGCACAGTATATCAAGGTGAAAATGAGGGATGGATCCATTGTTATGCGGAAGGTTGACTGATCGACAGGACAACCACTGGCACCGCCAAATGCTTTCCTTACACAACATATATAAGATGTAACATTGTATCCTGATACAATTAGATATACCAAAAAAAGGTTGGATACACTTGACCACTGAGAGAACTGAAGATTACCTGAAGGCTATTGACACCATTATTGAGAAAAAAGGATACTCACAGGTAAAGGACATCGCAAAATATCTGAATGTCAGCCCCTCCAGTGTGACCGGGATGTTCAAGAAGCTAACCAAAGAAGGGTATATCAATTACGAGAAATATGGCGGAGTTACCCTCACTTCTGAAGGAAAGAAGCTTGCAAGAAGCACAAAGGAGAAGTACAGTGTACTGCACGATTTCCTTATCCTGCTTGGAGTTGATGAGGTGACGGCTGATGACGATGCATGCAAAATGGAGCATGCGGTGACACCTGAAACGCTTGAGAAGCTCACAAAGTTCAGTGAATTCGTCAACTGCAAAGAAGAAATGCCTAAGTTTTTCCTCCATTTCAGAGAATTTTGTGAAAAAGGAGAGATCTCCGGCTGCAAAAAGAAGAACCAATCAGTTTCTTTGAACAAGAAAACCACAAACGCCTGCAAATGATGGAATTTAGTATCGCAACGGCAATGAAATGATAAGATTTATTTTTTAGAACTTACTCTTTTTTTCAGATCTGCCAGCTGCTTTGAAATGATGTTTCGTTTCAGGAAGGCATTTTTTATTACAGATCCATTAATAGCTCCATTCGTTGCCACATACTTCGATTTTATAATAAATTGTTTTTTAATTGGCACATATTGTTAGGTATACCAAAATTTATATACCCGTGTTAACTATACTCCAATAAATTAGGATAGCCTAAATGTTGGAGGCTTGTAAACAAATGTTCACCAAATTCAAAAAGAAAAAATGTTGCGGAACGGACGATGATATCCGGAGCGACCTTGAGAATATAATCCTTGTAGGAAATCCAAACGTGGGGAAGAGCGTTATCTTCAATCACTTCTCTGATAGTTATGCCATTGTCTCAAACTACCCCGGAACCACGGTTTCAATAAGCAAGGGAAACGGAAGGATCGCAGGAAAGGACTATGAGATCATCGATACTCCCGGCATGTACTCGTTGCTTCCCATAACTGAAGAAGAACGCGTTTCACAGAGCTATCTCTTTAACAGCAAGCCTTTTGTTTACATCCATGTAGTGGATGCGAAGAATATCCAGCGTATGCTCCCTCTGACCTTGCAGCTTATCGAAGCAGAAGTACCCCTCATACTCGTCCTGAACATGATGGACGAGGCTGCCGAAAGAGGCGTTGAGATCGATGAGGAAAAGCTCAGCAAAGAGCTTGGGATCCCTGTGATCTGTACAACTTCCATCAAAGGAGAGGGACTGGACAGGCTTGAGGATGTTATCGCCGGTTATGAGTATCAGCCTGTGGAGAACAGGGTCAGGCACAGCAGGGAACTCGAGAACGCTATCGAAGAGATAGGAGACTTGATCGGATCCGAATATGGCATCTCAAAGAGGGCACTTGCACAGCTGCTTCTCCAGAACGATAAGGTTGCATTTGAAAAAATTAATGAAGATAACGAAGATGTTGCAGCGGTCCGCAAGGTGGTCGCTGAAACTGAAAAAAGCTATACTGACCCCCTTAACTATGTCATAACGATAGAAAGACAGGAATTCGTCAATGACATTGTCGGGTCTGTCATGACCAACAATAGAAGGACGGAAAGCCCTGGATCAAATTCCACGGATACAAAGGGAACAGCACTCAGAGAGCGTATCGACAAGCTCCTCATAAGCCCCATCACCGGAATTCCAATACTTTTGCTGGTCCTCTATTTCGGACTCTACAAGTTCGTGGGAGGATTTGCAGCAGGAACCGTTGTGGACTACCTTGAAAGCACATTGTTCGGAGAGATGATCAACCCATGGGTCATTGAGAAGTTCAATTCCCTCGTCCCATATCCGGTCATACAGGACCTCTTTGTTGGCGAGTACGGAATATTCACACAGGCAGTGACCTATGCCATCGCACTGATCATGCCGCTAGTGGGTGCATTCTTCATAGTATTCTCCATAATTGAGGATACGGGTTACCTTCCACGTCTTGCAATGCTCATCGACCGTGCTTTCAAAAGAATGGGAATGAGCGGCAGGGCAGTTATCCCTATGGTACTTGGTTTCGGATGTGCAACCATGGCAACAATGGTCACACGTACTCTTGAGACGAAGAGAGAGAGGATCATCGCAAGCATGCTGCTCTCACTGGCAATCCCCTGTTCCGCACAGCTTGGTGTCATTCTGGGTATACTCTCTTTCAGCTCAAAGGCACTGCTGATATGGGCTTTTGTCATCGGTATCGAGCTTTTGGTCATCGGTTTCCTCTCATCAAAGGTGCTTCCGGGAGCAAGCCCAAGCTTCTTCATGGAGATGCCACCACTAAGGCTTCCGAAGGCTTCGAACGTGCTTATCAAGACATATTCAAGGATGCAGTGGTATTTCCTTGAGGTACTGCCCCTGTTCGTAGTGGCAAGCGTGCTGATCTGGATCGGAAGGCTTACCGGATTGTTCGAGATGGCTGTCAGGCTGTTCTCATACCCATCACAGTGGATAGGGCTCCCGGCCGAGGGCGGAGTTATGTTCCTCTACGGGTTCTTTAGGAGGGATTTCGGTGCTGCTGGACTGTTCGATATGTATAATGCAGGAATGCTTACCGACATCAACCTAGTTGTCGCTGCCATCACACTGACATTGTTCATGCCATGTATAGCACAGTTCATGGTCACCGTGAAAGAGAGAGGAGCTAAGATCGCCTTTGCAATGGCTGCATTTATCTTCCCGAGCGCATTCGCGGTTGGCTACATTGTGAACTATGTACTGACAACGTTCGGAGTGGTATTATGAAGTGTCCCCTTTGCAGCCATGAGTTCGACCAGCCTGACAAATCAAAGTGTACAGGCTGCGGGAATTTCAGTTCATGCAATATGCAGCGCTGCCCGAACTGCGGGTATGAGATACCACGGGAAACAAAACTTGAAAAGATCGTCAGAGGGATATTCAAATGAAGATAAGCGAGAATGCGGAAGAGATCCTGGAAAGGATGTGGGTCTGCATAAACGAGGAGGGGACAGATCCTGTGAGCCTGAGATCCCTCGGGGTGGAAGAGAGCTCACCCGATATACAGGAACTGCTTGAGATAGAGAACATCACACTCTCCGGTACAAATGCCAGCCTTACAGAAGAAGGGGCTGCAAACGGCAGGACCGTTGTCAGAAGACATCGCCTTGCCGAGAGGCTACTTGCAGATGTCCTGAACACCAAAGAGAAGTATATACACAGCTCTGCGTGTGATTTCGAGCATATCCTCTACAATGGTATCGATGAGAACGTTTGTATCCTGCTTGGTCACCCACGTACATGCCCTCATGGAAGACCGATACCTGAGGGTGAGTGCTGTATAAAGGCAAAGGAGGAACTGGAGCATGTAGTTGCTTCACTTTCGGCACTGAAGAACGGACAAAGCGGAACCATCGCTTATTTCAATATGCGGGAAGAGGAAAAGATGCAGAAGATGCTGGCAATGGGAGTTCTGCCCGGAATTCCGGTAAAGCTTGTGCAGTCGTATCCTTCCTATGTCTTCGACCTGAACCATACAAGATATGCAGTTGACAGGGAAATTGCCGACAGCATATATGTGAGGACAAAAAGGGACTGAGAGCAGGTCCAGCCCTCAATAATGTACTGCCAGCCAGATGGTCTCGGTCGTCTCGCTGGTCCAGATTACCCTGTGTTTGCAGTGGGCAGGAATGTTAATATGATCGCCGGGATAGAGGTGCAACACCTCCGAATCTTCGAACATCAGCTTCGCCTCCCCCTGCAGCACCATGACCCATTCGCCCCGGTCCTGATCGTACCATTGTCCCTCCGGAGTCACATGTTTTTTGGAGATGATACGCTCGATCAATAATCCCTGTTGATCCACCAGGGGCTCGAAAACCTCATGGGTCAGATCGGCAGGGATTGGGTTAAAAACATTATATTTTTTCATGACACACCTAATGAGTCCTATCAATAAAAAGGACATCACAAGATAAACTTAGATACATTAGATACTCAGAATTATCGAAAATTCATCCTTTATTTCTACGACCTATTTTCCGGTTTAATGATCGAAAGGGCATTTTGATCATCAAAAACTTTATGTGGTTTTCGATACAGATTCCTGCCTGATGGAGAAGAAAGAGAAACGTTTTTCAGGCCATGAAAATGAGGAAAATCTGCACGACAGGGTCATGTACATCCATAGCCAGCCCTGGAGGATCGTTCTTGCAATTACCGGAGGCGGAACTGAAGCTATCGGCCAGCTCCTGAGATACGGAGGAGGTTCTGCAACGGTCCTTGAAGCTATCGTGCCTTACAGTCCTGAAGCTCTTGACACCCTTATTGGAAGGAAGCCCGAGAAATACGCTTCACCAACTACCGTCAGGTCCATGGCAATGGCAGCATACCGCCGTGCATTATCCCTTAAAGAGAATGATGACAGAATCCACAGCCAGAACCTCATAGGTGTGGCTGCCTCCTGCAAGCTCTCAACAGGAACGGCTGAGCGCGAAGGACGTGAACATGAGATATATGTCGGCATCCAGTCCTTTGACAGGACAGTAGTAAGAATGCTAAGGCTCACAACCGGCCGTTCAAGAGAGGAAGAAGAGCATATCTCGGCCTGCATGATAATAGATTCAATAGCAAAGGAATGTGGCTGGAACAGGGAGATGCTTACTGACAGACTTTTGGACAGGGGAGAAATTATCGAAGACATGGAAGCGACAGTTCCCAGGGAGATTGCTGAGATGCTGGCCCGGCCGGACAGTATAATGAAAAACACGGACCTCATGCCGGATGTTGTCGAACTGGAACTCAGGGAGGGAGGAGTTGCCGACAGACCAGAGGTCATCTTTTCAGGGTCTTTTAACCCGTGCCATCAAAATCACATTATAATGGCCAGGCAGGCCTATCAAAAACTGGGGAAAAAGGTCCATTTCGAGATCTCCATCACAAATGTTGACAAGCCTCCGATAGATCTCATATCGCTTCAGGAAAGGCTTGACTCGCTCAGGGAATACGGGGACAGGGATTTCCTGGGGAATATCTACCTCACTGTTGCCCCGCTCTTCATCCAGAAGGTGAAGCTCTTTGAGAACGCCACGTTCATCATCGGAGCCGATACTGCCAACCGCCTTTTCAAGACCCGATACTACCGCAACGAAGAGGATATGAGGAACATGCTGGCGGAGTTCAGGGAAAAGAACATCCACTTCCTTGTGTTCAGGAGAAAGGAGGTGGGACTGAATATAGAGCAGGAGATATCCGATCTCTGTGAGGTCGTACCGCTGGAAGAGTATGAGGACAACGGGACCTCATCTTCTGCGATCAGGAAAGAGCTGAACATTGAATAAGATATAATCCCGCTTCTTTTTGTAAATATTAACTTGTGAAAAAATAAGGTTGCTGCTATTAAATATTTATATAAACCATTAACCGGAAGACTTGCCAGAACAAACTGATCCCCCGGCTAAATGGGGAGACAGATGGCAGGTGGAGCCATGAAAAACGAATCTGTGCGAGCCCCAAGAGATCCACAGGACAGAAAAACGAAGCGATCCGCATACAGTTGCTGCAACCCACTGGTAAAAGTGAGAGCACTGGTCAGTAATAACGATGCCTACATCCCGTTCTCGGTGATCGGCATCTTTGTGATACTGGGAGCTGTGCTCATCTCTGCCTGTTTCCTGCAGACCGACTTCGAGATCGCTCAGACGATATATACCACCGAGAAGACGGACCCCGAGAAGATCGCCATCGGTCTTGCTTCTGCAGACCTGTCAAGATGTCTCAATTATGCAGGCATGGAAGCCCTGAAATGGAAAGGGGAACATCCGATAATCCAGCCTGTGAGCACATCGGGTGGTACGACATCTGAAGATGATTTCATGATCAATGCCCGAACGCATGACCTTGAGGCCGGGGATACATTGTATGTCAGGATCGACCTGCCTTCGGATGTGTGGTACAGCATCTCCTCCCTCTGGAAAGACCAGAACATCATACTGAGGATAAAGGACAGCAAAGGCCAGACCATCGAATCCGTGGACTATGGGGAAGCTGTGAGCTTCTGGAAGACAGTTTCTTTTGAGGAGAGCTTCCTGCTGTCATTGGAGATTGAAGCCGGATACGGCACCATTGAGCTGGAATGTGGAGGCAGCGTGAAGGCAACCGACTGGTTCAGCGTTGCCATGAACCCTGTAAAGGACATCTCTGCAAAACATTTCAACGAGCTGGTCACGGGGAACTACCAGTATAACAGTTACGTCTATGACAGCTATGCCATCAACGTGGAACCGGACATCCGACCACGCCAGATCATCATAGAGGAGATCAACGGTACGCTTGAGAGGCAGATCAACGATGACAAACGGACATATCCCATCTATTACACTTTCACCATCCGGGACCTGAACTATACCTTTGTTGACCTTGAGACCGGCGAGACTATCAACCGCAGCATGGACATTTCCACGCTTGTGACCTCAAGAGAGCCGTTGCTGGAGGAGCTCACCACGGAATACGAGCGCTCGCTGAACAGTGCCGAAACATCGAACATCGTCCTGGGGGCCATGAACATACGTTCGTTCACCTACGGACCCTGGCAGCACTATGCCAACGGCCCGCTGAACATTATCACCAACCCGGCACTGGCATCTGCTGTGAACGCGGGGGCCGCCTATTCCCAGAAGCGGACCTTCGACTCGGTTGACCCCCGGGCACTGATGTACACCACATACTACAACGGCAAGGTCTTCTACGAGGACGTATACGGAACAGCCGACGAGTACGGCATCAATGGTTCCAACAACTCTGCAAACCTGACATCTGTTTACGAGGGGCTGGCTCAGAAAGATTCATTCAGCATCGACATAGAGGAAGGGATCAGCGAATCCATGACAGCCACCGGCACGAGCTTCGATCAGGTGGATGAGCAGGCAAACATCGTTGTTGCAGCATCGGACTACATCCCGAGCCTTGTGGACGGCTGGGTGTTCAACGACCACATCTGGACCGGGGAACATGACCTTGTGCATGATGTTGCACAGAGGGTCTATTCTGCAGGAGTGCAGGCACAGGTAAAGAGGGATGGTTTCAATGGAACTGTGCCGGTGTTCACCTATACCAGCGGGAAAGTGAATTCAGCGTCCTACAACTATCACACGGTTTCCTGGAAAGCCTCATACGGGATCGATGGAGAGCACACCGGAGCCATTGAACCATCATATCTCTGGAACAGCTCATGGGACCGATCTTATGAAAGAACGTTAAGCCCGAAAATCAATCCTCCAAGGGGGACTCTCACAGGCTGGAAGGTCACTGATGCGTCCGTGACCCTCGATTCAGTGCAGACAGAGGTCACAATAACGCCGGTCTTCCGCCACAGGGAGAACGACAATGTTACAGGAGTGGTTCGTACTGAAGGATACCTTGAGCGCGAAGACCATGTGTTCGACTGGAACGTGACATACAATATCGACTACAGGGTCACTTCGAAGTGGGAGATATACTACACATATTACTATACCTACAAATGGAAGGAGATCACCGGATATCACACTAATGAGTTTGGAGCAAGGATCCCGGAATACAGTCATCATTCATCATCAGGCACAGGATCGAAGACAGAATATTACACCACCACTGAGACCCGTTCAACATCTCACCTTGTGACCGAGACTGAAAAACTGAGCATACTCTACCACAAGCGTCCGCCTACCGGAACCTATGAAGGCATCGCCTCCTACGATGACCCGGTTACCCGGGAGTACAGGGAGACCACCATTGAGATCGACGGGATCGAACGCCATGACCCGGCCTGCAGTGATGCTGCTGACAGGTACAGGGACCAGTACGTCGATATCCACGAGATAGAGAATCGCTACCTGTTGTTCCTGAATGACTTTTACCTTCAGGAGCAGGTGGTGGAATGCGACATCCCGGACTGGCTCCACAGGATGGTGGCTGAGGAACTGCTGGAAATGGTCGCCTCCATCGAATCAGATGATCCCGCTGTGAACGTATCCCTGATGAACAACCCCGGTGCAGACCCGACACTCCTCAGGTACGAGGCTGCAAAGGAGCTGACAGGCGATCTCAGCCGGGACACGGAAAACTACGTGGACCGCCAGCATTACCTGACCGGCGGCGAGATGTACGTAAGCAGCGATGCAGCCCGTTATATCGCTAAAAATGAGGCTTACCTCAAACTGATGGAGGAGATCGAATACCAGAACCGGAAGCTGAACAGTGACCTCAACGATTACCTGCTGGAGAAGCTCAACGAAGCTAACGTTGACATCCCCGACCTTGACACCGGAGCACTGGACAGCGTGACCTCCGGCTCACTCTCACTTTTCAACAACCCTGCCATGAGCATGGCCGGCACCGCACTGGGAACCGAGATGGGGATCATAGACACCATGACCATTACAGGCATGCCCGAAAGCAAGTACAACTGGACCGAAGGCATGACGCTGGTGGTGGACCAGTACCCGGACTACCTCTACCATGACCCGGAGTTCGACCTTAGGGGAGAGTACGAGCTGAAGGACCCGAAGGGTATGACCATCTACCCCCTGGGCGTGAGGAACACCTGCGTGTTCTCCACCGGGATCGCAGATGATATAGCCGGCCTTCTGGACCAGACCAGCGCCCCGGTAAAGGAAGCCACTGTACAGATGGTGAGCAGCAGCATCGAGGATCTCAGCACAGAGGTCAAAGCGCTGGAGCAGAACCTGAGCGAACAGGCCGTCCCCCTTGACACCACGGCATTGGACCAGCAGGTCACCGGCCTTACCACCACCTACAGCAGCCGGATGAGAGAGAACATTCCGGAAATGATCGCAGATGAGATCAAAGCCGACCCCGTGGTCTCCCTCTGGATAGCAGAGACCGAGGTTACCGCGATCAGCCGGAACCACCTCTACAGCCTTTCCAATGCCCAGATCATCAACCAGTCCGCCAACGGAACCCTCGCCAATTGGATCTCCCTAAAACTGAGAGCTGAGATCATAAAGGACAATCCCGACCTCACCGGCGATGAGATGCAGGCCGTCCTCAACCGCCTGGACACCGATGTCCGCATCGGTATCGCAAACGGCATCAGCGCAGTGATAATTGACAACAGCGCCATGATAGACGCCTCCTTTGCAGCCGTCAACACCGAACTCCGGAAGCTGACAGACGACGCCACCACCCGACTAAGCGAAGACATCGCGGAGAAGGTCAACGACCGCCTGGAAAAGACCATGAAACACGTCCCCATGGGACTTCCCGTCCTCCCCCCGCACTGGATGTTCACGGTCAATGTCTGGACCTACGATGTGATCGGCAAGTACGAGTATTTCGAGGTGACCGATAATGACAATGAGGTTATTTTGAATGCTTATATCGGGCATGAGGGGCAGGTGTATGTGCGGGAAGAAGAACTCATAACACATCCGTATAAATTTGGTAATAATGGCCAACCAATTACAATTGGTATAAATCAACCAATTGTGTTCCAATTTAATGGATATGCTGCTAGTGTAGTAGGAACAGGACCAAAAGGAGTGGGAGATAAAGCTGGCAATCGAAATGAAGAATCAATTGGATATTCCACATTATCAACTGAAATAAGAGGCTAAAAATGATTACAAGAATAATATTTGGATGTCTTGTATTTTTGATCATAATAAACAATGCATCCGCATACAATCCCTATGGAGACGTCTATACATACGACGTATATTATAATGATGAATTATTAGGACTGGAAGCAGCAAAACCAAATTTAAAAATTGGAGAGCCATTCACAATTAGAATAGACATCAAAGTGTACCAAAATAGTTTCGTCTATGTTGAATTAACGGAATTAGGAAAAGATAACTTTGAGATAATTAGCGGACCTACATCCCAACTAGGAATGTATAGCGAAGGAGACTTTTGTGAGATAAATTCTACACAGACCTATGAGTGGACAGTAGTCCCTACTGAAAACTGGGCAGGTGGTTCTGTACCTCTAGACATTTATTATGCTATATATGAACCCAACAACTCTGAACCTCTGGTAAGCTCAGGTTTCACAGCAGTCCTCCCCTACATCTCCACCGAATACTACGACGGCCCGGAACCCACACCAGCAGAATCCCCGGAGAACGATACCAATCAGACTCCAGCATTCACCCTCCTGGCTGCCCTGCTGGCAATAGCACTTGTTGCCCTGCGCAAAAAGTGCTAACCACTTTCCACATAATTAAGCGGTTTAAATAATCTGGCAGTAGTAGAACCCTTTATATAAGTAAAGACCGGAATATAACTGAGGAGTCGAAATATGGATTGTCTGTTCTGCAATATCATAAAGGGAAATATCCCATCATACAAGGTCTACGAAGACGAAATGACCTATGCTTTCCTTGACATAAACCCCTGTTCTAAAGGACACACAGTGGTTACCCTCAAGAAGCACTACGAGAACTTCACCGACATGCCTGCCGAGGAAGCCGGAGCCCTTTTTGCCACCGTAAAAGTGATCGCAAAAATGGTAGAGGAAGCCGTATCTGCAGACGGCTCGAACATCGGCCTGAACAATAAGCCCGTAGCCGGCCAGACAATACCCCATGTCCACGTCCACATCATCCCCCGCTTCAAAGGAGATAACGGCGGATCCATGCATTCAATAGTAGCCGATCCAAAAGCTGCAGACGATCTTGAGGAGATGGCGGAGCTTCTGGTGATGGAATAAGAAAAAATCGAGAATCGAATTTTTGACAGGACATTAGTCCATTCAAGCTCCATTAACTACTTGGTGCTGTAATATATTCATAGATAGAATCTTCGACAGGATGATTCATCCTGTACCTTACTTTTACAACTGAAACGTTTTTGTTGTTGTCATCAACCAAAGTAGCTTCTTTGAAACTACCATCAATAGGCGTTACATCACCCATGTAGTAGAAATCATCACTTTCCCCATTGCTCTTCTTAATGAATAAAGGCAAACGTAATCCATTTCTGTAATTTCTGATGGTAGCAACATCTTTGCTGTCCAATTTTCTTCTCGATTTTGACATCCATTCAAATTCAGAATTGTTAACAAACCCTTCTTCATATTTTGTAGTGCTCGAAATGTGCTCTTCTTTGTGATAATTGACAAATATTGGACAATTTGTCTTTTCAGGACTGATAAGATATCCTCCAACATTCTGTGCTAATGGATTTTGATTCCAGTTCAGAATTCTAAAAACGTCTTTCCTAGAATATTTCTGATACAATACGAAACCATCAACATACTTATTTTTGTCAAAATTTCGATCATAAATTGTTTCAGAATAATCCAGCATATCATTTAAAAAGCGCAGGAAAGTCTCATTTTTCAGCGATTTTATAAAATCATCAGTAAATGATATAATTTCGTTTGTATAGGAAACAATGCTTAGACCATATATTTCACTGACACTAATTAGTTTCCTATTATGATTTTCAGTCACAAAGTCAAAATTAATGTTTTTAATACACGATTCTATTGTTTCATCGGAAATCGAAATGCCATATTTATCAAAAATAATCGCCTTTAATTCTTCCTTTAGAAGAATATCTCCAGCGATCAGTTTCTTAAGAATAATAACTTCCTCAACCCTTTTGGTGTTTGCAATCTCATTGGAGAATAACTCGAGTAGCTTGATTTCCTTTTTCGATAGTTTGTTTTGCAAGGATTCTTCCTGGCTTGATACAAAGTTAAAATAGGATTTTGAATATTTCGCATACAATTGTGGATCTCGAGAACCATGCTCTACAAAATCCATCATCATAGGAATTCTGCCAACCTTGAACTTTAAGAGCTCATAGTCTTTGACAAGGTCTTTTTTGAGATGCAAGTTCGCTTTGTCAATTGCTGCAAAAATCCTATCATGCGTAATTTTATCAAAATTGATAGTTGAAGCACCCGGAATCAAACTGCTCCCACTTAGCATCAACTTACGCAAAGTATCCTTATTGTAAGTGGTATCCCCATACAACGCAATTGGAATTAAGTAATTATTGTTATAATTACCTATGAAATCAATCACAGTAAGGAATTCTTTGTCATTAGCTTTACGCAAACCTCTACCTAATTGTTGTACAAAAATTATGGCCGATGATGTGGGCCTCAACATAATAATTTGATTTACTTTTGGAATGTCTACTCCTTCATTGAAGATATCAACAGTAAAGATATAATCCAATTTTTCAGAAGGATTGTAACTCTCCAATCTGTTTATCGCATTAATTCGTTCAGCCTCACTATTTTTGCCAGATAATGAAATAGTCTTGTAACCTCTTGCATTAAACGCATCAGAAAGTCCTTGACTCTCATCTACACTGCTACAAAAGATAAGCCCCCTCACACAACCATTGTCACAACCATAAAATTCAGCTTTTTCAGTGATCCGACCTACACGTTCATCTGCTGTTAACAAAGAAAAGGCTGCATCTTCATCCAAAACTTGACCATCTACCGTAATATCAGTTACTCCAAAATAATGGAATGTTGATAACATCTTTTCTTCTAAAGCCCTATGCAAACGTATTTCGTATGCAATATTGTGTTCAAATTGAGAAAAGATATCGAACCCATCTGTCCTTTCAGGTGTAGCGGTCATACCCAACAAAAATTTGGGCTTGAAATGATTGAGGATCTTTTGGTAAGTTTCTGCTCCTGCTCGATGAGTTTCGTCTATAACAATATAGTCAAAATGATTTTCGGTAAATTGGATTAAATGTTCATCTCGAGAGATGGTCTGAATTGTTGAAAATATAAAATCAGCATCAATTTCCCTTTCATTCCCAGAGTAGATTCCCATGCTTCGGCTGTTTCCAAAGATCTTTTTGAAACTATTCATAGCATTTTCTGCAATGTTTCTACGATGTACTACAAATAAAAACTTATTAGGATTATATGCTTTCACATCGAATGCAGAAAGATATGTTTTACCTGTTCCTGTTGCAGAAATTAGCAGGGCTTTATCCTTTCCATTTGATCTTAAATCTTTCAGGTTTGCTAATGCTTCTTTTTGCATTGCATTAGCAGCTATAGAATCGGTGTGATGGAATTCAATGTTTTTTCTTGAATCTGAAATAAACCTTTTTTGCAAATTGTAATCTACTGCATAAGAATTGATGAATTCATCATCCACAGAAATGGCATTTTCAAATTCATTCTTAAATTCGTTAATTGAATCAGCTATCAATTTAGAGTCACAAGTCGCTGAAATTTTTAGGTTCCACTCTTTATTTGAGCATAATGCATTAGCTGTGAGGTTACTACTCCCAATAATCAAGTTATATCGATTTCCCTTTTTGAAAAGATAGCCTTTTGCGTGAAAATCACAACCTACTGCGATTTTTAATTCAATATTTTTAAGCTTTGATAGGCACCTCAGTGCTTCTGGTTGAGTAAAATATTGATACTGGGAAACCAATACTTTTCCATAAATCCCAGCGCTTTCAAGTTCTTGAAATGAATTTATTAAAGAAGCTACGCCACTCTTTGTTGCAAATGCCACTGAAAACCAAAATTCGTCACAATTTTTTAGTTCTCGAGATATAGTTTGCAGTACTTTTTGCCCATTAACGGCATCGTTTACTATTAATTCTGGAATGTACTCCTTTTTTGAAGCAAATGACCGGTCAATGAACCCAGTTTTCAAGCTATCTAATAAATGAACAGGAAAATTATCCATTTTAACATTCCTTCATTAATTTTGAGACAATTGGAAGATCTGCTTCTGCCCAATCCAAAGTCAATAAATTTTCTGGATATTCCCACTTGAATGCAATATGTTCTTTAAGGTTCAAGTTTGAAGTTAAAGCACTACAAATGAAACTGTGCATAGTAATACTAAAATCAGGATACTGATGATTTACAGTTAAAAACTTTCTCTCAATTTCTACATTAAGATCAAGTTCCTCTAGTAACTCGCGTTCTAACGCGTGTTCTTCAGTTTCATTAGATTCAATTTTCCCACCTGGGAATTCATATTTTAAAGAAATGTAATCGTATTTCCCATGATCTCTTTGAACACATAGAACCTTGTTATCATCAATGATTATTGCTGCAACGACTTCATAGTGTTTCATTTATTTCTACATCCCGGAAAATATGATAACTGAAATAATTTATAAATCTTTTTAAAATTATCGAGAATACTGTGGGATCTAAATATGAACAAAAAATTGATCGAAGAAAATCCTCTAAAAGTTCCCCTCAAAAAATCCCAAAAAGTGGGCTCATCGAGCATATTTTAATGTATTTATGTGAAATAGATCTCTAAAATGGACATCATCTTTACAAATATCAAATTATAATCAATATAAAATTATATTAAACGAAATAAACTCCTTAATCTTCATATCTATTTTTAATAATTGTTAATTTCAAATAAGTATATATACTCAGCATTCCATTCAGGGCGTCCAATGCTCAGAATAGATAGAACCTCAAATAAACCTTCAATATACATTATTACGTCCTGTATTATGTATGGAAGCGTTTGTGTGTTATTAGAAGGCATAAATGGAATGGAAATTGGTTCCATATTGTTCTATAGATTCTTCTTTGGATTAATTGGGATAATAGCCTTTATTATCGCTACAAAAAAGTATAAAGACTTTTATTTGTCGAAAAAGAAGCCATATATGCTTTTAAGAGGGATTTTGAACATCACATGTGTGTTCTCATATTTCCTTTCCATGAAGTATGCGGGCGTGTCCATTGCGGTCATGTTACTTTATACAGCTCCGGTATATGTGACCCTGGCATCGCCCCTGCTGTTCAGGGAGAGGATAAGCAACCAGAGCATGATAGCATTGGCAATATCCGTAGCAGGCATCCTGATGCTTATCGACCCCGGTAATTTTTCCTCCGCCGGGATGGGAGGTGACTTTCCGCTGGGCATATTCTTCGGACTGATATCCGGACTTTCAAGTGCAGCCGGAAGTCTGACCATAGACCATCTGAAAGAGGACTATTCAGGAGTTACCATGGTATTCTGGTCAACCCTCATAGGAATGTTGATCCTATCACCATATGCCACCAGTGTCTCCGGCCAGGTCGTCCTCGATAACCTCGGCAACCTCATTCAAATGGGGCTTGGGATCTCAGCAGTTGCAACCCTCATATATCTCAACGGGGCCGTGAACATGAAAGCCCGGAAGGCCAGCGTTATCGCACTACTGGAACCGGTAAGCAGCATATTCTTCGGTTACATGTTACTCAACGACCCAATATTTGAAAGTACGATCATAGGATGCGGACTCATACTCACGGGAGCTTTTATGACCAGCATGGGAAGCATGCCCATCTTCGGAAGCCGCATGCAAGCGTGGTTGAAGCCCGGAAGAGAACTCTATAATGCATACTGGAGAGGTTTTTCGAAATTGCAGGCAGTAAGCTTCAGACGATTTTAAGACCAAAGGATAAAGTGGAAGGCCATCAGGTCATATCAGTGGCCATCCATATGCCCCGGACCCCATGGGCCATATTCTCGTTTTCAGATTACAGGGAGTTCTTTCTATTCCGCTGATCAAAACCCCCATTCAGGATCGCCATTATGGACAGGGAAGTACATTTGAGCAAAAATATTAGCATCTGTGTAAAAAATGGCCGTCTTATATCGTTACTTCCGGACTTTCAACAGAAATGACAAGGGAAACTGTTAAATAATACATAGTAGTTTTCATACAAAAGACAATGGAAATTTATACACAAAGTTATCAGTGGTGGTAACATAAAAGAGAAAAAAGTCAAAATAATCATCGTTTCATTAGTGGCAATCTCATTGGCACTAATCTACAACTTAACCCCACATTTAGGGAATCATACAAGCTCATCCAAAATGATCCCGTTGCTTTTAACCACGATCGGATTTTCCATGATAGGTATGATCTACCTTCTGGAAACCAGAAGATCCAGACCGGAAGAAGAATAAAAGAAAACGGTTCCCATAACCTTATCCTATTCGGACCTTAACAAAAAAGGATGAAAGAAATAAGGGATCTTTCATCATCCTTCACTTTTTATTTTTGCCCCTTTCAAAAAGGGTTATTTTTTCTTAATCCTGAACACAACTACGGCCATCATCACCATTGCAAAGAAGCCCGGTGCAGTGAAGCCATCCATTGAAGCATCCCCGTCCCCACTTCCAACAGGAGGGTAATTCTCATTTTCAGCATCAACATCTTCTGGCGAAATATCCCCTCCGAAATCCCCTATCAGGCCATCCCATTCTTCATCCCCAAGTTTCAGAACAGTCCCTGCATAGCTATCCTGAACAGTGATCTTCTCACCTTCATAGAGATCAATTACCTCATTCGCTGTTGTTACCTCAACGATCCCATCCTGAACATAGATCCTGTCAACAGACATGTCAGGATCGTGATAGACCACATACTCAGTTCCCTTAACCCCTGTCACAGCTGTGGGAGTGGTGACGAAAAGATACATTCCAGCCAATTTCTGGACTCTCGTTCATACCCCACCAAAAAATAGTTTGATAAACCTTACATTTTTATCAGTATTGTCTTCTTCAACCCGAGTGGAGATCTCGATAAACGACCTTTCTTCCATCCTGATCCGGGACCTTCCATCATCAAATTTTAAAGTTACCTTCGACCCCCTCAATGTCTTTATTTGATCGCCTTCATGTATCTCGTTCTTTTCATTGATCTTCTCCCACTGATCAGACCACGGATGCAGCACTTCCACCCGGCCTTCCAGTTCTTCAACAGTCCCGACAACCTCCGTAATGCTGACCTTCTGAGCAGAGATATAGATCTCATCAACATATGCTTTTGAATGCTGCTCAAGAGTGGATGCTATCCCGTAATTAGAATGATCGACAATTGAGATGACAAAATTATGGTATTTGAAAACGATCAGCTGTATCTTTATGTTGTTTATTTCGGCATCATAGGCGATCCTGTCAAACTGCATTCCGCTCTCCGCAGCCTTCACATCCGCACCATAAAAACCGGATTCAAACCCCTCGATAAGTTCTGCCTGTTGGAGCTGGAAATAATTGTTTGCCTGCTCTTGCGAGAAAAGATTTGACATGGCGATCTCATAACCATATCCTGAATCATCACCATAGGCAAACACGACCTCTTCACCGATGATATCTCCATTTGCATCCTGTAAGCCATAGCTTGTTTCCGAGGCAAGCTCAAAGCCATACAGACTTTCAGGCGAATCCGCAGCAATCACTATTGGAGAAGTGCATATGAAAAGAGAGAAAAATATGAGCAATGTGAAGAATACCGTTTTCAAAGGCCGCTTACATGAGAAGTTGAAATACTGTATTTTTTGGAGATGACATACTATATTATTAGTTCTTAATTAAAATAGAATTACGGTAAAATGCACTCTTCTTAGGATACATCCAATGATTTTAAAAAAGGATATTGACTTTGAAATAACAAGAAAGACAAGATCCCCCTAATCCGGCAGGACATATAATTCGATATCATAAAGCCGGATCCACAAGATCTGTTGGTATAGTAAACCAAAATGTACTTCCTTTCCCAACCTCACTTTCAACCCAGACCTCACCGCCATGCAATTCAACAAAATTCTACACAAGGCTGAGGCCAAGTCCGGTGCCACCATGTATTCTTGCATCCGAAGGATCGATCTGGATGAAGGGACGGAACAGTTTCTCCTGATCCGCGACTGAAATGCCTATACCGGTATCTTTTACAAGAACGGAGATCTTATCATCGGAAGAACGTGTTTCGATGGTCACATATCCACCCCGGTCCGTGAACTTTATCGCATTGCTCATCAGATTGTAAAGTATCTGCCTTAATTTCATGGCATCCGCTACAATGAAAACTTTATCTATGCCCACGCACTTCAGCTCAATTCCTTTCTCTGTTGCCAGAGGCATCATGGTATCCTATATTTCATTGATGACGTCATGAACAGCAAACTTTTGAGGGTTCAGTTCCATCTTACCGGCCTCGACCTTTGACAGGTCAAGTAAGTCATTAATCAGTTCCAGAAGATGTTTGCCACTCCTGTTAACATTGGAAACATACCGTTTCTGAGTCTCATTCAGAGTGCCAATATTTTCACTGCAAAGTACTTCCGAGAATCCGATGATCGAATTGAGAGGAGCTCTCAGTTCATGGCTTATATTCGTGAGGAATTCTGATTTGGCCCGGCTGGCATCTTCAGCCGCAAGCTTGGCATTGAGCATTGCCTCATTTGCGCGCTTTTGTTCGGTCATGTCCCTTGAAACACCCAGAATGGCCTTCCCCCCCATGTAATCAATAAGTCGGATATTTACCTCAACCGGGAATATAGATCCGTCCTTACGGGCAAGAGTTGACTCAAAGATTTTGTGCCCATCCTGAAGAAGTTGACTGATGCGTTTGCATACCTCTATTGTACCATCAAAAAAATCCAGATCTTCCGGCGTCATCTGAAGAAGCTCATTCCGACTATAACCCAGTTGCCTGCAGGCCATCTTGTTGACTTCCAGGAACCTTCCATCAAGGCCAGTTACATAGATCGCATCATTAGCATTTTCAAAAACCGTCTTGAATTTCTCCTCACTTTCCCTCAGTTTTCGTTCTGCATTCTTGCGTTCAGTTATATTTCTGGCAACTGCCAGGATTGCAGGAGTTCCTTTGTATTCAATGGGGCGGATATTGAGTTCAACCGGTACATGGGTGCCATCCTTACAAATACTCACGGTCTCAACGATACCGCCACCCTGCTACATTTTCTCAGCAATCTGTCTGCCGATGTCCTTTCTGATCTCCGGAGGGGTTATGTCAAATGCCATCATCTGTAGCAATTCATCTTTCTGATATCCCAGATCATCACACATTATGCGATTCACTTCCAGAAAACGGCCATCAAAAGTATGGATAAGAATTCCGTCATTTACGGAATTAAATATAGTTTCAAAATATTGTTCCATAATTCCCACCATCGCATCCGACAGATATAGAATCCTAATTTAATTCTCTGGCAGCAAATATATAGATTTGGTAAAAATGGTTCGTTGAGATCTCCTGTTCGAAACATGAACATTAAAAAAAATAAGAGATGTCTGAAAATAATGGAATGTGCCAGATAACACTCGAAAATGCTTTTTTTGAAGAAGATAGAACAACAGGAATAAATGAATAATAATAGTCCCGCCCGGATTCGAACCGGGGTCCCAGGCTCCAAAGGCCTGAAGGATTGACCACTACCCTACGGGACTTCACATCCTGCATATTGCACAATAATACTTATTTGTTGTGCAAAATATTGATCATTTCTGGATAATGAGGGTCAGCACATCACCATCCATCAGCTTGTGGTCAAGACCTGCACGCTGACCGGGATGCTTGGCTGAAGGTCCCCATATCTGGGAATACCTGAACTTCTCACGGAAATCACGGTGCAGACGGTCACAGATATCCCCCACGGTCACACCGTTGGTCACGATCATCGGCTCGTCCATGTCTGCGGGGCCACCCTGTGGTTTCAGGTATACCCTGATGAAGTCCAGAGCTTCGTAGATCAAGTCCTTGACCGCTTCAAGGTTCTTCTCCTCATTGGCGGAAATGAAAGTAGCTTCTGGGAACTTCTCCCTGCAGAACTCCAGGATCTCCTCGTGGGCCATATCCACCTTGTTGATGACGATCACAGCAGGGATGTACACCCTGTTTGCCATCATGGCATCGATGAGCTGGTCCATGTTGATGTTCTCCCTGACAAGCACGTGGGCATTGTGTACCTTGTACTCCCCCAGGATCGCCTTGATAAGGTCATCGGAAAGTTCAAGCTCGATGGTGGTGCTGATTATCACACCACCCCTGTCCTTCTTCTTGATGGTGACATCCGGCGAGGACATGTTGACCCTGATACCTGCATCGTAGAGCTCCTGCATCAGCACATTATAGTGCTCGGTCTGGAACACGTCCAGCAGGAAAAGCACAAGATTGGAGTTTCTCACAACAGAGATGACCTCTTTACCACGGCCACGGCCGCTGGCTGCACCTCTTACCAGACCCGGCACATCAAGTATCTGGATGGTCGCTCCCTTGTATTCCAGTACACCCGGGATCACGTCAAGGGTCGTGAACTCATACGCACCGACCTCGGAATGTGCACCCGTAAGCTTGTTCAGAAGCGTGGACTTACCCACCGAAGGGAATCCCACAAGTGCAACAGTAGCATCGCCTGACTTCTTTACAGAATAGCCCTCTCCGCCTGATTTGGCAGAAGCTCTCTTCTGCACATCTTCCCTCATGCGTGCAAGCTTGGCCTTCAATTTTCCAATGTGATGGGATGTTGCCTTGTTGTAGGGAGTCTTACGGATCTCCTCCTCGACTGCCTGGATATCTTCGTGTATGCTCATCTGCTCCCTACCAGTACGTCAATATAAAAAAGATTTTCCTTGAAGGGGGTGAAATTACCTGCAAACATCTTCAAAGAGTACAACATCAACCTCAGATCCTCTTCTCAACATGGACACATCCGCAGGGATCTCAATGAACCCGTCCGCAGCTGCAAGAGTGGTGATCGATGCCGATGTTTTGCTGACAGAGAACACACTGTCCCCTTCCAGCCTCACAGCATGAAGTTCATACCGACCTCCGGAATCGACATCATCCTCCAGAACACCCGAAACTACCCGTCTCACAGGTTCCGGTGCGCCCAACCCTCTCCTGATAAACGGCAGGAGAAACTCATAGAAAACCATGAGCGAGGACGTAGGATTGCCAGGAAGTGCAACGATCGGGATCTCATTGATAATGCCCACAACAACAGGTTTTCCCGGCTTGAAGTTGAGACCATGTGCCAGGACCTCACCCTTATCCTCAATAATATTGAACATGAAATCGTCCGGCCCCGCCGAGGTACTGCCTGAAGTCATTACCAGGTCACACTCAGAAATTGCTTTGTCAACGGCTTCGCTGAAAGCCTCCCGGTCATCCCTCACGATACCATATAAAACAGCATCTGCTCCGCAATCCGTAACACTTGCAGAGAGGGAATAGGAATTGCAATCGTAGATCTTTCCTAGGTCAAGTGGTTCGCCAGGCACGGTCAGCTCGTTTCCGGTGGAAATGATCCCCACCTTCAGGGACCTGATATCAACATACCTCATCCCGACAGCTGCAAGCACACCTACCTCACGGACACCTATCCGGGAACCTCTGCGTAGCACAAGCTCGTCCTTCGTTATGTCAAAACCAGCATGGATCAGTTCCTGACCCGGGTTGACTGCCACTTTAATGAGAACATTGCCATCCTGAAGCTCAGTATTCTCCACCATGACGACCGCATCCGCACCTTCAGGTATGGGACCGCCTGTTGCGACCTCCACAGCCTCCATCTCACCCACGCGATATTGTGAGAGTTGTCCCACCGGGGAGAAACCCAGCAGTTTCAGGGATACCGGCACTTCATTTGCTAAAAGCACGTCCTCCGAACGAACGGCGTACCCATCCTTGAGGGATTTGTTAAAATTGGGTACAGAAGTAGCTGAAACGATATCCTCTGCCAGTACACGGCCTGTTGAATCCTCAATTTTTAGTTCCCTTACATGGGTGCGGACATCGAGCCCTTCAAAAAGCTGCCTTGCATCCTCAATGGAGAGCAGGTCATGCAATATTTTCCGTGGCATTGTCAGTTCAGAGTTAAGATAGAAAAAAGAATGATCTTCAGAAAGATCATTCGTAGATAGGGGTACCTGTGCTGCCGGTAACCTCTTCGAAAGCAGCGACTGCTACCTTGGTGATAGGACCAACAGAACCGTCTCCGATAGGCCTTCCGTCAAGCTTGGTGATAGGTGCAGCCTCTGCTGCGGTACCTGTGACGAAGACCTCGTCTGCAGTGTACATATCGAAAAGACCGAGGTTTGTGACAATGACCTCATAACCGCGCTCCTCGAGAAGCTCGATCGCAGTAGCCCTTGTGATACCCTTGAGGTTGTTGATGGTTGGTGGAGTGTAGACCTTGCCGTTCTTGATAACGAAGATATTGTCTCCGGAACCCTCGGAGATGAAACCGTTCTGGTCAAGGAAGATAGCCTCATCGCCACCCTTCTCGTTTGCCTCGATCTTGGCAAGGATGTTGTTAAGGTAGTTCAGTGACTTGATGTTAGGGGACAGTGCATCCGGTGCATTACGCCTGACTGCGACTGTGACTGCCTTAAGACCGACCTCATAGAGATCGCCATACATTGCTCCCCATTCCTGTGAAACGATGTAGATACTGGCCTTTGCACACTTGCGTGGGTCAAGACCAAGATCACCAATTCCACGTGTGACGATAGGACGGATGTATGCATCCCTAAGGTTGTTCTTCCTGAGTGTCTCAAGGATGGCCTCACTCATCTCTTCCTTTGAGATAGGGACCTCAAGAGCAATTGCCTTCGCAGAATCGTACAGCCTGTCAATGTGCTCCTGGAGCTTGAAGACACGACCGTTGTATGCCCTGATTCCCTCAAAGACACCGTCACCGTACAGGAAACCGTGGTCGTAGATAGAAACCGTTGCATTTTCCTTTGTGACAAACTCACCGTTGAAATAGATCAGTAATTCGCTCATATGAATCCTCTTTAGTAATACCGGTTAAAGGTACGTTTTTTTAAATATTGTATCCCTGATGTTATCTATGTTATATATGAATATTCGTGCCAGCCGAAATATAGAAGCCAGTACAATCGACGATCAACCGACAGAACATGGAAAAAGATAACTGGAACCTTAGTTATTGTTCCTTATCATTTACACTATCCATTAACTGCTGCTCAGAATATTTCCTGAACACAGATTCATACTCACGCCATCCTGCCAGGAACATCACAATTGCAAAAGGGACCAGGAATGTCATTTCCATGGGACTTTTCAGGAACCGATCCATAACTCCAAGCATGAAGATAACAAAGCTGGTCTGGAACAGGGAACAACCTATCGCTGCCTTTCGTGCTCCAATTTTCATTGCATAGACACCCCAGAACTTTAGATTAAAGATATCCCTTAATGCAGGCGATGATATGTACTCTACACCTTCCATTCCCTTCATGAACTGCTTCATCCTTATTTCTGATATCGTTTTGGAATAGAATAAAGATAGAAGCAGAATGATAATGAATCCGAAACTGCCGACCAGTGTATGTCCAAGCAGGATAAGCAGGGTTGAGATGAACATGAGTAAACCGAAAGTCGCACCAAGGTAGCTGCCATTCTCTGTTACTGCTTTTTTCAGATTGTAAAGTATCATTACTGCGAAGAAAATGAGTCCTAAAATGAGAATGCTTTGCATGAACTTTGAGACCTCTGATAATCGGGATGATATAAAGAATGAAAGATATACATATTATAAAAATTGGGCGTATTAATAAATTAGTTTTGAAAAATCGCATTACTATAGAAGAAAAATAGAATATAGCTAAATAAATTCCATCAGGAATCGGCTTCTATACAAAAGGCTTTTATGTATAAACGCCTATGTCGTATCTCATCCGCCCAAATTCATTTGGGCCCGTGGCTTAGCCAGGATATAGCACCGGGCTTCTAACCCGGGGGTCGTGGGTTCAACTCCCACCGGGTCCGCTGAAAATGTTTAGAAAGTCCTAAACAGATATCGATGTTTTGTAAGATTTCGATATCTGTTTATCTGCTTTTTTGTACTTAACTTCAATAGTATTTGTGTGTTCATAGCCAGAAATTAAGCCAGACCATTCCAGCCGTTATATTTCTCACATGAAATTCAACTGCCAGCCCACAAATATTAAAGAAAAAAGCTGATGCCAAGAAGGCACCAACTAGCTTAATTAGGAACGTCTGTGCTATTAAAGATTGTACTGTTGTCCACGTCCCAGAACCACCCATCACATGCAACACCAGTTACTGTGAAGTTGAACGTTCCCCCACTTCCAGGATTCTTGACGCTATCTGATCTTAAGGTAACTATTCCATCAGCCCCTGTTATGCCGGTATCGCTATCAGAAGTCAGCTCGCTCCAAGTACCACTTACCGTGGCATCCGGGACAGGAGATCCGGCCTCATTAACAACTATCACAGTAGCTGTAGCCCATACAAAGACATTTGATGGGCCCGCTGCCTTTGTGCCTGTACCCATGACTATATTTGCAATATGCATGTTACCTCCAGATGGCGGTTCAGGGTACGGTTCAGGGTACGGTTCAGTGGCTCCAAAATCAACGGCTGCAGAAGCGTTGACAAGTCCGTAGCCATAGTAAATGTCCTTTCCAGAGTCCCCCATATCAGTAGCAGTATCGTGCAACCTTTCCCTTACTTCAGCGGGGTCCCAGCTACTGTCTCCGTTGGCATCATAGTCTGTATGGATATTCGTGTTCAGCAACAGTGCCACTGTGCCTGTGACATGGGGTGCAGCCATACTTGTACCATCCTTATAGTCATACTTATTATCCGGAACTGTCGAATTGACATTTACTCCAGGAGCTGCAAGTTCGACTTGCAGACCGATGCTGGAGAAATATGCTATCGTATCATCTTCGTCAGTGGCTGACACTGCGATAACTGAATCGTACGCTGCTGGATAACTCACGCGCCCCCCATAACTATTCCCCGCGGAGGCTACCAGAACCACGCCCTGTTCGTAGGCATTGTTACATGCTCTCTTGAGAGAAATCGAATTCAAACCACCTCCCAGACTCATGGATGCAACATCCATTTCATTGTCAGCCGCCCATTGCACACCGGATATGACGTTGGTGTAGGATCCGCTTCCATCGGAATCAAGCACCTTCACTGCATAGAGCTCAGCATCTGGAGCTGCTCCAATTACGCCAAATTCGTTGTTTACTGCTGCCACTGTACCCGCCACATGGGTTCCGTGTCCTCTGTCATCCATGGGGTCGTAATCCTTGTTAACGTAATCGTAGCCACCTGCATAGCTGGCATTCAAGTCCGGGTGGTTGTAATCGATTCCCGTATCTATGATGGCGACCTTCACTCCATCTCCCGTATATGTTGAATGGACCACCGGAGCTCCTATCCTCTCTATACCCCATGGAGTTGTCTGTTCCATGGCATGCACCTCTGCATCATACTCCACATATTCGATATTGGGATTCATCGAAAGTCCATACAACGCTTTTACAGGAATATCAGCCGAGATCGCGGGAATTATTGTGTATTCCTGTTTTACATCTCCACCAAATGCTTTGACAAGAGCTGCATCCGGTTTGTCTTTGAATCCAATGATAACCGGCACCTTCTCATTATCAGATTGAGCAGCTGCACTTGGGATAATCATTAAAGACAACAGTATTAGCATACTGACAAGTATTGGTATTGTATTTCTCATATTACCCACCACTTTTTATTAATTGTATAAGTGTCTGTAAAGTTAACAATAAGTAATTTACGCCACCGCCTCATAAAACGCTATACAGAGATGGAAATTAGAAATTAGAGGGGTGATATTTACTACAGGATTCTCTGAGATCTCACACAAAATAGGGTTGATTAAAACAAGGATTAACTTGTGTCCAGAACCTAGGTAAATTAAGCAAAGTTATATCACCCGTATCTTTCTAAAGCTGGATATAGACTGTCCTGACAGGCAGCATCTTTACTTTGTGGAAGTTTGAAGCTTCAAGGTTAAGATAAAAACAAAACATGAATAAAAAAGGGGAAGGTGCTTTAAAGATCAGTTATCCACTTATCCATCATTTCCAATCGCTTCCGCAGGACATGAATCCATGGCATACTCGCAATGCTTCTTTTCAGTATCATTCTCCGGTTGCTTAAATACAAAAGAATGCGAACCGTTGTCGTTCATTTTGAAATTTTCTGGAGCTTCATCTGTACATCTCTGACAAGCGATACACTGATCATCTACATAATAAGCTCCTTCTACATTTTCAGCTACTTTGTTATTTACATCTGCCATAAATAAGCTCCCTTAATTGGCATTTACAATATTTTTAATTTTGGAAACCTTTGTATTTATAAATATACGAGAAATCTATTTCAATCAGCTGTAGAAAAAACAATAAATAGTAAGTAATCATACAATTTTTGTAAGACAATTGGGGGTATCAAATGTCTAAACATGAAGAACTTGAACACGAAGAGTTACTGGATAGTATGAGCGATAAACTTGGTTTCACTCCTCACATTCTTGAAACCATTAGAGATATAGATTCGGAATTCTTAAAGAAATACAACCGTTGCAATCATAAACTGTTGTCCGATGGCGCTTTGCCTGCAAAATACAAAATATTAATGGCTCTTGCAGTTGTTGCATCCAAACAATGTGAAAGATGTACGGTTGTACAAATGCAAAGTGCCCTTAAGAACGGTGCCACCAAAGAAGAGATTATGGAAACTCTGGAAGTAATCTCCATTACCTCGGGAGCACCCGCAGTAGCCGCATGTCGGGATGCACTAAAACTTCTCAAATAAAGTATTGTTCAAAGAGACAAAGGGCTCTAATTAGATGCCCATTCTTTGTTTTTATCGGTTAATCGGATTTGGTGTTTCTTTAGCCACTGTGCTTCAAACAATGCAAACCCAAATCAACCTATGACTGGTGCATAAAAATGATATGAGGACGTTCTGGGTCAATCTTGTATTGGGTTTCTTAGACAAATTCTGAAGATCCACAAATACTAAATACCTTATAAAAGAATTTTTAATGGGGCAGTATACTGGGAGTAAGGCATGACATTTCGTTACTATACAGAATAATTCAGAAATTGATTGATTTATTCTTTCTACACCAGAATCTAATCTTAATCTGCAAGAAAGAACCAATACTTTACTCTTTTTTTCAGTCTCCAAATTGATACGAACAGATAGCAGAATCAATAGCTATAACATATCAGGAGATTAACATGACCAATCCAAAGAAATTCCCACCAGGATTTGAAGATGCACGTAATTTTTCACTTGTTGAGACACTTCTGGGAAGACGGAGCCGTCGATTTTTCATGGGAGCTGAGATCCCAGATGGATACTTCGCCTATAAGTCCAAGTACGAGCCAAAGCCACTTACAGAGCTTGAGCAGATACTATTGCTGACTGCAGTAGCAGGTAATACGGGATGGCATGATATGATAATGCGTGGAGAGGTGTATGTGCCACACCTCTCGAACTACGCTGGCTCTGCAGGTGGAAGAACCTTCCCGTCAGCTGCGGGTTTCCATACCAGCGAGATATTTTTCACTGATGACGATGGAGTCTATTTGTTTGAGACAAGGGATGCCCCCGCTCTAGGTGAACCAAATGAAGACGGTACTCTTGATATGGAAACACTTTTGGAAGCACACAAAAAAAGAATTCGCAAAGTTGCCGATGGACGATTGAAACTCCCTCCAGAAATGCCATACATCGAAGCACACAACACCTGGGTTGCCAATCATCCAGGAACTACTCTGGTCATACCGGTCGGAGACCTTGCCCAGCATGTAATTGCAGGCCTATGTTACTATACACAGAACAAAGTATGTTTTTATGATGACATCCACGGAACAAAAATAGAAGGATTAGAGCAATACAGTGACCTTGTGGATGTGGAAAATCCCCTTCCCTTGAGTTACCTTGAACTCTGGTCCTTTGCCGAGCTTACTACCGAACTCTCCACATCTTGCTATGCAGGTATGATGATGCTTCAGGCAATGGGATTGGGTGGGTGGCTTTTCAACGGCATGGACCCTTATTCCGTTCTTGGAGCAAGCGGGAATCCTGATGTCCCTGGTCTGGGATTCAGATATGACACTGATGATCGCTGGTCTCTTCCAAATCCCACGGGACTTGAAGGTGTGTTTGAGGGATATTGTCCACCTCACTACAAGGATATGAAGAGCGCTGTTGAAGCATTCGTCCAACGCAAGTTCGGCCCAGGTGGTCCATTTCACTCTGATACGCCAGGTCCGTGGAAGGACAGCCCAAAAGTAAGGTCAAGTGCCAAAGTTCATGATGACCATTTCAAGGAATGCGTAACCCTGCAGGCACAGCATATTTACGACCATTTTGGCAAATTCCCTGGTACCGTTCCCAGCATATATGCTATGCCATATCTGCAGGCACATCATCTTGACTTGGAGTTCTATGACAAATTCTTCAAGCCAGGGTTCTATCTCAATACCCATGCCAAGCATATGGAACGTTGGCATCCTGAATATTGACATAAAGGAGTGAGTAACTATAGTCACAAAAGAAGACATAATGGAAGTTCTTAAGACATGCTACGATCCAGAGATACCAATCAACATCGTAGACCTTGGATTGGTTTATGATGTGGATGTTGAAGGCAATCAAGTGAATATCAAAATGACCTTGACAACACCCGGCTGCCCGATGTATGCAGTGATTCTGGATAATGTCAAGCAGAAAGTTGAATCGATTGACGGCATAGAGAAGGCAGAAGTTGAGTTGGTCTGGGATCCCCCATGGACACCTGATCGGATATCAAAAGAAATAAAATAATGAGCTGATCCCAAAACATCAATGCATATTTAGTATTAGCATGAGTTTTTGGGTAGCCTCAAAAAATTTTAATTGAAGATTACTCCTCGTGGGCTTCCTTGATCTGCTCAGGAGTGAATTTGTTTAATGCGATTGCCCGTGCTTCGCTACGCAGAGACTCGGGAACTATTTTTAGAGCTTCTGTTTCATTTTCAGCTTCTAAAATTACCCAGCCTGTGTGTACGTCAACCATGCAGCCGAAATCATACTGTCCTAATACGTCAGCTCCCATTGCAAGCATTTCATCCAAAGCTTCCAGACACCCTTCTGCGGTGTGTGGCGATTCCACTAAATATTTTGTCATGATTTTTGCCTCCACTCTTTTAACTTTTAATTGGCTTTAACAGCCAATGATACCCCAATGTATCATAAATAACTTGAACGTTTCACCATATAATCTTATTTGTCCAGTTACATACATAAACGGAAGATTTAAAATAAGCAACATTTATGTATAATGTAAGGAAATAGCAAAGAATCTAAAAATTGTCTTGATATTGATTGCGATTTTTGTGCAGGAGTACTGGGTGAAGAACCCACCGGGTCCGCTAAAGATGGTTAGAAAGTCCTATTTGTATAGGGCTTTTCTTTTTTTAAATAAGAAATTTTACGAAGGATAATTTCATCAACCAACATTTAGTGGTTAATTGATAGCAGTATTTCTGCTTTCAGAAGCGGGAACTAATGGCCTTCCAGAGTGTTTCCATCTCTTCAGTTGATGTGTTAAGGGGTATCTCACATCCCGTCGACAGGATAAAGCCTTTCTCAGGAGCTGCATCCATACAGCTTTTTACTTCGTTCTCAATATCAGCAAAAGACCCATTACCAAATACGTTTGGATTGATGTTGCCCATCAGACAGACATCATGTATTCCAGGGTCCTTAAAACAATATCTGGGGCTACACCCTGTCTTTTTGTGAATTTTCACACATTCAACACCGTATTGTTTTCCCAGTGCTTTAACATCCCCGAAAGCAAAGTTAAGGACGTCCGGTTTCAACAACAGTTCCATTTCATGGAATGCATGCTCTGCACAATTATGAGAGATAACATATCCTCCGTTTGCCTGAATGTGCTCATAGAGTTCTTTTGTATACTTAAGCATGAATTCCTCAACAATATCAGGACTGAAAAGGTCTGCCGTATTCTCCCCATTCTCCACGAAAATACCGTCAACTCCTTCCTCGAGCATTCGATCCGCATATAAGATGCAGCTTAGAGTCAGCCTTTCAAGTAGGGCATGCACACTTTCTTTTTCCGTTAACATCTCAATGAACAGATTGCTCGTCTCAAGTATCTGGGCAGCAAGCATCAGGGGAGAAAGCATACTTCCGGTTATGAAAACCTCGTCCTTGAGCTCTTTTTTGAGAATGCCAATGGACCTTACAACCGTATCCACCCTTTCAGATCTTTCAATATCCAGAGGATCTATCTTATCGTATTCCCTTGCAGATCCCAGGGGATGTTCAGCTATAGTAGGATACCTGTTACCTTTGATGTTCAGTCTTGTTCCAAGAGCTTCCGCCTCTACAAGCAAACATCCCCAGGGAGACATCACGTTATCATGATGATACATATCCCTTGCAAGTATCTGTGCCCTGGCAATTCCCTTTGCAGAATAGTAGACATCACTCATATTGGCACCCATACGTTCCAGTACAGCATCACCTGCCCCGAACCAAAGGTACCCATAAGGCATCCTGTCTACTTCCTTCATCTCAATAGCATTAACGAATCTCTCTTTTGAAGTCATTGCATCTGCCAATGGACCACCTCTCACTTCCTGTTTGTTTACTGAGATCTTTCAAGCATTCACATAGGTTGGATCAATCGAACTCTATACGAACATCCTCTGCATTCTTTACCAAAGACTTTGACATAAGGCCTGCTTCAAGACAGCATACATGAAGCACTGCAGAGGGGATGAGGCATGTAACACTGCATTTAGCTTCCTGAGCCTTTTGCATGACATAGTTCTCCTTTATGTCAAACAGATCCATCATAGGAACTTCAAGATTGGACATTTTTCTGACCTTTTCGCAGGGTGTATCTATATCGATGACAATCCTGTCACCTTCCATATTTCCACATACTTTATGGGTAAAACCACAAACATTTGACTTTACGGTTACTTCTGTCATGGACTTCCCTCCTTTTTTCGGTTAAATATTTTATAGATAGCATTTCTTTAAGCAAAATCCTCATCTCTTCAGCAATATTTTATCTATCCTCAGGATACTGTTTGCAGTTTCAGTGGCAGAGATGATAGCCAGCTTCTTGATGGTGGCAGAATCATACACTAGAGGGTCGTTCTCTGTGATCTTTCTGGAATAATCAACCCTTGCATCAAGACCCTTATTGTAGAGATAGGACATTTTTGTCATTGAATCGATAACATTCATGCCCATGTTCTTTGCCAGTATCCGGGGTATATCCTCGAGTGCATTGGCATACTCGATAACAGCGAACTGTTCCTTTCCTTCTATTGTAGAAGCATAGCTCCTCAACATCTGTGAAAGTTCAAACTCAATTCCACCACCTCCGGTAACTACCAATTTGTTCCTGAGGATGAATGCTGCTGTGTTCAATGCATCATCAGCAGCCTCTTCGACCTTCTCAAGTGCATATTTAACAGGCTCCCATATCAGGATCGTCGAGAACATCTGGTCTTTAACTTCTATGAAAGCGAAATCCTCCCCACATCTCTTTTTCACTTCAACTTTATCCGCCCTTCCAAGGTGCTGTTCATCCAGATCATCTCTTATGGACATGATCTTTGCACCTGTTGCTTTTGAAACATTCTCGAGGTCTTTCATCTTGAGTTTCTTGAACATCAATACATTGTTCTTCACAAGCCTTTCTTCGATGTAAGAATCCACATCCCCCTCGCAGAAAACAACATTTGCACCACTACCGATGATCTTCTCAGCAAAGTTACCCAGTATCCTCTTGCGTTCTTCTTCGAACAGATAAGCGGTCTCAATACTATCCATGCTGATGTTATGTCTGGAGTTTACAATTTCACTCTTGAGCTTCACATCATAGTTCAGGACAAGGATCTTAGGATCGATAAATGATAGTGGCATGTCGAACCTTGCAGGAGACTCATCAAGAATGACACCGTTAAGGTGAACGATCTCAGGACCACCTACCTTTTTCATGATCTTCACATTTTCATCGAGATCAAGATAACCATCAGATGACAATGCTCTCAGGCGTTCCACCACATCGACAACTATATTTGAAAGTGCCTCTGCCTGATCGAACTCTATGCCTTTACTAGCAGTTGCACTCAGGATAGCAGCATAGGACTCATCGTATGTTCTGGCTGTAGTACTATTGAGCTCGATAAGCTCATATGCCTTATTAAGGGCAAGCTTGTATCCTTTTATGATTGTGGTAGGGTGGAAACCCATTTTGATCAACTTCACTGCATTTATTATCAGGCCGGATGCCAGTATAACTGCAGTCTTCGTACCATCGCCACAGGATTTATCCATCGATCTTGAAAGTTCTTTCAAAGAAGTGACTACCGGATGCAAAACATCGATCTGTTCTATTATGGTCTTTCCATCATTGGTCAGATATATGTCATCAACATGATTTGTGATCAGTTTATTAAGACCTCTCGGACCAAAAGAAGAGCTCAGGAGTTCTTTAATCTCAGAACATGCAGTTTCCAGGTGATCGATAAGCTCTTTATCCTCAACATCTCCTTCCAGCCCGATCTTTTGGCGTACACTCTGTGCAAGCTGATATATATCATCCAAATTGTTCTGTTGTTGCCCCACATTGTTTATTACGGAACTCATCTTCAATACCTCCTTGGGCTTCCAATACCGGTTGCAACCAGTCTGGTCTCAAGATTCGGACCAAAACCACTTCTTACATCATGCCTTGTCAGATCAAAATCGATCATACTCATGTCCAGCCCATATCCAGTCATATGTTCAGCTATCAGCTTTCTACTGAGTTCAAGACCATGTGCCACAGCGTCTGTATATTCATCAAATACCTCTCTCCCGATCTCTGAGAAAACAGCATATTGATTGCTACCTGCACCAGCCCCTCTTACAAGAACATCAGTTCTGTGGATAACATCCCCAAGAAGAGCACCAACAGCATTTCCTACTTCATGGTGTTCAGGGACTATTATATTGGCATCTATCATGTTGTTAAGATCGTTCAAATATGCCTTCACAGGACCACCAACAAGAACCACCGGATGATTAACCTTGAAGGTCACAGGAGACGAAAAGTCGATCATTTTTTCTATGTCTGATCTTCTGACATCTTCTTCAAAGAAGGAGATAATATTCAAAGACATGTTCTTTACAACCTGCTCTTTAATGTAAGAGCAAAAACTACCCATCCCCATATCTAAATACTCAGCAAGTAGCTCAGCCCCCAGACGAGATGCCCTGGAATTCCACCTGCTATACTCCCTCAGTACATGCAGAGCATCTGTAGGTGTAAAACCGATCTGTTGAACATACCTCTTCTTGACAAGTGATGCAAGTGTGCTGGAGAACATCAATATATGCTCACCAAGTTTCAGCGAAATATCGGATAGGGAAAGAGGTTCATCGCCAAGTACATCGAGAACTTCTCTCTCATTTGAACTTAATACATCATACTTCATACCCTGGAATTCAGGATCACTTCTGACAAAGAAAGTAGTTGGTTGTATGATATCATTCATATGTCGTACATTCGGCCTTTCCATTTCAGCAAGTTTGCCTATTAGCTCAGGGTGATCAAATGCTGCAAGACAGAGAGGTGTGACCCTGTTCGGGCCAATGGAAACACCTGCCTGGACCCACACATGACTATCACCTCCAAGAGCAGATGTGCACATCTTTATGGCCTTTACCATAGTGCTCCAACCACCTACCTTAGCTCCACAATCACTTGTTTCAGGAATTCCGTTATATATCATTGATACATCGGTGCTTGTACCCCCTACATCCATGGTCAGGCATGTTTTGATACCTGCAAGATGAGAAGCACCTACAAGACTGGCTGCGGGACCCGAAAAGATTGATTCTACTGGTTTTTTGAGTGCATCTTCTATCCTGACAAGGGAACCATCACATTTCATCATCATAAGGTCGGCATCAATTCCCTTTTCTTCCATTACAGAAAGGATAGAGCGTATGAATTGATCAGTTACAGGGATAAGTTGTGCATTCAGCAACGCTGTTACAGCTCTTTCGTAAGCACCCAGACTACTTGAAAGTTCATGTCCGCATACAACGGGTTTATCGGTCAGCTTCCCAATAAGGTCTTTAACTATAATTTCATGTTCAGGATTCCTGACCCCAAAATAAGATGAAACTGCAAAAGAGGAGACTTTGCCCTTGTTATCCATAACAAAGTCTTCAACCAGACCAGGATCATCAAGTTCCTCTATAACGTTGCCATCTGCATCATGCCCACCTTTAATGGAAAGAACATGATCAGTTGATAAGGCACCGGTGATCGAATGGCCAATCAGTATAAGGCCTGCTGGATGCCCTTTACCTTCAAGCGTCGTATTGGTAGCAAGAGTAGTTGAAACTGAAACAAATTCTATATCTTTCAAATAACTGTTATCCAGGCCTTCAATGGAACTTTTGATTCCTTTTATAAGATTTGAGTGTGTTGTCAACGATTTGTTGGAATCTATTACTGTTCCGGCTGAAATATCCATAATAATCGAATCAGTATAAGTTCCACCCGTATCAATACCAAGACCAAGATACATATCAATCATCTCCATTATATGATCATTCAAGATTTCTCCAACATATTTACTTTTTAAAGATTACCTAATTGCTTGAGCTTGCTTTGCAGATGTTAAATATCGATAGGAAATCGGAACTAATTGGTGATTTAGTCTGGGGAACTTCCACAACGCAAGACCAATGTGAGATAAGCTAAAATCAAACCTACGTTAGTCCATATGAAAAATAATAGGGTTAGATATCACCCTATTATCTCTTTCTGAAGCTGTGGACCAAGTTCCTTGACCTTGTCAACCATTGCTTTAACACCTGTCAGTGGACCTCCTGGTGGGATCTCACAACCAGATGACATGACATACTTGGACTGCATACCATTCTCTTTCAGGGTCTCAAGGACGCCCTTCAGCAGCTCTTCGGTATCAGTTTCGATCTTCTGTATACCTTCAGGAGAGTTGTCCATGAACTCAATTGGGTTTACCTCTCCCATCATACAACAGCTATCTCCATACTTTGGAATAAGCTCTGCGTAGTTCATTGAGCCCTTGTTCTTTGATTTTTCATAGTATGCATAGCTGAACAGAGCTGTTCCAAACTTCTTGATCTGAGTGTCGAAGTGGACGGCGTCAGAACAATTGTGTATGATGTATGGCTGATCATATTTCTTGAAGATCGGAAGGTGCTGGTCATAGACAAACTTTCCATCAAACTTCCAGTAATCCTCTTCACCCATAATCACATTGTTCGACCATAGATTGTCAATACAGAGAGCATCACAGGCATCCTCTTCGAAGAATACCTCGGAGACCTGACAGATGTAGTCAGTACATTTCTGGACTGCCTCAAGAACGACATCCGGATTGGTCTTCATGTCCATCAGGACACGGTCTGCACCCATAAGCTGTGTCAGTGTCAGAAGTGGACCTTCATGGAAACCAACGAATGGAGTACCGAGTTCCTTGTTCAGCTTCTCCTTGGCAAGCTTTGAAGCCTGGATCAATTCATATGCACGGGTTCCTTCCTTGACATCCGGGACCTCAAGTTTCTCATAGTCATCAAGGTGCCCTTCTGATGAGGGTGTATCGTCTTCAGGGTACTTTATGGTACATCCAAAGTCAGATGAAGTTGCTGACAGATCGATCAGACCAACGAACATGTCAAGGTCCAGATATTTTGCACCAAGGAATGCACTTTCTGCAAATTTAGCAGGATCCAATGCATATTCCTTATAACTTGCATTTGCGAATTTCCTGAGAACACCACAGGCAAGTGGATATACCGGAAGACGGTCAACTTTCTTATCAGCCATAGCTGCAAGACTCCTGTCAGCGTGACTCATCTCTTCCTTTGTCTTCACACCAACACTCTCGAACTCATCGATGATCTGCCTTGCTGTCTCAAGTCCGATATCTTTGTCACTCTTGACCTTTTTCTTTGAAAGGATCTCTCTGTACTTTACTTTGGAAAGGTTGATCTTTTCATCACTCCACCTCTCCTCCGAAGGTGGAAGTTCACTTACAGCCTCTTTTACCCAGTGTGAAGCATGTAATGCATCAGGTGCAGTTTTATCCGCTCCGATCTGCTCAGCAAACTCTTCAGAGATAGGAGCTCCGCCTACCATTACGATCAGGGAATCCCTGAGACCATCTTCCTGGAGCATCTCGATGACCTTCTCCATTCCAACCATTGTGGTTGTCATAAGTGCGCTCATTGAGATGACATCTGCCTTGTTCTCTTTTGCAGTCTCAACGAATTTTTCAAGAGGAACATCATGTCCAAGATCGATAAGATTGAATCCTCCTGCAGTCATCATTGTCTTGACAAGGTTCTTACCGATATCGTGAACATCACCCTCTACTGTGCCGATCACAACATTTGAAGGTTTAGCTGCCCCTTCAGTTTTCATATGAGGAGTGAGAACATCCATCCCACCATACATCGCATTTGAAGCGATCAACAGATGGGGAACGAAAGCAGTTCCTTTCTCATAATTATCACTGACTATCTCCATTCCTTTGGCCAGTCCTTCAATAATAGCCTCATATGGATCGACACCTTCCTCTAATGCCTTATTTGACAGTTTTACTGCCTCATCCTTGTTTCCGGAAACCACAGCTTCCGCTAACTTGTTAAAGATCTCTTCTGTCATAGAATGTTACCTCCAGCATTTTTTGCTGTTTGTTATTGGGATATTGGCTGGACAAATGTTGTCAATATCTCAATTTGTCACATCTAACGATAAGAGCTGGAAATATATAACATAACTTGTGGTAATATATTAATCACTTTGATATTACGCAAGGTCATTAACAATATCATTCACATTAATGACAGAGATAGATTTCATCGTGTTAACGCCGTTAATCTCGGGACTTCTTATCGAGGTCATCTGAAAAATTAAAGGCTTTAATCAGATCAAAGGCTTTAATCTGATCAATGCTGCTAAGATTGAGAAGAAGGAGAGTATTTGGAAAATAAGGAACCACTGGATATATTATATATCTGAGTCAGTGATCTGTTTTGAGATGTTAAGATAATGTATGAACAGGTCTTCTCCCCACTTTAAAGCACTTTCTTCAAAGCTCATGACCGCATGGTTGTGGTATATCCCGGTCTTATAAAAGAGAGATAGAGCCATGAATTTGTCTGTAACAGTACTTGATGCAAGTTCTACTTTCTCTTCGCAAACAAAGAGATTCCCAAATTCCAGATTCACAAACTCTTTAGTTGCCTCTTTGTATTCGTTCTGAAGCCTATCAAAGACCGGCTGTGTTACGATCACAGAAACATCAATACCTTTTTTTGCAAGATCGATATAAACTCCCGGATATGCCGGGCTAAAATATGAAGAAACCTCTTTTACATAACTCGACTGCCTGAGAGAATCTTCCAGCTTTTTTGGAAGTTCATACATGCGGTTAAGGTCTGGTTCGACAACTTCACAATTGCCAAACTCTTCGATCCTTTCCAGAAGATCCGAAGGAATAGCATTGAGATTATGATTTTCCCAATAATCCTTGTTATCTGCATAGACCGCCAGAGTATCCAATAATGGCTGCATCTTTTTTACAATTACCCTGCACATGTCAGATAACCTGTAGAGTCCGCCTTCATGAACTATCAGGCCCTGGCTCATAAGTATCTTTATTTGAGTCATTATAGCACTTGAGGTTACATCAAGTATTTCTTTGATCTCATCAATACCTCGGGGTCCTTCTATTAGCAAAAGAAGAAGGTCTTTTCTTTTTTCCGAAAGGAAAAGAGTGCCTAATAACTCAGATTTCATTTATTCCCACTCATGTAATTTGATCAGATCTATCAGTCGATTTTGATTTCAGTCTATACATATAAGGTCATTACGTTGCTTTTGAATATTTCTGTATTTTAATGATCATTTTATTTTAGGAAGCCAGACATGAATCTCGGTTCCAGCACCGATTTTGCTCTTTATCTTAATCCTGCCTTCATGTGCATCAACTATCTTCTTGCATATGTAAAGACCCGATTCAAGTCCTTCATAACTTTGTTTTATTGAGGCACCAATCTCATAGAATCTCTGGAACATATGAGGAATTAGTTTTTCCGGAATACCAGGCCCACTATCTTTGACCATTATATGCAGATCATTTTCTTCTGCATCGATCTTTATGGTCAATTTCCCCCTGGGAGGAGTAAACCTAATAGCATCATCCAAAAGGACCGTGAACATATCCGTCAGTTTCTCTTCATCTCCATTGACAAAAGGAAGTGGTTCAGGTATGATCTTTTCAACCAGAATATCTTTTTCTTCTACCATGAAGATAGTGTCCAGAAGGGAATCTTCCAGAGGACCGGAAATATCAATTGGCTCGAAATTATACTCGATCTTACCAGCTTCTTCCATGCTTGTATAAACGAAAGAATCTACCAGACGTCTTAATCTTTGAGAATAATGCAGTACATTGTCAATTGCCTTTTTCTTCAGATCATCAATAATGTCAAGTGTTTCACCATCGATCAATTCACCATATTCAGTGACCTGGGAAAGATCCTTTTTACTTGATACGAATTCGACCTCTATCCGATCAAGAGACTTGAGCTCGACCTCTGCTTTTGAGAGTTCTTGCGAGTACTTCTGCAGCGCCTCTTCCATTTGTTTACGCTGGATAAGCCTCCACATACCCTGCATAAGCAAGATCAATTGCCGCAGATCAGATTCATCGTAATCTTCTTCTTTATTTCCGACCCCGGCGACAGCAACAATACGATTACCATCAAATATTGGAACATTCATATGACGTGTCAGTTCCACATGACCCTGAGGATATCCTTTCTTAAGGGGACTTGCTGCCTGGTAATCATTGGTAATTATTGGTTTTCTCTGCTTTACAGCTTCTCCCCAGAGTCCGGTGGTCTCGATGGGGTATATGAATTTCCGGTCTTCTATGGCACATTCTTTCATTGCATCCTTTGACCATGAATGCATAATAAGAGCACCTTCATCCGGACTCATGAATGCAAGATAGCCCTGTTTGCTCTTGGTTAGCTTGACAGCTTCCTCGCGGGCAAAATCCGTGATCTCCTGCAAAGAAGCAGCCGTCATTTTGTTGAGTTTCAAAAGTGCCTCAAGACGGAACTCGTCAAGACGAAGAGCATCCTCTGCTTTTTTGCGCTCTGTGATGTCAAGAATGATACCCTGATAATGGGAAATTTGCCCATCTTCATCCCGCCGGATCAAAGTTCTCTCACGAACCCACCGAACATCTCCGGATTTTGTGACTATCCTATAATCTGCAGTAAAACCCTTGTTAGTCTCTGCAGATTTTCGTTCAAAAGTAGAGTGAACATATTCAAGATCATCAGGATATATAATATCAGAATAGAGAACCTCGCCTGATATCAACTCATTTGAAGTATAACCAAATTGAAGGATGTTATCTGAAACAACCTCAACTGGCCAGTTGGGTTCATTCTTCCATAAGAATACGATCACGGGACTACTATTTATAACAAGTTCCAATTCTTTTGTTTGCTTTAAGGCTTCGTCCAAAGCTTCTTCTGCCTTTTTGCGATCGGTGATGTCAAGAATGATGCCCTGATAATGGGTTATTTTGCCATCCTCATCGCGACGAATAAAGGTCCTGTCATCAACCCACCGAATATCTCCGGACCTGGTCAGTATTCTGTATTCCTAGGTGTACTCTGTGTTGCCTGCTTCAGAGTTACTTAAAACCTCTGAATGAACATATTCAAGATCATCAGGATGGACAATATCAGCATAATTAATACTTCCGGATTCAAAATCTTCAACACTGTAACCTAACTTCACAACATTATCCGATACGAATTCAACAGGCCAGTCTTGCCCGGTTTTGCATAGAAATACTACAGCAGGACTGTTGTTAATGACTGATTCAAGTTCTGATCTTACATCTAATTTTGCCATCGTATTTCTTTTCCTGTATCTTTTGTAGTCGAGATGTTGCGTCAAAAATATTTTAAAATTATGAGCTTGACCTAATTGATCAAAAACCCCGATAAAAGTTGATGTTACATGGTATTTAGTTATTCCTCTTAAAATATTCATTATTTAATTAAAGTAGCTCACAAATTTTAGTTTAAACTCACACAAACGGCATAATGATAGACATGCATATGTTGTGAACTTCTTCCCCATTTATTTTCCATCAGAAAGAATATTTTCATCTCTTCATCCCTTCCCTGTAATGGACCCACCGGGTCCGTTAGAATTCAAAGATAGTCAGCATTTGACTATCCCTTTTTTGCTTTTTGACCTTAAGCTATGAGACACTTCTGTACATTCGTATTCACACCCCTATTCCTTAGAGATCCACTGAAGCAAGACATCCTAAAATAACTGATGCACAGGGACAAAATGATAAATTTAAATATTCGCAGAAATAGATATAGATGCACACAAATTCATGGGATTGAAATAATGGGGGATAATTTAAAGATCGGGATGTTCTCCTGGGAGAGCTTACACTCGATAAAGGTAGGAGGCATAGCTCCGCATGTTTCCGAGCTTGCAGAAGCGCTTGCTGAGAAAGGAAATTCGGTCCACATATTCACAAGGAATTCGGGACTTGAACCATATGAAAAAGTAAATGGGGTTCACTACCATCGCGTGGACCACTCCCTTGACGGGGGCATTGTCCAGCAAATGGACAGCATGTGCGATTCGATGTACTCAAGGTTCCTCGATGTTACAAAGGAATATGGAAATTTCGACATGCTACATGTCCATGACTGGCATCCTGTCAATGTTGTCTCAAGGATAAAGCATGAATTCGGCATTCCTTTTTTGATGACATATCACAGCACCGAATGGGGACGGAATGGTAACGTACATGGGGACTGGTGGGAGGCCAGAGAGATCTCGCACAGGGAATGGAAAGCCGGCTATGAGTCCATTAGGGTCATATCGACCTCACAACAGCTCACAGATGAGATCAAATATCTTTACCAGATACCCGATGAGAAGATATCCATAATTCCAAACGGCATCTTCCACGGGAAAATCAAAAAGGATGTTGATCCGGGTGAGGTGAAGAAGAGATTTGGCATACATCCTCTGGCACCTGTTGTACTGTTCATAGGACGCATGAGCTACCAGAAAGGGCCTGACCTTCTTGCTAAAGCCATACCTGAAGTCCTGAACCACCGCTGGGACACTCAATTCGTCTTCATAGGGGAAGGTGAAATGCGCCCTCACTGCGAATATCTTGTAAATGAAGAGAATGTATCGGACCGTTGCCATTTCCTTGGATATGCAGACGATGAAACAGCAAGGGACTGGATAAATGCATGTGATATCCTATGTGTTCCGAGCAGGAACGAACCTTTTGGAATAGTCGTCCTCGAGGGCTGGGATGCTGAAAGGAACATCGTTGCAACGGATGCTGTCCAGATCATCGATAACTTTGTCGATGGAATAATGGTCTACAAGAACCCAGATTCCATTGCATGGGGCCTGAAATATATGCTTGATGATCTATCCAATGACAGCCTCAGGAAAACCGGAAAAGAACTTATCGAGAACAGGTTCAACTGGCATACCATAGCGGAACAGACAATCGAAGCGTACGTTCCGGAACAAAAACCCCACTGGATACATGAGGAAACGCTAGGAAAAGCAAAAAAGTTCTGGTGGAAGATCGATAGTGACCTCAATATTTCCATAAGCAAAGAATCCGATCCCTCAAAAGGTAATCTCAGGTTCGATAAGACCATAATGAAGGATGAATTGGGAAAATTGCATGAGTATATGGCAGATGAGCAGTGGAAAGACCTGTCAAATAACGTGGAAAGGTTAAGGAAAGGAACCGAAAAGGAAGGCATAGGGAAATTCCTTTGCCATGGTCTTAACTGGACACCGAAGGAATCTCAGTTATCGAGTCAGATCGGAGCAATATTCCATCAGGCCGGTGTGTGGGAATACAATGGTAAAAAGAGAGGAATACAATTTAGAAAAGTATCCGACGATTGGCACAAATTGATGAAAAGCTACTATGGGGAATGTGTCAGGGACCTGGAAGGACCCGGGCAATTCAACAGCGTTGATCTTAGATGATCAACGCTTAAAGACACGATCTCATTTTTTACAGATTAATTCGACGAATTGTCTTTTTACTCACTTCATCAATTCTATTTCATCAATATTCGTCCCGACCTTTCGCATTTATCCATCCTTTCTGTTCCCCGAAAAGATCTGTTAAAACAGCATCTTCATAACCATTGAAACTCCAGCCATACACCCACAACCGGTTCAGGCTATCCGGTCCAACGTAAGGAGGCAAAAAAGGTAGTGTCATATCAGAACTATGCAGGACAAGCTCAGTACTTACCCGTAAATTTGGCGATCGCCCTGTGCACACCATGGATGCTCAGATCTTTGCCAAGGTACATCATCGGGCACCTTCCTGTAAAGCAATTGTGCTTTGCACAAAGCTCCCTTACAGCAGGAGTGTCTGTTCTCCAGTGGATCCAGATGTTCACAACACCCTTTTCAAAAAGCTGTTTCATGATATCGGCAGGTTCCATGGTGGTTAAGCCCATTACTGCATTTTTAACACCATCCGGAACCTCTCCTATGGATTTGATGGCATCCAGGTCCGGCCTGTTGGAGAGGTCAACATAGTGGACGGTCTTGCCTAGTTTTTTCAGTTCATCAGCAGTCAGTTTTATTGCAGGTTTTGTCTTGTCATTAACAACAATGTACTCATCCGCATCCCAGAACTCCAGATAATCATTTCCCATATTAACGCTCCCTTCCTACGAATTAATTCACAATAATAAAATGTAGTTAACTACTTAAATAATCTTAGATATCGTCCTTTAAAATACCACATATTTTCCCCATTGTCAAATTCACACCAATGAACTGACCTAATACTACACGAGCATGTCCGAAAAGTACAACTTATTCTTATGTGTAAATTTGAAGTTCCAGTGGAAATAAGGGGGTCATGCGGAGATACCTTCGTATTCTCAGAATCGAGAATTGTTTCCTAAAAAGGTAGGATCATTTACCATAGAGGTCTCCTGAAAAGATAATAATGGAAATCAAAATATACCATATGCGAACAACATACACCAAAACTGATCAATAAAGAGGAAGAAAAATGGACAAGATAAAAGAGTTCTTCAAGAAGGACAAATTTGCAGAATACATCAACGTCGAACTTCTGGAAGTCTCAGAGGGTTATGCAAAAGCAAAGATGGACATCCAGGAACACCATCTCAATGGTGTGGGCATCGTACAGGGAGGAGCAACATTCACCCTTGCAGACTTCACCTTTGCTGCCGCATCAAATTCCCACGGAACAGTCGCAGTCGCCATAAATGCAACGATATCTTTTGTGACCGCGGCAACTTCAGGAACACTCATAGCCGAAGCACGTGAAACGTCAAGGAATCCGAAGATAGCCACCTATACCATTGAGGTCACAGATGACAACAAAAATACCATTGCCATATTCCAGGGCATGGTATACAGGAAAAAACAGACCTTAGAATCATTTCTGGAGCAGGCGTAAGGATTCGACATATCCTTTATCCGGATAATCGAGCCCAAGCAGGAATTCTTTCAGCATCCGGTGGTCGTCAACTACTTTGTCAGCCTTTGCGATGCTCTCTTTGCTGACATAGGTCGGCACTGCCACACAGAACATGCCTGCCCTGTTCGCAGCTTCAACACCCATTGGTGCATTCTCCACAACAAGGCATTCGTCAGATTCAATACCAAGTATCTCAGCAACCTTCAGGAAAGGATCCGGCTCAGGCTTGCCACGCTCGACATCCTCACCGCTAAGGACAATGTCAAAGATACCATTGAAGAGCCTGCCAATTACATCATGAACGATGTTACGGTCAGCCCCCGAAACAACCGACAGAAGGAAACGTTCCCTGAGGATCGGAAGGCATTCATCCATTTCCCGGAAAGATCTGAGAACAAGTATTTTTGCAAACTCTGCCCTGTACCTCCTGATCAGGCTGTCTACATCAAAATTTTGAGGATCGATACCTTCCTTCTCAAGGAGATGACCAACGATCTCCACGGTTGGAGAACCTTCGAGATCATAGATGTCCTGTTTATCCATATTGATACCAAGATCATCAAAAATACGCTTCATGGCCTCGGTATGATAGGACATTGAATCCACCAGCACACCATCCATATCAAATATCAGGGCCTTTAACACGAACAACACCTTCGAAAACACAATGGTCCCGAATGCCGTACATACGGGTTTGAAGGGCATATAACAGAGGTTATTGATATATCTTATTAAAATGAATGATCGAATGACCTAACGACAAGAAGCATAAACTGAAAAGAAAAAAGCAGATCAAGTATCTATAGATATTGTCTTCAATAGAATTATCTTAACCTAATCTCTTTCTCATGCTTGTGAAGAGCCATCTCAATATTGGATTTGAGATCCTGTTCCTTGAACGGCTTTGAGATGTAACCATAAGGTTCTGCCATCTTTGCCCTTTCAAGGGTCTTATCGTCAGTATATGCCGTAAGGAAGATCACCGGGATATCGAACTTTTCCCTGATCTTTTCAGCAGCCTCAATACCATCGATCTCACCTCTTAGCATGACATCCATCAGTACAAGATCAGGATAGAACAGATCCGCTTTTGTAATAGCATCCTCTCCTGAAGAAGCTGTGCCGATAACTGAATATCCCATCATCTCAAGCTTCTTCTTTATGCTTAAAGCAACGATATTCTCATCCTCGACGACTAAAATATTTGCCTCTTTCATATTGTGACCTTCACATCCTGCCATTTTCATCAAAGATTATTGTAAAAGATGTTCCATGGGAACGTTCCATTGCAATGGTCCCCCCTATCTGATCGACCAGCGTGTTCAACAGCTGCAAACCCAAAGAAGTACTTTTCCTATGGTCAAGTTCTTCCGGGAAACCTACACCATTATCACTCACAATTAGTATAAATTTATTTTCATCATTACGCTGAAGATCAATAGAAATCTTACCAGAACTTCCCTTAAAAGCATGTTTCAAGGAATTGGTTATAAGTTCATTTATGATGATCCCAAGCGGGATGGCAGTATCCATGCTCAGGAAGATATCCTCTACGTTGAGCTCAAGTTCAATATCCTTGTCAACAGAATAAGAACTGACAAGTTCAGCTGATAACTTTCGAATATAATCAGCAAAATTAATGCTTTCCATATCAGTTGACCTGTAAAGTTCCTCATGGATAAGTGACATGGACATTACCCGGTTCTTGCTATCCAGGAAGGCCTGGACCACAGGCATCTCATCAAACTCCATGGAACAGAGATCAAGCAAACTGCAGATGATCTGCAGGTTGTTCTTTATACGATGATGGATTTCTTTTTTGCGCATAGATTCGATCTCCATCAAAGCTTTCTCCGCGTTCTTGCGCTCGGTAAGATCATGTATAGTGATGATTACGCGATCCTTACCTCCGATCTTAGCTGATGTTGCTATGATGTCGGCCCAGAACGTATCACCGTTCTTCTTCCGGGCCTCCCATTCAGCATTCACAAAACCCTTTTCTGAAGCAGTATCTATCAGCCACTTGATCTTCTCCATTGAAAAAAGGGCCTTACCTTTCATTATGTCCTCAGCAGTCCTCCCAAGTACATCCTCTCTGGAATAACCGGATAGCTCACACCCCCTGTCATTGATATCTAGCAAACGGTAGTCATTCCTTTCATGGATGGTGATACCATCAAGTGAAGCATTGAACACAACGCGGTATTTCTCTTCGGAGCTTTTAAGGGCTGCTTCTGCATTCCTGAACTCGGTAACATCCTCCCCTGAAAATAACAGACCTGTGATCTGGCTATCATCATCCCTCAACACCACAGTATTCCATGCAATGGTCCGCACATCCCCGGTAGCAGTGACAATGCTGCTTTCTGAATATTCCATGACGTTCCTGTAACCAGCCATCATCTTCGTGAAAGATTCCCTGCCCCGGGCACTGAATTCTTCTGAGAAACCCAGATCATACCATTTCTTACCGATTATCTCGGACTCAGGAAGACCGAACATTTTGCATCCCTTCCTGTTTATAGTGATCACATTCTGATCGCGATCAACTGCTAATATTATGACACCTACGATATCCAGATAGTTCTGAAGCTTGTCCTTCTCCTTTTTGAGAAGAAGTTCTGCATGCTCCCGGTCAGAAACATCCCTGCATATGCCAAAATAGGCATCTTTCCCATTCCATTTACCGAGAGTTACTTTCACATCAACTGGAATGGAAATTCCCTCTTTTGTGACCATGGGGATCGAAAAGGAAGCATGTTTCTTCTCACGCACCTCCTCAATGGCAGCAATGGCCTTACCCCGGTCTTTTTCAGAATGTAGCCCCAAAAGACCCAGTGCACTTAATTCTTCCAGAGTGTAACCCAGCCTGTCAAGCGTCTTTTTGTTGGCATCGATGAGCTGACCTTTCATATCTACTACAAAAAAAAGATCATCGATACTGTCAAAAAGGTTCTGAAGGTCCTTTTGCCTTTTTTCCAGGACCATCTCAGACCTTATCCTTGCAATGAAACCGCCGATCTGTGCAGTGATCGCTTCAAGAAAATCCTTGATCTCAGAAGGGATGTCATCATGAGTGTGAGAAGCAACGTTCAGACTGCCAACCACTTTTCCGTTGTAGGTTATCGGAATAACACCGCATCCCTGCAGACTGTTTGTAAAGGGGTCCTGCGGAATATTGTCCGTCAGATCAAAGCATGGACCATAAAACACATGCCCTTTTTCAAGCATCTCATGCTGGATAGAATCTGATGTGTAGTGGGAGTTCTTACGAATGAACTGCTCAGAAAGGTTCTTTTGCATGACAAGATAGACCTCATCGGTCTCCTCATCTACGAAATAGATGCCGGCACAATCGATCACGCCGATGTTAAGGATAGCTTCCAGCAGCCTCTCAAGGCTGGTTAGAAGATTGCTGCTGGAACACAGGACAATGCCTATGTCTCGCTGAATTCGCAACAACTTATCCGATACATGAGCACTAGAATTACCCATCCCACCATCCAGATCCTCAGGCACTTTCATGCTAATTCCCTTCTCGGAGAAATATGGCAGGTATTCAATATTAAATTACCTAAGAACCGAACATTGCCCTGCCTTTGCAGAGTGGGGAACCTGTGCATAGAAAGATATCGTGATCACATGGGCACTATTCCAGAAAACGTTGGAGCAGATCCGGTTACTTCATGGGATACGGAAAGCAAGCAACGAAAATATTTAGAAAGCATGCCTCGACACACAGGCAACTGTGAAAGGAGGCAGTCGAAGTCAACTTCAGGCTGGCAGACGGATACGACCAGAGAAAATAAAGATCATGAGGAAGACCCGCTCACATACGGGTAACCCTCTGCCTTCCACTTGTTGATGCCACCAACCATATTATAGACATCAGTATAACCGGCATCAACAAGGATATTGCTTGCTGTGACACTTCTGGAACCAGAGCGACAGTAGACAAGTATCGTTTCATTCCGGGGCACCTCGCTCAACCTTGAGCTAAGCTCGTTCACATTGATATTAACAGCACCTTCGATGTGCTCGGCCTCGAACTCACTGACCGAGCGGACGTCCAGCAGGAAAACATCTCCGGAATCGATCATATCTTTTGCTTCCCTTACAGACACATCAGTGTATCCATCCACATCATCAGTAACATCTGTCGTATTCGAAGTACCATAGCCGGCACAGCCCAGAATGAAGCAGGAAACAACCAATATTGCAAGAACCAATAATATTTTCTCAGACACCATATTCATTAATCCTCCAATCCGCAAAAATAATCGCCTTCAAGAGCAAACTGGCCGTAAACATAACATTCCTTACATAGACAGCCTGATTTTTCAGGGACAGGCAATTTGTTGCCCCTTGCACAGAACATATATCCCTCACCGGGTGATGACGGACAATGCTTACAATTGCAGGCCTTGGAATGATGGAAAGAAGGGCATATTCCGAAATATTTACCGCCGATCTTTTCTTCTTCACAATCAGTCATAATTGATCCCTCATAAAATATAGGGAAAAACTACCCTTTATCTTTATCTGGTGATCATTTGGGCGATCAGTCCAAGATGATCCTCGTGGAACGGAGCAAGGTCCTGCTTATTAAGGACCTGGAATCTGGTTTCGAATTCCTTTTCCAGCTTCTTTATCTCTTCCTTGAAAATCTTTGCAGGACTTGCCACAGTATCAATGCTCCTTGCCTTGATAGACAGAAGAAGATAGCCATCGCCCTTAAGGAATTGCTCACAGTTCACCGCTGCGATCTGTGCTTGGTTGGGCTGTGCCACATCCTGGAAAACAACGTCAACCTGCTCAACGATGTGCGCATAGGATGTAGGATGGTTTGCATCTGCAAGAATAGGTATGATGTTGGACCTCGTATCACACAACTGGATCAGTTCTCTCATGGTACGGGGGGAGAACTCCACAGCATAAACAATACCATCAGTAAGCATGTCTGATACATGGCTCACAGTGGTACCGGATGCTGCACCAAGGTAAAGAACACGGGAATCACTCTTTATCGGCACTTTCATCTTTTTGAGCACCATGGCAGCAAGCTTGCTCCTGCGGGCATCCCAGATACGGTACTCATCCCCTTCCATCTCCACAAGCCTTTCTCCGTAGACGGCTGAACCGGGAACCGCGTTCTTTGTGGCTAGGAAACTCTTGCCACTTTTCTGTACTTCAAAAATGCCATCTGAAAGCTCTTTTACAGCCATTTAACGCCTGCCTCCTGAGTTCTTTTTGCCTTTGCCATGACCTTTCCCTGAAGGTTTGGACCTTGCAGGAGGCTTCGGGTTGGCAGCTTTTATGGAATTGATCTTTTTCTCAAGGTCGGTCTTAATTGCAGGATGCAGTTCCCCTGAATAGACGTCCGTACGGCAGGCCAGACTTATCTTTGCTGCCAGTGCACGTGCGATCTTCCCCCTCTGCCACCACGGAGAGTTCTTGATAAGCGGATGATTGAATATCAGGCCGTGCTTCGGTGAAGGAGCACGTGATCTCAGGTGCTTGAAAAGCGCCCTGCTGGCCCCCATAACCTGAACAGTGCTGGAGGGCATCTGCGCAAGCCTCTCAAGACCACCCGTCATACTGATCAGGCGTGCACCGATGAGAGGACCGGCGATATTTGTGAGATTTGGAGCGATCTCCTCCATGTTCCGCAGAATGCTATCCTCGATGCTGTGCCGGTTATCATACAGGTTGCATATATTAGACGCAAACTGTTTCACGAGTTCCTCATCAGCAGGAGGAAGTCCGGCACCCATGGATGAGGAGGCCTTTTCGAACATGGGATCATCGGAAGGTATATTGGAACGTGCACCATGCTCCTTTACGAATCTTGCCAGTTCCTCTGAGCTTAATCCCAGTTCCGGGAAGTGCAGTCCATACCACTCCGACAGGCGTTCGGAAAGTACATTTGCCACATCATCGATGTCATCCAGCGCCTCAACTGCCTGGATGATACGCATGTCCGGCGTATTGGTGCGGGAGATGCGCAGCTTTCCTGCACGTATGCTCACATCGCGAAGCAGGGAAACATATTCCCGATCATCTTCAACAAATCCACAGGAAATGGCAGGAGTGCGGATATCGAAACCCGCTTCAGGGACCAGTACGCCTGTTGATTCCCGGTGAAGCAACCCTTCTGCAAGCTCGTCGACGTCCTTATTGAAAAGTTCGCAATCAGTAACACCATTGTCCTCAATGGTCAGGATCCCATACCATGTAATGATCTTCAAATCAATCCATCCATATTTTTGCACCGGAGTTGTTCGCACGTGTCAGGACCGCCTTTCCTCCAACGGTCTCTTCCAGGAACAGCTCTACTTCCTTTTTGATCTGCTCAGCTATGTGGCCGTGGTCCACAACACCAAATACAACAGGTCCGAAGGAACTCATCCCGGCACCTGCCACTCCAAGGTCCTGCATGAACTCGATGAGATCACGCACTTCAGGAGACTGCAGGTCAACTTCCCTCTTCTTGAAACCGACCGTCTGCAAATGGTTCAGTGCCATTCCAAAGTTCTCGATGTCAGCCTCTATGATCGAAGGGATCATCTGCATCAGCACTACATGGCTGACCTCCTGCACCTCCCGGAGAGGTATCGGGCACTCTTTTTTGAATATGTCCACTTCCTGGGTATCATGAGCCCCTTTGGAATCCGGAAGTGCCAGTATGATGTCCCAGTCAGGAAAATCGTGCCTGAAAACCACCGGCGCAGGGTCTGCCCTGCTGGCTGATGATGGAGAGAAAGAGCCTTTATCGCTGAATTTGTGACCACAATCAACAATGAACCCACCACTCTCAAAAGAAGCAACACCTATGCCGGAGGTCCCACCCCTGCCTACCCTTATGGCAAGGTCCTTGACGCTCATTCCAAGTCCGTAAAGCTCATTCACCGCTGCTGCAGCGCTCAGGGCGATCTGGGTACCTGATCCCAACCCTACATGGGGAGGCATGTTCTCTTCCACATTGACCTTTATCCCCGCACCCTCTGGAAGCAGAGCTTCCACAGCTCCATACACCCTCTCAGAAAGAGCAGAACCACCGGTTACTTCGATCCCATCATGCTTTTCAGCAGTCAGTGTTATATCGGGGTAATCAAGGGAGATCCCTGCACCACCATCCACCCTGCCGATCTCTGCATTCATGTCTATCAGGGACAGATGCAGTCTGGATGGTGATCTTATTTTTATCATGCTCGTTTATTCAGCGTTCATAATATTAAACACTAACACCCGAACTGGAAGACCCCATGTTCCTCAGAAACCACCACCCGGTCCTGAGAACCTTAAGGCTGAATACGAACCTCAAGACAGGATAAAGAAGAGATGCCATCCGGAAACGGATATAGCCAGACATTCTCACATCCAGCCCTTCGTCAGCGAACCGGGGAGTTACAGAATAATGGAATTTCCTGTAACCACTGTGAACAACAGAACCCACCGTGTGAAGAAATCCACAGAGCATACCGGTGTCTGCAGGATCAGGAAGACCGTAGTCCAGGTCACAGGATAACTCACGGATATGTATAGCGCAAAGGAGGCCTTTTAACAGGCGAAAGATGTGATAGCGGATCCCATAGATCTTTTTTGCCTTTGTAGAAATATCGTCAAAGGACTCGCGAAGTCCGGCATCATCCTTACCAGCAACCTCCTCCTTTTCCTTATGCTCATCAACTCTGTCATCTTCACCCATCAGCTTTAACAGCTTATCAATTAAAGATTCTTTTTCCAACTCATTCTTCTTCGAAAAATTCGTCGAAAGGACTGTCCACTTCACATCCGCTCTGCTATGAACGCCATTCAGATCACCCCTTACATTGAAAACGATGTCAATAGGGGCAAACAGGATCAACCCCAGTAAAAGAATAATGCAAAGGCTAAGCGTGTAGATAAGAAGTGACATTTTCAAATGCTCATGCTATCGTCAAAAGAAGTGATAGCGGATCATTCGCCATCATCATCTTCCGGAACGTCACTCTCAGATCCCTTTCCGTCGTCCTTTTTCATCTTCCCTTTCGCAGACTTTATCTTTTCAAAGACCTCAGGGACAGCTTCTATCAGTTTCCCGAAGTCGGTCTTGCCAGATATGGTCATAAGGCGCACGCCTTCTTCTTCGACCACGATGAAAGCAACAGGCTCGATCTTGGCACCGCCGCCGCCACCGCCACCGAATCCGGTCTCTGTTCCGCCTTTGGAACCTTCTCCACCACCGCTTCCAAAACCAAAGGAAACCTTGGTTACAGGGATGATGGTCTTGCCTCCGGCAACTACCGGATCCCCGATCACTGTCTTTGCGCTTACCATGCGCTCAAGCTCGGTGGTCACTTCTTTAATGACATCTTCGACACCCATATTGATAGCCTCCCCACTATCCGGAAGCCGCATCACAGCACCCGGACATGTGATATATAAAAGAAATTATGGGAGATGACAGTATAAATGCATTACCATAGGGAAAGAAAAAAAGTAAAAAATACCTTTAATGCTCCTCATTGTCCATGAAGAAGTTCATGAGAGAATATTTCAACTTCTCAGGTTCCACATCCACGAACTCGTTCCTTTCCGCAGGAGGGAAGACGTCAAAGACCGCGAACTTCCCGAACCTCTCCTTCGAATCGGTAAGGAATCTTCCATCGAGAAGTATGCGTGCACCATAATCATCCGGCGACCTGACAACCCTGCCCATGGCCTGCCTGATCTTGCGTATAGTCGGGACCTGTATGGCAAACTCCCAGCCTGTACCATAACCGAATACATGATCATATGCTGATTCAACTGCATTCATACGGTCGTTGAGAGCCGGATAGCCCACACCTACGATCACAACGGTGCGACCCCTGCCATCACGGAAATCGACCCCCTCGCTCAGGGTTCCCCAGAGATAGGACATCAATACTGCCTTGCCACCGGACTCACCGATCTCAAAGAATTCCTTTCTTACCTCCTGGGAGGATATACCCACCTCATCAAGGAACACCGCCACATCCAACATGGGTTCAAGCTTTGAATAGAACCTCTTTGCCTCAAAAGAGCTCTGGAAAAAGATGATGACATTACCCTTTGAATGTTCAATGGAATCCATGAGTGCCTGTTCCAGCAACTCCATTGTGTGAGGATCATCCCTGCTCCTTGCAAAGAGAGGGGGAATAGATACTGCAACTGAAAGGCGTTTCTCTTCAGGGAAAGATGTTCCGTAGGCTATCTCGCAGGTATCCCTTGAAATTCCCAGAGTTTTCTTCACCATCTCGAACGGATGAAGTGTCGCAGACATCAGTACACCTGAGAAAAGGGAATTGAACAGAGGTTCAGTGACGTTCTTCGGGATACAGGTGAAAAGTTCCACACGCCCGTAGATCTCATCGTTCATATCCCTGCGGACGTTCAGTATCGGGTAGTAGTTCGGATTATGTGACAGCTCCAGGTAAGCTGACAGGAAGTCTGCAACATATCTGATATGGGAGCGCTTCATAACAGCTGTCAGACCCTTCTTGTACTGATCACGATAGGTCTCATCAAGTTTGGCTCCGATCTCACTGGCCTCAGAAAGAAGTATCTGGATATCGTCCTTGCCACCGAAATCCTCCTTTGCATTCCGGAGGAACCTTGCACGCACAATATCATTTCGGTCATAAGGATCACTGATACGCATGTCATACCATTTCCTGGTCACACGCTCACGCTCTCCGAACTTGAACCTTGTATTATACGTCTCCACAATAACTTCCTGGAAGATCCTAAACAGGTTATGGATATTGTCGTCTGCCAGAAGGTCGATGTTGGCCTCAAGTTCTGCCCTTGCCTTCTCGATGGAGTGTTCGGTAAGGGAAATTGATGAATGGGAACGTGCTGCGGATTCAATATTATGTGCCTCATCAAAGATCGCGATGACATCCTGCGGTTCCTTTTCGACCCACCCCAGCACGGTGGAGAAGATATCTGAGTTCAGGACATGATGATAATTACAGATCAGGAGGTCAGCATGTTTAAGCTCGCGTTTTAACAGTTCATATCCGCACATGCCGTGCTGGAGAGCATGGTCATTGACCTCCTCCGGAGTTCGCACTTCCTTAAAGAGCCAGTCGCGAAACGTCTCGCTGTCCGACCTCAGCACCTCATAGAGGTCATTGCAGGAACGGTCCCTCAGTCCTTTAGCCTTCTCTTCCAGTGCGTCGAGCTCTTTTGAGAGTGCATCCCGGAGTGCAACAAAAGCCTGATCGCGGGATTTCTTGTAGCTTTCCCTGGCAGACCGAAGCTCCTGCCTTTTAAGATGGGTCTCCCTCTCCACCTCCAGAAGCTCAAAAGTATTTTCCCTTTTGACCGAACATTCCTCATAATCCGCCTCATGGGGACACATTGTCGTCTTGCCCTTGACAACTGCAACCTTGACTTCACGTATCTTCTTGATGTCACGGGCCTCATTGATGAACTGTACCATCTGCTGATGCACATTGGTAGCTATGATGACGGTCTTGTCAAGTTGCTTGCCCACATGTAGTGACGGCACCAGGGCGCTCAGTGTCTTGCCTGTCCCGCATGCCCCCTCGAACAGTACGAACTGTTTCTGCAAAAGGGCAGAGTGTATTCGGTCCATTGCATCCTGTTGATTTTGATAGCATGAACTTTTGGGGAAATATTTCATATATGCGGGATTATCACTCATCGCACCACCCTATGCTTTCACCCTACTTTAATGGTATTGATTGACTTTACTCCACAGCCCTTACAGATACGACATCCTCTGCAATAACGCGATCAGTGATGCTGTCGAACACCTTAACGGTCACCTCAGCGCCTTCCCTGAAGCCGTAATTATTGGAAGTGTCCGAATACCCTCCCACACTAACCCGGACAGTGGAAGCATCCGTACCATTGATACTGTCATCACCATTGAGCACAAGTACCTCTCCTGCTGACCACACCCCATCTTCGATAGACGGATTGTTGCTTCTGTAGGTCGCACATGTGCCATCGGGTGTCAGGTCGAAGTATTTTGCAATTACCTGGCCGTACACCTTGAAGCCACCAGACCCGACCTTACCAACATAACTGCTGCCATCACCGCTAAGAACAATGAAAGTGGAATCCAGGTCCAGCGGATCACCACCTTTGTGTTCAAGTATCAGATAATTCTCTTTATACTGTACCGCATTCGGAACGCCACCCACAGCATCTTTGACATCTATTACCGCCATAGGAGTGGAAGAAGAGATGCTACCAAAGACGCCATCGCCCATTACTGCTGCTGCGACCAGCCCACCGAGGACCACGGTCAACAGAACAAGCAGGAGCGCTCCGATTATCGGTGCAACCGCACCGTCGTTTTTCAGGATCGCTACCATAATCTCAACCGGGTGGAAGACAGCAGAGGAATATTAAACAATTTTGTCGGACAGTTACTATATATAATGCAGGAACTGAAATCACACCGATTTTTGAATAAAAAAAGGGCAAAGAACATTGAGAAAATTAAATAGTAACGGCGATGTACAGCCACAATTTAACAGTACTGGCCGGCGACATGATTCTAAAGTGAAAAGCATATGAGGATAATCGATAGCTTTTTATCCAACTTATTTAATGGGTATATTGCAAATTTTGCACTAATACAAGTTTAACCGACTTGAAAAAAGGAGAGACTAATAATGGTAGCAGTAATTAACAGAGACGAATGTGTAGGATGCGGAACATGTGTAGATGACTGCCCATCCGAAGCAATCGCAATGGACGGCGACAACATCGCTGTAGTAGACGCTGACGAATGCCTTGACTGTGGTGCATGTGTGGACTCCTGTCCAACAGATGCTATCACAATGGAATAAGCCTGCTTATTCCATTTCATTTCTATTTTTCATACCCCTTTATCACTACAATATTTATTTTGAGCCTTGGCTTTGCTTTTCCATGAAAAAGGGCAGGGTTACTTATGGCTAAACTGCAATTTGAAAGTTGATCACACTATTTCTGCTCCGGTTGGCACTAACTTTTCCAGACCGCAAGTCAAAAGAAACCCGTCTTTCATTTTTTATTAGCCGATAGATTTAAAGCGTTGACAACAGTAGGAGGAAAGATCATCATGTTAGTCGTATTATCAGTAGGTGGATCCATACTCGCAAAGGACCTGGATCCTGAGCATTTTGCTGCTTATGCATCAGCACTCAGGGAAATGGCAAAGGAACACCAGCTAGTGGTCGTTACCGGTGGCGGTGTTGCTGCAAGGAATTACATAAACGTTGCAAGGGAAGTAGGGGCCAACGAAGTGGTCTGTGACTTCATTGGGATTGACATAACAAGGCTCAATGCCCAGCTCCTGATAGCAGCCCTTGGAAAAGACGCATATCCTGAACCTCCGACCAGCTACAAGGAAGCTGAATCTGCCATTGCATCAGGTAAGATAGTGGTTATGGGAGGAGTAATTCCCGGCCAGACCACCGATGCAGTTTCTGCAGTACTTGCTGAATACCTCAATGCGGACATGATGGTTATCGCAACATCTGTTGACGGTGTCTATTCAAGTGATCCAAGAGAAAATCCTGACGCCAAAAAGTATGATGTGATGACCGCAAAAGAGCTTGTAAGCGTTGTCATCTCCACAGAAATGAAGGCCGGTTCCAAATCGCCAGTTGACCCTCTTGCCTCCAAGATAATAGAACGCTGCAACATCGATACTATCGTAATGGACGGGACCAAACCTGAGGACGTGCTCCAGGTTGTTCTTCAGGAAGCCTCTAGGGTAGGCGAGATCAGCGGGGTTCGTCTGGGAACACGCATCATCGGCTGATCAGGCTACCAGAAAGTAATGAGTACCAGATAATAAAGTGCCAGACCACCGGTCCGGTCATTAAAAGATATAAGAAAGAACCTGTGCTGGAGAATATAAAAAATCCATCGCAGGGAAGCATCTTTTTTTGGAATATTTTTATATAATAGCGTTGTACAATGTATATTAATACATATATGTTTGAGGTTAAATATACAGTCTAATTACAGCATTCAGTGAAAATATGGCTGGATTCAGTGACAAGTTGAAGAACCTTACAAATGGCATTCTTCGAAAAAAAGGTAACAGCGGAACAGGATCTCCATTTGATTCACAACCATCTCCGTTCGGTGCACCGCAATCTCCTTTTGCAGCAGGCCCTCCTAATTTTGGTGATGCCACAGGATTCCCCGGAGGGGGGAATTCAATAACACCGGGAGGTTCGCCTTTCGGAGCACCTGCCTTACCTGCTTTCCCGCCTGGGATGAGCGGACCGGGCACAGATAATAGTCCGAAACTCGAACCTGTTGATAATAAACAGATCAATGAGAATGCTGAAAAGATCAAGGCACTTGAAGCAAAGCTCTCTAAGGTGGACACTGCCATTTCCACAGTGCAGAGAGAGAGCCAGAGTGTGAAGACAACTGTAGAGAAGATCGATCAGAGCGTACTGGAGTTGCTCTCACTTTACGAGCTCGTTTCCAATCAGGTAAATCCTTTTGTGGGTGATGAACTTGGAGGTCGTGCTACCATTGAACGTTTTGACAAAGCTGAAAAAAGGATAGCCGAAGTTGCTGATTTTGTAATGATGATACAGAACGAGGTAGAGGGACTAAACCAGAGTCTCCAGATGCCCGGGATTCCTGTAGAAGCTGAAAAGAAGATAGAGGACATCACCACAAAGATGGACCTCTTTGCTGATTCCCTGATAACGCTTCAGGAAAGTGTCACTGAGATCTCCCAGCAGGTTCACGACTCCTATGAAAGACAAAAGCGTCTTGATATGGATATAGTGGATATTGCACAGACAACAAGCACTTTTGCAGGCAGGATCGATGAACTTGAGAAGATCGACCTTTCCGAGCTTAAGAAAGAGCTCGAAGAATCCATCCTGAAAAGGTCACAACAGAATAATGTTGATAACCCTTACCAGAGGGATGAGTCAGGGGTTCCTATAGGCCAGGGGAACAAAGCAGGTGAAGGATCACCTCTGGTACGCCTGGATTCAATAAAGAAGAACCCCATGAGTGTGGTTGTCCTGCTGAACTGGATCGAGTTCCTGATGGAAAGGGTTGGCAGGAACAACCTGATAGATGCTCTTGATTATTATGTTGATATCGGCTGGATAAGTGAAGAGGTCAGGTCAGAGATCATGGCCTACGCCAGAGGGATAGACTACTATGTGGAAAAACCCACATGGAGACTTTTGCCGGAAGACCACACAAAGTCACTCCTTTTCATCGAAAGGCTTTCCGGACGCAAGATCGACAGGAACATGCTCAGTATGATCGACAGAGAGATGGCGAAAGTGAAGCATGGCCTGGAGGAACTTTATGGGATTTGAGACCACTATTGTCATTTCCATCTTCCTCATATCGGTCCTTGTCCTCGGCACAAACTCCTACGCTGTGATGAGCAGTTCAAATGATATCGTCAGTGATGCTGAGGACATAAGATTTGAAATGCAATATAACAAGCTCAACAGTGGGGTCACACCGGTTTCGATGAACTTCGACAATGAGACTTCCATATTGACTATCCGGATCATAAATAGCGGCAGCATTGTTCTTGATTCCGATGAGGTCAGCATACTTGTGGATGGGTATCTGCAAAATTATGATTATTACCCGAAAACAGTGAAATGGTATCCGGGAGAATCAAAGATATTTGCAGTGGAAGATGTTTCCGGTTTAACCGATATAAGAGTGAAAGTCGTCACATCTAACGGTGTATCCGGTCATATAGGTGGAACCCCCCGTAGTGTAGATGGCACCATTCCGGACATCGACTGGGATATCGATCCCCCTGAAGATAATCCTGACGAGATCATCACCATTGATTCGATGATGATCGACAACCCGGATTCAATACTGATAGTAGAGGCTACCAACCATGGAGATACAACCCTCTATGCAGATGAGCTGAGCATACTTGTGAACGGAAGGGTCAAACTCTACAGTTACTCACCAGACTGGAGGAGCTGGTACAGAGGAGAAACTAAGACCTTTGAGATCAATGATGTTTCAGGAATTACCTCTACAAAAGTTGAGATCATAACTGATAGCGGGATCTCCGCATCATTAAGTGGAATTCCCGAAAAAATAAAGGATAAATAATTGAATAGAGATTATAAATTATCGGATCAAAAAGGTGTACAGATGGCATTCTTAAAAAGGTCAGAAAGATCCGGCATTCTCAAAAATGGAGAAGCTGAGACTGCAATTACCCACATGATATTTTTCATAGCTGCCATAATCATAGCCATGACGGTCATAGTGGTAATGTCCTCTAACGTCCAGTCACTCACAGGTGCCACTGCATCAAGCAGCAGGGTACTTTCCGAGCAGATAAAGACAGATATAACCATCATAAGTGATCCTGAGGCGATACCATACGACAATGTTTCAAAAGAATACACATTCTATGCCAAGAACACCGGAAGGACCGATCTGGACACTGAATATCTGGATATGTTCATAGATGGCCTTCTGATAGATCATGGAAACCTGGAAATGATCCTGCCGGAACAGGATATGCTCTGGCGACCAGGAACTACTCTTGAGATCAGGATGACGGTCACAAATGAAATGGCCGCCGGGGATCACAGGATACTGATAGCTGCAGAAAACGGTAAATCCGACTCAATGGATTTCAGGATATGAAGAGGAGACATGGCATCTATCCGTTCTTTTGAGATTCCCAGGGATGAGTTCAACGGAAAGCTTGGAGGAGGTTTCCCCACCGGCTCCCTCGTATTAATAGAAGGAGGCAGCGGAGGAGGCAAAAGCACAATATCCCAGCGTATAAGCTATGGCCTCATTGAAGAGGAGATAAGTGTTACTTTCATCTCCACACAACTCACAACAAAGGGCTTCATCAACCAGATGTATTCCCTGGATTATCCGATCGCACCACACCTGCTAAGCGGAAAACTGCTCTATATACCGGTAATTCCCCTTGTACAGTCTGCAAAATCTAGGATCGATTTTATTGAGAGGCTGATGGGTGCAAAGGAACTGTTCGAGAAGGATGTAATAGTGATAGACACCATATCTGCCCTTATAAAGTACAGCGCAAATACTGAGAAGAGCCTAGAACTGATATCGTTCTTCAAGAAACTTAACGGAATGGGGAAAGTAATAATCCTTACCATCGATCCTGCCGAGATGGGGGAGGAACTGGCATCTATGTTCCGCTCTTCATGTGACATCTACATGACACTCAGGTCAAAAGCAATGGCCGCTGAATTGAAGCGTACGGTTGTCGTGAACAAGTTCACAGGTGCAAAAGGCCCTGTGGGACAGATGATAGGATTCAGGATCGAACCGAAAGTCGGACTGGTCGTGGAGATAGCATCCGTATCGTAAAAAGATAAGTTGAGGAATATCAAGTGGAAGCTGAGTATCAAAAGGCATTACAAAGAAACCCTCATCTGGGAGCATACATTCAGGACTTTGTGAAAAGAACAGGCAATAACCCTGAGTTTGTGACAAGTCTCTCAAAGGACATACAGGACAATGAATACATAAACCTGATACTCCCGGTGGGAGATCCTGTCTTTATCCACCTCTACGGAACCCCTGAAATGGGCGAGAGCGGATACTACACAATAGAACCTCCACTTAATGATCTGGAGAAGGAAAAATATGATGCTATCATGGACATCATTCTTGAAAGATCTGCAAACGAACCTGTTCCTAAGAATGATGAAAAGCTGAAGGAACTGATCGCAAAGCTCCTGAACGAAGCAGTGGAGATGGGAGCTGGCGGGACAATTTCCAAAAATGAAAAGATCAGTATAATCGAGAAGCTTATTCCAAAACAGAAGAAGGTACCTCTTACCCAGCATGAATTCAATAACCTGCAGTATCACATAGAGAGGAACATTATCGGTTCGGGGCCAATTGAACCAATTATCAGGGACCCGTACCTTGAGGATATTCACAGTATCGGCGTAGCCGGAGTATTCATCGTTCATAAGATACTTGGTATGATGAAGACAGACCTCACATTCGGAAATGAGGAAGGCCTTGATCACTGGCTCAGGAGCATGAGCGAGAGGATCGGCAGGCCTGTTAGCGATGCCAGGCCGATAGCTGACGGTGCCCTTCCTGACGGATCACGTATCAACATCATCTACAGCCTTGACGTAAGCAAGCGTGGAAGCAGTTTCACAATGCGTAAGTTCAGTGAGGTGCCCGTAAGTATCATCGAGCTCATCACGTGGGGAGCCATCAGTTGTGAAATGGCAGCCTACATGTGGATGTGCCTTGAGAACGGGATGAGCGTATTCTTCAGCGGTGAGACCGCCAGTGGTAAGACCACCATGCTGAACGCATGTCTTGCTTTTGTCAACCCTAAATCAAAGATATTCACAGCAGAGGATACTGCCGAGGTTCAGCCACCGCAACCGGTATGGCAGCAGCTGATCACCCGTGAGGACGGACCGCCTGACTCAAGGGTCGATACCTTCGCACTCCTGAAAGCAGCATTGAGATCAAGGCCGAACTACATCATCGTTGGTGAAATACGTGGTGCAGAGGGAGCTGTGGCTTTCCAGGGTATGCAGACAGGCCATCCTGTCATGGCAACTTTCCACGCATCTGCCGTCACTAAGATGATACAGCGTCTTACCGGTGACCCGATCAACGTGCCGGTCACTTTCATCGATAACCTCAATGTCGCAATGATATTGCAGGCAGTATACAGGAAAGGAAAGTTCCTCAGGCGTTGTCTTGCTATCGAAGAGATCGAAGGGTACTACGAAGATGCAGGCGGTGTTGTCACAAGAGCTGTCTTCCAGTGGGACCCGGATACAGATACCCATAATTTCAGGGGCCTTAACAACAGTTTCATTCTTGAGAACAAAATCGCCACCAAGCTTGGATATGAGGACAAGAGGCAGATATACAGTGACCTTATGCTCAGGGCAAGGATACTGGAAGAAATGAAAGAAAGAGGCATCAAAGACTACTACGATGTCCTTGAGATAATCACCAATTTCTACAAGTATGGTGTTGAAGGACTGCCTTTCATAGTATGAGGAGAGATAAATGAACTTTCGAAAGGCATTCAATGCCCTGGAAATGGAACCAAAAGCCTACGCCAAAAAGGTAGCTTTGCCAGTGGTAGCCTTCGGATTCATCTTCTCGATCCTTATCTACACATTATTGCCGGGCCTCTTCACCGGAAGCACGCAGATCATACCTGCACTGATCCCGGTAATATGTATAGGCTTTGCATTCTACTACCCCTTCACCGCACTCGGGAGCAAGGCCGCACAGATCGATAACAATATGCACTACTACATCACACAGATGGGGGCGATATCCACAGCAGAGACACCAAGGCTGGATATAATAAAAATCGTTTCCAAAAATGAGAGCTACAAGTTCCTGGCAAGGGAAAGTGAAAAGATATACAACCTTGTCACGGTCTGGAACATGAGCCTCTCCGATGCTTGCCGTTTCGCATCAAAGAGGACACCCTCTGTCCTTTACGAGGACTTCCTGGACAGGTTCGCACACGGACTCGAGTCCGGAGAGGACATCAAGGAATTCCTTGCAGCTGAACAGAACGTCGTGATGAACGAATACGAAGCGATGTACAATGGTGCCCTCTATATGATAGAGGTGATCAAGGAGCTCTTCGTCTCCCTGATAATGGCACTGATCTTCCTTGCATCCTTTGCGGTCATAATGCCTGTGATCACCGGAATGGATGCGGTCATACTGATGGCCGTAGTAGTTGTGGTTTTCGTGGTAACGGACCTGGTGATGATCACTTTCACGAAGTCAAAGGTCCCAAAGGATCCCATCTGGCAGCAGACGAAAATAACCACAAAGGCCAAGACAAAATTGTACCAGTCAATCCCTATCTCAATTGCAGGTTGTCTTATCGTTGCAATAGCCATCATGATATACGGAAAACTTGAACTTCCGATCGCTGTTGCAGCAGTGATGACACCACTGCTCTACGTTGGCCATGTTGCAAAGAACATCGAAAAGGATATCAAACGAAAAGACGAGAACTACCCCTCATTCATACGCTCCCTTGGAAGTTCCGCAGGTGCAAGAGGGGGACTTATCGACGAAGCGCTCAAGTCATTGAGAATACATGACTTCGGGCCGCTCACAAAGGATGTGAACTCACTTTTCAAGCGAATAAACACCCGTGTGGACAAAACCAAGTCATGGGAATTCTTTTCGGCTAACACGGGAAGTAATCTCATACATCGATTCAGTGCCATGTTCGTTGAAGCCACCAATCTCGGAGGAAAACCTGAGGTCATAGGCGACATAATAGCCACGAACTTCCACCGGATCGTTAACCTGAGGAAGAAGAGATACCAGTCGGCTTCCAGCCTGGTGGGAGTATTATATGGACTTACGGCAGGTATAGGATTCACTCTTTACATCTCCCTCGGTGTTGTTGACCTGATGCAGGACATGTTCTCCACCCTTGCAATGCCTGAAGGAATGGGCATGGGCATGATCCTGAATACGAATATAGGGAACATGGAACTCCTATCAGCCATGGTGTTGTTCATCATGCTGGCACACTCCTTAATGTCAGCCCTTCTGATAAGGTTCGTTGACGGTGGACACTTGCTCTGTTCCATGAAGGATTTTGTCATAATGACATGGATCTCAGGGATCAGCGCAGTGGTAACAACTTCTGGGGTGGCCTCACTTCTTGGAACCACATGATCCGGGAAAGTTCAACATCTGCAATGAACAAATGTAAGAAAAACGCTCTAAATTTTAGCTTACTATAGATGGAACCGAAGGTTCATACTTTCAAAAAAGAAAAACATCAGTTAATCAAAGATCCGTGGCTAGGGCAGTTAAAGAAATAGCCATCAACCGGCAAACCAAAAAATGGATAGCCTGCTCAGAATAAGAAAAAGTAAGGGAAAAAGATACATCACCCATTCAGGATGCTGCGTACCTGATCCGCGATCGCCCTGCCTACCTCGATTGTACTGGCGTTCCCGCCAAGGTCAGGAGTAGTGATATTTTCGAGTATGCACCTGCCCACAGCCTCTTCCACAATATCTGCTTCCTTCTGGTAACCCATCCATTCCAGCATCATCTTCATGCTAAGGATAGCTGCAATCGGGTTCGCAATGCCCTTGCCTGCGATATCAGGACCACTTCCATGTACAGGCTCGAAGAATGCATACTTTTCACCGATGTTCGCACTTGGAGCAAGACCAAGGCTACCAACAAGTGCTGCTGACATGTCGCTCAGGATGTCACCAAAGAGATTGGTGGTTACCACAACGTCATACCTTTCAGGATATTTCATGAGGCTATATGCCATGGCATCGACCAGCATGTCCCTGTATTCAACATTCTCAGACTCTGCAACCTCATGACAGGTGTTCAGGAACATGTTGTCGGATTTCAGTACATTGGATTTGTGAACGATAGTAAGATAGTTCCGGCGCTCTTTGGCCAGCCTGCAGGCAGTCCTGGCAATACGTTCGGAACCTTTCCTCGAGACCACTCTCTTGGTATATGACACATCCTCATGGAATTCCTCAATGGATGAATACATGCCCTCGGTGTTCTCCCTCACTATCACGAAATCGAAATCGCTTCTTCCTGTCACGCCTGTGACACCCGGAAGCGGTTTGATGGGACGTATGTTCGCATACATGTCAAGCTCCTTGCGTATGGTAAGGAGCACGCTCTTGTAATTTGGATCAGGTGGTGTGGTGATCGCTCCGAAAAGAACGCAATCACAGCTTTTCAGCACGTCAAGGTCATTGTCATCGATGGCAACCCCGCATTTCTCCCACTTGCCATATCCAAGCTCAAGCGGGACCTTCTCGATTGGAAGACCAAATACATCAAGGACCTCAACAGCTGCAGGGATGACCTCCCTGCCGATACCGTCGCCTTCGACAACTGCAACTCTCATTTTTTCAGACATAACTCACTTCCTCTTTTCCGCAAGATCCAGTGCCAGGTCTCTGATAGCTTCCGCAACGAAGAACTCGGATGCTCCCCAGTGGACCACGACACCTTCTATACCATTGATGGTGACACGGCCAGACTTCTCGGAGCGGCAGCACCTGGTAATAAAAGGCTTTGTAGGTTCGAAGATATCGGACTTGAAAGGACATATGTTCACCAGTGAATACTCAACATCCGGAAAACGTGTCTCAAAAAGCTTTTTCGAGATCTCACATCCCACAAGCAAAGTGCCGTCCTCTGTTATCGTATCGCAATCCAGGAACTTACCCTTGAGACCGGAACACGAACAGGGGAAGACCGTATTTGGTCCTTCGAACTGTGAGAGATCGATAACGTTCTCAGTAAAACGAACTCCGAAATCGCCGAAGATGCCGCTCGCCTCAAGCCTTCTCACCACATGGGACAGCCATGAGGGTTCCGGGGGCACTACATCAACGATCTCAATCCCGATTATTTCGGACAATGAAGGTTCGTGCACGAACGTCACGTGATTATCCACACCTGTGAAGATGACAGTGTTGACACCGTCCTTGCAGAGGGAGACTGCTGTCTCGATAAGAAGTGCACGGTCCTTTATGTTCAGTTTCCGGTCGTACTTTATGACCTGTTCCTTTGATGCAACAAGATCAAGCTTTTCCACCTCGCGAAGAATACCATCGCCCTTCTTTGTAACATGATAGATGGAATATTCGACATCATTTTTTCCAATATGATCCTCAACGATCATGTATTCGGAAAGGAAATAGACGATGTTCTCCTCTGCATCATCCGGATGGATATCGGTCAAGCCGACATACTTGTACTCATCTGGAAATATCATGGTATACTTTATTTGTTCTGTTCTTGTAATTTCTTGCGGTGTTCCACAAGACCGCCGTCCGTGAGGATCTCAAGCAGGAAATCCGGAAGTTTGTTGCCCTTGAAATCTTTCCCGTTGACCTTCACATTTCCTTCAAGGAGGTCTACCTCAACAATGTCACCTTCGTTGCAATCGATATCGGATTCCATTAAAGGAAGTCCCACATTGATGGCATTACGGAAAAAGATGCGACCGAACGATTTCGCAACAACACAGGCAACACCTGCATACTTCAGGGCAAGAGCGGCCTGCTCCCTTGAGGAACCACAACCGAAGTTGTTACCCCCGACCACAATATCTCCCTTCTCGACCTTTTTAGAGAAATCGGGATCAATCCCTTCCATTGCATGATCGGCAAATACCTGCATATCGGTGGTCCTGAGATATTTTCCGGGAATGATAACATCCGTGTCAATATCATCGCCAAAAATCCATGCTTTTCCTTTGATCTTACTTTCCAATATTGTCACCTGTGATGTAGCTTTTACTCGATAATATTTGTAAGTAGCGGAAAATAAAAAATGAGTGATAGGGATAAAGACACTATCACAGGCCTGGAATCGTCTTCAGGTATTCCCTTATACCAGGACCGAAATCCTCACTGCAAAGTGCAAAATCAATTACTGCCTGGACATACCCCAGCTTGTCACCGGTGTCATAACGTTTACCTGCGAACTTGTAGGCATAGACCTTCTGCATATTGTTCAGCATACGAATGCCATCCGTAAGCTGTATCTCACCGCCAACACCCTCTCCGGCATCCCTGATGCAATCGAATATCTCCGGCGTGAAAACGTACCTGCCTATGGCACCGATGTTCGATGGAGCATCCTCAATGGAAGGCTTTTCCACGATATCCTCAAGGATGCACAGCGACTCTTCCACAGGCCTTCCCTTTATGATACCATAGCTGCTGACCTTATCCTGCGGGACCTCCTCAACTGCAATGGTGGAGCACCGGTATTTCTGGAAGACCTCAATGAGCTGACGTATACAGGGAGTGTGATTGACAATGATATCATCACCGAGAAGGACCGCAAACGGATCCCCACTGATGTGTTTTTCAGCGGTCATGATGGCATCCCCGAGACCCCGGGGTTCCTTCTGCCTGATGTAATGGATGTCCACCATGGAGGAGATGTCCTCCACCATCTTCAGAAGCCTGTCCTTATGATGTTCCTTAAGGTGCATCTCCAGCTCAGGAGAGTCATCGAAATAGTCCTCAATGGAACGCTTGCTCCTACCAGTTACAAAAATAATGTCATCGATACCCGAAGCAATAGCCTCCTCCACAACATAGTGAATGACCGGCTTATCGATTATAGGAAGCATTTCTTTAGGCATGGACTTGGTCACCGGCAGGAACCGGGTCCCAAGACCTGCAGCAGGAATTACAGCTTTTTTGATCTCCATTTAAACATCCCTTATAACGATCATAACATTGATCTTATCGATCCTTACACATAATTTCGCCTTTAAGCAATAAGAGGGAAACCCCACCAGAGTATTGGAAAATACATCGATGAGGAAATGCACAAAAAATGTGCATCAGACCTCTATCACATTTCCATCCAGTACGTCCCTTTCACTGACATCCACTTCTTCCACAACATTACCGTAAATGATCTTGTAGGGTCCCACAGGCATAGTATCGAACTGTGTCTCACCCTCGATAGGACCAAGTGTGGAGTATGGTACTGTGAAGGAGTATGTTCCATCTGAAACTGTTGACTGGGAATATACGAAGGTCCTGCCAATGTTGGTCAGTACGGTCACTGAAATGGTAACATCCTCACCTTCGGGAGCCTCACCAACGATCTGTGCACCCTCAACATACTCGAAGATCTTCACATACCCGGTATTTTCCAGAGCTAGATTGCCCTGGAAGAGAGCATTGTACACATTCTTGTACCCGGTCTCAGCAGAATTCCCAACAGGGGATTCGTGCACCATACGGTACTGCTTCAGTCCCCTTGCATCAAATATATGGAGCCTTGATTCCATGGAATTGTAATACCTTGGACCCGGAACGGTCTGCATTCCCTGATCGGTCTGAACAGGTATGTAGTAGTCAGCTGTATCAAGTGTCCATGCGGCCATGGCATAGAACTTTCCGGTTGCCATCTCTACATCGGAGACTATGTAACGTGCACCTGCCTTTTCAGGATCAGGGTGTACTGCTTCAAGAACTGCAGTGGCTTCCTCTTCGGACTGTGCTGTGAAGAATGTAGCTGCACCTGGTTTATTCTCTTCCTCAATGCTGTTCCTGCGTCCTCCGACTCCCTGCTGGAACGGATTGGCATTAGGTATGCGATGCCCGATCACCTCTATCCAGTGACCGTAGTCCCACCAGGACATCACACCGTATGCAGTATCAGGGTACTGGTAGCTCTCACCTTCTGCCGGTACTTCATAGCTCTCATAGTAATCCAGTCCCGGGTCAGGGGTATTAGAGTTCAGCCAGGTAGTTGCCTCGATCCAGTAGCCATTGGGTCCGCCTGTGTACTGGGACTGCTGCATTGAAGCGCTATAGGATGGATACATGAATACAAGCAGGATTACCAGAACTGAGAGGATATGCCAGATCTTGATGTTTTTAATGTCGAACTTGTCCTTTAATTTGATGTCCTCGAGAAGGTCCGTCCATCCTGCAAGCTCAAGGATCTTGATGCCGACGAAAGCAGAGAGTATTGCAGCATTCACTGAATAGTAGTACGCGAAACGGTTCTGCTGGAGCATTGCCCAGATGATCATGAAGGTCCAGACCAATAGGAAGGTCCTTTCAGGGGTGTTGTTCTTCTTGAATGCCTCGTAACCGAGGTATATTATTGCTATGAGCGAGATGTAGCCCAGGGTTGTGAAGTTGCCCCAGAAGGGAGCGAGGGAGAACTGGCCGCCTGAGGAGAGGAGAGGGGATGCTTCTGCTATAGTAAGTGCACCACCGGAGGTCAGGAAGAAACTGGATACCCGGATTATCAGAGAATAAACAGAAGGCAAGAGTAATTTTGCCATCAAAATTCCCATAATAGACAGCAATAGGATCGATCCGGGATAGTAATACTTGTTCAGATCCCGTTTTTTAAATGTGAGAGAGAGACCGGTAAGTATGGGGAACGCAAAAATTCCAGCAAGTAATCCTTTGATAGGAAGTGATTTTCCGTAACCACCAAGTTGAGGCGTAATTAAAACTGCCACGAGAGCAATAGCGAAGACCACAATACCAGCAACTGCAAGATGATCAGTTGACCTATTATTCATGTGATCAAGGATATGCTGGATAGCAATGTAGACACCTATAATGAATGCAAAGAACACACCGCCGGTCCATGCGGTCATGTATGCGCTCAACCCAAGTCCAGTAAGAACAAAATACGGCAGGGTTCTTTTGAATGATGTCAGATCCCTGTTTTTTATGTCCTCGAAACTGAACACATTTTTCCGGGAAGTTTTTAATGCCATAATCAGGAACATCGCCGTGATGGTACTCAACAGGGTTTCCGAGATATGGTGATCATTGAACCCCATCATCGACCTGGAAAGGAACTGGCCGGGAGCTATGGCGATAAGAATTGCTGCCAGCAGGCCGATCTTGCGGTCATCAAAGACCCATTTGGCAGTGAAATAGGTAGGAATTACTAAAAGTGCTCCCAGAAATGCGGGGTAGTATACACATACAGTATTGATCAGGTCCTGACTGGGTGATCCGAAACCAAGTATCCAGATGATCGTTGCAAGCGTCATATCAAATAAAGGTGCAAATATCTGCTCTGTACCATAGGGATAATTTGTATATGCGTCAAACCAAAGCATTTGCGGGAAATTATGGAGAATGTTCTCCACATTCCTGAGATGATACCAGGGGTCATTTCCTCCAAAGCGTACAAAATCAGCAGATATAAATACGCTTGCATCGGGTATGGTTCGTATATACAGTGCTATTAAAAATGCAAGAAATATTCCTGCAAAGTAGAGCAGACTGTTCCTCAGTTTCTTATTCGTCTCATCGGCCATATGTTACACCTGATATGATAATCATGCATTCATTATTTTCATTTAGGCTTGCAGTTTAGTTATGTTAAGATATAAGTATTATGTAAAATTGCTTAAACAGATTGTAGTAAAACAATTCAGGATGAGTGTCAAACATCGAAAATACATATCAACTTTTAATTGCCCAGGATCGCATCTTCATAAACTTCCACGATCTTGTCCCAGGTCCTGACAGGCGGTTCGTACTTTTCAGTATTGCCGAATTGTCTGAGGATCTGTTCCCTGATATCATCAACACTCTCCGGCCTCACAAAAAAAGTACCTTTGTAATCAGCCATGGATTCCTTAAGGCCCCCTACCTCTGAAACGACCACAGGTTTCCCAAAAGACATTCCTATATGAGCGATACCGCTCTGAGATGCCCGCAGGTATGGCAGAACAAGTACATCTGCTGCACTGAAGTAGGTTGGAATCATGTCATCAGGGACGTATTCATCGACCAGGGTTATCTTATCCGAATAAGGAGATCGCTCTATCTGTTCAAGGAGTTCTTTACGATTCTCCCATACCTCACCCACAATAAGCAACCTGCTTTTTTGAGCAATTTCCTGTGGCAATCCTTCAAAGGCCTCTATAAGATATGGTATACCTTTGTATTTTCTGATCAGACCAAATGATAGGATGACAAATTCTTCATCTATAGAAAGACTTGCTTTTGCAGCCCTACTTTCCAAAGGTTCCCCGTACTGGTCATAGAGCCCGTGAGGAATCACATGAATCTTTTCCATATCGATGTCATACCTTTCAGCAACCAGTTGCTGATCTGACTTTGAATGGGTAATATATGCATCCAGGTCCTTACGAAGACTCTTCCCCATAAATTTCGAGTATAATCGGATCGGAAGAATAGCTTCTTCAAAGGGATCCACAACTTCGTGGAACTCAATAACCACCTTTGTATCCCTGTCCAGACTGGAAAACAGTTTCAACAAAAGGTGCATGTGGGCCACTGAAGATGTCCACCACTGCAATATCACAACATCCGGATCATGTCTTTTAAAAAAACGATATGCTTTGAACCAGGTAAACGGGTTATTGTAGTCCATCCCGTCAAAGACCTCAACATCGGATTTAAAATCCAGAGCGGATATATCCTTGCCAACGTGTCCCTTACCCGGAAACAGGAATGTGGGCAGCAGTTGCCTGAAGCAGATTACAGAGACATCATAACGTTCTGACATCGAATTTGCCAATCTGATCGTATAATAGCTGATACCACTGATAAAACGTTTTGAAGGCCCCACAATACATATCTTCTTCCCAGATTGCATCTAACCTAAAAGTGCAGCATCTTTATATTAAACTAATGCATGAATATGCTAAAGAGGTAAAACATTGAAGATAGCACAGATATGTCCCCGTTATGATCCCGACATCGGAGGAGTGGAAACTCATGTAAAAGAGATCAGTGAAAGGCTGGTCCAAAAGGGACATGCTGTCGATGTAATTACAACCGATCCCACTGGCAAACTGCCAGAAGAAGAGATAATAAATGGCGTAAAAGTCATCAGGTTCAGATCATTTGCACCGGGAAATGCCTATTTCCTTGCCCCGCAGATCTACTCCTATCTAAAAAAACAAAAATATGATGTAGTCCACGCACATAGCTATCACGCATTCCCTGCCTTTTTTGCAGCACTGGCCAGACCCGGCAACAAGTTTGTGTTCACCCCACATTACCACCGCAGCGGCCACACCTTTTTCAGGAACTTATTGCACAAACCATATAGGTTACTTGGCAAGATTATCTTTTCCAGAGCTGATACAATAATCTGTGTCTCCGAATTTGAAAAAGGACTTGTAACTGAGGATTTTAATGTCAGTGGAAAGATAGAAAAGATCCCAAACGGAATAAATCTTGCAGAATTTGAGAACCTGAAATCACAAAGAGATGAAAGGGGGGGAAAAACACTCCTCTATGTAGGCCGTCTGGAAGAATACAAGGGTGTGCAGTATATTATTCAGGCCTTGCCAGAACTTCCTGAATTCAGGATCCGGATAGTTGGAAAAGGTCCCTATGAAGAAGAACTTCACAAGCTTGCCGATCAAATCGGTGTTTCTGACCGCATCGAATGGTTAAAAGGAATCTCAAGGGAGGAACTTCTACAATGCTATGCTTCAGCGGATGTTTTTTTGATGCTGTCAAAGCATGAAGCATACGGGATAACTGTGGCAGAAGCACTGGCTTCAGGGACGCCTTGTATTGTGGCGAGGGGGAGTGCGCTGGATGAGTTTGTTGATGGGGTTACGTGTATAGGGATTGAAGGTTCTGATATTGCAGACAAATTGGTAGAGTCAATATGCGTCCTGAAAAACAATAAATTTGAGATTTTGGAAAACCAAGATGAATTGATGAATTGGGAAGTTGTAACATATAAAATAATTACATTGTATGAAAAATGATATTATTTGAGATTACCATATTACTATTTAATTAAACTTAAATTGTTTTAGTTGAGTTAACCAATTATAAATGATAATGAAATCCTTTGATCTATAAGGCGATAAATGATGGAAATTGATTACATAGATGGTCTAAAGACTGATGAGATATATGGAATGTCCAAATATCAAAGAGGTATACTTAGCAATTTAGAAAATGTGACATTGAATAGAATTGAATATCCGAATATTAATAAAATAGCTAATATTTTCATCCGTTATTTCGCTTATCCATATATCGTCAAAAAAGAAGTGAAAAAAGACAATGTAAAGCACATTACAAGTCAAGACTTAGGATACCTTTTGAAATTTGTGAAACTAAATAAGACCGTTGTTACCTGCCATGACTTAATACCTGTAGTATACGATAAAACTCATCTGCCAAATTGGAAATATAATGTTGAAGGGTTAAAGAAAGCAGATCGAATAATTACTATTTCTGAATTTTCAAAAAATGATATTATAAAGTATTTGAACTATCCAGAAAACAAAATTCGAATTGCATCACCCGCAGTAGACCATACTAATTACTACAAAAAAAGAGATAAAAGCATCTTATCTGAATTAGATATCGATGAAAATGAGAAGGTTGTACTATATGTTGGATCAGAACAGCCAAGAAAGAATGTTCCGACTTTGATAAAGGCTTTCAGTAAATTGAAAAAACGATTTCCAAATGTGAAATTGCTTAAAATTGGTAAACCTCAGCATCCCGGTGCAAGAAAAGAACTTTTAGAACTGATAGATTCACTAAATTTACGGAATGATATAATCTTTTGTGGATATATTTCTGAAAAAGAATTAGTAAAATACTACAATGCTGCAGATTTGTTTGTATTCCCATCATTATATGAAGGATTTGGCCTGCCACCATTGGAAGCTATGGCTTGTGGTACACCCGTCATAACATCAAATAGGTCCTCATTACCTGAAGTAGTAGGTGATGCTGGAATTATGATCGATCCTCTTGACATTGATCAAATGGCAGATATGATGTATGAAGTTTTGACAAATGATGGATTGAAAGAAGATCTTGCCAAAAAGGGCCTGGAAAGATCAAATATTTTCAACTGGAAAAATGCGGCTGACGTCACATTATCAGTCTATGAAGAACTAAATTAAGGAGAATCAGGGATTAGCATCTTTTTTGATAACCATAATTTCCCTTGATTATATCATAGATAATATAAAAAAGTGTTTTAGAAGACTTTTTTCTTTTAAGTAAAGATTTGAAAATAGATCCAATCATTTTAAAAAAGAAATAAGGGTAGAAAAAGATTTTCTCTTCAAACGTACTATTCTTTTTTACTAATAAAAATAGATTTCGCATTCCATAATAATATGAAATGCATGATGTCTTAACAGATGCTGATACTTTATGCCAAATTTTAGAATTGGGGACACATATAACTTTATATCCTTTCTTTTTAGCCCTCAAGCATAAATCAACATCTTCTTGATATAAAAAGAAGTTTGGATCTAAAATTCCAACATTATCAATTGCTGTTTTTTTGATTAATAAGCTACAACCTGAAATATAATCAAGTTCAATCTCTTTATTGAATTGGCCAACATCTAATTGATTTAAATATGGATACTTCATATTACCACTGTGCAAATTAATTGAGCCGCCTATATATGTTATTTTATTAGGTTCATCATACATGTAGACTTTTGGCCCTACAATTGCAATTTTAGAATCTGATTCTGAAACTTTAACTAATTCTTCCAAAAACCCAGGGTCAACTACAGTATCATTATTCAATAAAAGTATATAATCAGTGCCTTTTTCTAATGCATACCTTATAGCTACATTATTTCCTTCAGCAAAACCCAAATTCTCTCCATTCTCAATAATCTCAACTTCTGGATATGTTCCTTTAAAATATTCAACAGACCCATCAGTTGATCCATTATCCGCCAGCAATATCTCATAATAGGGGTAGGTTATATGCTTTAAGGATTCAAGACACTCAACCGTATCTTCTTTTCCGTTCCAGTTGAGGATAATAATACTGACTTTTGGATGCATTCTTGACACTTGAAATATTTATACGTGACCATATTATAGATATTGTCTTCTCTAAAACTGCAATGCCAAAAGAATAACGATTATAATGAAATCTTAACAATTCCTTAATTATAATAGATAATCCTTTTAATTTCTGCTTAGTGATATCTACACATCTAATTAGATATATTGCCTTTTTTCGAGATTTTTTTGCATATTCCTTATATATAGATATGAGGTGCTTAAGGAATCTAGCAATAAATTGTCTTATAATAATATAAAAATATAGCACTGTAGAAATCCTCAGCCAAATTAAAATTGCTATTCAATTCTAAAAATATATGAAGTAAAAATATGCCGATTAGACACAAATAGGCTCTTCCACAAACAACTGATATCATAATTTCAGTTTGATCTCCAGAACAATAATCTTTTTAAAATTCTACGGAGCAGATAACCTAAAAACAACCTTGTTGATTGTAGGACACCGATATTAGAATAAAGAGATCTAATCACATTCTCCATGAAGTAATTAGCAGTTTTTTTATCACCAACTCTCATATAATATAGCATTAAAGATATCTGTGTTGTCAAATTCATATACATTTTTTCTGCTGAAGATTTTTTTGAGAAAATTCCCCCTTCATGCACTCTGTAAGCACTAGGTTTAATTTCGCTGATAAATTTCCCTTTACCATAAGCACTAAGTAATGACCAAATAGTCAAATCACCTAATTTTGCAATTCGAAATTCAGGTGGTGATTCTTTTATTAAATTTCTAAAGCAAGTTGTCAACGTGTTAATCGCAGGAGCACGCTTGAGCTGTTCTTCACTCAAATCTTTCAAAGCTCCACCAACATACGTATCTATGATTCCATTTTCGTCAAATGCTTCAACAGCTGTATATGTAATAACATAATCCGGGTTTTCTTCTAAAAATGCTACCTGTATCTGCAATTTCTTTGGGTCTGTCCAATAATCATCCCCTTCACAGATAGCAATATACTTCCCTTTAGCCCTTGGATAGTTAAATGTAAGGTTAATTTTAACTCCTTGAGAATACTGATTTTTCTTCTGAAAAATTGGTTTTATGATATTTGGATACTTTTCTGAATACTCGCGTACAATGCTGGCGGTGTTATCGGTTGATGCATCGTCATGGATGAGAATCTCAAAAGGGAAGTCAGTTTCTTGCATCAGAAAACTTTCAATAGCTTCTCTTATGTATTTCTCATGGTTGTAAGTTATACAACATATACTAACTAAAGGCTCTTGATTTTCAGACATCATCTTAACTCTTTTTTAGATACTGTTCTTTTATTAGCTGTAACATTAACAACTGTGCCGGCATTTTCAATAAATGATTCGTTAACACATAGAATAAAGTTCCCAACAATCCAATCACCAAAAGATAAGCAAAGTCTCCAAGTGGTAACAGCAAGCCAATAAAATACATAACCCCACCCATTGTAATAGATATCACAAGTGTAGGGATGAAGTCTTTTAGCTGTTCTGGTATAGAATAATCAATCATTTCTACTGAATAATAGCTGTTGGGAATATAAGCCAATACTGAACCAACTATTTGTCCCACTAGAATCCCAAAAATACCAAATTGTACACTTACTAATAGGATTAGTACAACCATTAGTTTTTTAACAACTTCTAGGTACAAGAAAAGATCAGATCTGCCTTTGACCTTAAGAATGTTCAAATTGATCGCGTGTAGGGGATATAATAAGCCAGCTATGCACAAAAGCTGTAAATAAGGTACTGCAGGTAACCAGTCTTCTTTTAACATGAAACTAAATAAAGGTTCAGCCAGCACTACAAGAGCTATCATGCAGGGGAAAACAATATACGTAACAACCTGAATGATTTTTTGATAAAAGTCCTTAAGAGCTTTAGTATCATCCTGCATTGTTGATAATGCTGGGTATGTAACCCTTTGTACTGCCTCTGTCAATTGTGCTACAACGAGCTGCTGAATTCTCTGGGCAAAGAAATAATATCCTACCAGTGTTGGTAAAAAGAGTTTTCCAATAACGATGACATAAATATTCTGAAAAACTGTATCAATTAGCCCCGATACAAAAAGTTTTGAACCAAACCCAAACATTTCATTAAGTGATTCTACACTGAAATCTTTACTTGGCCTCCATTTATTAACAATCCAGTAAAGTGCTGTAGCAGCAAAAGCTGATATCAGCATTTGAGCTACCAGACTCCAGACCCCAAATCCCATTGCAGCCATTGATATTGCTACAACAGCAGAAAAAATCACTGAAGGCATAGTAACTTTTAACTGAATTTTAAAGTTCAACTTCCGAGTAAGATCTGCTACCTGAACCAATTGGAAAGAGTTAATAATCACTACCAAACCCACTACACGAACTAAAACCAACAATCTGGAGTCATCATAAAAATTAGCAATGAGTGGTGCAGAGGCGAAAAGAAGCAAGTAAGCCAAAAGACCCAACACTAAATTAGAATAGAATGCTGTGGAATAGTCAATTTCATCAATCTCTTTTTTACGAATGAGGGCTTGGCTAAAACCCGAATCCATCAATGAGTTACCAATGGCAAAGAAGACCGCAATCATGGCCATAAGACCAAAGTCTTCCGGAAGCAGAAACCAAGCTAATATTATAGTAGTGATAGTCTGAATCCCAACCCGAAAGATTTGCTCAAGAAAAGTCCAGATGGTTCCGACAATCGTTTTATGGCGGAGGGTATTAGCAGAATTCATGGTTTCTCAAATGCTTTAGACTATTCAAACAATTATTCTTTTTAGAAAGAACAATGTTTTGCGAGAGTATATTCTATTATCGTATGGAAATTTATTTTTTCCTTATTCACAATGTTCTGCATAACCAAATCCACTTTTACCGAAACCATTTCCATTATATAGCATAACGTTTCTGTTCCCAATCCTCAAAACATAAGGATATGCAATTGCATCAGAATCCCAGCCTTCTTTCGAGACATCGATACCTACTTTCTCGTCCAATCGTACCCAATTGATTCCGTCACTTGATTCAGCATAACCTGCCCTGTAATTGTGCATCTTGTCAGATCTGAAATTTCTAATGTCACGTCTACTATAGAACATTTTGTAAGCGTCACCATCTTTAATTACACACGGTCTTGCCGTAGCTTCAAATTCATCCTTAGGTGGAATACAACATATGTTATCTCTGTGCCAATCTATACCATTATAAGAATAAGCATACTTAATGTGATACCAAATTTCAGGTTTTCCATTTATTATTTTCCATTCAGTACCCGAAGTGTACCACATTTTCCATAAATCCCCTTCTTTTATTACGTCAACAGCACCTGTATAATATGGTTCTTCTTTATTTCTGTCTAAAATAGGCCCATCATATAACCTCTCAAAAGTAAAACCATTATCTTTACTAATCGCTACACCTATTGAATTGCGGGTATGTACAGTCGTACTTGGGTTCCAACCTATATAGTACATATAAATTTCATTTCCATTTCTAATCACAGAAGATACATTTGCTCCGCTGTCATCAAATGCCCCAATTTTTCCTAAATCCAGAACAGGTTCATCGTGCATATATTTTATTTTTGATAGATTATTAATATCGACATCAATAAAAGTAGTTCTAGTCTTATTATGCTCATCCCTCACTCCGAAGTATATACGTAATGTTTCATCGTCAACAATTAATGGAGTGGGTTTATGGCAATGAGAATTATCAAAACCATTTTTCCCTTCACAGCTGTAAATCAATCCTTTTTTAACCCATCTCATATTATTTTGCCTCTTCAGTTATGACTTTTGATTTCAGAAGAAACATTGGCCTATTTAAAAACTCACCCAGTTTATCGTTTCTTTCAATGTTGTTAGAATTCATTTTACAATATTCTATTTTTCCTTGGACATTTTCTGGGATAGCAATATCTACTATATCCCATTCATCACGAATGCCGTCACTAATAAACTGAATCATTTCTTTTTTTGTACCATTATCAAAAATAGGTTTACTTATATCTCCCTTCCAGTTGAATCCTATTTGAAAACACATGTGATTGACATAATAAGCCATGTTGTTAAGGCTTTCAATCATTTCTTTCTTGGCATTGGATAAACCAATATTACTATCACCAAAATCATCTCCAAGGTGATGTAATACGTTTAAGCAAAAACAGACATCGTATTGCTTTTGATCTACAATATTATTTTTAAAATCAAAATACTGTTTTTTAACTTTTATCTGGTCTGTAACTCCCAATGATGCTGCTGCAAGAGCTACAAAATCAGCATGATTTTCATTACCTTCATAGTAATCAACACATTTTGCTCCATTTTCAATCGCAGAAAAAGTAAAGTATCCGGTATTTCCACCAATATCTAAAACCGAACAATTTGTTAGCGAAAGAGACTTTAATATGAATCCGAATCTTTCTTCCTCATACCTTCTTGTAACTTCAAGGTTTGGATGACCCATTCGTGATAAAAGTGATGCTGGTAGTTGCTGATAAGAAGAATGTTTGCTTTTTGCTTTATAAAGTTCTAAAAGCTCTTTTGAAAACTCATTAATCATTGGAAAACTCCTTTAGTATCTTTTGTGCAAATCTGCAGTATCATCGTGGTTATACACATCATACTTTTCCAAATAAAATTCAACGTTGTCTATATTCATTATATTTGGATATATTCTTCTATCATTTTGTTGAGCACCGTAATACCAAGCATAATAATTAGTTATATCTCGATTGCAAGAACCATGAGTGTTAAGCCCAAACCATTCTTGCAAATATGAATCCATTATTTTGTTACAATGTTCAACTGCTAACTGGAACGGTCCCCAAAAACGCGGGTTAATTTCAATAAAATATAGCCTATTGTCACGTTTTATGAACTCAGCCATCATAATTCCGTAGTAACCAGAAGAATGAAGTGCATCAAAAAATAGACTTTCATCTAGTCCTGGATTATCACAAGTGCGTGCTAATACTATTGATTTACCATTTTTTTGCTGAAGGAGATTTTCTTGCCAATAGCAACAATAGTTGCCATCTCTTGAGAGACTGCCACACAAATAATAGCTTTGCCCATCAATAAACTCTTGAGCAAAGTAATGTTTGGAATCGACATCAGATAATATGTCGTCGAGATGGAATTTATTTTGACATAATATGGGATACAAAACATTACCATCAACAATGTTTTTACGAGGTTTTATAACACATGGTATATCTGCAACTGAAATCGGCATTTCTTTAGGCAACATCAAATTACATACAGTTTTAACTACATCCTGACTACTTCTTTTGTTTGTAACTTTGGCATAAATTTCCTCAGGAGGCATTCCAAGCTCGATATTTAATTTTAGAAGTTTATCGCGATTTTCAAAAACAAAATGATTTAAGTATTCTGATGTTGGACAGTACACGATGGGACCTTCATAATATGATGCAACTTCTTCAAAGATCTGAGTACTGAGACTAGAATCCAAGCGTTCAAAAACTACATTTTTTTTATATTCTGAAAAGTATATTGGATCATCCTTGCCAGAAGAAACAATCAATATAGTTGTCCCAATTTTACTAAAATATCTGCAAAGCGCTATTACTGCACGCTGGTTATAGCCTGAAAATAATAAGGCTGCTTTATTCATGATAAATCTCTCATTGTTAAGATAACTTCATTTTGATGATTAACTGACAATTCAGGATATAAAGGCAGACACAGAACCCTATTTGCAATATCTCTTGATATTCTTTGAGGTTCTTTGGGCTGTAGATATACAAGAGTATCTAAGGAGGGGGAAAAATAGCGCCTTGGATTTATTCCAGCAGAATTCATAGCTGCTCTGACCTTCAGAAGCTTTTCCTCGCTTTCGAATAACACAGGGAAATAACTGTAATTGTTAGTACATTCCAAATTACGTTTTTGTAATTGCACATAATCTTTAAGACTATTTTCATAATGTTTGCAGATTTCAGATCTTTGTTCTAATATTGTATCAATTTCATCAAGAATACAAAGACCCATTGCAGCCTGGAACTCATTCATTTTAGCATTTATTCCCAATTCTATAACTGCATCGGGCCCACTAATACCAAAATTAATCATCAACTTGGCTTTTTCATAATCCTCTTTATTTTTGAAGATGATTGCTCCACCTTCTATAGTATGAAAAAGCTTGGTAGCATGGAAACTAAGCGTTGTTGCATCACCATAAGACAGCAGACTTTCACCTTTATATTTGACTCCAAAAGCATGTGCACCATCATAGATGGTTTTCAAATTGTGTCTTTTTGCAATAGATTCAATCTCTTCTACCTCACAAGCATTCCCAAATACATGCACTGGAACTATTGCTGTAGTTTCTGGTAAGATTGCATTCTCGATTTTTGATGGATCGATACAAAATGTTTCAGGATCTATGTCTACAAAAACAGGATCAATTCCTTCCCATACAAGAGAACTGGTCGTGGCTACGAAACTAAAAGGTGTGGTTATTACTTGCCCGGTAATTCCAAGAGTTTTATATGCAACCTGCAAAGCAGAAGTTCCATTGGATACTAAAAGTAGGTTTTGAACACCTAAATACTCTTCAAGCCTGGAGGTCAGTTCCTGAACAAATTGCCCGTTGTTAGTAACCCACGCAGTGCTATATATTTTGTCTATATAATTGTTGAGTTTATTGCGATCAGGCAAGTATGTTTTAGTCACGTTGATAATTTCAGAACCCCCTTTTAGACCATTTTTAGTTTTTACTTTTTCTGTGTCCACTAACAATAACACTCGCCCTCAGCAAGCTCTCAAAAGTCCCCGCATCACTCCAGAATCCATCAAGCAACTTATACTTCATAGCACCGTTGTTGATGTAGTAATTATTAACATCCGTAATCTCAAGTTCTCCCCTACCTGATGGTTCAAGAGTTTTGATAACTTCAAAGACATTGTTGTCATAGATGTACATTCCAGTAACTGCATAATTGCTCTTTGGAACTTCAGGTTTTTCCTCGATGCCTACCACCTGATCACCATCAAGTTCTGCCACACCAAACCTGTTGGCATCATGCACCTCTTTCAGGAAGATTCTTGCCCCCCCTTTGAAGTTTTCAATGTCTTCTTTTATGCTGTCCTGGAATATGTTGTCTCCGAGTATTACGGTCACATCATCGTCATCGGCAAAATCCTCGACAAGGCCAAGGGCCTGTGCGATTCCACCGGCTTCTTCCTGTATCTCATATGTAAGGTGGACTCCAAAATCTGAGCCTGATCCCAAAAGCTCGAGGAAGTGGCCTGCATGACCTCTACCTGAAACGATCATAATGTCCTCAATTCCTGCATCGACCAAAGTCTGCAGCGGGTAATAGATCATTGGCTTATCGTAGACTGGCAAAAGGTGTTTGTTCGTCACTTTTGTAAGAGGGTAGAGCCTGCTTCCCGTACCTCCTGCAAGTATTACTCCTTTCATGTTTTCCTCTCCTTCAGGTAATCATTTAATGCTTCTTTCCAGTGCCTCATCGGACTGGTTTTTGTGTTTTTAAGGACTGAATATTCAGGACGTTTTGCTCTTCTTGGAAATTCACCACTTGTGCATGGGACAACATTGTCTATGATCTCGGATGCAAACTCATACCAGGAACATACTCCTTCATTGGTTATATGGTATATTCCGGGCCCGATACCAATAATTTCTTTTGTTTTACGGGCTAGGTCCACTGTATATGTTGGTTTTCCGAACTGGTCATTAACAACTTTTACTGTATCCATCTCTTCCGATAATCTCAACATATTTTCAACGAAGTTATTGCCATTGGGACCAAACAGCCAGGATATCCTGATGATTAGGTAATCATTCAGATTTTCGATTATCTTTCTTTCACCCATGAACTTTGACTTCCCATACACATTGATGGGATCAGGTTCGTCTTCTTCCGAATACTCACCCTTAGAGCCGTCAAACACATAATCTGTACTGAAATGGACCATTTTGGCCCCTATGTTAGAGCATGCTTCTGCAATATAGCCTGGCCCATATCCATTGACAGCAAAGGCAAGGTCTTCATTGTCCTCACAGCCATCAACATCAGTATATGCAGCAGCGTTTATCACAACATCGGGACCTATCTTCTCGATCTTTTGTATGACTTCATCTCGCTTTGTAATATCAAGTTCCTTGCGTGTCAATTGTACAGCATTCGGAAACACCTTACAGAGATCTGTGCCGAGCATACCCCCGGCTCCAATGATCACTGTTTTAATGCTTCCCACCACCATCTGTTCTCTTTATACCAGCTAATTGTATGCTCCAGGGCGGTATCAAAATCATATTTTGGGTTCCACCCCATTTCCCGGAGTTTACTGCAGTCAAGAGAATACCTGAAATCATGCCCTTTTCGATCATCCACATATTCGATCATGGATTCATCATATCCAAAAGCTTCCAGAAGCCTGTGAGTGATCTCAAGATTGGTCAGCTCATTCCCGCCACCAATATTGTATATCTCCCCGGAATTTCCATTATGAAGAATAAAATCCACAGCTGAACAGTGGTCCTCCACATAGATCCAGTCCCTCACATTTAATCCGGTTCCGTAAACAGGGACCTTTTTCCCTTCCATAAGCCTGCTGATGAAAAAAGGTATTAGTTTCTCGGGGTACTGGTACGGACCGAAATTGTTCGTACACCTTGTTATTGTAACAGGAAGGTCATGTGTGATGTAGTACGACATAGCAAGCAAGTCAGATCCGGCTTTACTTGAAGAATACGGACTTGAGGGGTTCAACATGTCCTCTTCGACAAAGGAACCTTCCTTAGTGCTACCATACACTTCATCGGTTGAAATATGAATAAATCTCTGGACATCATTTGCAAGCGCGCTCTGAAGAAGGTTATTGGTACCAAGAACATTCGTAGATACAAATACTGAGCCATCTTCGATCGAACGGTCCACATGGCTTTCAGCTGCAAAATGGACAACATAGTCAACCGTTTTCATCACTTCATTTACAATGACCGGATCACAGATATCTCCTTTAACAAAAGAGTAATTTAGATTATCCACAACATCTTTAAGGTTCTCCAGATTACCTGCATATGTCAGTTTGTCGAGGTTTATGATTTCATAATCCGGATATTTTTCCAGCATATAATGAATGAAATTGCTGCCAATGAATCCACAGCCACCTGTTACCAATAATTTCACTTGTATCACCTTAAGACATATTTTATGGATCTGTTCCTTATTTGGAATTGAGGTCAAAAGTTCATTTCAGCATTTTTCATTTCCGGGAGAACATTGTCTTTCACAGAGACCTTTATATCGCAATCTTTTACTTTCCAGTCAATCCTCAATGAAGGGTCATTGTATAAGATTCCTGCTTCCAATTCCGGATGATAGTATTCATCACATTTGTACGTGAAAACCGCGGATTCGCTCAAAACAGAAAATCCATGTGCAAACCCTTTCGGGATCAAAAACTGCCTTTTATTTTCAGCAGAAAGTTCAACTCCGAACCACTTTCCGAAAGTTGGAGAGTCTTTTCTAAGATCAACAGCAACGTCATAAACTTTCCCATGTAGGACACGAACCAGTTTTGTCTGACTGTAAGGAGCTAATTGATAATGGAGACCACGAATAACCCCATAGGAAGATTTCGATTGATTGTCCTGAACAAAATTGAATTCCTTCCCGGTCAATTCATCAATTGTCTTTTTATTGTAGCTTTCAAAGAAATAGCCCCGGTCATCCTCAAATACTTCTGGCTCAAGTATGAAAAGGTCACTTATTCCGGTCTCTATCAACTTCATGATAAAACTCACTCTCTCCCATACTCATCATCGAACCGCACAATGTCATCCTCTCCAACATACTCCCCAAGCTGCACCTCGATGATCTCAAGAGGCAGCTTCCCCGGATTCGACAACCTGTGCCTGATACCGGCCTTGATGAACGTGCTCTCACCCTGCCTGAGGAAATACCTATCACCATCATTCTCAACGCAGGCAATCCCTTCAACAACAACCCAGTGCTCACTCCTGTGATGGTGCATCTGAAGGCTCAGTTTCTTGTGAGGGGAGACAATTATGTTCTTGATCTTATGTCTCTCCGAATTCTCCAGAATGGTGTATGAACCCCATGGCCTGTACACGGTCTGGTGTAGATCTGCGCGTTCATCTTCTCCATCCTTGAGAGCGGACACGACATCCTTCACCTTCTGGCTGCTCTCCCTGGGACAGACAAGCAATGCATCGGGAGTGTCCACAACGACCATGTCATTGACATCTATCATTGATACGATCTTTTTTTGTTTTGAATAGATAAGATTGCCAGTAGAATTGACCAGCATGTCATCGCAATTGTAGATTAAGTTGCCATTTTCGTCCTTCTCGAACTCATTGTAGATCGCATCGAAGTTCCCTAGATCGTTCCATCGATTGTCAATCTTCACAGTTGCCACGTGACCGGACTTTTCCATGATACCATAATCAATCGATATCGATGGCACTTTGCCATAGATCTCTTTAATATTATCTGAACTTTCGAACGCATCGGATACTTCCGGAGCATGTGCTTCCAATTCCTTGAAGAAAACTTCCGTGTCGAAAAGGAACATCCCGCTGTTCCAGAGGCAGCCCTCTTTGATGTATTTTTCAGCAGCCTCTACATCGGGTTTTTCCTTGAACTCCAATACCTTATGTCCGACCCCGAGAACTTCTCCGGGTTTGATGTAGCCGTAGCCTGTTTGGGGCGATGTCGGAGCAATTCCAAAGGTTATCAGGTATTCTGATGCGAGTCCCTCTGCGCTTGCAATTGTTTCCATGGCCTTTGTGTCGAGAACATGATCAGAGGAGAAGATGCCAACAACAGACCTTCCGAACTTCCTGGATATCTCTTTCATACCATAGCATATCGCAGGAAGGGTGTTCTTGCCTGCAGGTTCGAGAAGGAGATTCTCAGCCGGCAGTTCATAACCCAGCTCTTCGATCTGTCCGATAACGAAGAACTTCTGGGATGCATTTGTCACTACGAATATCTCCGAGATATCGGATACTTCGAGGCACCTGAGTACGGTGTCCTGGAAAAGGGAAGTGTCATTTAGCTTTAAGAACTGTTTTGGGTATTTTTCGCGGCTTAAGGGCCACAGACGCGTTCCTGAACCGCCTGCCAGAATAATTGATCTTATGTTCTCAGCTCCGTGATTGGACCATATTTATGAATATATTGATTTTAATCACAATGATGTCTATATTTAGCGTTAATTAATAGAATAACACATATTAAGTTCTTTTGTACTAATGCCCGGGAGAACAAAAATTCAGAAAATAATAAGAAGAACAGTCTCAAAAACGAAAATGAACAGAGATTCCGGAATTGGAAAATCAAAGTGTTTTCAATCATAAAAATTGTTACAAGGGGATGATCCCCAGCAACTGCATAATCCCGAAGTATCCCCACATGACCATCAGATTGTTAACAACAAGGAAAACACCAACAAAAGTGATGAGTCCCCTGACCATCGGCCACATCTCTGAAACCTTCGAGTCTGAAGATGACATGATATCCTTGTAGAACCAATAGACTACAAAGATAAAACCGATCTTCAGTGCAAAGAACGCCCACACACCGAACTCTGCTATTATCAGAGCAAGGAACCCATTCTCCTCAATTCCAATATTGAGAGCCTGAGCTGTTGTGATGAAATCACCAAGTACGTAGAATAGCAGAATGTACCTGATCTCGTAAAGGAAGCTGTTGAACTCCCTGAGAGAATACCAGTTCTGTGTGGAAAGATCATACTGCATAAATAATAGTATCTGTGTACATTGTTATGTATGGTATGTCCACATGAATTCCAATAATGTACACACATTGAATAGAAATACTCACGATTAGCGATTCACTAGCCCATCACTCAAAAAAGAATTGCCATGTAAGCTTATGTAGTAGAATAACAAATGCCATTACATGAAGCAAAACAACAATACGATCGACATATCCACATCACTTTCTGACAACAACTGTGATGCGTACCTGATGATAGGGAACTCGAACAATGCGGACATGTATTATTCGACACACTTCATCGCAGGAGACCCTTTCGCATACATTCAGACAAATCAGGGAGAGGAGATCCTCATTGTCTCCACCATGGAACTGAATAGGGCGAAAATGGAATCCAGGGTTTCCAATGTACATACCATGCAGGAATATGGGTTCATGGAGAAACTGAAAGAGAGGAAGGATGGGGAGCTTGCTTACTGCGACTGTCTTGCCGAACTTTTCCAGCAGAAAGGGGTCAGGCACATAATGGTACCTCACGACTTCCCGCTTTTCACTGCCCAGACACTGAAGGAAGAGGGATTCTCAGTGATTCCTGCGAAGAGCCCTTTCAGGGAAATGAGGAAGATAAAGGACGAGGGGGAGATCGAAAAGATCAGGGCATCCCAGCAGGCCTGCGAAAAGGCAATGGAAGCCGCCATCGGACTGATCGCTGATGCAAGAGTGGAGAACGGGATCCTTTACTCAGGAGAGGAAGCCCTCACCTCGGAGATCCTCCGTGCAGCCATCGAGCACACCCTCCTTGACCATGGATGTGAGGCTGAGAGCACCATTGTTGCATGCGGATTGAAGTCATCCAATCCCCACTGGGAGGGTGAGGGAGAGATCACCGTTGACCAGCCGATCGTCATCGATATATTCCCGCGCAGTAAGAGGAGCCGGTACTTTGCGGACATGACAAGGACCGTGCTCAAGGGAGAGGCTTCGGAAGAACTGAAGAAGATGTACGAGGCAGTGCATGCTGCACAGGAAGCGGCTTTTGCTGTACTGAGACCCGGAGCCCTGTATCGCGAGGTCCATAACGCTGTCTGCGACGAGTTCGAGAAGCGGGGTTACGACACCATCAGGAACAGCTCTGAAGTGGGATTCATACACTCCACCGGACATGGCGTGGGACTGGATATCCATGAGCAGCCTTCAGTGGCCATGCAGGACGGAAAGATCGAGGTCGGGCATGTCGTTACCATCGAACCGGGACTTTACTATCCCGAATTTGGCGGAATTCGCATCGAGGACATGGTTGTGATCACCGAGGACGGATTCGAGAACCTGACAAAAATGGAAAAGGAATTTGTAGTTTAAACTTACTTAAGACCACTATATATCAAAAGCTGGTGCAGACATATGGAAAATAAACTTCATGAGATCGAGGAGATAATCGGCAAGTACAGGAAGGCCGGAGAGATCCTCTCTATAGTGAGAAGCGAGGCAAAGGATAAGATAAAGGTCGGAGCAAGCCTTCTGGAAGTTGCGAACCATGTCGAGCAGAGGACCATCGAGCTCGGAGGATTCCCTGCATTCCCGTGTAACATCTCAAGGAATGAAGAGGCAGCACACGCAACGCCGCTCGCAGGTGATGAGACCGTTTTCGGGGAAGATATTGTAAAGCTCGACCTTGGAGTCCATGTTGACGGATACATCGCAGATGCCGCCCTAACCGTGGACCTCACGAATCAGTATGGAGACCTTGTCAAGGCATCCGAAGCAGCACTGTATGCGGCCATCGACACGGTCAGAAGTGGTGTGAACACAGCTGAACTTGGTGCTGTCATCGAGGACACCATCCATGAATACGGGTTCAGGCCGATTGTCAACCTTACAGGTCACGGTGTCGGACCATACCTTGCACATGTACCACCAAGCATCCCTAACAGGCACATCGATCACGGAGCAGTGCTTGAGACAGGGGACGTCATTGCCATCGAGCCTTTCGCAACGGACGGAGCAGGCGTGATCTCTGACGGATCACTTACCGAGATATTCTCACTGGTCGCTAATAAGCCAATACGTCTGCCTGCTGCAAGGAAGGTTCTGAAAGAGATCGAACAGTACAGGACACTCCCTTTCGCAAGAAGATGGCTCACCTCTGACAAACTCGACTATTCACTCATGCAGCTTGAGAAGGCAGGCATCATCACATCATACCCTGTGCTCAGAGAGATAGAGGGAGGAATGGTCTCCCAGGCAGAGCACACCGTTATTGTCACCGATGACGGCTGTGAGATAACCACCAGATGAAGGTTTTAAAATGAGACCCGCACTGATACTGACATTGGCAGTTGTATGCTTCATGTCTGTCACCCCTGCCTCATCCGCACTTACATGGACCAACAATATCGTCCTGGAAGAGGATGGCATGTCATGGGACTATACTGAAAGCTATAAGGGGCAGGTTGCCACGGCTTACAGGAAGTTTATCGATTCCGAGGTGGGAAATGGTGATGACCACATCAGTGCGTGGGAACTCATGAAAGTGGACCATTTCATAAGGAACAGACTCAGAACAATCCTTGAAGAAGAACTGGACGTCAAATTTGACAGCAGTTCAAAGAAAGTGCATGTCACAGATGTGGATGCCGAGATCGCACTGGACGTACTGGGAAGCACTTCAAAGACGGACGAGATCACAAACAGGTATTTTGTCACCTATGGTTTTGACAGGAACTTCTTTGACATGGGAAGCAGCATGAGCTTTGAAGGGGAACCTGAAACAGAGGTCACCATCACCATGCCCGAGGGTGCAGAGCTGGTATCCTATGATGGCATAAAGATCAGAACCATAGATACGAAGGAGAACAGGACTCAGATCAAAGGCTTCTTTGAAGAGGAAGGGAAGATCACTATTGATTTTACAGGGGATGAGTCCAGAACTGAGACCGAAGGTGACATCGAATCTGAAGATGAGACCGGAACCGAATCAGAGGATGAAAATTAAGGCGATTGAACAACCGGATGAGGAAGCCTGAAAACATTAATATAAAGTGAAAGATTCCTTTTGTTCATGATAATCGAACAGATACCACTTGAAAATGGGACTGCTATCGGACTGAAGTTCGAGATGCAGAACGCCCCACTTCTTGTCATAAAGGCTGACAAGGGATTCGTTATGTGCGGGTACCTCGATACAGAGATCGCAAACAGATTAGGCGATGTTGCGGCAAAGGTGAGAGGTGTCAACACTTTCGAAGATGTGCTCCACGCCGAAGTGCTGGATGTAACAGACCACGCAAAAGCCCTTGGTGTCAAGGCCGGCATGAAGGGACACGAAGCACTTGAACTGATGTTCTGAGAACATCTATTTTTAACATGTTATACGCATTTGAACTCTCAGGCGAGCATGACGATCTGCCACGAGCAGAGGTCCTTGCCTGCCTGGACCTTGTTGAGCTTGACTACAAAGAGAGTGACTACTTCGACCAGTGCCTTGTGGTGGATATTGAAGGTGCCACGAGGGAAGTTGAAAACAAACTCGACTACGTGGCAGAACGCGTTGCAATGGCACACCACATTCTGAAGGTCATTGAGGTCTGCCCTGCCGAGGAGGAAGCCATTCTTGAGGTCGCTGAAAAGGTCGATGTATCCGAACACATCAACAGCGACCAGAAATACGTTGTGCGGGCAAAGCGCATCAAGCACAATTCCACCATCGTATGTGCTGATATGGAAAGACGTGTGGGCGGTGCCATCTACAGGAAAGGCTTCAATGCCAACCTGAAACACCCGGATATTGAGTTCAGGCTTATCCTTTCAGAGAAATGTGTCTTCGGCTCGGTCATCGCTTCAGTTGACCGCAGTGCCTACGAAGCACGCGCTCCCCACAAGAAGCCGTTCTTCTACCCCGGAGTTCTCAGGCCGCGTGTAGCACGCGCACTTGTGAACATGGCCATGGTCAAAGAGAAGGACGTTGTGTTCGATCCGTTCTGCGGTACCGCAGGGATACTTGTGGAAGCAGGACTTGTAGGGGCGAGGGTCATCGGACTGGAGGTCCGTTACAAGATAGCCGTCGGTGCACATATGAACCTTCAGTACTTCAACACCGATCACACCATGATGCTGGGAGATGCGTGCAGGGTTCCTCTTGTGGACGCATCTGTTGACGTTGTCATTGCAGACCCTCCATACGGCCGCTCGGCCAGAATTGAAGCAGAGTCGATCCATCATCTGTACGAAGAATCATTCGCTGAGATGTACAGAGTGCTGAAACCGGGAGGAAGAGCAATAATCGTCTCAGAAATGGACATCTCAGGGTTTGTCAGGGATGCTGGCTTTACCACCAGAGCTCAGTACCTGCAGAGAGTGCACAAGAGCCTGACAAGGAAGATAACCGTGCTTCAAAAGCCCGAATGAGCAAGTTCAATTTTTAAAGGTATCACAATAATTACAGGCCACTACGATCACAGGCATCATTTACGATTGTTGTCCTGTATCAGATACCAGTAAGCTGAAAGTTCCCTGTCATAGTGGTCACGGTTCCCGAACCTGGAATCAATAATCTTCCAGAAACGCGGGCTATGCTTCAATTCGATAAGGTGTGCCATTTCATGAAACACCACAAACTCCACGAGGTGCCCGGGGAGGTAGATCAAATGCCTGTTGAAGTTCAACCTGCCTGCAGAACTGCAGCTACCCCACTTAGTTCTCATTTTCCTGAATGTCACTTTCTCAGGGCTCACGCCAAGCTCTTCTGCGATACTGCCAGTAAAAGACAGAACGAGGTCCTGGAATTCAGTATCTGACCTCTCAACAAGCTTTTTGGAAGAAGCATTCTCAATGGTTGCAATTGAACTGGTATAACGCCTGTAGACCCACAGTTTATGTCTGAGGATAAGTCCTTCATGATCCGGAAAATCTTTCGGTACGACAACGTTAAGCTTTCCTGAGCGGAATTCCAGTCGTGCCCGCTTCACCTTGCGATGGGTAAGACTGTAAGGGATCTCAACTCCATTGATCCCGATGAAATGTTCCTGATTCATATATCATCTGAAGGCGGGACCACCGGCAGGAGATGCTCCAGTACATCGGCCATCACCCGGTAGCGCACGAGATGTTCATGGACACGCTCATGAGCCCTGCGTATGGCATACCCGTCCTCGACCCATTCAATTGGTATCGGGTAACTGACATCCATGAAAACAAGACCATACGAATGTGCCGATTCCAGGCCTTCCTCATAGGAATCGGGATCGAGCATCTGCTCCAGCCACTCCTCATCACGGACACCGCTTCCGACCATCATCAATGCGGTCACGATCTTGCGGACCATGTTCCAGAGAAAACTGTTCGCCTCAACATCTATGCGTGTCAGGTTCCCGCTTACCCTTACATCTATACGTTCAACTGTCCTGACCGTTGCCCTGCCCGGCTCATTGGTACAGAAGTTCGAAAAATCGTGGGTACCCAGCAGGAGCTTTGAAGCAGAACGGATCCGGGAGATATCGTATTGCTCCCCGCACATGATATAGCGGTAACTCCTGCTTACAGCATGCCTGCGGGGATCGAAGTTGTCCGGCACCACAGCATGGGCCCATGTCCAGATGGTCCCCGGAAGCTTAGAATTGATAACACGCGGAATAGCAAGGTTTGGTACATCGGTGTCGAAAGCAACTACCTGGCCCATGGCATGAACTCCGGCATCCGTACGTCCGGAACTGATAAAATTAGCTGACTTTGGATCCTCAATGATCTTTAGCTCTTTCAGTGCTTTGAACAGCTCACCCTCTATGGTAGGTACCTGAGGCTGAACCTGCGAGCCATGGTAATTAGATCCGACATATGCAATTTTGAGCGCAACTCTCATAGGATCACTGCTGCCACTTATGGAACTCTATCTATAATATAGTTACCATATTTTCACACATATCCGACCTTATTGAATAACAGTAAGAATATATTTTATTGATATGCAGCAAAGGTGAACAATAGTGACATATAGACCACAAGTTTAAATAATAGATGATACAATCTAGTCTAAATTTTTGAGGCGAAACTATGATATCAAAACAACAGATCTCTGAGATAATAAGCAAGTACGATCATGAAGATCTTGCTATTGCAACCGTCTGCTCACACTCAAGCCTCCAGATATTCGATGGAGCCCGTAAAGAAGGTTTGAAGACGATAGGGATTTGTGTAGGCCAGCCTCCACGTTTTTATGATGCTTTCCCAAAAGCAAAACCTGACGAATATATCGTTGTTGAGGATTATTCCGACATTCCGAAGATAGCACAGGAACTTGTCGAGAAGAATGCTATCATAATACCTCACGGTTCATTTGTAGAATATATGGGTGCTAAGAACTTCGCAGAACTTCCAGTCCCGACCTTTGGCAACAGAGCTGTCCTTGAATGGGAATCGGACAGGGACAAGGAAAGGGAGTGGCTCGAAGGGGCTGGGATACACATGCCTAAAGTGATCGAACCTGAAAAGATAGACGGCCCTGTCATGGTAAAGTACCATGGAGCAAAAGGCGGACGCGGGTTCTTTGTGGCAAAGACCTATGAGGAGTTCAAGGCAAATATCGACCCTGACGAGAAGTACACCGTACAGGAGTTCATTGTAGGTACCAGGTATTATCTTCACTACTTCTACTCCCCGATAAGGGAAGAAGGCTACACATTAAGCAACGGTATACTTGAGATGCTCAGCATGGACCGCAGGGTAGAGTCCAATGCAGATGAGATCTTCAGGCTTGGTTCTCCACGTGAACTCGAAGATGCAGGCATCCACCCGACATATGTAGTTACCGGAAACGTCCCACTCGTTGCAAGGGAATCACTTCTCCCACGCATATTCTCACTTGGAGAAAAGGTAGTAGAGCGCTCTCTTGACCTCTTTGGTGGTATGATCGGACCATTCTGCCTTGAGACCGTATTCACAGACAAGCTTGAGATAAAGGTATTCGAGATATCCGCACGTATCGTGGCCGGTACAAATATCTACACCTCAGGATCACCATATTCCGACCTTATAGAGCCGGACCTTTCAACAGGAAAGAGGATCGCACAGGAGATCAAGCTTGCAGCAAAACTGGGCAAGCTTGACATGATCGTATCATAAGAAGGCTTCAAGCCTCCTTATCTCATCATTTTTGTCTGTGGTCACTTTTTGACATCACCGTGAGACCGGTGACAGACCTTTTTGTTTTCGATCGGAACGAAGCAATACATCCTGCGAGATGTATTGCAACCATTTGTATACAAAGCTCAGGCTTACTCAGACTCCTGCTTTGCCACATCAGAGATCTGACCGATAAGTTCAGAGGTCTCGTTCATGAGCTCAACGGTCCTTTCAATGGCTTCGAAATCGATCTCCTGAGAGCTGGATTCAACGAACTCCCCGAACTCATAGGAGCGCTGCAGAAAGTCCCTGTACTCGTTTGCAATGCTCTCTACAGAAGAGGATAAAGTAAATTCTTCAAGCTCCTCAAGGTATCTTTCAGAATCTTCCCTGAGCTTTATGCCACTCTCCCTTATCATGACCTCATCTCTTTCGGAAGATGCGAACTTGATCGCTTCGTAGTCATCCAGGATAACCTCTGCAGAATCTGAGGCCCAGTTCAGGAAATCTATGTTTTCCATTGTCTGTGATACCGAACCTTCAATATCGTTCACACCATTCTCAATATCTTCACAACCTGTCACTGACAATGAAAAGAGCAGGATCAGCAATACAACAACATTTCGATAAAAGATCAGTTTCATGATACATTTCCGGACATTTCAATAAAGGATATAGAGATATAATTTCAGCAATACATTCAGGCAGTTATCGACATATAAGTATTGAGCAGCAACTGTACAACAAGCATCCCCAGAAGAGCCGCAAACGGTACAGTAAGGTTGTCATGCCTGTCGGAGCGGGATTCCACATACATGCCTGCAACGGCACCTGCAAGAGATAACGTACCTGCGAAGGGCAGGCTGCAGATCGTTGCCCCGATAATGCCTGCAGCAGTTCCTTCGAGGGTCTTCGAGGAACCAACATAGCACATTTTCCCATGAACTCCCACAATCGTGCCCAGGCCATCCCCAACTGCAAGGACAACGATGGAAGCATAGCATATGCCTTCATCCAGCCTGTATGATAACAACAAAAGTGAAAGTATGGAGAACAGATAAAGAAGAGGCTCAATAGCAAAACTCCGGTACTCGTTCTTTCTCCACAGGAGGCTGAAAAATGAGTGAGACCTTATTTTTGGTTTTATCAGCTCAGTGAAGAGAAAGAGAGCGATCAGGAACATGATAAGACCCACCGCGACATCCTTTCCCGAATAGATCGCCAGAAGCGGAAAAAGGACACCGGAAAGATGAACCAGCTTCCTGAGCGGCAGGTATGAAAGGTATCTCGGGACATTACATACGAACTTGTTCAGCACCATTTGTTCACCGGTGAAAAATCATATATGCATAGTTATTGATTAGAACTCAATGATAAACCTAAAGGATGACATTCAGGCCGGAGTGGTCAAAAAACGATATATACTCGGCAGACGGGATGAAAATGAGGAAGGAGTGCTGGATATCGGCAGGTATCTTGCACTTGACAGGTCCTCAGGTTCACATGTTGCTATTGATGCACTAAAACCACACGCCATCCTGATATGCGGCAAAAGGGGATACGGGAAATCATATACCATGGGAACCCTAATTGAGGAACTCTCGCTCTTACCGGATGATATCAGGCAGAACCTTGCATCCCTGGTCATCGATACAATGGGAATATTCTGGACCCTTGGCAGAGGGAACGATCCTCAGGCAGAACTGCTGGAGGAATGGAACATGGAGCCTGCAGGTTTTGATGCAGATGTATTTGTCCCCGGAGGTCATGTTGATGAATATATAGAGAGGCATATCGAGGTAAAACCCTTCTCCATACCTGTGGCGGATCTGCATGGCTACGACTGGTGCGAACTGTTCAACATCAGAACGACATCCCCGCCGGGAGTTCTTCTGGTCAGGATAATAGAGGAGATGAGGGTAAATGATGAGAACTTCTCCTTCGGAGATATCATTGAAAGGATAAACACGGACGACAGGTCCGATGATATCACAAAGATGGCCGCAGAGAACTATCTTAGGACGGCAGCCTCATGGGGAGTATTTGAAAAGGATGCCTCCGGCATTTCCGAACTGATCCGGAAGGAATGCACATCCGTCCTCGATGTGAGCAGTATTGAAGACAAAGTCGTGAGATCCGCAGTTGTCGGGATCATTTCCAGGGACATCTACAACAGACGGCTTAAGGAGAGGCGCTCCTACGAGAGGATGACCATGGGTGATGAGGATATTGAACAGAAGATGCCAATGGTCTGGATGTTCATCGATGAGGCACACCTTTTCGTACCTTCTCAGGGAGAGACGCTGGCATCGGACGTCCTGATCAATGAATGGGTTCGACAGGGGAGACAGCCGGGACTGTCAATAATATTTGCCACCCAGAGACCGGCAGCTCTGCATCCGGACATAATCTCCCAGTCCGATATTGTGATATGCCACAGGCTTACCGCAAGAGATGATATTGAAGCACTGGAAGCGATCCGCCCCACATACATGAAAGAGAACATCGGCGATGCCATCAGGAAAATGGGACTTGAAAGAGGAATAGCATTCGTTGTGGATGACACTTCCGAGAGCACACACCTTGTGAAGATCAGGCCAAGATATAGCTGGCATGGCGGAAATGAACCAATTGCATTGAATGAAAGGAGATGAGACAAATGGATATGAAGAAAAGCGCTGACATGGTGATCAACACCTGCATGGGTGCAAAGAAAGGAGAGACTGTGCTTATAGTTACCGATACATGTACTGATGAGACGATACCGAAAGCATTGTATGCCTCTGCAGTGGAAGCCGGATGTGAAGCGTTGTTGCTCACAATGGAACCAAGGGCACAGCATGGTGCCGAACCACCTGCACTTGTTGCGGAGGCCATGAAGAACGCCGATGTCCTGCTTGCTCCGGCATCAAAATCACTGACCCATACAAAAGCACGTAAAAATGCATCCGAGAACGGCACAAGGACTGCCACCATGCCGGGGATCACCGTTGGCATGATGAAGGAAGGCGGGCTGAATGCGGATTATGAGAAAATAAGCAAACTGGCCGATGAGCTGCTTGAGACCCTTAAAGGATCAAAGGAAGTTCGTATTACCACAGAACTTGGAACCGACCTCGTCATTGATGTCGAAGGCGCGGAATGGCTGGCAGACACCGGTATGTGCCAGAAGAATGGACAGACCAGCAACCTTCCGGCAGGTGAGATGTACATTGCACCTAAGAACGTGAACGGAAAAGCTGTGATCGACGGGTCAATGGGAGGGATAGGACTGCTTGAGAAACCATTGATCATCGAGATCCGGGATCGTAAGGCTGTGAGCTTTGAAGGGGAAGGGGCTGAAAAACTTGAAGAGATGGTGGACAAAGTGGGGACTGACGGACGTAACATCGCCGAGCTCGGGATCGGTATCAACTCCAACGCAATGCTCATCGGAGTTATCCTTGAGGATGAGAAGGTCGGAGGGACCATACACATTGCGCTGGGAGACAATTCCACATTCGGAGGAGATGTATCCGTTGACCTCCATCTGGACGGGATAATCAGGAATCCAAAAGTGGTTGTGGATGGGACAGACATGAATGTAGGGCGTTTTGCCTGAGTTATTCCGGAAGTGTGACCGAGATATATATTGACACGGAAATATTTTTCCGGTAGAAAGTACTTAAATAACTGAAAGCTATTATCAGAGCAAAGAATTCACGATCATTTGAAAAATCACCGGTGATTATAATGAAAGGAAGAGTATGGAAATTCGGAGATGACGTTGACACTGATGCCGTCATCCCTGGAAGATACCTCGTGATGAACACTCCCGAGGAACTTGCCCCGTATGCTTTTATCGGGGTACGCCCGGAATTTGCCGAGAACGTAAAGGAGAACGACATCATTGTTGCAGGTAACAACTTCGGATGTGGGTCCTCAAGGGAACATGCACCTATCGCCCTTAAGGGAACAAAGATAGGATGTGTTATCGCAAAGTCATTTGCAAGGATCTTCTTCAGGAATGCCATCAACATCGGAGTTGCGCTCCTTGAGTGCCCTGACACCGACAAGATCGATGACGGGGATGAGATCTCCGTAGACTTTGAATCCGGTACCATCGAGAACCTCACAAAAGGCGAGAAGTACCAGGCTACACCCTTACCTGATTTTGTCCGCGGTATCGTAGATGCCGGCGGTTTAAAGGAATACACAAGGAAGATCATTGATTGATCTTACCTTTTCCTTTTTGTTCTTACGTTCGATACCTATCGACGTTCACTCTAACTACTGAATACTGAAAAATATCAAAAACTAAACCTGAAATACCAATTGGAGGAAATTTATGGCACAATATAAAGTACCAGTCCTGCCTGGTGACGGTATCGGCCCTGAGATCATAGCTGAGGGTAAAAAGGTCATCGACGCAGCTGGAGAGAAGTTCGGATTCGATGTTGACTGGATAGAGTTCCCACACGGTGCAGACCACTATCTTGAGACAGGCGAACTGATATCCGAAGATTCACTTAAAGAGCTTTCAGCCTACGAGGCGATCTATCTCGGTTCTATCGGAGATGACAGGATCGCACCGGGCGTACTTGAGAAAGGTATCCTTCTCGCTGCAAGGTTCTATTTCGACCAGTACATCAACCTGCGTCCTATCAAACTTCTGGAAGGCGTATGGTGCCCGCTCAAGGACAAGACACCTGCAGACATCGATTTCGTTGTTGTCAGGGAGAACACCGAGGACTTCTACATCGGTATCGGCGGACGCGCACATTCCGGCATGAGCAAGGACCTGCTTGAGGTCAACAGGACACTCTACAACGCAAAGTTCGGACTTGACATCGAGACCGACAGCGAGGAGATCGCATACCAGATCGGTATGATCTCAAAGGAAGGCACACAGAGGGTCATGGAGTACTCCTTCGACCTTGCAGAGAAGAGGAACAAGCACGTTTCATCCGTTGACAAGGCAAACGTCCTTTCAGACATCTACGGATTCTGGAGAGAGGAATTCAACGCAATTGCTGAGAAGCACCCTGATGTCAAGACAGACTTCAACTTTGTTGACGCTATCACCATGTGGTTCGTCAAGAACCCGGAGTGGTTCGACGTTGTCGTTACCCCTAACATGTTCGGTGACATCATAACTGACCTTGGCGCAATGGTACAGGGCGGTCTCGGACTCGCACCTGGTGGAAACATCAACCCGAACGGTACCAGCATGTTCGAGCCAATCCACGGTTCAGCACCAAAGTACAAGGGCCAGAACAAGGTCAACCCTATCGCAACCATCTGGGCAGGCGCAATGCTCATCGAACAGCTCGGTGAGAAGGAAGCTGCAGACTCCATCGTCTCTGCTATCGAGCAGAACATCAAGGAAGCAAAGGTCCAGACCTACGACATGGGCGGCAGCAACACCACATCCGATGTTGGTGACGACATCGCAAGGATCCTGCTCGGGCAGTAAATCTAACCGACCGGATTTTTATTCTTTTTTGCCTTCACGTCTGCAAAGGCGTGGAGGAAATTTGATTTTTCATTCCATCATTTCTGAACGGGATATCATTGGTAAAAGTATTACCAATCAGTTTAAACTCGCTCATCAGAACCTGAAGTATCAGTACCCGGAGACATAGGACCCATATTCAGTAGTATCCTGCCCATTACCAGCCGATTCATCTTCAACATATTCATTTTCGATCTATACGGCACCAACAGGAATGCTTAAATTTATTGTTAACCATTTCTGCTATATCGGTTAACAGCTTTTTGAAGCCTAAGGTGGCATAAAAATGAGAAGAAAAGAAATATTCCCGAAGATAATGTGCACCCAGCATCCTGATTCAGTATCAAGGTACATCGCAACTCAGGAAGAGGTAGAGGAAGCGCTTGAAGCAGCCCTGAAGTACGGATGCGATGAGTACATGCCGGATTATGAAGGCAAAGCTACTCCATACCACCAGAACGTGCAGATCGTCTCGAAGTTCATAGAAGAAACTGACCTGCTCCCGGGAGACAATTTTCACATTACTCCAAGAGTACCCAGTGCAACCCAGGAAAACCGCTTTCGTCAGATCATGGTCATGATGTCAATAGCGGAGGCAAACTATACATCCCACCAATTCTCAAGTACCCAGGCCATAACAGAACTGGTACATCCAATGACAAGTACCACAGAGGAGATCATCGAGTCACAAAAGCATATGATCGAGGTAGGGGAGCTTGCCAGGAAAGAGTTTCATTTTGAGATGGACACCCCTCGTGTGATCCCGCTGATAGAAGATGTCCAGGGTTTGATAAATGCAGAAAAAACAATCGGGAATACCATCAGTTCAACAGAGAAAATACTCGGACAGGAAATCGACAGATACAGAGTGTTCATAGGAAAATCAGATTCTGCACTTTCCTTTGGCCATGTGGCAAGTGCCCTCTCCTGCAAGTATGCAATAAATGACCTTTGCGAACTTGAAAAGAAGATCGACACCAGCATAGGCATTATCTTCGGAGCCGGAACACTTCCGTTCAGAGGACACCTGAACAGGCAGAACGCCACCAATTTCTTTGAGGAATATAAAGGCATCAGCACGATAACCTTACAATCTGCCATCAGGTTCAACCATTCAAAAGCAGAGTATGAGGAATTGATAAGATATGCCAGGGAAAAACTTTCCGGTTCACCGGAAAAGTATGACCCGAATGATAAGAACGACCTTGTCAATATGATCGCCATACTTGGCTCGAAGTATAATCGGATAATACACCATATAGCACCAACAATAAACCGGGTATCCACCATGATGCCACAACAGAGGGACAGGCTGATCCATGGAAGCAGCACCGGTTACTCAAGGGAGGTAGCTGAAATAAGCAGCATAACCTCGCTCTGCCGTAAAGACCTGGCAGAAGAGCTGGGGAAGAGCATCCCATCAGAAACGGTTAGTTTCCCCAGGGCCATCAAATTTACAGGAGCACTTTACTCAATCGGACTTCCACCCGAAGTGATCGGATTGGGAAATGCTCTGGAAGACATCCGAAAAAAGATAGGAGAAGAAGCTTTTGAAAACCTAATCAGCAAATACTTACCTTCAATGGCATCGGATATCAGTTTCGCTTTCGGATATCTTGACCTGAGATCTGCAGCCAGATTCCTGCCACCATTCGCCCAAAGATCCTTACAAAAAGATGTTGATGTCCTGAAAGATATATTCAGCATCGAGCAAGATTGTGATCCATCATACAGGAAACTTCTGGAGATAATGCAACCGGAGTTGATAAGATATGATGAAAATCCAGATGAGAATGTATCACATATAATGGAATCGACATTACTTCAGATGGCAAAAATAAGACGGGCACTTGGATAATTTCTTCAGCTTTTATATTTACCATGAACTGAAAAAGGAAACTATATAAGAGCGGGAACAGGATATATTATAATAGGCACAATTCGTGTGGCAGTGATACAAATTAATATAAAGGGATATTTTGGGGAGAGGCCATGAAGATCAAAAGAATAGTAGTAAAGAACCTTTTTGGGACGTTCGATCATGATATCCCGCTGAACACCGAGGAACATATCACTATCCTTCACGGACCGAATGGTATCGGGAAAACGGTACTGCTACAGATGCTCAATTCCCTTTTCCGCTCTAACTACTACGAACTATACAGGATCCCATTCAGCAGACTGGTCGTCGAGTTCAGTGACAGGAGCAAGCTTGTTGTAAATAAGAAACTTCACCTTGAAGAGAACATGCCCAATGTTCCCGAGGACAATACATACAGGGAACTGAGATTTGAGCTTTTGCGACCGGGGAAGAAGAAACAGCGCTATACTGTCAAGCCTATTGACATCGGAGAGGTGTTCTCAACATTCAAGGTCGAACATATGATACCTGAGCTTGAAAAGATCGATGAGAACACATGGGTACACTTCCCCACACAGGAAAAACTGACATCTGAGGAAGTGATGAACCTCTTCAGCGACCGGCTGCCACAGAAAAGGAAAGATGAACCGGCCTGGCTCAAGAATGCCCTGGAATCGGTCAACATCTGCTTCATCCGGACCCAGAGACTCCTGAGCATCTCATACTCCCAGCCTGTGGAGACCGAGAGAAGGACGTCTGTGACACCTTCTGTTGTCAGTTATTCCGAAGAGCTTGCAGCATTGATGCAGAAGAAACTTGCAGAATACGCAGCCCTTTCACAATCCCTTGACCGTACCTTCCCTACAAGGATGCTAAAGAACGGAGAACATCCCGAAACCTCCATAGAGGACCTCAAAAAGGAACTGATACACCTGGAGCAGAAACGCAAATGCCTCATTGAAGCTGGTTTCATTGACACTGAAGAGGGAATTGATGTCGAGGAACTGAGAGAGATAAATGAGAAGAACAAGAATTTCCTGCAGCTATACGTAGAGGATGCCGAGCAAAAGCTCAGCGTTTTTGACGAGCTCATGCAGAGGATCGATCTGCTGATAAAGATCATCAATTGCAGATTCCTCTACAAGAAATTGTCTGTGAACAGGAAGGACGGATTTATTTTTACCACATCAGAAGACATGCGCCTTTCCCCTACCAAACTATCATCAGGAGAACAGCAGGAACTGGTATTGTTCTATGAACTGTTGTTCCATGTCGATCCTGAATCCCTTATACTCATTGATGAACCTGAGATCTCATTGCATGTCCTGTGGCAGCAACAATTCCTCAGGGACCTCCAGGCCATAACAGAACTGGCAGGCTTTGATATTCTCATTGCGACACATTCACCACAGATCATACATGACCGCTGGGACCTCACCGTCGAACTAAGAGGACGTGACGATGAAGAAATATCTGACAGCCGATGACATCGCCAACAGTGCCAGAATGATGCGAACCCAGTATCGTGGGACCATCATGATAATAGAAGGCAGTACCGACATGAGGCTTTACAAGCGCTTTGTCGATGACAGAAAGTGCAGACTTATCCCTGCCAACGGCAAAGAGAATGCTATCAAGGTTGTTGAGATACTTGAAAGATCCGGTTTTGAAGGCATACTGACCATTGTTGATGCTGATTTCTGGAGACTTGACAACATCGATTTCGAACAAAGGAACGTACTTGTCACCGACACCCATGACCTTGAGACAATGATCATAGCATCAGAAGCACTCGACAGGCTTCTGGAAGAATTTGCAGCACCGTTCAAACTGCAGAAAATGAGAACACCTGTGCGCGAGCTACTTCTTGAAGCAGCCATGCCGATAGGACTTTTCAGATGGCTTTCCTCATCCTCCAAAGATAAGCTCTCACTCAGGTTCAAGGACATTCATTTCGACAATTTCATGGAGGTATTCCCATTGTCGGTCAACATAAAGTACATGATAAGGGAAGTCAAGGAAAACTCACACGAGTACTCCCTGAATGAGAAGAAGGTAAAGAATGAGATAATTACTCTGCTAAAAGAAGAACATGATCCCTGGCAGGCATGCTCAGGTCATGATATGGTAGAGATACTTGCCTATGGACTGCGAGAGGTTTTCGGCAACTCGGATTCCCGTTATGTGACCGAAGGTATCATCGACAGAAGCCTCAGGCTCTCCTATGATATCACCATGTTCAGGGACACCGAACTCTATCGTTCGATACAGGAGTGGGAAGACGAGAACCCGGCTTTTACAGTACTCCAGTAAAAGTGATCTCAAAGCTTTGTCATATCCCCGTATTCAAGAACTGTAGAAACAGGGGAAGTTGTCACAGAAATACCTGCCTCTTCCACAGCAGCCAGCAGGTTCACACCTACAGCCACAAGTATGCCGGCCATACCTTCTTCTACAGGAGCACCGACCATAGCATCAGAATCACCAATGTTCAGCACACCCCCGATACCGGAGTCCTCCAGATGTTTCAATACATCTCTTGTCTTTTCAACCGCTGAAGAAGGTATATTTCGCATGTTGGCAAGAATACAGCCATTTCCGGTATCCAGTACATCAAGAACAGATGTTGAGTGACGTATCAGAAATATCTTGACGGGGTCAATGGATGTTCCTGAATATGAGATCATATCAAGGAACTGCACAGGGTCATTGTGTTCCATCTGTATGAGGCCTCCATATGCAGGTTTGATAGGAATGCCGCTCTTGAGGAGAAGACCATCGAAGGTCATACTGCAGACGGTTGCTATGTTCACACATCCAGGAGGTACATATACCCTTGAGTCAGAGTCCTCTTCAAAGACCTTTATGTAAGGGCTGATGCTGACACCGCCCGTGGATGCATATTTCATGACATCAATGGCATTATCGAAATCATCCTTGTCAACTGTGGACAGATTCACTATTACATTGCCTTTCTTTGAAAAGGGATCGTAATCTGTCTTATAGATCAGTTCTTCTATTCTGGTGATCACAAAATCAAGCCTGTCACCTATCAGGGCATCTTCCAGTTCTTTTTTACCGGAGGCAGTGATGGTACGCCCGTTATAACCGTGTTTTTCGGTAAATCCCCTCTCATCAAGGATCCTTAGATGATAACGTACAGCACGCTCTCCCAGATTGTAGCCACGGTTCTGCAACTCATCGGCAATGTTCCTGGCACCTATGGGTTTTTCACTTTCACTGATAACGCGCATTATTTCAATAAGCTTACGTTCTATCTGGGGATCGGTCATCTGTCAGCACCTGATACAATAATAAGATAAATAGATTAACTCGTTAATACTGCCTATTTAAGAATAAGCAACGTATGTATACCGGGTACAAATTTATAATTTGCTATTGCCGGTTATATCTTTCCTGTTTTTAGTATATAAACCATGAGCCAAAAGCCCATAAATGCAGCTATAACAAAACCAGCGACCCCAAAGAGAGGAACCCCCCCGATATGGGGCTGCATCCCTGTCTGGATGATAAGGGAAGAACCCAGAATAATGGAAGAGATTATCAGACTGAATGATAAACGGTTGCTGGCTGCATTGAGCTCAGCAACGATACGGTCCATTCCTTTATGTTCGAACCTTAAGTTAAGGTACCCTTTCTCAGCAACTGAAAGTATATGGGAGAGCTGCAATGGGGCCTTGTGCAGCATACGAGCCGTATACCACATGTCAGTGTAGAGAGTGGCAGCAATATTACGAGGTTTGAACCGGCTGCGCATGATGTTGCGGGCATAAGGCTCAGCAATAATGGTCACATTGAAATCCGGAACCATCTGTAGAGCAAAACCGCTCACAGTCATCACTCCTTTGAAGAGAAGGGCGATGTTTGGAGGTATCCGGATCTTGAACTTTCTCAACAAGGTCATCATTTCTGCGATCATTATCGGGGTATCCAGTTGTGCTAATGACCTGCCATAATATTTGTTCAGAACGTGTTCGTAATCGATCTTAAATGCATGTACATCAATATCTGTCGGCACCATCCCAAAGTCCTTCAATACCTCTAGATACTGGTTAACATCACCTCTTGTGATGGCGATCAGAGCATCGATCAGCAGGTTCCTTACCTCATGAGATATGCTCCCGACCATTCCGAAATCAAGGAGGGCTATACGACCATCCTCGAGTATCATGACATTTCCGGCATGCATATCTGCATGAAAGAAACCATCCTCGAAGATCTGCTTCATGAACGCTTCTGTACCATATCCAGCCAGCTTGTTCCTGTCCAGCCCAAGCTCATCGATCTTCCTGAAATTGTCACTTTTGATGCCGTCTATATAGTCAAGGGTCAGTACTTTCCGACTGCTGTATTCCCAGAAAACACCAGGGATCACAATGATAGGGTCATCCTTGAAATTTTTCTGGAAACGCTCGATGTTACGGGCTTCCTGAGTAAAATCCATCTCCGCATATATGGACTTCTGAAGCTCATCCACAACCTCCACGGGACTGTAGAGCTTCGCTTCCTCCACATGCTCTTCTGCAAAACCGGCTATACTATAGAGAATATCGAGATCTGAATCAATGACCTTCTTGATACCCGGCCTCTGGACCTTTACGACGACATCCTCCCCTCCACGAAGCATTGCGCGATGTACCTGACCAATTGATGCTGCAGCGATCGGTTCTTTATCAAAGGTCAGGAACAGGTTCTCTATCGTATCCCCTAACTCCTCTTCAATTATCCTTTCAACTTCCGAATACTCGAAGGGGGGAACATCGGTCTGAAGTTTGGCAAACTCTTCTGCATATTCCCGGGGAATAAGGTCCTGACGCATGCTCATGAGCTGACCGAACTTTACATAGGTGGGTCCAAGCTCTTCAAGTACCATACGTGCCCTGGCAGGACCTGTTCTGGGCTCATGCTCTCTGCCTAAACGATCCTTGAACCGGGACCTGAGAGAACCAAGGGACCTTATACCCATCTGGTCCACAAAGTATCCAAAGCCGTACTTGACGAGTGTGTCAATGATCACTCCATAGCGTTTCACTATGGAATACCTGCGTACTATATTGGAAGCCATCCGATATACTGCCTGCCATTAAACGCCATGTAGTAACCTGAGCTACCACTAAGAGACTACTAAAGTCTTAGAAAAATAAATGGAGGAAATGATCAAAAGATCATTCTTCTGCTTTTTCTGATGCTGTTTCTTCTTTAGTCTTTTCTTTTAACAGCTCTTCGAGATCTTCGATCTTTTTGTGGAGGGCTTCAATTTCTTCCTTAGAAGCAAGATCTGATTTTCCAAAGACTTCCTGGACCTTTGCAGAGATCCTGTCTTCCAGATCTTCCTGCTGCTGCCTCTGCCTCTCGAGCAGGTCCTCTACGAACTTCTTGCCTTCTTCCTTGTTGAAATCACCTTTTTCAACAAGCTCTTTTACGTACTCATCAATCTTCTCTTCGGTGATCGCATACAGACCAAGGCCAAAAAGTCCTAACTTCTTCATAGTGTCTATCATCAAAATTAAACCTCCCGTAATAGAAGTTAACTTTTTTAGGATATATAGTTTGTGAGAAATGGAACTAAAAAAGAATAGCGGAACGGCTCTCACGAACCTCTCCGACACAATCGGACTTAACTTGCAAGCTCTTCGATAGAATGCTCAAGATATCTTGCACCACTCATTTCAATGAACTTCTGGCATACATCCCGGGCATCCCCATCCATGATAATAGACCCATTCTCGAAAAGAACTGCCCTGTGTGCAACTTCCTTGACAAAGTCCATATGATGGCTCACAAGCACGATGGTCGTACCAAAGGTTGCATTGATCCTCTTCAGGGAATTGGTAACATCCCTTAATGTTACAGGATCAAGGTCACCGAATGGCTCATCCAGCATGAGGATCTCAGGAGACGTTGCAAGTGCCAGTGCTATATAGGCCCTGACATGCTCACCGCCGCTTATCTGGTAGGTGGTCTTGTCAAGGACATCCAGTGGAAGGTCAAGTGCCTCAAAGATAGGAACTGCATACTTGTCCACATCGGTGCTCAGCACGCCTGGGAACAACTGAGGAAATATATCCATTGAAAGACGCATCTGGTTGAGTGCCTTTGTCCTTTCGTCCTCGCCCATGTCCGGGAGCTTGTAAATGATATCCAGCATCTCATCGGAAATGTGCAACTGCTCTGCCTTCTGTCTCGCATGCTCAAGTGCACCGTGCATTTTCATGCTCAGCCTGAAGCCTATCTGCTGGCGTATGGTCGAGTGAGGTGAAAGTGAGAATTCCTGATGCATTATGCTTATCTTTCTCCAGAGGTCCAGGCGCTGTCTGGTAAAGCTGGACATATCCACCCATTCACCGTCATGATAGTAGGCAACCTCGCCCTCCTTTGGCTCTTTCAGCCCCTCCATGATCTTCAGGAATGTGGTCTTGCCTGCGCCTGATGAACCAATGAAACTTACAATCTCACCTCTGTTGATCTCCAGGGACTGATTCTTGATGTTGAGAACCTCACCTACACGAATAAGTGCGAGCCTCTTTGAGATGTTGCTTGCCCTGATGCAGGGAACCTTTTCGTTTAGTTCAGATAGCTCTTCCTTTGGTTTAAGGTCCTTAAGGAAGTTCTTCAGAACGACTTCAGGTTTACCGTCTTCAACGACCTTGCCATCCTCGAGATAGATGACACGGTCTGCGAGGTATGTGTGGACCTCCGGAAGGTGGGATACCACGATGATAGGGATGTTTAGTCTGTCCTTAAGCTGAAGGATGACATCCATGACCTCCTGCTTGGTATCAGGACCTGTCATGGTCACAGGTTCGTCAAGTAGTAAAAGACGAGGCTGGGCAGCCAGCTGGCGGGCAACGATCAGGCGCTGTTTCTCACCACCGCTAAGAAGGTTGGATGAATGGAGCGCTTTCTTCTCAAGTCCCACAAGTCGCAGGTATGCCATGGACCGCTCATACAGTTCATCATAAAGAGGAGCGTCCGGCTCAGGAAGGTCTTCGTATCCAACATAATGACTATTCAGCCTTCGGATCAGGTTCTCTATTGCAGGGCCGTTCCATAGACCAAAATTGCGCTGGAAATGAATGGCAGTACCTCTTCCAAGGAGCTTTGGACCATCAGCAGAATCATTTGTTATAACTGAGTCATCCAGCTCTATACTTCCGGAATTGAAAGGTTCAATGCCTCTTAATATCTTTAGAAGGGTTGTTTTTCCACTGCCGCTCTTACCCGTGATACCAAGGATCTCGCCATTAGCTACTTCGAAACTGACACCATCGAGAACGCGCAGATCTCCTGAAGCGGTCTCATAATCTTTTACAATATCGGAAACTCTGAGCATAATTAAGCCTCCAACAGCATCCATTTATCATTTTTTGATAGCTGACACAAGTTCTTCTATCTTAGCCCTGACGTCCGCGGTCTCTTCGACGATCGTACCGGTAACGATCATATCAGCACCGGCATCTGCACAGATCTTTGCAGTCTTACCATCGCGGATACCGCCACCTACGATCAGCTTGTTATCTCCGAGAACGTGTTTTACCGCACCGATGGTAGCGGGAGTCACCGGCTGGTCTGCGCCTGAACCTGCCTCAAGATAGGTATAATGCATCCCCATGTACTTTCCCGCAAGGGAATAAGCTACTGCAAGCTCCGGTTTGTTGCGGGGGATAAGCTTTGCATCGCCCACCCAGCCAACAGTTCCCCCGGGCTCGGTTATTATATAAGCCATGGAAATAGGCTCTATCCCGTACTTGTAAACAAGTGGAGCCCCCATTGCCTGATTTGTCGTGACATAGTTGATGTCACGGGAATTCAGGAGGCTCATGAAAAGGACGGCATCGGCGTGAACGCTTAAGCCGCCGGCATTCCCCGGGAAAAGAATAGTAGGAACATCTGTCTGTTCCTTTATCTTTAAAATGGTCTGGTCCAATGCCAGACCTCCGGCTCCAGTGGAACCACCGATCATGATAGCATCGGTACCCCCTTCTACTGCAGCCTTTGCAATATCTGCAGCGACCTCGGGGGCCTGTGATGCCGGATCGATAAGAGTTAAGTGAACTGTACCTTCGCGTTCTGCGATCTCGTTGAGGTACTCTTCCACTTTCATTTGCACGATCAGCTCTTTCTTGCTTCCTTGGATTTTACACGCAGGTTTGTGTAACCACATTTTCTGCACTGTGTTGCCCTGACAGCATTACGTGCATTGCACTTCATACAGATCTTTTTGTTAAGGATCCTGTCCTCTGCTTCTGGAAATCTTGCCATGTTCTCACCTTGATTAATAGTATAATGATATGTTATTTGAAACTGATAGTCATCAGTAATACAGGCTGGCTACATGCATTTCAAAACATATAACTGTTTTGGGATAGGATATGACTTCCCAAAAAAAGCAAATGAGCTCATAAAAAGAAAATATAAAGTATAACAGCAACAAGAGACTCATTTTAAGAATGATGACAAGACTTGATAAAAGCAAAGCGAAAATTGCCGTTAAAAAATGGAGCCAGAGCTCACAAGTAAGGATGAAAGAGAAAACGGAAAGAAAAGGGAACGTATCCACTGGTAAACTGACAGCACTAGCAGAAAAGGAAGTTAATGGCAGTGATCAGGGGCCGTCTCATCGACCTCTCCGGGCGACCCTACCCCCGATGTTCTCCCCATCCAAGGTCGACCTAAAGGATTTACAAATGCCAGTTTAACCTTGTATGGTCATGGGATCTTACTCCCAATGGCATTTTGCCTTCTGATTCACTGCCACACCGTACCAGTTATGATACGGTAATAGAGAATTTGTTTTAAAACTATTAATTGATTTTGATACATAACCTGGTCACAAAAAAGAATGCAGAAGTCTGCAAAAGAAATACAAAGAAAAGGAAAGAAAAGTAAAAAGGATAAGACCGGAGCCTTATTCCTTAAGAGCGGCGATGAGCAGCTCACGGGCCTGACGTGCATCCGCACGGCCCTTTGTCTTCTTCATGACCTGTCCTACAAGGAAGTTGAGGGATTTCTCAGTTCCTCCAAGGTAGTCCTGAATAGCCTCGTCATTTTCTGCAATTGTTTCTGAGACCGCCTGTGTCACGATATCACCCTCGACCTTCAGGAGGCCTTTCTCCTTTACAATGTCCATTGGATTTCCGCCTTCATCGAGGATAATCCTGATAACATCCACCGCGCTCTTCTCGGTGATCTTCTCCTCAAGCACAAGGTTGATGATATCAATGATGTCATCAGTTGTGAAGGAAGTGATAGCAAGGTCCCTGTAATTAAGCTCGCCCCTGAGCACATCTGCAACCCAGGTACCTGCTGCACGGGGGTCGACCTTTGAAGCGACTATCTCAAAGAAGTCTGCCACACGGATATCAGAGGTAAGTGCCTTTGCATGCATCTCAATGATATCATACTGCTCAATGAAACGGTCACGTTTTGCATCCGGAAGCTCAGGAAGGGTTTCCTTGATAGCAGGTCCCCAGTCGGACACCCTCATCGGTACAAGGTCAGGTTCAGGGAAGTAGCGGTAGTCATGCTCCTCTTCCTTTGTACGCATGGAGATGGTGACACCCCTTGCCTCATCGAAGTGACGGGTCTCCATTACGACCTTTCCACCCCTTCTCAGAAGGTTCTTCTGGCGCATGATCTCATAGAGGATGGCACGTTCTGCACCCTTGTGAGAGGAGATGTTCTTGACCTCGACCCTCTGGCCGCCCATGACGGAGATGTTGGAGTCGACCCTCATGGAACCTTCAAGACTGCCGTCGAAAACATCCAGGTACTCAAGGATGTTCCTCAGCTTGTCAAGGTACCTGCGGGCCTCTTTAGGACTCCTCATGTCAGGTTCGGAAACTATCTCGATAAGGGACATTCCGGAACGGTTGTAATCGATAAGTGTTCCCTTGGACTTCTCAATGGTTCCCATGTGCATCAGACGACCGGGGTCCTCTTCCATGTGTGCACGGGTGATCCTTACCACATGCTCCCCGTCCTCGCCCTCAATGACGATCTTACCGTTGCCTACGATAGGGAAATCATACTGGGTGGTCTGGAAACCTTTTGGAAGGTCAGGATAGTAATAGTTCTTCCTGTGGAACTGTGTCTGCTCCACGATCTCACAGTTGAGTGCCAGTCCGATCTTCATGGCAGCTTCCACTGACTTCTTGTTGATCACAGGCAATGCGCCCGGAAGACCAAGACAGACAGGACATACGTGTGTGTTTGGTTCTGCATCGTGGTATTTTGTAGAACAGCCGCAGAACATCTTGGTGTTGAGCTTGTTCAGCTGGACGTGGACCTCAAGTCCGATCATTACACCATCAGGATTCTCGTATACCATTTAGATCACCTCTGCAGGACGTGCTTTATTATGATCGGTATTTTGTTCGAACGCATATGCCGCACGCATGATGGTCGCTTCATCGTACTGTTTTCCTATGATCTGCAACCCAACAGGGAGTCCGTCGGAAAGTCCGCATGGCACTGATATGCATGGAACTCCGGAGAGGTTCATCGGAACAGTGTTCACATCGCTAAGGTACAGGGACAGTGGGTCCTCCACCTTCTCACCGATCTTAAATGCAGGCATTGGCATTGTTGGTCCCATCAGGACATCCACACTTGACAGTGCTTTCTCGAAGTCCTGCTTGACAAGGGTGCGCACCTTCAGTGCCTTGAGATAGTACTTGTCCTGATATCCGGCAGAGAGGGCGTATGTTCCAAGAAGCACCCTGCGCTGTACTTCCTTACCGAAACATTCGGCACGTGTCCTGGATGCCATAACATGCCAGTTCTCACCGTCGTGCCTTGGACCATAGCGGGTACCGTCGAACCTTGCAAGGTTGGATGATGCCTCGCTCATGGCAATGGTATAGTAAGCTGCAAGAGCGTATTTTGTATGTGGCATGGAGACCTTCTCCCATGTTGCACCCATTTCCTCGTACTTGCTGATCGCATCCCAGACAGCCTTCTCGACGCCTGCATCAACACCTTCACCGAAGTACTCTTCAGGAACACCGATCTTGAGACCTTTTACATCATCAACAAGTGCATCGCGATAGTTCACTTCCCTGTCAATAGAAGTGCTGTCACGGGGATCGTGACCGCCAATGACATCCATAACAGTGGCGATGTCCTCGACACATGTTGCCATGGGACCGATCTGCTCAAGGGAGTTAGCATAGGAAATAAGACCATAACGGGAAACAGCTCCGTATGTTGGCTTGAGTCCCACAACACCGCAGAATGCGGCAGGACAGCGAACAGAACCACCGGTGTCAGAACCAAGTGATACCGGGGCCTCGCCTGCTGCAACAACAGCGGCACTGCCACCAGATGAACCTCCGGGCACTCTATCTGTGTCCCATGGGTTCAGAGTGGCACCATAGCAGCTTGATTCAGTGGATGTGCCCATTGCGAACTCGTCCATGTTGGTCTTTCCGAGTATAACAGCTCCTTCTGCTTTCAGACGCTCGATAACATGTGCATCATAGGGTGGGATATAACCTTCCAGTATCTTTGAACTGCAGGTAGTTGCAAGTCCCTTTGTGGAAATGTTGTCCTTGATAGCGATAGGTACTCCTGCAAGCAGACCTTCGCCATTGCCCTTGTCTGCCTCCTTTGCCATCTCAAGTGCGCCGTCATAGGTACATGTGTAACCATTGATGCTGCTTTTTGCGATCGTTTCAAGATAAGCAGCTGTAACCTCTTCTGCAGAACTTTCAGAGATCTTCCTTTTAATATCAGATATGCTCAGCCATTCAGCCATGGTCTCACCTCAAATGATCCTCGGTGCCTTGATATAGCCATCCTTCTCGGATGCGGTGTTCGCAAGCACATCTTCCTGGTCAAGGGATGGTGTGACAACATCTTCCCTGAAGACGTTCATGATATCTGCCACGTGATAGGTGGGTTCGACATCCTCGGTGTCCACCTCATCCAGCTGGCCGAAATAATCCAGTACAGAACTTAACTTCACAGCGTAGTCCTCGGCATCCGCATCATCGATCTCGATGCGGGCGAGCCATCCTACGTGTTCTACCTCGTCTTTTGTGATCATATTAGGTTCCTCAGATAATTGGGATAATAACATAGTGTGTTCTAATATGACTGATAGAAATCAAGTACTTAATATTAATATGTTGGCTTGTCCGGATAGCTCAATGTGATCAGGTTGTGGGAGGGCAATGAGAAAGACAAAGGAAGGTATAGTGTCCAAAAAGAAAGGGAACTCCACAGGGAGAGGATTTGCAGTAGAAGATCTGATGACACCCTGTGGAGAAGGAAGGATAATATGTGCTTAAAGCAGCCTTTCCCCTGCATTTGGTCCGGGGGAGCAATCATAAACATCCGTGATCTTCATCACAAGAAGGCTTTTTGCCGGTGCCTGTGACATTTTGGAATGGACGATCTCCTGCATCTTCTCGAAATCCGGTCCGCTTGTCTTTAACTCAACATCACCCTTGATCTGGAAGGAGCCTTTTGTCTTTGGTCCCCAGATATAGATAGAGACCTTTGGATTCTCCATTACGTTCGAAAGGGTCTTTTTCATGAAGTTGTCCGCGATCCATATCGTGCTGTCATCGATCAGCGAGACAAAACCGATAGGTACAACGTTCGGAACTCCATCCTTTGAAGCAGTTGCAACAGGGAATATCTGTATTGTGCTTATAGCTTCTTTCATTTCATCTGTAAGTGTTACCATGTTGATCACCACAGGTACTAAATAAGTATATATTAATATAGTAAACTGTTACAAAACTGTACTTAAATACATCTAAGTGCATATTTCTAACCAGTCACAAAACAGATCCACCTTGAGATGATGGCATTATGAGCGAACAAAAAATGATAGCAGAGGAGATATCTCTGCTCTATGAGGAAATTACCGGGCTTCGCAATGAACTTAACAGGTTCAGGGGAGAGGTTGCAGGAGGCCAGACCAATTCATTGTTCAATGAGTTCAGGAACCAGTGCGCTGTGCAGATGATCAACGGGTCTTTTGAGAATGCCTGCCAGGTCATTGAGAACGAGGAAAAGGAATGCCCAATGCAGTCAAAATGTATCCCGCATCTGGTCCATTATTTTGAGGATCTGATAGACTATACAAGAAAAGGGCAGGTTACAAAGGAGAATATCGAAAAGTTGCGCACCAATTTTGATAACGTGAAGGAGATGGCACAATTCGATCACTGTTCCAACTGCATACAGAAAGCTGAGGGATACTTCGACCAGCAGATAGGAATGTTGCAGACAATGGGCCTCTACCGTAATGAAAGTAACATACAGTTGCAGGTCCAGGACCTTCATGAAGAGCAGGTTGCCAGCCTGATAGGAGATCCTTTGAGCAGCTCCGTGCGTGTCAGGATCCTCAAGGCACTGTACGAAGAGGGAAGATCGTTCACCGAACTCTCAAAGCTCACCGAGCTTCGCGGAGGGAACCTTCTATTCCATCTGGAAAAACTGCAGAACAGGGGAATGATCAGGCAGCGTGGTGAAAGGGGTGAATACCAGATCAGTGTGCAGGGTTATGAAACGCTCAATGCCATGGCTGAACTTGTATCCAGATTGGGTGTGAACTATATTAGAGAATAATTGATTCATCCAACCATCAAGCAGATAAAAGTAGCCTGTCTTTTGGGCCAGGGCATATATCACAGAAGAAGAACAAAAAAGGAAAAGAATTAGAACAATATAGCATATTTACATTGGAGACACATTAGAAACTCCAGAAATATCATCATCTTATGACTATTTTTTAAAATAGAGTTCATTTTTAAATTCTGAAGATATCAGGTACATGAGGCGAAATATACCCGCAAATATTGAATAATAAAAATAAATATACATTATGAGGATAAGCATTTTATTTTTATTATGGGTAATATATAAATAGCATCGGGACAAATTTCTAATTGGGAATAAAAGAAGGTGGTACGTATGAGACTCAGTTCAAACTTCAGGTTGGAACTCTCGAGCTCACCATGGGGAACGATCTCACTCTCCTTTGTTGAGATCGATGAGGATCCTGAAAAGCCCCCCTAACGAATACTTTCTTACGGGAGGCGGATCCCTATTGACAGGATGTATGGAAAAACTGATCCATTCAGGGGAATTCCCGAATGGATGGTTTCACAGGATGGATCTCAGAAAAGAAAGGAATTTCAGGAATCATCCTGCTTGCTCGGGTCTATTCTTAGCAGGCTGCTGCTACCGATCCTGCCATCTGCACCAATGCTGATGGAAAATGCAATTGCAGAGGAATCCTCTGTGCCAGGCTGTACATAAAGCAAATTTCTATCTTCCATTTTATACCTCATTTGTTCAAAAGTTAATATTTAAGCTGCTTTTTCCCGGGACCTCTCAGGACGATTGTACCCATGCCCGGAATAGATACGATAAAGGCGCCTTCTTTTGATGGTGCCGTCATCGTTCACTATCGAAGAAAAAACGACCGCAGCATCCATACATACTTGCGGTTTGTATAAGACTACGTTACTCAAAAGATATCCGTACCTGTATGCATCTGTTATAGTCTCATTTGTATCTGTCATTTCTTTAGTCCCCAAATATTTACACACCATATCTGATCGGATCAGTGCATGCCAGCAGAACAGGGACCATTGGTTGAGAAACCACACAGGATCCCATCTGCAACCCCCATACACAGACCTTGCTAATATGTTGACATTTTGAGTATAAATAATATTGCTTTTGGATAATTACTATTATCCTAAAAGGTAACTAAAGTTTTTTTGTATCATTAAAACTTCAGCGCTCACAAAGAGATCAATGCAATTGCTGACAGAGCAAGAACAACACCGATCCACTGCATTGAGGACAAATGCTCTTTAAGAATTATCCATGCAAGCAGAACCGTGCTTCCGGGATATAGGGATGCTATCACTGTCGCAATATCAAGCCTCCCCACCTGAGAAGCAAGAGCGAAGAAAAGATTACCAATGGCATCAAAGATCCCTGCAAGTATTATGACGGGGAGAACGCTTTTTGAAGGCAAGGTTGCCGACTTTCTGAAGAAGGCAAATCCAAGGATCACCACTACAGCAGATACCTTTGCAACCGTAAGTGGCCAGAAGACCGCGGATTCGCTGAAAAGATCCACCGATATGAAGAAGATACCAAAACCCACGCCTGCCAGCAGAGGGTAGAACACATCCTGCCTTTTGATCTCGCCTTTCTCGCCTGTGTTGCTGATCAGCCACATGGCGACAATAGCTAACACAAACCCTCCTATCTGGTATCCTGCTGGCAGACCTTCGTTGGAAGCACCATATACCACAGGCAGTGCAACAGTTATCACAGCCGAGATAGGTGCTGCAACTCCCATCTTACCCCTGGAAAATGCATGATATAGTGCCAGAAGACCGGAACTTCCGGCAACACCTGCAACAAATCCCCAGAATATGCCATCCATTGGAGGGAACTCTTCTGAGAAATACAGTGCAAGAAATGGAAGAAGGACAAGACCCACAGCCTGTGTGATTATGACCACCGAATAGACACTGGCGCGTCTTGTTGCAAGACCACCAGAGAAATCTGCAGCACCCCAGGTTGCAGCTGCTGCAAGGCCGAAAAAGGTTACAAGGATCTCAGGGGGGATCATAAGGTTTGCTCCGGGATGAAGAATAGGATTATTTCCGGGTAAATTTTCTCATTTCTATAAATAGATTCTCACACAGACCGAAAAGATACTTTCGAGCAACTATTCCCCGAGGGAGTATCCAATAAGAAACTTGGACTATATATACCAGTATCTTTAATCTACCTAATATCTGAAAGATACTTAATTCCGACACCCAACCCAAAAAAGGAGAGACCGAATAATGTATTGCTACCAATGTGAAGAAACAGTTAATGGTCAGGCATGTACCAAAGCAGGTGCCTGCGGAAAGAAACCGGAAGTTGCTGACCTGCAGGACCAGCTTACCTACGTCCTCAAAGGCATCGCATACTACAACTCAAAGGCACGTGAGAACGGCATCACCGATCCAAAGGTGGATAAGTTCATCATGAACGGTCTGTTCGCCACCATCACCAACGTTAACTTCAGCGCAAAGGACTTCCAGAGATATGTCAGGGAAGGACTTGAGATAAGGGATGGCATCAAGCGCAACCTTGCAACAAGGAATATCAACCTGGGACAAGCAAAGGACCTTTCGTTCGGTGACAAGATCAAAGCAACACTCGGCATGTCCGATCCGGAAACCAGATTTGATATCCCTGCTGCCTCCATCGTCACACCCGAATCCCTGAAAACAGCAAACACAGGCATCCTTGCCACACAGAACGAAGACATAAGATCACTGCGTGAGATACTTACCTATGGGCTCAAGGGTCTTGCAGCCTATGCACATCATGCAAATGTCCTGGGATACAGTGATGACAGTATATTCGCATTCACAGAAAGAGCACTTGCCGCAACCATGGATGATACACTTTCAGTTGATGACCTTGTCGGACTGGTTCTCGAATGTGGAGAATACGGTGTAAAGGTAATGGCATTGCTGGACGAGGCGAACACAACCACCTATGGCAATCCTGAACCAACCGAAGTCTACCTTGGTGTCAGGGACAATCCGGGCATCCTCATCAGTGGTCACGACCTAAAGGACATGGATCAGCTTCTCAAACAGACACAGGGAACCGGCGTTGACGTCTATACCCATGGTGAGATGCTTCCTGCAAACTACTATCCGGCATTCAAGAAGTACGACCACTTCGTCGGGAACTACGGAGGATCCTGGTGGGCACAGAAGAGCGAGTTCGAGAAGTTCAACGGCCCCATACTGATGACAACGAACTGTCTTGTTCCGCCAAAGGAAAGCTACATTGACAGGATCTATACCACAAGCATCGTCGGGTTTGACGGTGTGAAGCACATCGATGCTGACGCGAACGGAGCAAAGGACTTCTCTGCCCTGATCGAGCAGGCAAAGAAATGCAAACCTCCTGAGCAACTGGAAGACGGTACCCTTGTCGGAGGATTTGCCCACAGTGCAGCCCTCTCTGTTGCTGACAAGATCGTAGAGGCCGTCAAGGGCGGAAAGATCACACGCTTCGTGGTCATGGCAGGTTGTGACGGTAGGCACAAGGAAAGGGATTACTACACTAAATTCGCAGAAGCCCTCCCTGAAAGTGCGGTCATCCTCACAGCGGGTTGTGCAAAATACCGCTACAACAAGCTCGACCTCGGGGATATAGACGGCATCCCGAGGGTACTCGATGCAGGACAGTGTAATGACTCATACTCCCTTGTGATCATCGCACAGAAACTTGCAGAGGTCTTCGGACTTGATGACATAAACGAGCTGCCGGTCTCATACAACATCGCATGGTATGAACAAAAGGCGGTCCTTGTCTTGCTCGCACTGCTGTACCTCGGTGTCAAGAACATCACACTTGGTCCGACACTGCCTGCATTCGTCTCCCCGAACGTACTTAATGTCCTTGTCGAGAACTTTAACATAGCACCCAACACAACCGTCGACGAGGATCTGGAAAGGCTGCTCTAAAGCCTTTCCTTTATCCCCTATTCATCCTCATCCCCCTTTACTTGATCCCCTCCGTAATGATATTCATCCTGTGATCTTTTTCTTTTTTAGATGTTAATTGAAGACTACAGAACAAGTAGCTAAAAATTCTTTTATAGCAGCATCAAACAACATATAATTGTGGAGAACAACCTGGAAAGATCAAAAGGAAAACAGAACAAAGTATGGAAAATACTACTTATATTTGCATCAATTGTTTTTCTGTCAATAGCTGCATCGATGATAATAATTGACCAGCGTTATTACCCGGGAATACTGTACCTTATCACGGCAATATTGTACCTCAGCTCTGCCTATCTTATTGCCACCGGCAGGGCCAACATAATGAAAAGTCCGTCTAATGAGAAAGCATCTCTTGTACTGGGTTTTGTCATACTTACGCTAGGACTGGCACTTAACGGGATATTCTGGGGTGTGGGTTTCGTCCTTTTCCTGGCAGGCATACTCTCTATCCGCAAGAACAAAGATTGAACTATTTTAAAGAACTGGCAAAATATACCGGAAAGAAGCATATATAATAGGCAAATGTTAATTTGTCTTATATAGATAAATCAATATCCTGATCAATATTAGAAAAAGACGGAGACGCTGATGAGACCAGAAACAAAAGCCGAACTTATTGCCGTAGGCAGCCTTGATATAGAACCATCCCTTCTGGGTAAGATCACAGTCCCTACAGCGGGACCGGGAGCAGGAAAGACAGCATTCTTCTTCCGCTCCGGCAACCAGAGGGTAAGGCTCGGACTTAACAAGGACTCCCCTCTCAAAGCAGTTGCAGACGGAGATGAGATCGTAATAATGAGAGATGGAAGGGAGATCGTAAGGGGAGAGATAGAGGAAGAACTTATCCATTGTCCGGAACAGGCCTACATAAACATGACAGAGAAATGTATCTTTGACTGCAAGTTCTGTCCTGTCCCAAAGCTCAACGGCAAGGTCAAGACCATTGAAGAGGTCCTGGAGCTTATTGAAGAGGCAAATGCCACCGGCAAGATGAAAGGTATATCCATCACCTCCGGCGTTGATAAGTCAGTTGAAGAGGAATTTGAAAGAGCCCTCGAGGTCGTAAAGGCCGTGAAGAAATATGGAGTGCCCATCGGCGTTGCAGTATATCCGACAGCGGATTCCAACAGACGCCTGAAAGAGGCAGGTGTTGACGAGATCAAGTACAATGTTGAAACAATGGACAGGGAGCTCTACAAGAAGGTCTGCCCCGGACAGGACATGGAAGAGATATTGAAGACCCTCAAGGAAGCCGCAGAGATATTCGGAAAGAACAGGGTGTGTTCCAATTTCATCATCGGTCTTGGTGAAACGGACGAAGCTGTGGAGAAAGGCATACGTGAACTGGCCTCCCTTGGAGTTGTACCAATACTGAGGCCTGCAAGCAAGCACCCGTTGCGTGAGGGAGAGGTTTTCATTGATCGGCCTTCAAAGGAAAGGCTGCTTAAACTTACAAGACTGCTTCGCAGGATCCTGGACGAGAACGGGCTTCGTGCAGATGTGTTCAAGACCATGTGCCTGCCATGTACCGGTTGTGACATGAATCCTCACACAGACCTCTGTGAGGATGAGGACTGATAGAACAGTATGCAAATTCTAAGGAGGCATAAATGACAGGAACAGGAAATGAGCCCGGATTTGAAGCCTCCATTGAGATGACGGACGCAGACTTTGAATTTGCAGTTACTCCAATGTCAAAGGAGTTCGTGATCAGAACATTTGAGAAATATGACCTGAGATCAATCGTCTATTTCGGGGAAGAGATGTTCTATGTGGCACAACAGGACATGGAGCCATATCATCCAATGTATGCTAACAATCCATATCCGGAGGAGATCGAACTTATATTCGACCTCATGGTAACGGAAAGGATACACAGGATAGAATATATAGATAATGTCCTGAAGCGAAGTCCTATTGAAGAACATCCTGATATCTGATCATGGATAACAGTAAAATATGATACAACTGATACAGAACGACGATGAAATATGATCGAAAAATTGTATAAAGCCCCTATTGTCTATATAATGCTGGCAGGCATACTGATCACTGCCTTCCTCTTCAACAGCATGTTAAAGTTTGCAGATGAAGGAAACGTTGTCATGGTGATCCTTCTCGGAATTTCCATAGGAATTATTGCTATATTCCTCACGAGGGCATTAAGATACCAGAGATACAGCGATCTTTTTCCAAAATGATAATTCAGTCAAAATAAACAGATAAGACATGATCAGGCTGAACGCACAGCCCGATCGATCTCGTTTTTCCAATCCCTTGCATCAGTCACTTCAAGGACATGCTTTTTTGCACCATCACGTAACTCTGAGATGATGAGCTTCTGCTTACTGAACATCCCGGAACCGGTTACTTCCGAACCAACAATATCCTTTAATTTAAGGTCCAGTGATTCTTCCCCGACAGATGATATAATGACAATCCTGCGGTTGGTCAGAATGATAACATCGCCCTTTGCCAGCTCCAGCCTGAGAAGTGATTCACCCCTCATGTAATCGGCCCTTAGCTGACCAAGGACTTCCAGGACCTTATCCATATTCCTTGGGCGAATACAGATCACTTCGAATCCCTTCTTACCCACAACCATAAGGAGATCCTTACCTGACTGTGAAAAACCAACAATGTCCTTTACCTCTATGCGGCGTGAGATCTCCTGCTTTTTAGAGAAAAGCCCTCCTGAGCTCTGCTCGAAGTAGATGTGCCTGTTAGTAATGACCAGTGTAAATCGCTTGCTATCAACACTTACAGCTTCCCTGAGATGTACAGATTCACCTGTCTTAAGCACAACACCCGAGGAGGTGGTATTCTCAGCAACCCCTGAAACAGCTGCAGGAGCATCACCGCAATAGTGGTTGAGCATTGAAACAAGTAACTGCCCTTCAATGAGTTTCACATTATGTTCTGCAGCTTCCCTGTATGCATCTTCAGTGAAAGTGGAGGTTGTGACAATTATAACACCATCGACCTTTTCCCTGTAGCGGAGGCTGCTATATTCCCTTACCTCTTTCACTCCCACCGGGTTAAGATAACGTTTGACCTGAACGAGCCACCGGTGTGAAAGGCCAAAATGTTCAATGCTCACCTCCACATCGACACCACCGTCCTTTGAACGTGATGTTACATTTGCCTTATACCCCATCTTCCTGAAAAGAGAAGCTACGAGGTTCTCAAGGTCATAGGGATCGGTTTCCAGAAGCTGGTCCAGTGACCAGATAGAAATAGCGCTCATTTGTCAACCGTATAGGTAAGCCCGCATTCAGAACAGGAATATGTGATGGTCGTTACTTCATTCACTTTCTTTTCCGTACTTACCATCCATGTCCCACATGTTACACATTTCTGGTCAAAGAGTGAGCGATCAATTTGTTTTTTTTCAGCCCTTCCTTTCATAAGGTCACCGTACCTTTCTCTTTGTATAATGTTATTGAAACCGCCATCGTGAGTAAGTCTGCATGGTTTTGTGCATTTTCTGGACAACCATACAAAACTTTAAATCATTTCACAACATTAATCTGCATACACACAAAAGTATATGGTAGATTATAATACCATATCAAATATTAATATTATTATAAAATTTAGGACAGTTCTCACAACAGATAAGGTGAGCACAATGGATGATTTAGAAAAGATCAGGCAACAGCGATTGGAACAGATCAAAAGCAACCTTGAAGCAAGATCATTCCCGGACAGTCCCCTTCATGCAACAGATTCTAACTTTAACGAGATCACATCAAAATATCCCGTAGTGGTTATTGATTGCTGGGCAGAGTGGTGCGGGCCTTGCAGGAAACTTGTACCTGTCATTGATGCACTTGCAAGGGAAATGCAGGGGAAGATCGTTTTTGGCAAACTGAACACTGATGAGAACCAGAACACTGCAAGGAATTTCAATATCACAGCCATACCCACACTTCTGGTATTCAAAAATGGAAAGCCAGCCGGACAGATCGTGGGAGCGCTCCAGAAAGAACAGCTCGTTGAAAGACTGAACAAATTAATCTGAGAATTAACGGAAGATGATATAATGTCCCATAAACCAAGATTTGCAGCGAATCCGGGGGTCAGGCTCCTTGACCTCAAATCAAGTTCAAAGCCTTTCTTCATCGTAGCTTCCGTGGAGGTCGGGAACACCACGACCAAATGTATCCTGACAGCTACAAATATGGATGAAGGAAAGACATATCACGTCACAAAGACGGTCAGGATGACAAGGGATGTCAGACCGCCAAAGGCCGGAGAGACAGTCTTTGGCAGAACACTCAACGGAGTGGAGCTAACCCGTGAATCCGTGGCCGAACTTGTCAGGGATACTCTTGTGGAAGCTGTGAAACAGGCTCACCTTGACATCGAAAAGGACGTTAACTTTGTTGTTCGCTCCACAGGAGTTGTCGCAGGATTCGATGCACCCGAAGAGGTGGGAGAGTTCATCAAGGCTCTTGCAGAAGGATGCCTCCTTGCAGGAGTACCACCAAAGAACATGACACCACCGATGAGCGTGGAAAACCTTCCGGAAAAGTTCCAGAAACACAGCAAACTGGACAAGGTCTTCTTTGACGGGGCTGTTGCCAGTGTACTGCCACCTACCGGTGCCACCGGTGTTGAGATCGTGGCCAACGAGATGGAAGGAGAACTTGCTACAGCAGGTATCAAGGAAGGTGCCAAATGGGTGGACGTGGATTTCCGTAACCCATGCCTTTCCATGGACTTCGGAACAACCCTCGATGGCAGGATCATCAGCCCTGATGAACCATATGCAAAGACCATCGGTAACTTCTGCGGATATGCAGGAGCGATACCGGATGCACTTCTCAAAGGTACCGGCCTCGTCGACAGCAAACTTGGTACTGCCCTGGATGTTTTCAAGGACATACATACCGACAGGCTCACAGTGATGCTCAAGGGCAAGAAGATAAGGGAATACGCTGACAAGGTGCTCGATCACATAATCATAGAAAAGGTACCGGAGGACAGGAATAGGTACGGTAGCGTTCCTGTGAACCCTAAAGCTGCAAAGGACATCGGGGTCGTGCTGATCGGATGTGATGTTGGTGTGAACGGTAGCGACATGGACAAACTCTCAATGCTGGGCGGTGAGATCTACAACAAACTTGGCGTCAAGGTGCTTTTCGCAGTCATAGATGAGGTCATGGCACAGGTCATATACCATCTTGTAAAGGTCGCAAAGGATGAAGGGCTTGTATATCCGGAGACCACCATCGGTATCACCGGACGTGCCGGCATCAGCGGCGACAAGGCAAAACTGGCATTGAAGTACCTCGAAGGCCTTGGAATGAACAGCAAGATAGAGGAGAACGTTGTCTTCGTGGATGACGGGCTTGCAAGAGGTGCCGCGGTCATGGCCAGATGTATGAACTCCCTGGGAACGACTTTCAATCCTCTCGGAGGCCATCGGGGCGGAAAATGTATCCTCGGCCACCGTATGAAACTTCAGAACAAATGATCGAAATAGCAGGCTTCCGGGCCTGCTTATCTTTTTATTTTTGTTTGACTTAATTAGTTTAAGTTAATTTAGTTAAATTAATTCATTTAACGCTACTTCGTTTTACTTTCCGGAAGAAGCCTGTTTCCTTTTTATGGCATCTTCGACCGCCTGCTTGTGGAGTTCCGAGGACTCATGGATACCACCCATCTGGCCCCTGACCGCACGGCACGGATACTGGGAGACCAGCAGTCCTGCTTTGGAGCCGGCCTCTTCCACAGGAATACCAGCAAGGGAATTAGCCATATGCCAGGTACTTCCGCAGGGAGCGCCACGTATCACATTCACCTTTGATATTTTGCCATCTTCGATTTCAACATCAAGCACAGGATCTCCGAAGAAGCAGGTGAAATCATCCGTTGCAGGGTCGGATTCCAGATTGCAGCAGATCTCATCGACCTCTATGAAGATACCGTACTCTTTTGAGATCGCTTCAAGTTCCTTGACAGGAGCCTTTGAAGTACCTCCGGGAACGATAAGCGCACGCACCCCTGCCTTTCCGGCCATGCGTGCTATTTCAGGAGTGATGTCAGGGTGCAGGGAATATGTGATGATAATGTCAGAATCGAACACCTTCATATCAAAATCCAGCGTGGAAAAGAACTCATCCGGCTCATCGATAAAATCCGGAAGATATGCGGGAAGCTTGGCGACGATGACCTCCATATCTGTCTTCGAGCGCACGGTTTCCACGAGCCTTGATCCGTATTTTCCGCGCAGTATAACTCCTAGCTTTGTCATTATCACTACCTTCCTGTGCTATTATTGGAACAGCGGTATATTAATATTGTTTGTTGTTAAACATTAGTATAACTGCTAAAATATTAAGGTAATAGAATTTAAGGTGAGATAAATGGAAGATATTGATCAGTCAATGGTATATTTCAGGTGTAACGTATGCGATTTTGTATTTCAGGCAGATCCTAACTTCTTCCCAATACCATGTCCCCAGTGCGGCAGCGAGGATACCTCAAGGACCTAAATAGACGACAGAAGATCAGAGAACATAAAGTTAAGAATGTAGCAGTATATCTGACCTTCATGAAAGGAAAGCTCATAACACTGGAAGGTATCGATGGGTCCGGGAAATCCACGATCACCCGTTTCTTGAACTCCCATCCTGCCTTTTCAGATGCGGTCTTCACAAGGGAGCCCACCACCAGCTGGATAGGTGAAGCCGTCTACAAGGCCATCGGATCCGACACGGATGACCTTGCCGAACTTATGCTCTTTACTGCAGACCATGCAAACCACATCGCAACCCTGATACGACCGGCACTTGAAGAAGGAAAGATCGTCATCTCGGACAGATACTCGGACAGCAGATACGCATATCAGGGCGTGACCCTCAGGGACAGGTTCGATGACCCCATGGAATGGGTGCAGCAGATCCATAAAGGATGGACGATCGTTCCGGATCTTACAATACTCTTTGATATCGACCCGGAAATATCGGTTGAGCGCTGTGGCAAAAGAGGGGAGCAGACAAAGTTCGAGAAGATTGGGCTCCTGAATAGTGTCAGGGAGAACTACCTCAGGCTTGCAGAGAAAGAGCCGGAAAGGTTCGTTGTAATAGAGACCGACAGGGACCTAAAAGAAATAGAGAACGATGTGTTGCAGGCAATCACATCGATCATTGAAAGTTAAAGACCGTTCGCATCTGCGAACTTTATGAGGGTCTCTCCAAGTTCACGTACATACTTGGGGTTCAGATTAAAGCGGCTCCTTTTCTGACCGCTTCTTTCCTTTGCGACCTCAACATATTCACTGTCATATTTTTCACTTTTCGCAAGGGTCATGGTAAGATACCAGCCACCTGCCATCTTTATCTCCATGTATTCTTCGCCTTCAGAAACATTCTCATTCTCTTCTGCCATAGTATCACCAGATATGTAATTGTAATTTTTCATTTGTTGATAGGATCTGTTCAATTCAGATCCACTTACTGTAACATTGTAACAGGGATCGAGCCATTATACAAGGCAGTAGCCACCAGTGCACCTTTGATGCCGATGTCCTCAAGCTGCCTGATGTCCTCCGGACCCCTTACGCCTCCGCCAAGAAGGACGTCGTGTTCACAAACATCTGCTATAAGACTTAAGAATTGTGCATCGAATCCTGCCGAGGTCCCCACCATATCCATATCAAGGAAGATCACATCATTGATATCAAGCCCGTTGAGGATCTCAACGATCTCGAAAGGATCATCGGGCATTGAAGGATCGGATGAAAGTATGGAACCATCCTTCTTATCGATACTCACGTTGACCCTTGAAGGGTATTCCAAAGCTATCTTCGAAATCGTGTCCAGGGAAGCGGTCTCAGTACCAAGTACCGGATGTGATGCAAGATCAATTACGGAAAGTATGTCCTCAAAAGAAATAATTCCTGCATCCAGCATGGTCTCACTTTGTGCTGAAACACCCCTGATCACATCAAAGTTGAAATCAGGAGAACCCTCCACCTGAAGGCGGTTGAGGTCTGCGATATACACTTCTTTTGGCCTCAGGTCCCTAACGATCTCCACGGGATCCGATGTCGTGCATATGGAACTGGACTCATGTACCGGACGGTACTTCCGGCGATCACCGCCCTGTGCATGGACAGCATTATGGTTATATACATCAAATACAAAGACAGTTCGAAACATATTTAATCGATACTTTATTTTCATCTTATAAAAAAGAGGCTAATACATGAAATTACTGGTAAGTCCTATTAACACTGAAGAAGCAATGTCTGCACTCAACGGCGGAGCAGACGTAATTGATATCAAAAACCCAAAGGAAGGTTCACTGGGTGCAAACTTCCCGTGGGTCATCAGGGATGTAAAGGAAGCGATCGAGGGTAAAAGACCTATCAGTGCAGCACTTGGTGACTTCAATTTCAAGCCGGGTACCGCAGCACTTGCTGCATACGGAGCTGCATCCGCTGGTGCAAGCTATGTGAAGATCGGGCTCTACGATGTAAAGACCGAAGAGCAGGCACTTGAAATGATGAAAGGTATCGCCGACTCTGTAAAGGGAATGGATGTAAAGGTCGTTGCCTGCGGATATTCAGACTATGAGAGGATCGATTCCATTGATCCAAAGCTGCTCCCTGCTATCGGAGAGAAAGCAGGTGTAGACCTTGTGATGGTAGACACGGGTATAAAGGACGGACGTTCCACCTTCGAGTTCATGAACGAAGACGACCTCATCGAGTTCGTTAACGATGCCCACTCCCGTGGACTTGAGACTGCAATTGCCGGAACCATCAAGTTCGATGATATTCCTGCATTGAAGCGCATCCAGCCTACTATCATTGGTGTGCGTGGAATTGTATGTGGCGGAGACCGCAACACTTCTATCAAGCAGGAACTTGTTGAGAAATTAAAGAGTGAGATCTGAAAGGTCTCACATAATTCTGTTTTTGCAGTGGCACTACTGCATCATCTTTTATTTATACTATTAATGTAGAATTTAATCTGTAGGGGATCCTGCAGTTTTTACACCAGGCACTGCCTTTCCTTTAGATTGTCCACTACAGGTAATCGATATGTCAGAAGACCTTATTGTCCATGTTGCAGAAGCAAACCACCGTGATGCAGGAAGAGGCATCGCCAGGCTTGCCAACGAGCTTATGCAGCAAATAGGTGCAGTAAGCGGGGACATAATCGAGATCAAGAACAAAAAAAGAACCTATGCGAGGGTCCTGCCGGCAAACCTTGATGATGAGGGGAAGAACATAATCCGCATCGACGGCAACCTTAGAAGCAATGCAAGGGTAGGGATAGATGATCAGGTAACCGTCAGGAGAGTTGTTGAAAAGGAAGCTGAAAAAATAACCCTTGCACCTACACGCGACTTCCCCCAGGAAAGGCTATCACGCTCCATACATAGAAATCTGGAAGGGCGGCCTCTGGAAAAAGGACAACGTATCAGGATAGAGACCGTTAACAACCCTATTACGCTGATCGTGAGGTCCACAGTCCCCCAGGGTCCGGTTGTTGTAAGCCGCACAACACACATCGTCATGGACAAACCAATCGCTGAAACTGAGACCAGTGAGGAGATCTCCTATGAGGATATCGGGGGACTGAAGAGAGAACTTGGACTGATGCGTGAGATGATCGAACTTCCGCTTCGACACCCGGAGCTTTTTGACAAGCTGGGTGTGGACCCTCCAAAGGGAGTTTTGCTCTACGGGCCTCCCGGAACAGGAAAGACCATGATCGCAAAGGCGGTTGCAAGTGAAAGTGAAGCTAACTTCATACCCATCAGCGGACCTGAGATCATATCAAAATACTACGGCGAGAGCGAGCAGAAGCTCCGCGAGATATTCGAAAATGCGGAAAAAGAAGGGCCATCGATCATATTCATAGACGAGATCGATTCCATTGCCCCGAAGAGGGATGATGTTGTCGGGGAAGTGGAAAGAAGGGTCGTTGCCCAGTTGCTCTCACTTATGGACGGGTTGAAGGGAAGAGGAAAAGTAATAGTCATAGCAGCCACCAATCGTCCGAATTCCATTGACCAGGCTTTGCGCCGTGGCGGTCGTTTCGATCGTGAGATCGAGATAGGGATACCGGACAGAAGTGGACGATTGCAGATATTATATGTCCATACCAGAGGGATGCCAATAGAAAAGGGCATGCGCCTTGAGATGATAGCCGACATGACCCACGGTTTCGTAGGTGCTGATCTTTCCTCACTGTGCAAGGAGGCGGCAATGCATGCCCTTCGCAGAATGCTTCCAAAGATAAGCATTGAAGAGGAGATACCTCCTGAGATAATGGAACAGCTGGAAGTTACTGAAGCTGATTTTCTTGATGCACACCGGAACATCGAACCATCCGCACTAAGGGAAGTTTTCGTGGAGGTCCCGCATGTCACATGGGATGATATCGGCGGACTGGAACAGGTTAAACAGGAACTCATCGAGGCTGTGGAATGGCCGCTGAAATACCCGGAGATGTTCGAAAGTATCAACACTGCCCCTCCAAGGGGAATTTTACTTTTTGGACCGCCGGGAACCGGGAAGACACTTCTTGCAAAGGCTGTTGCAAATGAAAGTGAGGCTAATTTCATAAGCATCAAGGGCCCAGAACTTCTCAGCAAGTATGTTGGGGAGTCCGAGAAGGCGGTAAGGGAAACTTTCAGGAAAGCAAAACAGGCGTCACCGACAGTCATTTTCTTTGATGAGCTTGATTCCATGGTCCCAAAAAGAGGAATGGGATTTGACTCACAGGCAACAGAACGTGTTGTCAGCCAGATACTCACCGAGATAGACGGCATCGAGGAAATGAAAGACATCGTAATCGTTGCGGCCACCAACCGACCGGACATCATTGATCCTGCACTCCTGAGACCGGGCCGTTTTGACAGGCTCATCTATGTCAAAGCACCTGAGAAGCAGGAGCGTATCAGGATATTCAGGATACATCTTGAGGGGAAGCCGCTAGCGGATGACATCAATCTCTCCGAACTTGCAGATATGGCAGAAGGCTATGTCGGTGCTGACATCCAGGCCGTCTGCAGGGAGGCCGCAATGATGGCATTGAGAGAGAGGATCAGACCGAAGATGACAAAGGAAGAGGTACAGGAAGCGGCTTCAAAGATAGTGCTTGAAAGGTCGCATTTCAGGGAAGCACTGTCACGGGTCAGACCATCTACATCGGGAAACGAGATGAAAATGTATGTGGAAACCGCCCGTATGTTCTCAAGATCTACAGCTTCTGAAGAGAATATGGACCGAGGGAAAAGTGAATAAATGCCCGGATACAGATATTTATCATAAACAGGGGGACTAAATAACGTTAAGGCAGAGATTTGTAATAGATACCAGTGCTTTGACCGATCTCCAGACAAGGGAAATGATGGGGATCGAAAATCTTTGTGAGGGGATGCGTACAATACTTGAACTGATAGCTGAAGCAAGACTTCATCTGCAGATCAGCTGTTATGTCCCGTTCCCTACCGTATACAAAGAACTTCACGAGTTCGCAAACAACAATGATTGTGATGCAGAGGTCATCGCGAAGATCGATACCTGGCTTGTCAAAAAAGCACCAGACAGGCATGAAGTGAAGATCCCTTCCCACATCTTCCACGAGTATGTGGCATACATGCGCGAACGTATCAACAAGGGCATGAACGTGGCGGAAGAGGCCATCAGGGAGGCATCCGTACAGTGCCTTTCGGTAAATCCCGAGACAGATGCCGGCTATGATGTGGACAATACGATAGACCGTGAGCTTATCGGGGGCATTGTGGGAAAGTTCAGGAACAAGTACCGTTCAGCACTTCGCTATGGTATACTTGACAGTGCTCCGGATATTGACGTACTGCTGCTCGCAAAGGAACTGGACGCCGCGGTTGTGGCGAGTGATTACGGGATCCAGAAATGGGCAGAGCAGCTTGGTGTCAGGTTCGTGCCTGCAACAACGTTCCCTATGATGCTTCAGGAGTATCTCAAGCACACACCTTCCAGCGGGAACGGAAGCGACGAAACAAAAAATTGAGCTTTAAGCACCAACAATGAACGAGACCAGTGCGAAGAGCATTGCGAACTTGAACAATTTTGAAGAGCGTGCAGCATCGTTCTTTCCAAGTATCTGATAGACGGCTATAAGGAAAAAGATGTCTGCAATTGCAACCACAAAGAGGTAACTCTCGTTCAGAATCGACTGGAGATACGGGACTGGGCTTGCGAGCATGGCAATGAAGCCGAAAGCTGCAGCCAAATAGGATGCTTTTTTTGACCCGATCAGGATCGGTAAGGTCCTTGCACCTTCCTTCTTGTCACCTTCAACATCCTCGATGTCCTTTACGATCTCACGGGCAATGGTAGCAAGTGTTGCCAGCAGGAAAAGGACGATCACTGCCTGAAGACCTTCCATTCCGAAGACAGCACCACCGAAAAGGAACGTGGAACCGGTAAGGTAACCTACCGAAGCATTCCCGAAGAAAGGGGTCCGTTTCAGGCTTTTTGCATAAAGTATGAGAACGATCGAGTTCAGCAATGCAATGATACCACAGAGGACATTGACGAGAAATGCCAGTACTACACCTGCGCCAAATAGCATGAGGGAGAAATACAGGGCACTGCTTAGTGAGACCCTTCCTGAAGGGATCGGCCTTGATGGTTTGTTCACTGTATCTATATCGATATCGAAATAATCGTTCAGCCCGTTGCCGGCACCTGTAACGAAAAAGACGATAAGGAATACAAGTGAGGCATCATAAAATGAGAATAATGCGGGTGAATCTGCGGAAGAAAGAATGTTGTACGCTATCAGGACACCAACCAGTGCAGCAAAAGCTGCCATTGCACAATTACCTGCACGCATCAGCTCAAGATAAGAACGCATTTTTACTTCCCTCTTCAGACAAAGTTACCTGCTACGTCCGACATCCAGCATACGGTCAAGGGACCTTTTTGCACCCAGGCGGACCTCTTCAGGTACGTTCACGACATTCTCCATGTTCTCCAGTGAACGTAATACCGACTGCAGGTTGATCATTTTCATGTCAGGACAAAAAGCAAATTCTGAGACCGGATAGAATCTCTTATCAGGGTTCTCAAGTTCCAGCTGGTGCAATATTCCCTGCTCTGTGGAAATAATGAAATCATTGCATGCAGACTCTTTTGCATATTTCAGCATGCCTGTTGTACTGAACACATGATCTGCATCTTCGAGAACTCTGGAACGGCATTCCGGATGTGCCATGACCTCTGCATCCCGGTGATCATGCATAGCAAGCAGAAGGTCTTCTTCAAGGATCTGGTTGTGTACCGGGCAGTATCCGTTCCAGGGGATGATCTTCTTGTCAGTATGCTTTGCCACATAGGCTGCAAGGTTCTTGTCAGGAACGAAGATGATCTCATCAGCATCCAGTGAGTTCACGACCTCAACCGCATTTGCAGATGTGCAGCAAACATCACTTTCCGCCTTGACATCGGCCCTCGTGTTCACATAGCAGACCACCATTGCATCAGGATTCGCTTTTTTCATTTCACGAAGAGAGGAGACATCCACCATTTCTGCCATAGGGCAATTCGCATCTGCGTCCGGCATAAGTACTGTCTTCTCAGGAGAGAGGACCGCTGCACTTTCAGCCATGAAACTTACACCACAGAATACGATCACGTCTGCATCCTGATCGACCGCCTGCTGACTTAAGCCAAGGGAGTCGCCTACAAAATCTGCAATATCCTGGACCTCATTGCGTGCGTAGCAGTGGGCCAGGATCACGGCATTACGCTCTTTTTTCAAAGACTGGATCTTATTAATGATGGTTTGCCTGTCCTGCATATGATCACTTGATTTTCATTTTTCTTACCGTCCGGGTAAATTGATTACTGATGATCCCGGATGTACCCGGCCACAATAACCGGGATAAAGATTAAACCTTTGTGTTTTTGCCAGCCTTATGTACCGACCTGAAGAGGATCTGCTATCTTCTTCAAAGTGGAGATCGCTGAGAGGGCCGCCAGATAACTTGTTTTCGGATTTGTCGGTGAAGGGACATTCTCCACACGCGTTGTGAAAATTCCGAAATCGCCTTCCACGGTAATTTCATGTATGTTCCTCGAAAGAGCAGGGTTTGCAACGATCTTGACCTTTGTCTTTTCAAAACCAATACCTGCAAGGCTAAGGGAAGCTGCGACATTGACATTGGCAGGAAAAGCTTTGACAGCCTCGGTTGCCATTCCTTCGAATATCACTGTCTTTCCCTTAATAGCATCCAGGTCAATATTATTCTGGATGATATAGGGTGCCCCTGCAAGGCTTCTCGGATGTTTCTCGGTGGTCAGGGTGACCGAATGGATATCGGCTGCAGATGCAGACTTTAAACCATCAAGGCCGGCAATAGCTCCGGAAGGCAGGTAAACCTTACAGTTATATTCCCTTGCGAGGTCAGTTGTGGTCTTGAGAAGGTTCTGGTCAGCAAAAGCACCCACACTTATGGACATGACATCACATTTCGCATGAAGGGCAGCAGGCACCACTTCATAGACAGCCTGCTGGGAAGCACACTCCACTACAAGATCAACGTGCTTTGCCATTTCTACGACCTCAAGCACCTTCGGGTCAATGTTCCTGAGCTTTTCCTTCAAATCAATTACTGCCTGTTCGTGCCGGTCATATACTGCATATAGTTCGACATCTATGTGGCCGGAATCGATAGCCTTGCAAAGTTCAGTACCGATAGCACCACATCCGAACACTCCGATCTTTAGCATTCTGGACTCCTTGTGAATATGTTATTATAGTTAGGGTTAGTCAGATACCGGTCGACATGTGTAGGTTCGACCATGGTATTTCCAAATACGCTAAAAGCATATAAACCTCTTGAGGCATTAATATATGTGGTAATATGATACTGAACTGTGAGATAGAAAGATTCATCAGTGAAGATCTGGGAGCTAACGACATATCCTGTACCCTTGTTCCTGAAAAACAGGTCAGTGCAAGGATCTTTGCAAAAGAGGATTGTGTTGTGGCAGGGACCGAAGTTGCACAGAAGATAATGGAATACTTCGGGATCCGGGCGGATACCAGACTCGTTGACGGGGACGAGATCAGATCGGGGGATACAATATTTGAGATCACAGGTAATTCTGTCGCAGTACTGCGTGCCGAGCGCCTTGTACTGAACTTCCTGGGACACCTGACAGGAATTGCAACACAGACACGCAAATATGTGGGAACTGTCAGGCAGTATTCGGACACGAAGGTAGCCGGTACAAGGAAAACAACCCCAGGCATCCGAAAGTTCGAAAAGCTTGCCATCATTGCAGGAGGAGGAGATCCTCACAGGTTCGACCTCTCAGATGCCATCATGATCAAGGACAACCACAGGAACGCCATGGGACTCGAAAATGCCATTGAGGCTGCCAAAAAAATGGCTGGCTTCACGCAGAAGATCGATGTGGAAGTAGAGAGTACAGAGGATGCGGTCACAGCAGCACGAATGGGTGTCGATATCATTATGTTCGATAACATGTTACCCGGCCAGGTTATCCAGACACTGGAAGAACTGAAGCACGAAGGGCTCAGGGATGGGGTTATCATCGAGGTCTCAGGAGGCATAAACCTGGACAACATCTCTGAATATGCAAAGACAGGTGTTGATGTGATATCTGTGGGTTCACTGGTGCACAAAGCTGAATGGACCGATGTCAGTCTGGAATTCATGGACATAGATAGTTAAACCCGTTATCATAAACTATTTATTGGATTCTCTTATTGTATTGACTCTGGTAGAGTATATACTGTAAAAATAATAATAGCAATTTACTTCTGCATCGAGGGAATTATGTTTCGGTCTAAAAATTTGTTTGTGACGATAGTGGCAATAGCAATGATAGCTTTGATGTTCACATCGAACGCATCTGCTAAAGATGTCCTGTTCAATGGGAGCATAGAAGAAGGAGACGGATACCAGATCAATAATATTGTGATCGATGTAGTCGAAGTCTTTGTCGACGCTGAATCCTGTGTCTTCAAAGTATATGACCAAAGTGAGCTGATAGAAGACAAGATGATCAGCGAAGGAGATTCATTCTCTTTTGATGCAGAAGGAGAAACTATTGAGATAACATTAGATTCCGTTGCTGGCGGTATACTTCCTCGAGCAACAGTGTCCATAACTATCACAGACGATGACCCGATCTATCTTGAACAGATAATTGATGGAGGTCATGATAAGGCAGAGTTCTCAGGTACACCTGAACTGAGGATCACAAAAGAAGTAAGCTCCTATACTGTGGAACAGGGAGATGTCGTCACGATCAAAGTAGTTGTCAGGAACGAAGGTGACGGAAGAGCTACAGATGTCCGTTTCACAGATCCAAAGCCCGCAGGGTTCATCCTTCAGGAGATTACTCTTGAAGAAGCAGGTCCTATGTCAATAGACAAATATGAGGAAAGGACCATCTACCTTTATAAACTGCAGGCAAATGAACCGGGAACATTTGAACTTAAACCAACCGTTGCAACATTCTCCAATGAAGCAGAACTTGACTTCCCGCAAGCTACCTCTAACAGGCCCGTAATAACGGTCACAGGTGAAGAGAAAATTCCGGAACTTGAGTTCTCCACATCAATGGATGCCAGAAGTGTGCAAAGAGGCGATGATGTAGAGGTTACGATAAATATCAAGAACATAGGCGAAGCTTCTGCAAATGGTGTCATATTGAACATTCAGGTTCCTGAAGGGCTTGATTTTGAAAGCAACAGTGATAACATCGAAATGATCAACAATGTACCAAAAGTGTATATTGAGAACTTCGGCCTGAACCAGGAGAAGGAGATCAGATACAACATAAATCCAACTGAGATTGGAACCTATACCATCACTACAGATTACTCATACCAGTATGATGCCGGAAGCTCAGGATCCGAAGTTGTCAGCGGAGATTTCACAACAAACACACTAACCGTTGCAAAAGGTGACCTGGATTTCCTTTTAGAACAGCCATTATATGTATACGCGGTACCGTTAGTGATAATCCTTGCAATCGGAGGATGGGTCTTCTACCGTTCCAGACAATATAAATACTGATCATCAACTTCATGCATGAAGGTTTCAAGAGAGATTAAATTTGGAGGAATTATTTGCTCAATATACTGATCGTGGGAAATGGTCAATGTGGTAACCGTATCCTTGATGCGATAAACAAAGAGGCTTTTGGTGGTAAAGGCAAACTTGCAAAGTTCTACTCACAGCAGAAATACAAGAGCAATGTTGAGACTATCGCGATCAACACTGCTATGAACGACCTGAAAGAGATGAGGTTCACCAAAGCAAAGGACAGGATACACATTCCCCATCTTCATGGAGTTGGTGCGAACCGCAATGTAGGTAAGCATGTCTTTGAAGAGAACAAAGCCAATATCATGCGTCAGGTTGAGGAAAGAGGGAACTTCGATATAGGTTTTGTGATCACATCCGCATCCGGGGGAACAGGATCATCATTTACCCCTCCATTCATTGAGGAGCTTAAGAAGAACTATGATTTCCCGATATATGCGATCGTTGTCCTTCCATTCAGGGAAGAGGGTACACTCTACCTGCAGAACGCTGCATTCTGCCTGAGAGACATACGGGACAGCGGTGTGGACGGTATAATACTTGCTGACAACCAGTTCCTCAAGCAGATGGGAGGGGACGTACAGTCAGCATACAACACCATCAATGACATGATCGCAAGACGTATTCTGTTCCTTATCGATGCGCTGGACAGCGAAATGATGATGGTCACTGACCTTGGTGACTTCAAGACCGTCATGAGTGGCGGTGCAGGAGTTGCAACCATTGGCTTCTATGAGGCTGACAAAGGAACCCCCATCAAATCAGCAATACAAAAAGCAGTATCTCCATCCGGACTCCTGTTCTCAACTGATGTCTACATGGAAGGAAGCAGGGCAATGGTGATCATAAAAGGAGACAAGTCATACCTGAGCATTGACGAGATATCAACCGAAGTGGAAAAGCTCTCATCTTCTGTCGGTCACGTATTCAAGGGTATCATTGTCAGGAAAGGAGAAACACCACAGGTACTTGCAGTGCTTACACTTGAAGCTGCAGAAGAACTTGAGAACCTTTACTCTGTTGCTGTAGATGCGATCCACCAGGAACGCGAAAAGAAAGCAAGGGTTGAGGAGCAAAAAGGTATGGACAAGGCGTTCTCCCAGATCGAAGGTCTTGAGCCTGATTATTGATCACTGAAAAATATCCCTTAATGGGATATTTTCTAAACTTTTTTAACTATTTTATCCATAATTACATCCATAAGTACAGGGAATCGTCCCCCATCAATGGATTACTTCTTTTTCACAAGAGCACCATTCATTATAAATAATCCAGAAAAGATAATTGAAATGGGCACAAACCTAAACAAAGCAGGCAGACCATGAGCAGCAACTCCAAAATAATCGAGATCCGAGACCTTACCAAGATCTATACCGATGGTCTGGGGGTCAGGGCGCTTGACGGGCTGAACATGACCGTTGAGAGGGGAGAGTTCCTTTCAATAATAGGTCCATCGGGATCAGGAAAGAGCACTTTGCTTCACATGATAGGCATACTTGATACACCTACCAGCGGTACCATCCTGATAGACGGGGAAGATGTGACAACAATGTCTGACAGTGAACGCTCAAAGGCTCGTAATGAAATGCTGGGCTTTATCTTCCAGTACCATCACCTACTGCCTGATTTTTCTGCACTTGAGAATGTGATGATGCCGCTTCTGATCTCGGGGAAAAGCAAACATGAAGCTGAAAGGATCGCAAGTGACCTTCTCAAAGAAGTAGGACTTGAAGATAGGATGGACCACAGGCCCAACCAGCTTTCAGGTGGACAGAACCAGAGAGTAGCTGTCGCCCGTGCACTGGCGAACAGCCCGAAGATAATCATCGGTGATGAGCCCACAGGCAACCTGGACAGCCATTCCAGTGATAAGATATATGAGCTATTAAGAAAGCTTAACAGGGAACATGACCAGACCTTCATACTTGTAACACACGATGAGAACATGGCCGCAAAGACCGACCGCATCATACGTCTGGTGGATGGAAAAATAGTCAGTGATAATTAAGTAACGGTGGAAATATGGAATATAGTAAAGGTAACATCGGAAGGGTCTTTACCGTAAGGATAGACACGGGAGAGGACCTGCTTGAAGAGCTTGAAGGACTTGCCGAAAAAGAAGATATCAGATCCGCGGTCTTTATGCTGCTGGGTGCTGTTCGCAAAGCAAACCTTGTTGTTGGTCCGAAAGAAAATGTGATCCCACCTGAGACCATGTGGGTGAACTACTCCGAACCTTATGAGGTCATAGGCATCGGAAACATCTTTCCCGAAGAAGGAAAGACAAAGATACACCTTCACACTGCTGCCGGACGTGCCGATGATGTGAATGTCGGATGCCTCCGAGGCGAAAGTGAGGCTTTCATGGTGCTGGAGGTTTTCATAATGGAAATATCCGGCATGGATGCTGAACGCGCATTCGACGCTACAAAAGGATTTGCTCCGATCAGATTCGGAACAATGAAATGAAAAAATGAAATTCCTAAGACCTCAGGATCAGACATCCATTTTCAGAAGATCCTGAACGGTCTTGAGCTTTTCTTTGTTCATTTTTATGATCCTGGATTCATAGACATTTATTATCTCTTCAAAATCAACTTTCAGAGAATAATATTTTGCAGGCCTCCCCCTGCATTTCGTCCTTTTGTCATCCCTTTCATCGATCCACCCGCGTTCATAGAGCGAACGCATGGCTACGCTTACTTCCGGCTGCCTTAAGCCCGTAGCTTTTTCTATTTCCTGTGAGCTCAGTTCACTGGCTGTGAAAAGGCAGGCAAGAGAAAGCGCTTCTATCCTCGGAACATCAATGCTTTGCAAAAGGGATGCTACTTCGTATGCATCATCGTCCATTAAAGAAATATTTTAACCCCCGATATACAAGTATTACTTTTATCAATATAAATTTATGCTGTTAGATATATTGAATATATAAATGAACTGAGATCTCAAAAAGCTAAAAAGAACAAATGCGGTAACGATATATACTGTAATGTACGATTGGTTCATAGAACGTTCTAATGGTGGAAAACATGAGCTACATAGCCGAAGAAGCAAAGTATACAATTGAAAAAGTACATGCCAGAGAAATACTTGACTCAAGAGGAAATCCTACTGTTGAGGTCGATGTCTACACTGGTCGAGGTTTTGGAAGAGCAAGCGTACCTTCCGGAGCATCCACAGGCAGCAACGAGGCACTTGAGCTCAGGGATAAGGATGAACGCTACAACGGAAAGGGCGTACTTGATGCAGTTGAAAATGTGAACTCAACAATTGCAAAAGAACTGCTGGGAATGGATGTTCGCAACCAGCGTGAGATCGATGAGCTGATGATAGCACTGGATGGAACGGACAACAAGATGAACTTTGGTGCCAATGCGATCCTTGGTGTTTCCATGGCTGTTGCAAAAGCAGCTGCTGATTCCCTTGGCATGCCACTCTACCGCTACCTTGGCGGAACCAATGCATTCGCACTGCCTGTACCCACAATGAACGTGCTCAACGGTGGAAAGCATGCAGGTAACGATCTCTCCATACAGGAGTTCATGATCCAGCCAAAGGGAGCAGAGACATACTCAAATGCACTCAGGATGGGAGCTGAAACATACCATGCACTGGCCAGGATACTTGAGGATAAATATGGTGGCTCCGCAACCAATGTCGGATATGAAGGAGGATACGCACCAAATATCTCCATGACTGCAGATGCACTGGATGCACTTGTGGCTGCCATTGATGAGGCAGGGTACACCGAATCCGAGATAACCATTGGCCTTGATGCTGCTGCATCAGAGTTCTTTGAAGATGGGAAATACTCCATTGACGGCAATATGCTCACGCCTGCCGAGCTTGTGGACTACTATCTTGAGCTGATCGATACATATCCTATCCTTTCCATCGAGGACCCATTCCATGAGGAGTCATTCGAGGACTTTGCAGCACTTACCAGTGAGGCATGGGACACCATCATAGTAGGCGATGACCTCTTCGTTACAAACGTGAACCGCCTTGCAAAGGGTATCGAGATGGACGCTGCAAACGCACTCCTGCTCAAGGTCAACCAGATCGGTACGATCTCAGAGTCATTCGATGCCGCAAACCTTGCAATGCGCAACGGATATAGCGTTGTGGTAAGCCACAGGTCTGCTGAGACAGAAGACGCAATGATCGCAGACATTTCCGTTGCACTGGGTGCTGACCTCATCAAGACAGGAGCACCTGCAAGAAGTGAGCGTACTGCAAAGTACAACCAGTTACTCAGAATAGAAGAAGATCTCGGGGACGCTGCACGTTACGTGCAGCTCTGATCTTTTTTCTTGATTTATTATTCATTAAAAGGTTTAAAGGACAGACCTACTTTAAACCAATTTAATTTTAAACTTAATATTAAAATTAATTTTCAGATCTCAGAAATCAAATAGTGAGCTCTGAGTTTTCTGACTTGGCTGCTGAGCAGGCGTTTCATTTCCTCTGCACTTCCTTTTCACGGTTTCCACCTTCTTATCGGCAGAGTTATCGAAGTCAAAAAGACCCTTTTGTCTTGAATCATGGTTCAGTGTGGCCACATCGACACCGAAAACGCCGAGGATACGCTCCACAGGGGGTAACATCTGCTTCTGTATGTAGTACTCCACGTCCAGGGTAATATTGTGCTCACGGACATATTCAGGGTCCTCTGCACGGTCCACGAAAAGACCCTTGCCTGCAGTTATGACAAAGGGTATCCTCTCACCAATGGAAGGACGCACACCTGTACGCCTCTCGATGTTCTCAACCACGGTAAGATGAGGTTGTTTGTTCTTGTAGCTCGAAGGAGACTTGGAGAATGTCTTGGTAAGCACAAGGTCCTCAACGATGTCGGAGTCCTTCTGAACATCCAGATTGCGCACCCTGTCAACAAGTTTTCTTACGTGGCGCACAGAACCGTCAATGTCACCTTCCTTCAGCACAAGCTCCAGTACCCTGTTGAGCATCTTTGATGTGAGCTCGCACCAGTCACGGCGCACCGTTTCAAGACCTTTTACCTTGATCTTGTCCTTCCAGCCATCGTTGGTGGGTTCAAAGAGCCACTGTGCGTACCTTTTCTTGGCGATCAGGAGAACACGTTTTGCAGCTGCCTCAAATTCAAGCTCCATTGGATCAGGCAACGATGCTGTGACAATGCTTGCGACCTTCCTTCCCACAAGTGCGGAGTCCTCCAGTGAGAACTCATCATCTGCGAACTCCTCATCACAATCGTTCTTACAATGGACAAAGACACTATCAGTGTCACCGTAAGCTACAGAGAGTTTCACGACCTTGTCGCCTTCCCTGATATCACCGGCCTCTTCTTTGAGATAGGCCACATTGTCCCTGAGGATCACAGTACCGATCCTGTTACAGACGATGTCCTCGGTCCTTGCGATGTTCTCCCTGCCTATGCTGGTCACTGAATTGGCCATCTGAAGGCTGTAAAGCCTTGCACGGGCATAACCTGAATAGCCATAGAAGCTGTTGAGCAGGATCTTCAGAGCAAGCTGTGTCGCATCAAGGACGCGATACTCACCCTCATCACTTGCTTTTTTCATCAGCTGCTTTGTCTTTACTCTCTGGTCAAGTAGATACTCAAGGACCGATGGCACGACACCTTTGAATATCTCAGGCTTGACGAACTCGCCCTTTGAGGGAGACCTGATTATGTCTTCTTCAGGATATGTTCCCGGCTCCACAACCGTCGTATAGCAGAGGTTGTGAGCCATCATGATAGTAGGATAAAGGGATTTGTAGTCCAGAACGATCACATTCTCATGCAGACCTTTTTCCGGCTCGAGGACAGCACCACCTTTCAGGCTCTCGTTCTGCTTGCGCCTGAAAGCTGAAGTGTCATCATCCGGCTTTGTGGACATGACCCTGCCCTGTTTGCCAAACTCGGTCATCAGGATCTGTTCCACCATGTTGGTCTGGCCACCACTGACCGTATCCTGCAGCAGGATACCGCTGACCCTTGAGAGAGCTATATACTTGTCCAGAAGCTTCAGCTCGAGCAAAAGTTCAAGAGCAAGCTCAGAGTCGCGTCTGGCGTAATCGATGAACTTCCTGATCTTCTCACCATTATCGTTCCAGTGCTCTTCCATGTCAGCCGGTGCGACGTCCAGTTTTTCCCTGTCCAGCAACTCTTTTGAAACGTTACGCAGAGTATACCTTTTCAGGCTGAACTGCTGCCTGATGAGCGGAAGCACATCCACAACAACCCTGCCGGGTATGGACACCATCGTTCGGCTTATGATCTTGCGATATGTCAGATTTCTGGAATCCCTTCCAACGATCGGCCTGATACCTGCACCGGAATCGTTCAGGACGTTCACCCTATCCACTATATAGGGTACGTCAAAATCATTGATGTTATAGCCGGTGATCACATCGGGATCGTATTCAGTGATGATCTCGAAGAAGCGGCTGAGAAGGTCAGATTCTTCCGTGAACATCTCGACATCATCGTCAACACCTTCTACCTCCTTCTTGACCAGTATAAGGGTATTATGACCCTTGTAGGCCGGCTCAAAGGCAAAGCTCACCATGATAACAGGTGAGACATCAGGTGTTGGCATGCCACCGTCATGAGGCAGGCACTCAATATCAAAGGCCATGTATTTCAGAGGGGAGTTGGCGATCCTGTCAACTTCGGCAAGCTCCGGTGACCTTATGACATGATCACAGAGAAGATCACCTTTAGGTACATCGGCATCAGTTTCTGCAGATACCCAGCCCATACCCTTGAAGCCCTTGTCTATAAGGAACCTGTTCCTGAACAATATATCCGTTTCATAGATCTCCCTCACGCCGATCATTCCTGCCACTTCATCCCTTATCTCAGGAACGTTGCGCGGGTCGAATGTAATGACCTTCAGCATAGGTTGCTTTGTTTTCTGGTAACCTATGGGCTCGAACCTCTCCACGACCTCAAAGTCCTTTACAACATCGAACCTGTCCTTTATTTCCTGACCCAGCTTTTTAAGATCACCTGATGCACTAAGATAAAAATAAGGCTCAAATCCCGGAACAAGACAGCAAACGCTCTCCCCTTTGTCAGACCTGCCAAAAAGGCGTACCACAGGTCGCTCATCTTCACGGAAATAATCTGCATCCAGGATCTGGAAATTCATGGAACTACTTAATGTGAAGGCATAATATATGCTTTGTTGTCAAAGAACAGAAACAACTTATTGAAAACAGTATCAAAGAAAAAGCAATGAAAGGCAAAGTGCCCGGAGCGTGACTCGAACACGCGACCTCCAGATTTCTCAGGAGATTTGGACGCTCGGTTAAAAGTCCCTATGAGTCTGGCGCCCCAACCAACTAGGCTATCCGGGCATTGCAGCACCTAAATGGACATAGCAATATAAAAGTGTATCGATTGGCTGCTACATCCTTTTTAATTTTTAAAAAAGGACCGGATCAGAATCCGGTCGCTTCAGCAAGTTCCATCACTCTGGTGCTGTCATCGGTGTTACCCTTGACAAGGAACACGAAGTTCTCATTGGTCCAAACGTAGTGGTAACGTGGAGTCTGTTCACCATTTGCAATGATATATTTTACTACGCGAGTTGCATCATGCCCGTTAAATGACTCTTCCACAAACCTGTCACCATTTGCCAGAGGAGTGAAACCGGCTTTGTACTGTGCATTGAACTCTTCTGCTGCCTCAGCATTCTCAAGTTCGATAGCTATTACGAAATAGTCCACAGAATCAAGCTGGTATATTCCTTCAGAAGCCTGAATGATACCATCGACATCTGCATAGCTTGCCTTTACATCTTCGATGTCAAGAGAGTGGACACCAAGGTATTCGAAACCTTCAGGAACGTTATCCAGCACTACCCCATCAACACTGAGATCAGCAGTCGTTACGGGACCTTCCGGCTCAACCGGTTCTGTACATCCTGACATTGCAACAAGTAACAATGCAATGAGAGAAATCATCAATACCTTCATTTTCATTCTTAAAGACCTCATTGTTCTGAATTAGAATGAGATACAATAAGATTATAGGTATTTTAATTTATCGAAAAACCTGACAAAAAAAAGAAATGTTAGAAGGGTATTAACCCTTCTCAAATTTTAGTAATTAGTTCCTTCTGACGAAGTATGCTACTGCAAGGAGACCTGCAATTGCGAAGACTGCTTCGAAGCCAGGTACCTCATCTTCTGGTTCCTCGGTTGGCTCCTCGACAGGCTCTTCAACGACTGGCTCTTCGACAGTTACATTCTCGTCTTCAGTGACATTCTCTTCGACTTCAGGCTCTACAGGCTCTACAGGCTCTACAGGCTCTGTAGGCTCAACTACTGCACCCTCACCGACTGTTACTTCGACGAATGGGTAGAACCTTACAACGTCACTGTCAGCGACCTTGATCTTCATGGAGTCTGTGAGGTCGATTGTGTCGTCTTTGCCAAGTGTAATGGAGGTGTCCATGTTCGCGAGTGTAAGACCAGCTCCGGTTGCACCGTTAGCTACGTCTGTGACTTCAAGATCACCGAATGTGTCTTCATTCTCGATCTCCATTGCTTCATCGCTCATGAGCCAGATACCTTCAATGACTGCAAGACTGTCGACCTGTCCCTGGAATACCTCGTTAACGTGTACTCTCATGACAACGACATCGTCCTCGTCCTCAATATCTGCCTCGTAGTCCCAGGACTTGTTAGCAGGGTTATCAACAGTGCTGTAGACATCATCATCAAGGAACTCGCCGTCCTTGGTGAGCTCGAGCCATACCTTCTCACCATCAACATCGATCTGCTTTGGTGTGAGTGCGAAGCCCTCACCGAGGTCGAGTGACTGACCGACACGCATGGTGTACTTCTCGTCATCGTCAAGAATCAGCTTGGAAAGAAGTGCTGGGTCCTTGTTAACTGGAACATATTCCTCTGCGAGGAAGCCCATCTTGTCATACTTGGTAGTCCAGGACTCGTATGCATAGCCTACCTCCTGCATATCTGTGGTGTAGACAACACCGTCGTCTTCAGCAACAGCTCTATCTGTATTAATGATTGTAAGCTGTTCGGAAGCCACGTTGTCATCAAGGTCATAGTAGAAACCTGCGAAGGAAGCTGCATCCCAAACGTGTGTTGCACTTCCCTCAGCAACAGTGCCTCTGATCTCATAGGTGCCTGGTTCTGTGATCTCTTCGAAGAAGTAGAAGCGAAGATCATCGCTGTCAGCGGTCTGGATCTTGAGGGTCTCTGTGAGGTCGATTGTCTTATCTTTGCTGAGTGTGATGGTGGTGTCAACGTTCTCGAGTGTAAGACCACCGAACAAGCCTGCAGATGAACCATCAGTTACACTTGTAACTTCAAGGTCACCGAATGTGTCTTCATTCTCGATCTCCATTGCTTCATCGTTCATGAGCCAGATACCTTCAATGACTGCAAGACTGTCGACCTGTCCCTGGAATACCTCGTTAACGTGTACTTTCATGACAACGACATCGTCCTCGTCCTCAATATCTGCTTCATAGTCCCAGGACTTGTCAGCAGGGTTATCAACAGTGCTGTAGACATCATCATCAAGGAACTCGCCGTCCTTGGTGAGCTCGAGCCATACCTTCTCACCATCAACATCGATCTGCTTTGGTGTGAGTGCGAAACCCTCACCGAGGTCGAGTGACTGACCGACACGCATGGTGTACTTCTCGTCATCGTCAAGGATCAGCTTGGAAAGGAGTGCTGGGTCCTGGTTGACTGGAACGTATTCCTGTGCAAGGAAGCCAATCTTGTAGAATTCTTCACCTGCCCAACCTTCGTATGAGTAACTGACATTCTGGATGTCTGTAGTGTAGATAAGCTCATTCTCACCGATGGTGTTACCTGTGGTAGTCAGAATTTCAATCTGCTCAGATCCGATTCCATCGTCAAGGTCGTAGAAGAATCCTGCAAAATCTGTGTAGTCAATTGTATCTCTGTCAATATCGCTAAAGTCTGTACCGTTGAATACAGGACTGCGGATCTCAACAGAATCTGCTGCGCTTGCTACTGATACAACGCTCAGTACCATGAGAGCAGCGAGTAAGATTGCTGTAAATCTTTTCATTATTTTCCTCCATTATTTTAAATATATCAAAGAGTGAGAATCAAGATAAACGTTTTAACGAATATCATCTCCGGAGCAATTCACGAAGTTTCGTCCATTGCCGAAGGAGACATCATCACCCTCTTAATCCCGTCATATTGGATTACAACTGACTAATAAGTTAATTGGCTTTTAAATCTTTTGTGGTCTCTTTCAGACTATTTATCGCAATGCAAAGGTAAATATCGATGCAAATAACGGTGAATGTCGAAGAAAATACGACGGATTTAATATAAAATGGTCAACAATTGCTCAATATTATTCGTAAATTGTCGATTCGGACAATTTCCGTCATTTTATGTTAGATGATAGACGATGCAATATGGCATTCTGGCTGCCATCTTCAATAAATTTATATGTACTGCGTGTTAATTATTATTATGATGGGCAGTGAAACCTGCTGTATCATATAATTATCAGTTGTCCAAGTGTGTCCCATAGGTGGCAGGGAACAATTTCAAGCCACGTACACAATAATATAATGAGGAGTGAAAAGATAAATGTTCGAAGGGTCAGCCTCTGAAGAGATATCAATGGAAGATGAGATGAACAGGGTCAAGACCGGTATTCCGGGATTTGACGAACTTTGTGGTGGAGGACTTATCCGCGATCGTTCCTATCTTGTATCCGGTACATCCGGTGCAGGTAAGACGAACTTTTCCGTCCAGTACATCTATAATGGTATCACCAAGTACGGTGAGAACGGTATCATCGTTGCAACAGAAGAAAGACCTGAGCAGATCAGGGAGAACGTCCTGAAGTTCGGATGGGACCTGCAGGCACTGGAAGACGAAGGCAAACTTGTCATCATCGATGCATGTTCCACCAAGATTGGCATCCCTTCACAGGAAAAGTATGTCGATGTCAGGCCTTTCGACACCCGCTCAATGATGGACCAGATCATTGCCACCCAGGAACAGATCGATGCAAAGAGAGCCCTTGTCGACTCCACGACCTCTATCAGTTTCTACCTGCACGACCCTGCAAAGATCCGTGTGGAACTCCTCAAGCTAAGTACGACACTGGAAGTAATCGGACTGACCTCACTGTTGACATGTGAGATCGTCAATGAGAAAGAGCCATCAAGGTTCGGTGTGGAGACCTTCGTAACGGACGGAACATTCGTACTTCACTACGACATGCGTGAAACGGTCCGTACCCGTACTATTGAGATCTTCAAGATGCGTGGTTCAGACCACAGCAAGAAGCTACATCCATATGATATTACTTCAGAAGGTTTTGTTATACACCCACACGAACAGGTATTTGCACCATTCTGAGGAACTTGTCCTTGCACTATAATATAGTACAGGGAAAGTATTGCAAATATAATTTAGTAGTAGAAATTTAGTAGAAGTCTGAAAGACGATCAAAGGGATAACTCGGGCATCCCTTCTTTTTTCATAAAAGATGCCTGAGAACATCAACAAAAAAAAGGATCAGAGATCTGGGTAGGTCTCTTCATTACCACATTCTATACACTTATAGATCACAAGTGCACGACCGAAATTGTCGTGTCTCTTTATACTAGGATAGCTCCAGCGGTTCATTCTTCCTTCACATACGGGACATCTGTAGTTCATTTTAACTCACTCACAGGGATTCTAAATATTTACTTGGACATGTTCAATATCGATCGCATCTATATATTAGACTTACTCTGACCCAACTGACCTGATTCAGATACCACTGCTTGCTACTATTTTCTTTATCGCTTCAGCAATGAAAAGTGTTGCAAAGGCTGCCGAAACAGGAACTGCCCATTCAGCAGGCCCGAGAGCTACGAGTTCGAAGATGTTCGCAAGATACGGGACATACATAACTGTAAGCGTCAGCAGGAATGTGCTGGCAACACCCACAAGCATGAGCTTGTTGCTGAAAATACCAATACTCAAAGCTGATCTTGTCAGTGACCTGAACACGAACGGGATGAACAGTATCATACTAACGATAGTAGCAAATGTCATGGTACGTGCCATTTCGATGTTACCCATCGGATCAGAGAACATGAACACCATGAAACAAACCAGACCCATTATCAGGGCTATGCTGACAACCAGCAAAAGGTTTCTCTTTTTGAGTATCCTCTCCCCCGGCTTGCGTGGTCTTTCATACATCACTTCATCCCTTACAGGGTCAAGACCCAATGCTATCGCAGGCATTATCTCATCGAACATGTTGATGAACAATATCTGCAATGCCAGAAGTGGTATCAGGTCAAATCCCAGGAGCGTTATTCCCAGCAATATGAGGATAACCTCGGTAAAGTTCCTTGAGACCAGGTATGTTGTGAACTTCTCGATGTTCTCATAGATAGCACGACCACGTTTCACTGCTTCCACGATGGTCTCGAAATTATCGTCCTGCAGCACCATCAGACTGGACTCCTTTGCAACATCCGTACCTTTGATGCCCATTGAGATACCGATATCTGCCTTCTTCAGTGCAGGTGCATCGTTGACACCGTCCCCGGTCATTGCAACCACATGACCACGGTTCTGCAATGCCTGCACGATCCTGAGCTTTTGCTCAGGCATCACCCTTGCATATATACTGACACCCTCAACAACGGAATTAAATTCCTCATCATCAAGGGAGAGAAGCTCACTTCCTGTTACAGCACCATCATCGATGGTGTTCTTGAGCTTCCCATCCAGCCCATCCACAGGACCATTGTAATCAGCAGACAGTCCAATGGTCTTTCCGATAGCCTTTGCAGTTTCCTCATTATCCCCGGTTATCATCACAACCCTGATACCTGCCTGTTTGCAAAGGGCTATCGCATCCTTTGCTTCCTTCCTTTCAGGATCGATCATGGCAACCAGACCAAGGAATGTCAGATCTTTCTCGGACTCTTCCACAGGAAGACCTTCAGGAAGATCCCTGTATGAGATCCCGAGCACACGATATGCAGCACGGGCAAGCTCGGTGTTTTGCTTTAATATCCTGGCGACATCATCATCTTTCAGTTCACGGACCCCATCGTCCCTTTCAATGGAAACACACTTATCAAGAACGAATTCCGGTGCACCTTTACAGAAAGCGATCCTTCCTTCATCTGTCCTGTGAATGGTGGTCATCAGTTTCCTCTCGGAGGTGAAGATGATCTCATGTAGCTTTTCATACTCAGCATCGAGATCATCTTTCCAGATGTCGGCTTTGGAAGCTGCAACTATAAGTGCAAGTTCAGTGGGATCACCGACAACGTCCCATTTGTCCCCTCTCCTGACCATGGAAGAATTATTGCATGCTGCTGCTGCCTTTAACAACATTCCAAGAGTGTGGTTCTTCTCAACATCCACTTCTTTATCATTCTGCAGAAGGGAACCTTCAGGATCATATCCCACACCCGTAAGATCAAAGAACTCATCCCCGGAATATATCTTCTGAACGGTCATTTCGTTCTTAGTCAGGGTTCCGGTCTTATCGGTACAGATCACCGTTGTGGAACCAAGGGTCTCAACTCCCAGCATCTTCCTGACGATCGCATTGTGCTTTGCCATTCTGTGCATACCATATGCAAGTGTGATGGTCATTGTCAGGGGCAAACCTTCCGGAACCGCTGCCACTGCCAGTGCAAGGGCTATGATCAGCATCTCTTCAACAGGTGCACCGGTAAAGTATCCAAGCATGAAAGTGAGACCTGATGCAACAAGAGCAATGATGGCAAGGCTTTTAGCAAGGTCGGCTATCTTTTGCTGAAGAGGTGTTCTGACCTCGCTTTCCTGAATCATTCCTGCGATCTTTCCCAGCCGGCTCTGCATTCCAACAGCCTTCACAACCGCCCTGCATTTACCATGGACTATCTGTGTTCCTGAAAATATCATGTCACCTGTAACCTTTTCCACGGACATGCTCTCCCCGGTGATGGCAGACTCATCCACCTTCAGGCCCTGCACCTCAAAAACATAAGCATCAGCTGCGATCTTATCACCGGTTTCCAGCACCATAACATCCCCTACAACGACATTCCTTGTGGGGATCTCGATCACTACCCCATCCCTGACAACATGGGTCACCGGCTGGACCATTCTCTTGAGGGCCTCCATGGCCTTCTCGGCCTTGAACTCCTGGACAAAACCAAGGACTATGACAAAAGCTATTATGGCCACGATGACCCAGAAATTCACGACCTCATCTATTGTCAATGAGATGATAGCCGCTGCCAGAAGCACCCAAACAATGAAATTGGTGAACTGCCTCATCAGGACCTTTAGAGGGGTTACTTTCGCTTTTTCTTCAAGCTCATTAAAGCCGTATTCAAGCAGCCTTTTTGCCGCCTCCTCTTCAGAAAGGCCCCGCTTTGAACTTTTCAGTTCCGCAAGAACAGAATCAATATCAGCATTTTCATAATCCATCAGGACACCCACTCAAAAGAAATATGTTAACGATACTATTTCTTAATTTGCCAGAAGACCCGGATCGATCCCTTAATATTGAAATTTTCAATATCAGAGGATTGCATTTGGAAGAAGCATCCTCTGGAATGGAGGAGACAGGGATAAATCAGTTCTTCCGGTTAATGGCTGAAAAATATCTATTTCCAGCAGATAGCCTGAGAAACCTGATAACAGAATGATCAAAGTAGAACCAACAAGAATATTCATCCCTGAACAGATATTGAGTTCGGTTTCAGGTAGGAATTCAATTTCTGACTTGGCTCACCCTTCTTAACGTATCATTTCCATTTTCGATCTCTGAGATCCTCTGACACTAAATTGGCACCGGAAAATAGAGTTAACAACCCTTTTCCTTTCGTTCCGTTATATCCTGGATGATTCCCTGGTAATTGGTCACAACACCTTCATCGTTGCGCTGCACGAAGGTCTGTTCCTCCACCCATCTCTCTTCCCCGGACTTCGTCCTTATCCTGTACTCCTTAACAAAGACCTTTCCTCCCTCATTGCAGATGTCTGAAAGTTCCATCTGTACCTCGGGGAGGTCCTCAGGGTGTACGATATTACCATACATGAGATCCCCTGACATGAATTCATCAACTGTGTATCCGAACTGTGTTATGTTATCTGAAACGAATTCAACGGGCCAGAGTTCCTTTTCGTCCTCCGGACCTGCCTTCCAGAGGAAAGCTATCACAGGACTGTGATTCACAATGGTTTCCAGAGCCTGTTTCCTTTCCAGCAGTTCAGCCTGCTTTTCAAGCGAATCCTTGAGGGCGATCTCGCTTTCTTTCTGTTTTGTTATATCCTGAACGATTCCCTGAAAGTGGGTCGGGTTTCCATTGATGTCCCTGAGAATGAAGGTCTTCTCGCTCACCCACAACAATTTTCCGTCCTTTGTTACCACACGATATTCCTGCGTATAGTTGTCACTGCCATCATCACATTTCTCCGCGAGGGTATCCTTTACCATCTGGTAATCATCAGGATGGATGAGGTCACCATAAACAATACGCCCGAGGACGAAATCCTCTGCTGAATATCCCAGATTCGAGACGTTCTCGGAAGCATAATCCGCAGGCCAGAAATCTTCCGCCCTCCACAGGAACACCATGGTTGAGCTATTGTTTATGATGTCTTCAAGCGACCTCTGCCTCCTCAGCGCTTCCTCAAAAGCAATGTCGTTGTACTTCTGCTCAGTTATATCGAAGATAGTACCTTGATAGTGAGTTACATTGCCTGAATCATCACGCTGTATATAGGTCCTCTCATCGACCCAGCGAACATCGCCGGACTTCAGGATTATCCTGTATTCCTGATCAAAGAAATCTCCTCCCTCCCTGCAGCGCTGCCTGAGAGTATCTTCCACCATCTTAAGGTCATCAGGATGTACTATGTCACCATAAAGAAGACGACCGGATACAAACTCCTCTACTGTGTAACCCAGAAGGCTCACGTTAGCTGAAACATACTCTACCGGCCATTTTTCTTCCGGAACATCTTCCGCCTTCCAGAGAAAAGCAATGACAGGACTGTTATCAATTATCTTTTCAAGTGTCTCTTTCCTGTCCAGCACCTTACCCAATGCACTTTTAGAACCACTGGTGTTATTGTTACCTATATCGGATCCCATGTTTTTTCCCCATTGAACTAACAGTTCTTAATTTATTATTTGTTTAGTGAGTTTAAGTATTGATCGATTTCATTCTCTCTTTAGACTGTATGACCATTTTCAAAAGTACAGGCGATACAAAAATAGAGACTGCAACCATAAGGACAATTGCTGAAAATACGTCATCACCTATGATGCCCAGTTCCTTTCCAATGGATATCAGCACCAGCTCCACTCCTGCCCTTGGCATCACACCTAAACCGAATATAAGGCTGTCATAATTGTCAAACCCTATAAGGCGGCCTCCTGCAAATCCCCCGATCAACTTACCTGCAAGGGCCAGAAAAACGACAGCTAAAGAGAACATTCCAACCGTCTGTAAAGTGACAACATTTACGGAAAGACCTATGTAAGCGAAAAAGACCGGTACGAAAATACCATATGCAACACCTGTTACCTTACTTTGAACATCTTCGATCTTCGCATGGGAGATATCCGAGATCATGACACCTCCTATAAATGCCCCGATCACAGCATGTAGTCCGAAGAGTTCTGCTAAGTATGCAGAAAAAAGAGCCACCATTATAACAAATGCAAAGATAGACTCCTTTACATGCATCTTATGAACATAGCCAAAGAGTCCCGGGAAGAACCATAATCTAAAAACGATCATTATTGCCACAAAAGCAACTATCTTCAACAAAATAGACAATATTTGCAAAGTTGATGGAAAATGCTCGTATGTTGCCATGGTAACTACAACAGACAGAAGGAATATGCCGATAATATCGTCAAAGATAGCTGAGGTCAGCATCATTGAACCAGGTTTGCTTGACAGGTAATCCATGTCTATCAATGTTCTCACAACAACACCGATACTTGTAGGACTGAATGCAACTCCCATGAAGATACTTGCAAGAGTGCTGAACTGGAAATACAATCCAAGAATGAATCCGGCAAAAAAGGCAACAAATACCTGAGAAAAACTTGCAATTGCTGCTTTTTTGGATGATGATCTCAGATCTCGCAGGTGCACTTCCTTGTATCCTGCCGTGAACAAAAGAAAAATAGCCCCCATCTCAGCAAGGAATGTAATGACCTCTGTTACCTGATGGATCAGGAATATTCCAAGAACAATACCTGCAAGCAACTCACCAAGAATAGAAGGAAAACCTGCTCTTTCAAATAGTTCACCAAAGACCTTTGCCAGAAGAAGGATCAGCAGTATATAGAAGAGAACTTCCATTATAGAGACCCTCTTAGCTTGTATATCTCATTAAGGATATCAGGCTTGCATATGATACCTACAAGCTTCCCGTCCTCAATAACACAGACACGGTCCATTTTATGCTTGAGCATCATATCGGCTGCTTCACAAAGGGGTTCATCTGAAGACATAGATACCGGATGAGGGATCATAATGTCCTTTGCAGCCTCTCCCTGTGATACCACTGCAGCATGATGCGTGTGTTCAAGTCTCGGGGTCCTCTGCACAAGAAGTATACGGAGAATTATATCCTGGTTAATTATGCCCACAAGTTCATGATCATCGTTCACAACAGGATATGTATTAAAATGATGTTTACTGAAGGTCTCCAGGACCTTATCTAAAGGGTCATCCTCATGGATGGTCACAAGATCCTTTGTCATAACCTGCCTTATCAGCTTCTCGTTACAGCTCTCAGAAAAAGAGCGGCCACATTGTGTAGAATCTTCATCTCCTTTATCTGCCACAGTTCTAACCTCCCCATCCAGTTTACAGTTTCAAAGGAATAACCCATACAAATTATTCCTTTCATTCTACAAATACTGGTTGTTACCAATAGAATCATGCATATTGCTACAACAGAACAAAACTGAACAAAGAAAGTGAAAAAAGGAAAATGAGAAGGAAGTAAAAAGCAAAAGAGGGAATCTAAAAGGCCTTAAAGGTCCAGTTCATCCCTTTCAGCATTTGCGAGAGACAGTTGAATGGCAATTCCACTGTTTTCAGCATATTCATCGATACGCTTTACAGCATGTTCCACCATTCCACCGGAGGTCAGTATCAGGCACCTCTTCCCACAAAGTGCCATCAGTATAGATTTGTCGATAACACCTGAGGTTATCTTGAGATCAATATGGTTGTTCTCGGCAAGTGTCTTGCTTTTCTTACCCATTGCGCCTATACTGTCGATATCCTCTTCAGCGATGACCTTGCGGAAAGTTTCCGCATCATACAGATCAGTATCATAGATCACAATTCCACCGGACTTGATACCATGCCTTGTCATCTCCGCAATTGCATGCCCTTCCGGATGGATATGGAGGACCTTTGCATTGACCGCCTCATATGGGCTGTTGATGGCATATTCACCATGCATAACACCAAGATTGATGATGTCACCTTCCTTTACGTCAGGTGATACTTCGATCCACATCAGTTCAGGTGGCTTGAAGGAATTTACCAGTTCAGGAACACTTGTAGGGAACCTGTTACGGATAGCAAGGTTCCGTCTCTCAAGTTCACTGTATATCTCCAGTGTGCGTGGCTGTCTGAGATATGCTTTCCTGAGAAGGTCAGCATCCTTAAAAACATCTTCAGGTTTGCCTTCACCTATGATGTTTCCTTCTGTCATGAAATAAACATAATCTGCCCAGCTATAGGCAAGTTCCACATCATGTGTTGAGATGATAAGTGTAGTACCATTGTGGTTCAATTCGTTCAGAAGGTCAAGGATCTCATCAGCACCTACAGGATCCAGATTAGCCAGCGGTTCGTCAAGGATCATGACCTCCGGGTCCATTGAACAGACACCTGCAATAGCTACCCTCTTCTTCTGTCCTCCACTCAAATGGTGGGGAGGCTTGTCCTTGAATTCGGTTATACCGATATATTCGAGAGTTTGATTTACCTTCTCCTCAACTTCCTCTTTTGTATAACCAAGGTTTGTGGGACCAAAGCCCACATCCTGATAGACTGTGGGAGCAAATATCTGGTCATCCGAGTTCTGGAAGACAATGCCCACACTTTTTCGGATCTCACGCAGGGATCTTGCATCGTATTCCATTGGTTTTCCGTGGAAATAAACAGTTCCCTCTTTAGGCTTTAGGGTACCGTTGAGCATCATGAATAGAGTTGATTTACCGGAACCATTCTTCCCTACGAAAGCGATCTTCTTGCCTTTTTTGATCTTTACATCAACACCTTTTACAGCCTGGGTCCCATCATGGTAGGAATATTTCAAGCCTTTTGTTTCCAGTATCATCGTTTTACCTCAGAGACCTTCAGAATATAGAGAATTCCCTGGTCATATACCACAATGCCAGCACCGCGATAAAGTAGGTGCCTGTTAGCATCAGTTCATTTGCCCTTATGGGCCTCTTTTCCTCAAAGAATAACAGTCTTCCATCATAGCAGCGTGCACTCATGGAAACGAAGATCTTCTCTCCCTGTTCCCATGACCTTATGAAAAGGGTCGTTGCCAGCATGGCAAGTGAATTGAGACCGGTCCTCCAGTCCTTGTATCCAAGCCTTACGGACTGTGCATACCTGATACCCCATGCAACCTCAAGGAAAACAAAGATGTAGCGATACATCATCATGGATAGTTCAATTAAAGAATCAGGCAATCTTGTAGCTTTCAGAACCGAGAACAGCTCTACCATAGGAGTTGTCAGAGCCAGGAAGAACAGGCATGACATACCACTGAGTGTCCTTGCAAATACCAGTAATGCCATCTCAA